>JBMHDE010000017.1:0-169375 GCA_049889555.1 Synechococcus sp. | reverse complement strand
ACGGGGCAGATGGCCAACCGTCGTTCCTCGGCCTTGCTCCCAGCCGGGGTTTACCGAGCCAGCACCTCTCGATGCTGCTGGTGCGCTCTTACCGCACCTTTGCACCCTTGCCTGTGCCGGCAAGCCGGCCATCGGCGGTGTATTTCTGTGGCACTCTCCTCACGGTCACCCGCACTGGGCGTTACCCAGCAAGCTTGGCCATCGGGGAGCCCGGACTTTCCTCAATCAAGCGTGTCAAGCCCGAAGGCACCAACACCTTGATCGCGATCACCTCGCCTGCTTTCAACCCCCATAATGACTTCTATGGGGCTGTAGCTCAGCCGGATAGAGCGACGGTTTCCTAAACCGTAGGTCGTGGGTTCGAGTCCCGCCAGCCCCGTTCCCATTGGGTTTGCGATCCCGTAGCCGCCACTACATCTAGGGGGGTGGCGTGGCCGCACTCTGTCGCTAGCGTTGACAGAGTGAATCCGGAGCCATGACCCAGCTTCACGATCTGCGTTTGCGGCTTTTGGTGCAGCAGGAAAGCGAGCGCATTGCCAACTCCCAACCTACCGATTTGGACCTATCGGTGGTTCAAGCCCGTTGTCTGTGTTGGCTTGCTTTGCTGGCTGAGGCCCATGAGGACCAGGCCAGTGACGCGGAACGTCGCGGCGACACGGAGCAGGCCATGGGCTGGTTTGCCGACTCAATGCGCCTTCGTGATGTGATTCAGGTGGTGTCTTCGATTGAGATTCCCCTGCCAGGGATCGCGGATCTCAGCGACGATGACGCTGGTGAGGGGCCTCTTGATCCACCGGCCGATGGTGGTGGATTGTCTGGGGGACCACCCCTTGCTGCTTAATGAGATGTCATGATGGGCGTTGAACTTGAGGGTGTGACGTGCCTGAAGAGCCCTGTCAATGCCCTGACTGTCAACGCTTCTATCGCGAGCACGATCGGCTCATTCGTGAAAGTCCCACCTTGCGTCAGCAGCAGGAGCTGAGCTGGGCTGCCTTGCAGGCTTTCCGCACATTGTCTGGACGGGTGCTTGAGGATTTGCAGAAGCAACACGGCACCCGCCCTGCTGACACCCAAGCCCACGCAACGCCTGTGGGTGCGACCGAAGAGCCCGCTGATGCGCTCCAGCAAGCCATGGCTGATCTGGAAAACATCAATGCGCATCTCTTCTCCATCGAGGCCTTGATGGAGCGCATTTTTGATGTGCGTGTGCCTGAGGAAATTGAGGAGAAGTTCCGAGAACTGGCGGGTGAGTTGGCTCCCGATCCCCTCAATGCCGACCGCTTGCGTTTAAATCGGCTGCTGCATCAGACACCTGATTTCCCTGATCGCGGTTGACCAGTTGACCATGGGATGCCTCGGGGGGCGGTGTGGGTCCATCGCCCTTCCTTTGGGGTGTCTTGATCACCAGGCGGGGTGTGCTCGTTAGCGCACGGCACAGGTGATATCGACCTTGAGTGCCTCCACGTTCCAGATGTTTTCGCAATAGTCCCGGATTGAGCGGTCAGAGGAGAAGAAGCCGCTCCGGGCAGCGTTCAGCACAGACATCCGATTCCATTGGGTTCGGTTGCTCCAAACTTCGCTGACGACGTCCTGGGCGCGAAGGTAGTCGGCGAAATCGGCCATCACGAAAAAGGGATCGCCGCCGGTGAGATTGTCGAGTAGCGGACGGAACAGATCCGTGTCGCCGTTGCTGAAGTGGCCACTTTCAATTAAATGGATCGCTTCCGCCAGCTCGGGCGTGCGGTTGATCACCTCCCAAGGGCGGTAACCGCTGTGCTTCAGGGTTGCAATGTCTTCAACGGTTTTGCCAAACAGGAAGAAGTTTTCGGCCCCCACCCGCTCGCGAATCTCCACATTGGCCCCATCCAGGGTTCCAATCGTTAGGGCTCCGTTCATGGCAAACTTCATATTGCCCGTGCCAGAGGCTTCTTTGCCAGCCGTTGAGATCTGTTCTGAGAGGTCGGAGCCTGGATAAACCTGCTCACCCAGTTTGACGGTGTAGTTCGGTAGAAAAACAACCCGTAAACGGCCATCCATATCCGGGTCGGCATTGACCATTTCAGCAATGCCGTTGATGAAGCGAATGATCAGCTTGGCCATGTAATAGCCGGGTGCCGCTTTCCCCCCGAAGATCACGGTGCGGGGTGCTAACCCTTCGGCTTGCCCATTCTTGATGCGCAGGTATTGGGTGATGATTTGTAGTGCATTGAGGTGCTGACGTTTGTATTCATGGATTCGTTTCACTTGCACATCAAACAGGCTGGCTGGATTCACCAGAACGCCGGAGTTACGATGGATATAATTTGCCAGTTTTCGCTTCACGGTGAGCTTGGTATTGCCCCATTGCTCAAGGAAGTTACCGTCGTGTTGATAGTTTTCCAGCTTGCGCAGTTTGTCCATGTTGGAGATCCAGTCGTCGCCCACCACCTGGTCAAACAGGGTTGACATTTCTGGATTTGCCAAGGCCACCCAGCGGCGCGGCGTGACGCCATTGGTGACATTGGTGAATTTCTCTGGCCAGAGGGCTGCGAATTCCGGTAACAACTGGGTACGCACCAGATCGGAGTGCAGGGCGGCCACCCCATTCACGTGATGGGCGCCGATGGTGGCGAGGTGGGCCATGCGCACGGCCTTGCTGCCTTCTTCATCGATGATCGACAGCTTGCGCAGGATGGTGTCATTGCCCGGAAAGCGCAGTCGCACGTGCTGGAGGAAACGGCGGTTGATTTCATAGATCAACTCCAGGTGCCGCGGCAGCAGGTCGGCGAACAGGCGCAGATCCCATTTCTCCAGCGCTTCAGGCAGGAGGGTGTGGTTGGTGTAAGCGACCGCTTTGGTGGTGATCTCCCAGGCCTGGTTCCACGGCAGATGGCGATCATCGATCAGCAGCCGCATCAGTTCCGCCACGGCAATCGCCGGGTGGGTGTCATTGAGCTGCACCGTCCAGTAGTCGGCGAAGTTTTCCACCGCTAGGCCCCGATGATCAAGGCTGCGCAGCATGTCTTGCAGGGAGCAGCTCACGAAGAAGTGCTGCTGCTTGAGGCGTAGGCGCCGGCCTTCATCGGTGCCGTCGTTGGGATAGAGCACTTTGGAGAGGGTTTCGCTGCCCACCTTCTCTTCCACGGCGCCGTAGTAATCGCCGATGTTGAAGGCATAGAAATCGAAGCTCTCGGTGGCGTCAGCACGCCACAAGCGCAGTCGATCACAGGTGTTAACTCGATAGCCGAGCACTGGCACGTCGTGGGGCACCCCGATGGCATGTTCCGCCGGAATCCAGCGAGAGCGGTAGTTGCCGTTGTCGTCGGTGTAGCTCTCGGTGCGGCCGCCAAACCCCACGAAACACGCTTCATCGGGTTGGGGCAGCTCCCAAGGCCAGCCGCCTTTGAGCCACTTGTCGGTTACTTCCACCTGCCAACCGTCGCGGATCAGCTGGTCAAAGATGCCGAATTCGTAGCGGATGCCGTAGCCGGTGGCGGTGACCTGCAAACTGGCTAGGGATTCCATGTAGCAGGCGGCCAGACGGCCGAGGCCTCCGTTGCCCAAGCCGGGCTCTTCTTCGACGTCCAGGATCTGCTGGAGTGATTCCACGCCAAAGCGGCGTACTGCGTCTTCAGCTTCCTTTTGAATTCCGAGATTCAGCAGGTTGTTGTTGAGCTGGGGACCGATCAGAAATTCCGCCGAGAGGTAGGCCACTGTTTTCTGTGGTCGGGCTCGGATGGCTTCCTGGCTGGCCAGATAGCGGGTGATCAACCGATCGCGAACGGCGTAGCTGAGGGCCATGTAGAGGTCATGGCGGCTGGCGGTGGGAGCTAGTTTCCCGAGCGTGAAAAAGAGATGCTCGGTCATACCAGCAAAAACGTCGTCGGCATCAAGCCCTGCTCGCTCCGGGTCGGCGAAGCAGCTAGGGGTGGGCAGATGCAGATCAAGGGGCTCAGAGGTGCTCATCGCTTGTCGATATGACGAACCAGGGTGATGAGCTCAGTGTGAACCGATGAACCCTTTATTGGTTCATACGATGCAGGAACTGTGACCGAGGCCCCAGCGCCAATTGTTGATCTCCGGTGCATCAGTGCCGTGCTCATAGGCATAGGCCCTGTGTCGCAGGATTTCCTCTTTCATTTGTTCTTTCACATGGGCCGCCCGTGATCCCAGTTTCGGCACCCGGTTGATCACATCGATCACGAGATGAAAACGATCGATTTTGTTCATCATTGCCAGTTCCAGCGGCGTGTTGATGTCGCTTTGCTCCTGGTAACCGTGCACGTGCAGATTGCTGTGATTGGGGCGGTTGTAGGTGAGGCGATGCACCAACCAGGGGTAGCCGTGGAAGTTGAAAATGATCGGTTTGTCTGGTGTGAACAGGGTGGTGAAATCCAGATCGCTCAAGCCATGGGCATGGTCTTCGGGCGAGGCCAGGGCAAAGAGCTTGACCACGTTCACGTAGCGCACCTTGAGGAAGGGAATCCGCTCGCGGATGAGTTCAATCGCTGCTATACATTCTTTGGTGGGGATGTCTCCGGCGGAAGCCAGCACCACATCGGGCTCGTTGAGTTCGCTATCGCAATCGTCATTGCAAGCCCATTGCCAAAGGCTGGCACCCTTGGCTACATGGTGACGGGCCTGCTCCAGGGTGAGGTACTGCAGGTGTTTTTGCTTGTCCGACACAATCACGTTGGCCACGTCGGTGTCCTGTAGGGCTTGTTCTGCGACCGCTAGCAGGCAATTGGCATCAGCGGGGAGGTACACCCGGGCGATGCTGCCCTTTTGGTTGCTCGCTAAATCGAGGAAGCTCGGATCTTGGTGGGAGCAGCCGTTGTGCTCTTGGCGCCAGATGGTGGATGACACCAGGCAGTTCCAGGCACCAATTGGTTCGCGCCAGGGAACGTCTTGGCAGCGCTCCAGCCATTTGCAGTGCTGGTTAAACATCGACGCGATCACAGGTGCGAAGGCCTCATCGGTGTGGAAGATCCCGTGGCGGCCCGTCAGCAGATAACCCTCCAGCATTCCCACCAGGGTGTGTTCTGAGAGCATCTCCACCACGGATCCGTCGCGCGCCAGTTCGCTGCCATTGAGGTCTTCTGGCAAATAATCCGCCATCCACACCTTTTTGCCCGTTTCGAACACCGCCAGCAGATGGTTTGAGGCCGTGTCGTCGGGTCCGAAGAGTCGATAGGCCCCAGGGTTCTGACGCATCAGGTCTTGAATCAGCTCGCCCAAGGGCACCGTGTTCTCACTTTCACGACAGCCGGGGCAGTTCACGGTGACGGCGTAGTCGTTCAGGTTGGGGAACTGCAGATTGCGCCGCAGCACGCCGCCATTGGTGTGGGGATTGGATCCCATGCGACGGTCACCCTTGGGGGAGAGGGCTCGGATGTCTGCTCGGATCGCACCCTCTTCATCGAAGAGTTCCCAGGGCCTATAGCTCTTCAGCCACTCCTCAAGCAGTCGCAGATGCTCGGGGTTGGTTTTTGCTTCAGTGATTGGCACCTGATGAGAGCGCCAGAAATTTTCCAGCTTTTTACCGTCCACCTCTGCTGGGCCGCTCCAACCTTTGGGGGAGCGCAGCACCACCATGGGCCAGAGGGGCCGGGTTGCTTTGTGATTGCTGCGGGCCTGCTCCTGAATGGCGCGGATCGTGAGCACGGCCTGCTCCATCGCCACCGCCATCTGGCGGTGCATCGTCATCGGATCACACCCTTCCACAAAGAGCGGTGCCCAGCCATAGCCCCGCAACAAGCTCTGCAGTTCTTCGTGGGGAATGCGGCTGAGGATTGAGGGGTTGGCACTTTTGTAGCCGTTCAGGTGCAGCACCGGCAGCACCGCCCCATCACGGACTGGATTGATGAATTTATTGATATGCCAGCTGGTTGCCAGGGGGCCGGTTTCCGCTTCACCGTCACCGACACCGACACAGGCCACGGTGATCAGCTTGGGGTTATCGAAGATTGATCCACAGGCATGGGAGAGCACATGGCCCAGTTCTCCGCCTTCGTGGATGGAACCCGGTGTCTCCGCTGTGCAGTGGCTGCCGATATGCCCCGGGAAGGAGAACATCTTGAAGAAGCGGCGCAGCCCTGCTTCATCCAGGGATTTGTCGGGATAGCGCTCGCTGTAGCTGCCGTCGACATAAACCGGGCCACGCATCCCAGGTGCTCCATGCCCGGGCCCAGCCATGTAAATCATGTCAACGTCGTAGGCATTGATCAGCCGGTTGGCATGGGTCCAGATAAAGGTTTGCCCCGGGCTGGATCCCCAGTGGCCTAGGAGGCGATTTTTGATGTGTTCTGGTCGCAGGGGCTCCCGCAACAGCGGGTTGTCTTTGAGGTAGAGCATGCCTGCTGCCAGATAATTGGCCGTGCGCCAGTAGGCATCAAGTTGTCGCAGTTCCGCCTCCGCCGGTGCCGAGGGAGTTAGGACAACAGAGAGGGTTGATGTGGTGTCCATGGCTGGTCAGTGAGGCGGAGTCACTGCCTGGACCGTAGCCATGGTGGTTCTGACTGATCTGAACGGTTGCTGAGGAGACTTTCTTATAAGGTCCCTGGCATCTGGACCTCTTGATCTCGATGCTTGTGCCCCTGGAGCTGGCCCAGCTCTCTTCCATGCTGAGTGAGCTCAGCAGCCATGACCTGGAGGTGGCCGAAACCCTGATCGGGGTCGTCCGCTTTTTGTTGATTTTTGTCGCCGCCCGCACACTGGCGGAAGTGTTGGTGCGGCTGCAACTCCCCACCATCCTCGGCGAGTTGTTGGCTGGTGTGATCATTGGCGCATCTGGTTTGCATCTACTGGTGCCGCCAGAGACCCACGCTCACCTCAGCGACACCTTTAATCAAGTCATCGGTGGTTTGGCATCCATCCCGCCGGATGCCATTCCAGAGATCTACAACGAAACATTTCCGTCGCTGCAGGCGGTGGCCACCCTTGGCCTCTATGCCCTGTTGTTTCTCACCGGGCTCGAGAGTGAACTGGATGAACTCGTCGCAGTGGGTGCTCAGGCCCTCACCGTGGCTGTCGCTGGCGTGGTGCTCCCCTTTGCTCTGGGTACCGCTGGTTTGATGATGCTCTTCCACGTCGACCTGATCCCTGCGGTGTTCGCCGGAGCGTCGATGACGGCCACCAGTATTGGCATTACGGCCAGTGTGTTCGGCGAACTCGGCTATCTCAAAACGCGTGAAGGTCAAATTGTGATCGGTGCCGCGGTGCTTGACGACATCCTTGGCATCGTGATCCTGGCGGTGGTGGTGTCGCTGGCGGCCGGTGGTTCGTTCACGATTGCTCCGATCCTCAAGCTTGTGGTGGCAGCAATCGTGTTCGTGGTGGCAGCCATTGGCCTTAGCCGCATCGCTGCACCCGCATTTGATTGGCTGATCGACAAGCTCAAGGCCCCCGGTGAGGTGCTGGTGGCATCGTTTGTGATCCTTTCTCTCAGCTGCTTTGCGGCAACGGCGATCGGTTTAGAGGCCGCGCTCGGTGCCTTTGCTGCCGGCTTGATTCTCAGTGGCTCCAAGCACAATCACGCCATTCAGCAGGCTGTGCTGCCCATCGTGACGCTGTTCGCCACGATTTTCTTTGTGTTGGTGGGTGCCGGCATGGATTTGTCGGTGATCAATCCCTTGGATCCATCCAGTCGCTCAGCTTTGGTGGTGGCTGGCTTCTTGCTGGTGATCGCCATCGTCGGCAAGATTGCGTCTGGTTGGGCCTTTATGAGCAGTCAGCCCACCAATCGCCTGGTGGTGGGTTTGGGGATGATGCCTCGGGGTGAGGTGGGTTTGATCTTCCTCGGGCTGGGCACCAGCGCTGGTTTGCTGTCGCCTTCGCTGGAGGCGGCCATCCTTCTCATGGTGATAGGCACCACCTTCTTAGCTCCGGTGCTGCTGCGGCATGTGATCGGTGGTGATAAGCCCAACGGAGGCGACAAGCCCGGCGACACAGCAGCAGTCGATCCGGTCAGTGTCGCGTGAGCGCTCTGGCGTTCACCGCATCAGCCCGTCTTCGCTAGTCCTGCTCCTGGTCTTGGCTACGGGCCAGCAGCAGAAACAGGCTCCAGCCCCCCGTAATTAGGGCCAGGCTGGAGCCCCATCCCGGCCCGAGGGTCCAGCTCAGCAGCAACTGGACCACAATGCCCACCGCGAAGGCGAGCAACAGACTGCTGCTCACAAGCGCAACCTGTTGCCAGCGGGCGTTTAAGGGCCCATTGAGCAGGCTGGCTTCAAAGCGGCTGAGGGGTCCACTCAAGGGTAGGTACAGCGCCAAGGCCCAAAACACGGCGCCGCGCAGGGTGGCCGGATCATTGAAAGGGCCATAGCTAAGGGCGTAGGCGTCCAAAGGAGCAAGCAGTGGCAGGGCTCTATAGCATCACCGCTCCAGGCCAGATCTGTCGTGACCATTGCTCCAGAAGCAGCTCCGGAAGTGGTGAGCGACCTGGTGACTCAACGGCTGCCTCAGACCATCTGTGAGCCTTGGGAGTATCTGGGCCATCCCGTGCATTGCCTGCGTTGTGGCCCCACGGATGCGGCGGCTGAGTGGACGTCTCAACAGCGTCCGGCTCTGCTTTTGGTGCATGGATTCGGTGCTTCCACCGATCATTGGCGTCACAACATTCCGGTGCTGGCGCGCACCCACGAAGTCCATGCGCTTGACCTGCTTGGTTTTGGGCGCAGTGCCAAGTCGGCTGATCTCACCTATGGCGGTGCCCTCTGGCGGGATCAGCTCGTGGCGTATGTGCAAGAACGAATCGGTCGCCCCACCGTGATTGCAGGCAACTCCCTCGGCGGTTTTGCCGCCTTGGCTGCCGGTGCTGTCCTGGGTGCAGGGTGTGCAGGTGTGGTGTTGCTCAATGCCGCAGGTCCATTTAGTGACGAGCAGCAGACCCCTCAGGGTTGGGGGGCGATTGCTCGCCAGACCATCGGCATGGCGCTGCTCAAAAGTCCTGTGCTGCAGCGGCTGTTGTTTGAAAATATGCGGCGGCCGGCCACCATTCGCCGCACCCTCAACCAGGTGTATGTCGATCGCACCAATGTGGATGAAGAATTGGTGGAAGCCATCCGACTGCCTTCAACGGATCCCGGCGCCTTTGGGGTGTTTCGCACGGTGTTCGACATCCCCCGCGGTCAGCCTTTGGATGCGTTGTTTGCGGAGCTACGCGCTCCGCTGCTGTTGCTCTGGGGGATTCGTGACCCTTGGATCAATGCCGCTGGCCGTCGTGCCAGTTTTCAGCGCCACGCCCCGGAAGCGTTGACGGAGGTCGTGCTGGAGGCTGGTCATTGCCCCCACGATGAAGTGCCTGAGCAGGTGAATTCTGCTCTTCTCGACTGGTTGGCCACCCTTGCCCAGGTGTAACCGCTGTTGGCGGCATCACTGACGGCGGTCTGTGCTTTCGGTACGGTCGCGCCACACTTGGACTGCCCAAGACCATGGCCATGACGCTCATCCAGCAGTCCGAGCCCTATCCCCATTGGGAATTTGTGCATCCCGGCAGTGGTGATCGCCTGCGCGTGGTGCCGGAGCGTGGTGGGCTGGTGAGTGAATGGTGCGCGGGGGGACGGGAGTGGCTGTATTTCGATCAGGAGCGTTACGCCAACCCCGCCAACAGCATCCGCGGCGGTCTTCCGGTGTTATTCCCGATCTGTGGCAATCTCCCCGGTGATCGACTGCCGCTGAACGGGGTTAACCACACGCTCAAACAGCACGGTTTTGCCCGTGACCTTCCCTGGCAGCTGCAGCTCTTGGAGGATCAGAGCGGCATCCAGCTTACCCTCACGGATACGGCGCAGACGCGTGAGGCGTTTCCCTTCCCTTTTCGGGTGGTGATGGCGGTGCGGCCGCTTGATCAAGCTCTTGAGGTTCGCACCACCATCCATCACACGGGTGATGGCCCGTTGGCGATGCCCTTCAGTTTTGGGCTGCATCCCTACTTCATCGTTCGCGACCTCAGTCGCACCCGTTTGGAAGGACTCGCGCCCCAGTGTCTGAACCATCTGGAGATGGCGGAGACAGACACCGCGGGTCAGTTACAGCGCCTCTCTGAAGGCGTGGATTTGCTCTGCCGCCCATCCGGGCCGGTGACGTTGGTGGACGATTGGGCCGGCACCACGGTGCAGCTGGACCATTCCGCACCCATGGATCTCACCGTGGTCTGGACGGAGCCTCCCCGCAACATGGTGTGCTTGGAGCCTTGGACCGGGCCGCGGCAGGCGTTGATCAGTGGTGATCGCCGTCTTGAGCTGGCGGCAGGCGAAAGCTTGGAGTTGTGCTGCACCTATCGGGTTAGCCAGGGTTAATCCCTCGTCCGCAACGGTGACCCGAACGGATGGGCAACCCCGGGCAGTCGCCCGCGGTTGAGCTGTTGCAGAGGGTCGAACTGGCGTTTCACCGCTTCGATGAGCGGTCGGGATGGAGCATCCGTCCAGGCCGGCAGCACAGCAGACCAAGCAGCTGGCTGTCGCAGCACGCTCAACTTGCCGCCCAAGGCCTCGATGCGTTGACGTAGGGCCTGCACCTGATCGCCGCGGGTTGGCGAGTCTGTTGGGCTCCAGCCATCGCCACTGCCAGCGGCGGCGGCCACCTGCCAGTGCCATCCCTGCAGTGCTTGCAGTTCCATGCTGCGAAACAGGGTCTGCACCTGGGTGGGGGGCAAACTGAGGCGGAGCAACCAAGCGGGCGTCGTCGTCATGGATTGATCCGCTGGTGGTAGAGGGCCATCCCAGGCGTGTTGTTCCGCGCTCAGCTGGTGGTGCTCGGCAAGGGATCGCAGGCGGTTCAGTTGGTCCTCCACCGCCGCATCACTGACGCTGGCGATGCCCACCTGGAGATGCAGCGGTTGCTCGGGGCTGCCCTGCCAATTGAGGAGTTCGGGGGTGAGGGTGCTGGCCACCACCGCCGCGCGCCAGGCCTCTAGGGCAGCGAGGGGGCCGTGGAGCACGAGGAGGGCCCGCGCTGGACGAATCGGTTGCACCCGCAGGGTGAGTTCGCTGATCAGGGCCAGGCTGCCCCAGCTGCCGCACAGCAGGCGCATCAAGTCGTAGCCGGCCACGTTCTTCACCACCCGGCCGCCCGCATGCGCTTCGGTGCCGTCGGTTCGGATCAGGCCAATGCCGATGATCTGGTCGCGGACCCCGAGGTGGCGGTGCCGCAAGCCTCCAGCCAATCCTCGCGCCACCAGGCCCCCGATTGTGCCGGCGGAGTCGGCCTGGTGGGGGTGTGTGCCCAGGGGCCAGTCGATCGGCAGCCATTGTTGGTATTCCGCCAATTGGCTTTGCAGGTCGGCCAGGGATAGTCCGGCTTGCACGGTGATGGTGAGGTCATCAACGGCATGGTCGAGCACGGCTTTGCAGTGGCGAAAGCTAACCACCGGTGCGGGTTTGAGCGGAGCTCCCCAGGGGAGGCGGCTGCCCAAACCAGACGGGATCCAAGGGGTTCCATCGGCGTGCAGGTCGCGCACCAGCTGCTGGGTTGCCACCAGGTTGTCGGGTGCGAATGTTTGCACTGCGCTGGTTGTGGCGAAAGATGGGCTGCTGATGGGACCGCGATCATGCGAAGGACGATGGTGCCATGGGCATCGGCGTAATCAACCCCCGCCGGCTTCGCTTGATGCACCGTTGTGCAATTGGTTTCCTCCCTTCAGTGCCCGTGTTGACTGGGATGGCTTGGAACTGGGATTGCCATGCCCGGCATGCCGCAAGTCACCACCAAAGTGGTGGTCATTGATGACGATCCCACCGGCTCCCAGACGGTGCATAGCTGTCCGTTGTTGTTGCGTTGGGATCGGGAAACGTTGCGTCAGGGTTTGCGCCACCCCTCGCCCTTGCTCTTTGTTCTTGCCAACACGCGGGCGTTGGCGCCGGGTGAAGCGGCCGCCCGCAATCGCGAGATTATGGATGCGCTGGCCGCAGCGATGGCTGCGGAAGGCCTGTCTCCTGACCACGTGCAGTTGGTCAGCCGGGGTGACTCCACCCTGCGGGGTCATGGCGTCCTGGAGCCTGAGGTGCTGGCCACGGCCTGGCAGGCCTGCTTTGGCCGTCCAGTGGATGCCACCCTGCATGTGCCTGCATTTTTGCCGGGGGGGCGCACCACCGTGGATGGGGTGCATCTGTTGCATGGTGTTCCCGTTCACACCACTGCGTTCGCCCGCGACCGGTTGTTTGGTTACAGCACCAGTGATTTAGCGGCTTGGTTGGCGGAGAAAAGCGGCGGGGCGATTGCTCAGACCTCGGTGCTGCCGTTGGGGTGGGCTGTTTTGGATCGGGCGGCCGAGAGCCGCAGTGGTGCCGATCCGGCTGGTTTCAACGCATTGCTTCAGTGGCTTGAGGGTTTGCAGGGCAATCCACCTGTGGTGGTGGATGCCACCCGTCCGGAGCAGTTGGAGGCCTTGGGTGCAGCGCTGCATCAGCTGCAAGGTCGCAAACGTTTTGTCTTTCGCTCGGCCGCCAGCCTGCTCAATGGCCTGGTGGATGGCGGGTTGTCTCCCCTCGGGCCGCAACCGTTGGATGGGAAGGGACTGGCTGGCTTGCGGCGCCACCATGCGGGGACCCGTCAGCCTGGGTTGGTGCTGGTGGGATCCCATGTGCCGTTGGCCGACCAGCAACTGCAGCAGCTTTTGCGTCAGCCCCAATGCCATGGAGTCGAGTTGCCCGTGGCTCGCATCGCTCGGGTGCTGGACGCAGGGCCGCGCGATTGGTTGTTGCCTGATCTAGAGGCGGAATGGCGCATGCAGCTGGAGAAGGTGCTGTCCCGTGGTTGCACACCGGTGTTGTTCACCAGCCGCGGTGAGCTGGGTTTTGGTGAAGGGGACGGTGCGGTGATCCGTCGGCTTCGGTTTGGGATGGAGTTGGCTCGTCTGATGGGGCGTCTGGTCGCTGCACTGGTGCCCCAATTGGGGTATGTGATCAGCAAGGGCGGCATCACCACCGGCACCTTGCTGGCGGACGGGTTGGCACTGGATGCGGTGCAGCTGGAGGGGCAGTTGCTGCCGGGCCTGTCGCTGGTGCGGCCGCTGTCGCCATCCAGTCCAGCGGTCGATGGGCTGCCGATTGTGACCTTCCCCGGTAATTTGGGTGACGCCGACACCCTGCTCCAGACTTGGCGGCTGATGGAAGGTCTCCCCTAAGCCTTCAGTTCGAGGCCGGCGGATTTCGCCAGCAGTTCCATCGGGTGGAGCACGGTCGGAGCGGAGTTCTGGGTCGGCAGATGACGCCGCAGCTGAAGGCTGCAGCCGATGTTGGCGCTGGCGATCACTGATGCCCCCGTGGTGGTGAGATCCTTGGCTTTGATGCGGCCTAGCTCAGCAGCTTCCTGGGGCTGGACCAGGTTGTAGATGCCGGCACTGCCGCAGCACACGCCGGCTTCCGTGGCTTCCCTCAGGTCGAGATGGGGAATGGCGTTGAGGAGCTGGCGCGGCTGGGTCGTGATCCCCTGGCCATGGATCATGTGGCAGGCATCGTGATAGGCCACCACAACCGGTTTCTCGCTGCTGGCTTGTTGTCCCTCAGCATGGTCAAGCGGTTGGAGGGCCTGTTGGAATCCGTGGCTGAGGCCATGGTGGGTGAGGAATTCATGCACGTCCTGGACCGGGCACGGCATGGTTTGCGTTCCCTCGGCCAGCAACTCCCCATAGGCCTTGAGGGTGTGGCCGCAGCCTGAGGCAGCGACCAAAACGGCATCCAGGGGCTCTTGCTGGTGCACCGCCTGGAAGCTGGCGACTAGTGCGGTGGCCAGCGCGCGTGTTTGCTCCATCTGGCCCTGGTGATGGCTCACAGCACCACAACAGCCTTGGTCTGGGGGGATCACCACATCAAAGCCATTGGCTTGCAGCACTGCCACGGTGGCGGCATTGACCTGCGGATCAAAACAACGCTGCACGCAGCCCAGCACCAGTCCGACGCGCCCGCGGCGTTGCCCAACGGCCTGCGTGACGATGGGAAAGTGATCACAGAAGCCTTCCGGAGCCAGGGGCGGCAACAGTGCGTCCATGGCACGGAGTTGAGGTCCGAGCAGGTTCAGCAGGCCGCTGCGCCGCACCAGACCCTGCAGCGACGTACCGGCATAGGCGCGCAGCGGGGTGAGCAGAGCCCGCAACCGGCGGGGATAGGGCAGCACAGCCAGGAGCAGCTGCCGGAGTGTTTGCTGCCAAGAGCTGCGCAGCTCAGGGTTGTTGAGGCGCGGTCGGGTTGCTTCGATCAACTGGTCGTAACGCACCCCCGATGGGCAGGCGCTGACGCAGGCAAAACAACCCAGGCAGCTGTCGAAATGGCTGGCCACGGTGGCATCCAGCTGCAGTTCGCCGGCTTCGATCGCTTTGAGGGTGTGAATGCGACCGCGTGGCGAGTCCATTTCTGTGCCCAGCACGCGGTAGCTGGCGCAGGTGGGCAGACAGAAGCCGCAATGAACGCAGGGATCGGTGGTGTCAGGACTGGCCATCGGGCCATTCTGCTCACTGGATTTGCTCACCGGCTTCCGCTGGCCATGGTCTGTGGCGCTTTGGCTCAGAACCGTTCGACGATGGCGTCGGCGAAGCCGCTGCAGCTCACGGCATCCACTGGGGGCTCCATCAACCGAGCCAGGTCGTAGGTGACTTGCTGGTCGGCGATGGCGGCGCTGAGGCCCTTGGTGATCAGATCGGCGGCGTCTTGCCACCCCAGAAATTCGAGCATCATCACGCCGCTGAGAATCACAGAGCCCGGATTGATGCGGTCGAGGCCGGCATGTTTCGGGGCAGTGCCGTGGGTGGCTTCAAAAATGGCAGCGTCGGCGCCGATATTGGCGCCGGGGGCCATGCCCAGACCACCCACCATGGCAGCGGCAGCATCCGAGATGTAGTCGCCGTTGAGGTTGAGGGTGGCGAGGATCGAATACTCCTGAGGTCGGGTCTGAATTTGCTGGAAGATGCTGTCGGCGATGCGGTCGTCCACTAACACCATCTCTTTCCACTTGCCGTTGCCGTGGCTGGATCCAATGGCATCGATCACGGCCTGCACTTCGGCGTCGATGGCCTGCTTCTTCTCTGGCGTGAGGCTGTCATAGCCCGGTTCGATCATGCGGCCATTGGCCTCCACGCTCAGCGTTGGATCGTGGTCAAGGTTGCTGAGGATCCAGCTTTCCCGTTCGGTGATGCAGACATCACGGAATTCGGTGGTGGCTAGTTCATAGCCCCAATCACGGAAGGCCCCTTCCGTGAATTTCATGATGTTGCCCTTGTGCACCAAGGTGACGTGGCGCTTGTTGCCTTGCAAACGCAGGGCATGCTGAATGGCCTTGCGGATGTGGCGCTGGCTGCCGTGCTTGCTCACGGGCTTGATGCCGATGCCGGAACCTTCAGGAATTTGACGCTTGCCGAGTTTGCCGTTGGCTGGGATCACAACCTCGTTGAGGTGTTTGCGCAACGCCTGGCCCACGGCGTCATCGGCTTCCCACTCAATCCCCATGTAGATGTCTTCGGTGTTTTCCCGATAAACGATCACGTCCAGATCTTGGGGACGTTTGTGGGGGCTGGGGGTTCCTTCGTAGTAGCGGCAAGGGCGCACGCAGCAATAAAGATCAAAAATCTGGCGCAGGGCCACATTTAATGAGCGGATGCCACCGCCCACAGGGGTGGTGAGGGGACCTTTAATTGCAACGCCGTAGGTGCGGATTGCTTCGAGGGTGTCGTCCGGCAGGTATTGATACGTGCCGTAGAGGTCACACGCTTCATCACCGGCGTAGACCTTGAACCACTCGATGCGCTTCGTGCCGCCATAGGCTTTGGCTACAGCAGCATCCAGCACTTTTTGGGTGGCCGGCCAGATGTCCACGCCGGTGCCATCACCGCGGATGAAAGGAATGATGGGATCGTTGGCGACGACAGGCTGGCCGTTCTCGAAGCGAATGGGCGTGCCCTGCGACGGGGCGGTGAGCTTCTCGAACTGAGCCATGGAGAACCGGGGCCTTGGGGCCTTAGTGCAATCAGGCGAGCCTATGCCTTGAGCGGTGATCTCTAAAGTTCTTGTTGATCAGCCTCCGGAAACCCATGGAGAAACCTGCAGGTGTGTGGGTGGTGGCTGCCTGTTTCAACGAGCAGGCCGTGATCACCCATTTCATTGAGCGCGTGCTGGCGGTGCCTGGCGTCGACAGGCTTGTGCTGATTGATGACGGCTCCAGTGATGGCACGGTGGATCAGATCCGGGCTTTTCAGAAGCATCAACAGCAGCTCGGTGAATCGGTGCCTGTCACTTTGTTGGAGTTCACCCGCAATTTCGGCAAGGAGGCGGCGATGCTGGCGGGCCTCGACCATGCCCGAGGTCAGTGTGGCGCTGCGGTGTTGATCGATTCCGACCTGCAACATCCGCCTGAGTTGATCGAGGCGATGATCGCCGAATGGAAGGACGGTGCGGAAGTGGTCACGGCGGTTCGCGATGACCGAGATCAGGAATCCCGCCTCAAAGTGGCCAGTGCGTCTTGGTTCTACCGCGTGTTTAACAAGCTGGTGGACTCGATTCAGCTCCAAGAGGGGGCCGGTGATTACAGGCTTTTGGATGCACCGGTGTTTGAGGCACTCACCCGGCTGCGGGAGTCCAGTCGGTTTTCCAAAGGCCTGTTGCCCTGGACGGGATTCCGCAGTGTGGAACTGCCCTATCAGCGGGTGAGCCGCAGCGGTGGCACAAGCTCTTGGAGTCCGCTCAAGCTTTGGAGCTATGCCCTCGATGGCATCTTTTCTTTCTCTGTGCTGCCCTTGAAGGTGTGGAGTGTGATCGGGTTGCTGGTGTCGTTGCTCAGCCTGATCTATGCCCTGGTGATCGTGTTCGACACCTTGCTCACGGGAGCCGATGCTCCTGGTTTTGCCACCTTGATCGTCGCCATTCTCTTTTTGGGCGGGATTCAGTTAATTGGGATTGGCGTTTTGGGTGAATACATCGGCCGGATTTATGTGGAGGCCAAAGGTCGTCCGCACTATTTCATTCGTGCGATTGATCGCACTGATTGATCTCACCGATTGAGCGTGCGCACCGCATCCCATTCCCGTTGACGCCAGCGCGACCCGGCAAACGGTGCCGAGACGCCAAATCCATCGCCTTGGAGATTCCGTTCAAGTTGGGCGCCGGGGTGCACCAGAAGTTGGGGTGGGGTGTGTAAGGCGCTGGGCGAGGGGGCTCTGCTGCTGAGTTCCCGCCAGCCGGCTTTTAAGGCCATCGGGCCCATCTGACCTGTGAACAGCACACCGGCAAATCCATTGTTGCTGGCGATGCCCCGGTTGCGTTGGCGCTTGGCTGCTCGGCTGGTGAGCAGTTGAAGCACGCTCCACTTCAGGAGTCCTGCACTGCGGATCGCGGCACTCCAGCTGCGGAGCGGCAGGCCTGTGGGGAGTGGTTCCGCAGTGCTACGCATCCAGGTGAGGCCTTTCTCCTGCGCCAGGTTGAGCAGGGTGTCGTGAACGAGCGGCACCAAGTGGATGTGTTGGTGCCCGTCCAGGGCGAGGGGTGTCGTGCGTCCCAGCAGTTGGTGGAAACGGTCGATCTGCGCGCTGATTTCAGCCCGCAGTTGATGGCTGATGCGGCGGCGACGTGGGTGCCCTGGGGGGAGTAGCGACATCAGTAGCCATTGCCCAAACGACAAGTGCAAATGGCCGTTGGCATTCACCAGATCAGCAACCCTCTCGGCGGGTGCACTGCAGGGGCCTTCGGTGAGACAGAGATGCAGGCACAGGTGCAGGTCGCTTCGCTGGGACTGCAGGTCCTGCCAGCGCAGCACGGCCGGTTCGACTTCAGCTCCCTGCACCAGCAGGCTGGCGCCATCCAGTTGGCCTGCCTCGATTAAGGCGAGGATGGCCTCATTCGTGGCCTTGCTCAGGCCTAGATCATCGGCATGGAGGCGGGGCCGGCTGCCGCTTTGGCGCCGGCGTTGGCTGAACCGGGCCGCGCGTGACCAAATCAAGGCATTGAGCACGGTGGGGGTGAAGACCAGCACGGCGATGCGCACTGGTGCGGGAATCTGCGCTGGCATTGCCAGTGGCATCAGGCTGCAAACGCTGAGATTGACGGCGTATTGCACCACCAGCCAGCGCTTTGCAAAGCGGGTGCCGCCGGTTTCCGGGCGAAAGGTGAAGCGGGCATGGCCGAGATAACCCGCCAGGGAGGCAGCCAAAAAGGCCAGGGGATTGGCGACCCAGACGGGCATCACCAGGCGCAGGCCGAGCAGCACCCCTGCATGCACCGCTGCGGCCACCACGCCAACAAGGCTGTAGAGCCTGATGCGGGTGCTGATGGAGCGCAAGACCATGGTTGGCCCCCCTTCGACCAGAACCGTTCAGATTTGAACACAGAGGTTGCAACCGTAACGGTCGCTGGCCAGTGCTCTCTGCAGCATCCATCCTGAATGCATCGCGATTCGACGGTTGTGAACGCAGCGGAAGCCATTCACAGCGTTCCTCAGGCCCAGGCATTGGCGTCGTCGGTGACGCTTGTGCGTCAACACTTTCCTGCCGCAAAGCCCAATCTCCGTCCCTGGCGGGACGATCCTCAAACGCGCCAGTGGACGGAAGATGAAACCCTCGACCTTGCCTTTCATTTTCCTGGATGGAGCCCGCGGCTGCAGTGCCGCAGTTTGTTGTTGCAGTTGCGCCTGCAGGTGGATCCGCGGGAACAGAACTCGCCGCTGCTGGGGGTGCTGATGCGTGGCATGACCTATGACGGCGAACGCTGGCGATTGGCCACGGTGGGGGATTGGGAGCCCAGTGGTTCCCACCCCCCCCAGCCCGATCAGGTGCTGCGCTTACAGCAGATTTGCCGTGAGCTGCACACCGTGTTTGCTGTGGCCTCGTAACCCTTCGCAAACCACAGGGCCCATGGCGGGAAATGGCTTTTAAGGTTCAGTTCTGTGCCTCAAGGTCTGTTCCATGTCTGTCGCTTTGGCTGCCCAACTCCGCGAAGGCACCAAGAAGTCGCACACCATGGCCGAGAACACCGGTTTTGTGAGTTGCTTCCTCAAAGGTGTCGTCGATAAGGCCAGCTACCGCAAGTTGGTGGCAGATCTGTATTTCGTGTATACGGCGATGGAAGCCGAGATCGCCAAGTTGGGCGATCATCCCGTTGTTGGGCCGGTGGGTATGAAAGAGCTCAACCGCAGCGAAGCGCTTGAGCAAGATCTCAGCTACTACTTCGGTGCCAATTGGAAGCAGGAGATCACGCCATCTCCCTCGGCAGCGGCTTACGTGGAGAGGATCCATGCCGTGGCCCAAGACTCCCCCGAATTGCTTGTGGGCCATCACTACACCCGATACTTGGGAGACCTTTCGGGTGGTCAGATCCTCAAGAACATCGCGCAGAAAGCGATGAATATGGATGGTGACGATGGCTTGCGCTTTTACGTCTTTGACGACATCGCCGATGAAAAGGCGTTCAAAACCACCTACCGCTCAACCATGGATGAGCTGCCGATCGATCAAGCCATGGCTAATCGCATCGTGGAGGAGGCCAACCATGCGTTCCACCTGAACATGAACATGTTCAAAGAACTTGAGGGCAACCTGGTGGCTGCCATTGGCAAGGTGCTGTTTGGTTTCCTCACCCGCCGTCAGCGCGCTGGCAGCACGGAGGCTGCTGCAGCTTGATTCTTCCATTGGGTCTGCGTTGCAGGGTTCGTTCCCTCTGAGCTGATGCCAGCTGCTCCTGAGGCTTTACCCACGCCCATTCGCTCCATCAGGGTTCTGGTGCCTGGCACTGGAACCCGTTTTCGTTGCGGTGGTTTGCGTGTTGCTTTGCAGACGGCTCGGTTGCTGTCGCGGTTGCGGCCCACGCAGGTGGTCACCTACCGCCAGCGTCAGGCCGATCATCCGTTTCTCGATGACCTGCTGCAACACGAACCGGCTCCAGGTGATGCCGTCTGGTTGGTGAGTTGGGGCTTTGATGTGTCGCTGTTGTTGCGCCGACTGAAGGGTCGACCTGTGATCTATCAGGCCCATAGCAGCGGTTACGGTTTTGACCTGCCTCCGGGGGTGCCGGTGTTGGCGGTCAGTCGCAACACCCTGGGTTACTGGGGTGACCGTGCTCCGCGCAACCCTCTGTTTTTGGTGCCGAATGCCCTCGAGCCGCAGTGGTTTGAACGGGGTGCGCGCCACTGCACTGCAGAGTCCCGTGCGATTGATGTGCTGGTGCAGCGGCGCAAAAGTAGCGACTACGTGTTGCGGCAGTTGGTGCCTGCTTTGCGGGCTAAGGGTTTGCGTGTCGAGGTGCAGGATGGCTGGGTGAACGACTTGGTCGACCTGTTTAATAGCGCCAAGGTGTACGTCTATGACTCGGCAGAGCACTGGCGTGCCGCAGGTGTGAGTGAAGGGTTTGGTTTGCCCCCTCTGGAGGCGATGGCCTGTGGCTGTGTGGTGTTTAGCAGCGTGAACCATGCGCTTGCCGATACCCTCACGCCGGGAGAGATCGGTCATCAGATCGGTTGTGGCAGCCTTGACCATGATCTGAATCGCATTGTTGCTGCCGTCGCCGCGCCAGCGGATTGGCGTCCGCCGGCGGCGATGTTGAATCCGTTCCTGATGGCCTATTCCGAACCCGCCTTGCTGGAGCGGTGGCAGGGGGTGTTGCCGCAGTTGGATGCGCTGCTCCCTGCCCTCACGCTCGGCTCGGTGTTGCGGTCACAGCCGCTTTGGCGTTTGCGTTGGAACCGTCGCCGCCTTGCCTTGTTGCGGCTGGGTAATCGGTTGCTGAGCTGGCCTGTTGGCCGGAAAGGTTGAGGGGCAAAGCGGTCTAAGGTCCGATGATCTGAAGTGGACTCCTTGTGAGCAGCAAGGTAGTTCTGGCGGTCTCCATGCCCTTGCAAAGTCAGACCTGGAGCAATCTTCGTCAGCTGCTGTGTGGGTTGCCCCGGCGGCGCATTCGCCTGCTGACCCTGGTGATGCTGGCCTCACTGGTGCAAGGCCTCTTGGATGTGTTGTTGGTGGCGTTGCTGGCCCGGCTGGTGGGGCTGTTGGCGGGAGCCCGTTTGGAGGATTACCTGCCGGGGGTCAAGGTGTTTGGCGGCGGGTTTCTCGATCAATCGGGATGGCTGGTGGCGCTGCTGATTGCTGCGTTTTGGCTCTCTGCTGGGGTTCGGTTCGGTGTGGCGTTGATGCAAAGCCTGCTGAGTGCTGAAGTCTGGAATGACTTAGTGAACAAGGTGTATGACAACCTCATGCGCCAAGACTATGCGTTTTTTGTTCGTCAACATACGGCCAATCTTTCTGAAAAGTTTAATCGCATTCTTAGCAGCGTTTCCACGGGAGTGATTACTCCAATTCTGTTGATCGCTGGAAATTTTGTATCAGTTGCTTCGTTATTGATTGGTGTGGTTTTGGTGCTTGGCGCCCAGGCTTTGCTTGTTTTGACGTTGATGCTTCTAGCTTACATTGCTTCCTCTAGAATTATTACTCCCTATCTACGCCTTGCAACAAAGCAGAAAATTCGTTATCGGCGCAAGATCAATTTGCTTTTGATGGAATCCCTGCGTTCGATGCGGGAGGTTCAATTGTATTCGTCTGAGCAATATTTTCTTGCTCGATTTTCCCGAGATGGTGTAATTGCTAAGCGTTATGATCGAATTGCCCGTTTGTTGCCCGATGTGCCCCGGTTGGTGATTGAGCCAGCGGGAATCACCATTTTGTTTATGGTTGGCATTATTCCGGCCATGCTGAATGGGGATTCGGAAGCAATTAAAAATTCTATTCCCTCGCTTTCGGCTGTGTTGGTGGGGATGTTGCGAATTTCGGCTCCTTTGCAGTCGATGTTTCGCAACATCAATCGCCTTCGTGGCGGTTTGCCTGAGATCGCAGATGCGCTTGAACTCATTAGTCTTAAGCCTGGCCGTTGTTTGCTTGGATCGCCCGGTGTGCCGACTCCGGATGGGGTGATGCCCCGCCGCTACATCCAGCTACAAGATGTGAGCTTTGCCTATGCCCGCGATGCAAAGCCTGTGATCAATGGCATCAATCTCTCGATACCCATTGGAGCTCGTATTGCCCTGGTGGGGCGGACGGGTAGCGGTAAAACCACACTGGCGCACTTGATTCTCGGTTTGTTCAAGCCAACGCAAGGGGAATTGCTCCTCGATGGCATCGAGGTGGCGGATCAGGAGGTGCCGGCTTGGCAGGCCAACTGTGCTTTTGTGCCCCAAACAACGCGTCTGCTCGATGGCAGCATTCGGGACAATGTGGCCTTTGGTTGTGATGGTGATGCCGTTGATGATGATCAGGTTTGGGCGGCGCTAGAAGCGGCCCAATTTGATGAGTACGTGGCGGGTATGACCTATGGCCTCTACACCATGATTGGTGAAAACGGTATCAAGCTCTCCGGTGGTCAACGGCAGCGTTTGTCGCTGGCGAGAGCATTTTTCCGTGGTGCCAAAGTGTTGGTGCTTGATGAAGCCACCAGTGCTCTTGACAACAAAACGGAGCACGACGTAATGCAGGCCCTCGATATCGTCGGACGCCGCTGCACCACAATTGTGATTGCCCATCGCCTCTCGACGGTGAAGAAGTGCGATCTGATTTACGAGATGGCGAACGGAGAAATTATTGCCAGTGGTGATTTTGAGCAGTTGCAGGAGCGTTCTCCATCCTTTCGTGAGATGGCCCTGATCGAGAACGACTGAGGGCGCGATGGCGGATTTTGTTGTTCTGGCCACTGCGGATTGGGACCATCCGCTTTGGACGAATAAACAGCACACGGCTCTGACCCTGGCAGCGGCTGGCCATCGCGTGCTTTATGTCGAGTCCCTTGGCATTCGTCCACCGCGGGTCGGTGCTGCCGACCGCACGCGCATCGTGCGGCGTTTGCGGCGTTTGTTGCAGCTCCCGCGCCAACGACGGGAACGGCTGTGGGTGTGGTCGCCCCCTGTGCTGCCAGGTGGCCACAGCGGCCTGGCGCTTCAGCTCAATCGCCGCTTTCTTCAAGGGGGGCTGGAGCTCGCTTGCCGTTGGCTTGGGTTCACCAATCCGATCCTTTGGACCTACAACCCGCTCACCACCCTTTATCTCGATCTAAAAAAATTTTCGGGCACTGTCTATCACTGCGTCGATCGCATTCAGGATCAGCCCGGGATGCCTGTGGCTCGCATTGAAACCAGTGAGCAGGCGTTGTCGCGGGCGGTGGATGTGGTGTTTGCCACGTCGCCGCAACTGCAGATCAGCCACCGCCAGTGGAACCATCACACCCTCCTGTTCGGGAATGTGGCCGACCATGCCCATTTCAGTCGCGCACGCCAGGGCGACGCGGCGGGTCCCTTGCCTTGTCCGCAGCTGCTGCAGCGCTTGGCGCGGCCCCGATTGGTGTTTATGGGCGCGATCGATGCCTACAAACTCGATCTCGGCCTGTTGCTGCAGTTGGCCCAGCGCAACCCCGCCTGGCGGTTTGTGTTGCTTGGGCCAGTGGGGGAGTGTGATCCCTCCACGGACGTGGCGGCATTGCAGGCTTGCCCCAATGTGGATTTCGTGGGGCCTGTGGCGTACGCCGCCTTGCCTGCCTGGCTTGCCCATTCCGATGTGGCGTTGCTGCCGTTGCAGCTGAACGGCTACACCCGCCACATGTTTCCGATGAAGTTCTTTGAGTACCTCTCGTCGGGCTTGCCGGTGGTGGCGACCGCCATTCCCGCTCTCGACTCCCATGCTGATGTGGCCTGGCTTTGTCCACCGGAGATTGGGGCCTTTGAGCAGGCGATTCAAGCTGCCCTTGCCGGCGCTGGCCCATCCCTGCAGCAGCGCTTAGAGCGAGCAGCAACCCAAACCTATGAGGCGCGCACTGCCTCGATGTTGGCCTATCTCAATCGCATGGGCCTGTTGGCGGAGGGGGAGCGCATGAACCGCAGCACCCCGACCCCGCAGCGTGTTGTGCTGTACATCGACAGCCTCAAGCTGGGCGGTGCTGAACGGGTCACCTTGACCTGGGCGCGATGGTTGCAGCAAGCGGGATGGCAGCCCTTGGTGTTGACCCGCAAACCCATCAGCTGGGATTTTTATCCCCTACCCGCAGGGGTGGAGCGTGTGGTCGAGCCTTCAGACTCGCCGTGGATGCGTCGCCTCGGACCCTTCGCTTTTCCCTTCCGGGTGCTGCGTTTGCAGCGCTGGCTGGATGCACAGAACGTGGGGTTGGCGATCGGTGTGACGTCGCTGCCGGCGATCAAGTTGCTGTTCGCGACTCGGTTGCTGGGTGTGCCCTGTGTGGTGTCTGAACGCAATTTCCCCCCGTTGAAGCGGATTGGTCGGATTTGGCGTGGGTTACGCCGGCTCAGTTATCCCTGGGCTGCCCTCCATCTGGTGCAAACCCGCGCTGTCGGTGATTGGATGGCTGCCCGTCTCGGTGCCCACCGGCAGGTGTTGCTGCCCAATGCCGTGCAGTGGCCTTTGCATCGCTTCCATCCCACCCTTGACCCTCACGATTGGCTCGCCGCGAGGGGGTGTCAGCCGTCCGACCCCATGCTGCTGGCGGTGGGCACCAAGGCTGATCAGAAGGGTTTTGATCGCCTTCTGCGTTGGTGGATCCCTCTAGCGCAGGCGGATGCCCGGCTGCATTTGGTGATCGTTGGTTTGGATGCTTCCCCCTATCACGGCCGCGATCAGCAGGCGGATTTGCGGGCACTGTTGCTGGATCATCCCGACCTTCAGGCGCGGTTGCATTTCCCTGGTCGTGTGGGCAACCTTGCCGATTGGTATGCCCGCACGCAGCTGTTTGTGCTTTCCTCCCGTTATGAGGGCTTTCCCAATGTGCTCTTGGAGGCGATGGCGGCGGGGTGCTGTTGCGTGGCCGCCGATTGCCCTCAGGGTCCTGCCGATTTGATTCAAGACGGTGTCAACGGCCGTCTGTTGCCAGAGACGGCATCCGATCGGCAATGGGTGCAGGTGTTGACCGCTTTGCTAACCGATGGGGGTGAGCGGCAGCGCTTGGCGGCGAAAGCGATGGCCGTGCGCGAGTTGTATGACCCCGCGCTGTTGCAGCAGCGGTTGATGCAAGCGCTTGAACGGGTGAGGCAGGAGGCGGCAGCGATCTGAGATGCAGCAAACCGCACAGAACTCACCCGATGACCTTTGGTTGGTGTTGCCCCATCTAGGGCCGGGTGGCGCGCAGAAGGTGGCGTTGCTGGCGGCCGGTTTTTTTATGGCCAAAGGCTGGCGTGTGCGTCTGGTCACCATGCTGCCGGGCCCGGCTCAGGCCCATGCCATTCCTGAGGGGCTTGTGGTCACTGATCTCGCCCCCGCAGTGGATGCCCTGTGGAAGCGGGATCACTGGAACCGCTCTGTGTTAGCCCGTGGCCGTCGTTTCCTGGCGCCGCAGCGACGGATGCATCGCTTGCTGGCGCGTCTGGTGATGGGGCCTCTGGTGGGGCTGTTGGAACCGGTGCAACCCGGCCAGCGCCACTGGCGCGCTCGCCTGCTGCGTTGGTGTCTTCAAGGGATTGATGGGCCGCCGTCTTGGGAGTTGGAGCGGTTGCTACAGCAGCATTCCCCCAAACGGGTGGTGTCGTTTCTGAGCCGCACCAATATGCGCATCTGCAGCGCTTTGTGGTGGAGGGATTGTCACCTGGTGGTGTCGGAACGCAACGACCTGCGCAAGCAGCAGTTGCCGTTCCCGTGGCCACGCTTTCGCCATTTGCTGTATCGCCGTGCGGACGTGCTCACGGCCAACACCGCTGGCGTGTTGGACAGCCTGGTGCCCTTGTTTCAGGCGCGCCAGGTGGCCTTGCTGCCGAATCCGTTGCCCATGCCGCTGGTGCCTGCAGCGGTAGGAACCGCCCGGGATCGCCAGGGTTTGGTGACCGTGGCGCGGCTGGTGCCGCAAAAAGGCATCGATGTGCTCATCCGTGCCCTTGAGCAAACCGCTGGTGCAGCGCAGGCCTGGACGTTGACCCTGGTGGGTGATGGGCCGGAACGGGAAGCGCTTGAGCAGCAGGTGCAGCAGGCTGGTCTGCAGCAGCGTGTGCAGTTCCTCGGTTTTTGCCCGGATCCGCAGCCGTTTTTGCTTCAAGCGAGTGTCTTTGTGTTGCCCTCTCGCTTTGAAGGAATGCCCAATGCCCTATTGGAAGCGATGGCTGCGGGGTTGGCGGTGGTGGTCACGGACGCGTCTCCGGGGCCCTTGGAGGTGGTGGAGCATGGTGCGAGCGGATGGGTGGTGCCCAGCGATGATCCGGCCGCCCTCGCGGCCGCTTTGGATTGGTTGGCCGCTCATCCTTTGTTGCGGGAGCAACTGGGTGCTGCTGCACGGGAGACCTTGCGCCAGTTGGATTGGCCTGTGGTCGGTCCGATTTGGGAGACGCTGGTGGATCAGCCATGACCCTCCAGCGTTTGTTGGTCTTTGCCCCGACCCGCCGGGCGGCGTCGGAAACCTTTGTGCGTGCGAATCTGGCGGGATTGCCGTTTGAGGTGCAGGCCTATTTCGGTGACGAACGCCCATGGAATCAACCGGCTCGTCTGGCCTATGGGCTCGCAGTGTTGCTGAGCAAGGTGTGTACGCGTTTAGGGCTGTACCGTCTGGCGGGTTGGCCGGCAGCGGTGGTGGCACGGGGCTTAATTGCCCGTCATCAGCCCGATCTGGTCTTGGCGGAGTTTGGTTTCCATGCTGTGCGGGTGATGGAGGCCGCTCCGGTCATGGCGGTGCCGTTGGTCGTGCATTTTCGGGGCTCGGATCTGTCGGCGCACAGCAAGCTGGGGGTGTTGCGGGGCCGCTACCGCCGGTTGATGGGCTTGGCGGCTGGGTTGATTTGCAAATCCCAGCCCATGGCGCACACCTTGCAAGTGTTGGGTGCGCCTGCGGAGCGCGTGTTGATCAGTGCTTCCGGTGCGAATGCCCAGTTGTTTCATGGCAGTGCACCGGCCACGGCAGCGCCGATCTGCCTTGCGGTGGGGCGCTTTGTCGCCAAGAAAGGACCGCTGCACACCATTCGTGCGTTCGCCGCCCAGCCCCATGGCCAACTCTGGATGGTGGGGGAGGGTCCCCTACTGGCTGATGCGCAGGCCCTAGCGGAGCAACTGAACTTGGGCGCGCGGATTCGTTTTCTCGGTGTTTGCAGTCAGGCGGAGGTGGCGGCGTTGATGCGGCAGGTGCGTGTGTTTGTGCAGCATTCCCTCGTGGCAGCAGATGGTGACAGTGAAGGCAATCCTGTGGCGGTGATGGAAGCGCAATTGAGTGGGTTGCCGGTGGTTGCCACGCGCCATGCCGGGATTCCAGAAGTGGTGCTCGATGGTCAGACCGGCGTGCTCGTGAACGAAGGGGATGTGCAAGCCATGGCCGCGGCGATGGAACGGCTGCTGCAGGATCCCGCATTGTGCGCCCAGTTCGGAGCCGCAGGCCGTCGCCATGTGGCGCAACGCTTCACCCTGGATCATCATCTGGCTGATCTCAGCCGCTTCTTGATCCACGTTCATGCGCAGGCGACGCGGGGCCTATAGAGGTGTCCATGCGTGGGTTGGGATCGTCAGGGCTGAATGCGGTAGATGCGACCGTTCTTTTGGCCGTTGCCGTCTTGGTAGAGCACGTGGGTGGGCCAGCGATCCAAAAGGGGTTGCAGGGTGCTTGCGTCTTGGTCGATCGTGAACAGCAGATCGCCTGCTTGGGGTTGATAGGCCTCGCCTTTGCCGATGCCTTCCTCCACCGTGAAGCGGTTGCGTTGCGGGTCGAATTCAATCAAGCGATTAAAACGAAGGCGGCCAAGGTGGCGTTTGGCTGAGAACCACGACCGCTTGCTGAAGATCAGGTTGATGGGTTCGCCTCGGCTGCGGAGGGGAGCGGTGATGTCATCGATGGCGTCGTAAGCATTGAGCCATGACTGCTGACGCACCTTGATGCTTCCCACGCTGGCTGCGAAGTTGGGCAGCTGGAGATGGTCGATGCCGACTGTACCCAGCACGACCGCAGAGCCCACAGCGCCAGCCAGTCGGGCGGAGTTGCGCTGTTCAAGTCCAGGGCTGATCCAGCAGGCCCAGATGAAGCCAAGATCCAGCACCGTCACGAATTGCACCGGCAGGGTGAGGTACAAGCGCGATTCAAACCCGATCAACACCAGCAAGCCGGCGGCATAACTGAGAGCTGCCAGGTTGAGGCCATCGAGCAGGGTGACGCGGCTGCGCTGCAGGCTGATGGACGTGACGCGGATCAAGCCAAAGCTAAGCAGACACCAAAAGCGCCAGTCGGGGGCGAAGCGAAAGTTTCTGTTTTTGTTGTAGGAGTCTTGGCTGGCAAAGGCGCTGGGCAGCAAGGAGAGCACCACATAAGCCAGCAGGAAGATCAGCGCGAGGGAGCAAAGCCAGAGTTCGAGGCGATAGGCCTCGGCCCATTCCGCGCGTCTGCTGCCGCTCCAGCTGGGGTGGCCCTCCACCAGGCCCAGGCTGCCAGCGATCAGCATCACCGCAGGGGGCACCACGAACAGCACGACGGCGATGTCTTTGATGAAAATGCCGAGCAGGCCACAGAGCAGGGCGGCATAAAACGAGGCCTTATCGCGGTGTTGGTGATGGTGCAGATAGGCACCGCAGTAGAGGGCAAAGAGAAATGTGAGGAAGCGTTCGCAGTAGGAAAACTGAAAAAATGCCATCCCGGTCGCGGGATGGAACAACAACAGGATGCTGGTGATCAGGAGCAGCGCCGGCACCTGGGTGCGGCCACTCAGCTTGCGCACAAACCGAGCACCCACCACCACAATCGTGAAGAGTTCCGCAGCACTGACCAGCATCCACACCTTCACATAGGGCGTGAACCAGCTGAGAAGATGGAGGTCTTGGTGGGCGAGGGGAAAGAAGCGATAGTCGGAGCGCCGCATTGTTTCATCGATAAAATCTCGGCGGAACGAGAAGTTATCGAGAAGGTGGTTGTCTGGGATTGTCCGGAACCAGCCCACCAGTTCTGGATAAAACCACGTCGTGCCGTGCACCATCGCCACCAGGTATCCGGTGAACAGGGCCAGCACGAGAGGATGGTTGCGGGCGAAACGCCCCAGGGGGTTGTCTTGATTGCCCTGCCTTTCGCCAGCTTGCGTGGGCCATTGTTGAACTTGATTTCGGCGGATCAAAACAACCAGGGTGATGGTGCAGATCGCCAGCAGATAAATGTATAAATCGTGGGAAATAATGAGATATTGACCCAACAGGTTTCGGCCTTCTTGGCTCTCTGGTGATGGCAGCCTGCTGCGGTTTTGTAGGAGCCACAGCCAGCAGCCCAGACCGAAGCCAATCAGGACTCCGGTGATGGTGTTAATCCAGCCAAGAAGATTTCGTGGTCGTTGATCCACGCTGTGGTCGCACCGATTGTCACTCATGGCTGTTGGGTGATAGTTCGCTTTCGTCGAAGTTCAGCGCGGGCATTGTTGTCACGATGTCGTCGATGGCCTTTGTCGCTTTGATCAAGAGCGCATCCAATGTCGCTCAATGGCCCGGCCGATGGCCATGGCTGGCCGTGGACGGTGAGGCCTTTTGCTTTGTTTTGATCTCACACGATGTTGTTGTGCAGCTGCGCGTTGCGTTGGCGCTGCCCCACACCATTCGACTGCCAAATGCTCCTGCGATAATTCGGCCGTGTGAACTTATCGCTCAATGGGGATGCGTGCCCAGTTGCGCTTGGCTCTCGGGTTGCCTGCCCCTCCGCGTCGGCCGCCGCCGGTTCAGTGTTCGTTGCAAGGGCCACGCCGTCTCATCGCTTATCTCACCGGAGGTTCGCAGGGTTGGATTCTTGAGTTCCTCTGGCGCGATCTTGTTGCTAGCGCGGTATGGAGTGAGCAGGACGCGCCTGAGTTGCTGGTGGCGTCGGATCGCGACAGCCTGGCCGCCGCCATGGATGGTGCCAATGCGTTGGTGGTGGTGATGTTCCAGGGCCATCTCCAGCGCTTGTTGCGGGATGGCATCCCTGCCGAGCGCGTGATTCTCTATTTCAGCCACGCGCGCATTGGACTAGCGCTTCCCGATCTCAACCGACTCCATTCCGTCTTGTTCCTCAATGGGCAGGACCATGCGATGTTGCGCATTGCGGGGGTGCAACCCCAACGGCTGCATTGGTTCCCTGCGGGTTACGACCCTGTGAAGTTTTTCCCTGGTCCACCGCTGCATCAACGCCCGATTGACGTGTTGTTCGTAGGGCGTTACGTCGCTCAGACGAATCTTGGTTATCACGAGCGCAAGCGTTACGTCTTGCTTTGTGAGCTTGTGCGCTTGCTCAGTGAGCAGAGGCTGCGGGTGGTGCTCCTGGGTCGTGGTTGGCAGGCCTGCGAGTATGCACTGCCCGCAGCTGTGGAAACGATTGATGTGGCCCACTCGGCCTATGGCGCCTTCTACCGGCAAGCCCGACTGGTGTGTTCGGTGTCGGCCAAGGAGGGAGGACCGGTGTCGTTCCTGGAAGGCTTGGCGAGTGGTTGCCTGATGCTGTCGGTGGCAACAGGCTTTGCGGCCGATTTTGCCTGCGGTTTCGATGGCATCTGGCACTTGCCTCTGTCGGCTACGGCGGAGCAGTGGTGTGAGCACATCCAGCACTGCTTGCCCATTGGCCACGCGGATCCTGTGTTGGCCACTGGTGACGTTTCACCCGGGCGGCAGGTTTATCTGCGCCATGCTCAATTCGATCAGTTGGCGCTGCAATTACGCCAGCTGTGGGATCAGCCTGTGGCAAGTGGCAGCGGGGAGCAATCCCGTGGATGATCGCCCAACGATGCGGCTGCCTGGGATCCCGGACAGTGTGCTGCTGGCTTTGCAAGAGGAAGCCCAGTTGCAAGGGGGGGTGCCGTTGGCGTTGGTGGGGGGGGCGGTGCGTGATCTGTTGCTCCATCACAGCCACCAGGAGCCTTGGCGTGATCTGCCGGATCTGGATCTGGTCGTTGAAGGCAGCACGGATTCCCTCGCGCAGGGTTTACGCCAACGGCTTGGGGTCAGTCGGGTGCCAGAGCTGCGGGTGCATGGCCGCTTTGGCACGGTGGAGATGGTGCTCGATGGTGTGCTCCTGGATCTGGCCCAATCTCGCCAGGAGTTTTACCCCGCACCTGGCGACAATCCAGTGGTGGAACCCGGCTCGCTCATCAACGACCTGGCTCGGCGCGACTTCACGGTCAATGCCATGGCGTTGTTGTTGGGCATTGGAGTCGCGCCGCCTGAGCTGTTGGATCTGCATGGAGGTCAGGCTGATCTGGCGGCCCGTCAGCTGAACTTCCTGCATGGAGGAAGTGTGCAAGACGATCCCACCCGTGTGGTGCGGGGCGCACGTTATGCGGCTCGGCTGGGATTTGAGTTGGCCCCGCAAGCGTTGGAGCAAGTGCAAACGACAGTGGGGATCTGGCCATGGCCATGGCGTCCTGGTGATGCATTGGTGGGTGTGCCGCCCGCTCTGGGCACCCGTCTCCGCATGGAACTGGAGTTGTTGTTTGGGCGGGAGCCTTGGCAGCAGGCCATCCGCCATCTGCAGGCCTGGGGTGCTCTGCCCTTGCTCGGGCAATCCCTGCACAACGATCGCTGGCTTGTGCCACGGTTGCGGCGGGCTGAGCGCTTGGGTGTGCCCCTGCTCTGTGCCCTTGTTGCAGCCTCCGATGCACCGTTGGCGTTAGCGCAGCGTTTGCAGTTGCCGTTGCTGCAGCAGCGCTGGATTGAGCAGCGGATGGCGTTTCAGGCTTGGCTGGCTGAGCAGGTGCTGCCCCACCCCTGGCAACGCTGGTCTGCGGCCCGTTGGACAGAAGCGTTGGAAGCGAGGCCTTGGAGTGTGGAGGTGGTGGCGTTGGAGGTGGCGTTACGGAGCCCTTGTTGGCGGCCGTTGCTGCGTTGGTGGGGGCGTTGGCGCCATGCGAAACCGCTGCAAACGGCAGGGGATTTGATCGCCACAGGCCTGCAACCCGGCCCCCAGCTTGGAGAAGCCTTGCGCCGGTCTCGATTGCAACGCCTGGAGGGGATGCGATGAGTGGACCGGTGGCGGGATAGCTGTGCCGATTGCAGGCATTCGTACATTGAGTCCACTGCTGACAACACCGGGACCGATGCCGCCGCACAGCCAGCAGATGATCAAACCGCGGGTGCTTTACATCACCAGCCGTGGCCACAGTGGTTCCACGCTGCTATCCCTGTTGGTGTGTGGCCATAGCCAGGTGGTGAGTGCTGGTGAGCTGAAGATGCTCTCCAATCCGGATCCCCAACGGCGCCTCTGTAGTTGCCACCGGCAGGTGCCATCCGAGTGCCCGTTCTGGCGAGCGGTGGAACAGCGGGTGAAGGACCGGATTGGCTGTTCCCTTGATCAACTGCTGCTGGTGGATGGGGGGGGTGACGCCACCTTTTTGCGCCATAACGAGGCCTTGTTCGCGGCGATCGCTGAGGAGAGCGGTCAGGCCCTGATCGTTGACTCATCGAAATCGTTGCCCCGTTTGTCTCGGCTGCTGATGGCGGAGGCGCAAGGTGCTGCCTTTGCGTTGCATCCCGTGCATCTGCATCGCGGCCCATTTGGTTCGATGAATAGTGCCCGCAAGCGGGGAGAGGTTCTACGTCAAGCGGCTTACAACTACGTGCGTCTGTTTTTCATGACGCGGGAGCGGTTGCGGGGAGTTCGTGCTCTGCGGGTGTCCTACGAGCAGCTGGCGCTGGACCCCCGGGCGGAAATGGCGCGGGTGATGGCTTGGCTCAATCTCCCGCTGGAAGAGGGCCAGTTTCAGTGGCGTGATGGCGTCCGCCGCGATATTCATGGCAACGACATGCGTTTCGGTCGTTCGGACCAGATTCGTTTGGATCAGAGTTGGCGCCAGCAACTCACCTGGAGTCAAAAGCTGGGGGTGTTGGTTTGGACCCTGCCGGTGCGGCTGCGTTCTCCATGGCTTTTCCGCCGAGTGCGGCGATGGATCAAGCCTGGCGTGGATCCCTTCCCCTAGCGATAGCCTCGGCCCATGAGCTTTCTTGCCGGTCTGAACGATGCCCAGCGCCGGGCAGTGGATCACCATGAGGGTCCGTTGCTGGTGGTGGCTGGAGCTGGCAGTGGTAAAACCCGGGCGCTGACCCATCGCATTGCCCATCTCATTGGTGAGCATGGGGCCGATCCCGCTCAGATCTTGGCGGTGACCTTCACCAATAAGGCTGCCCGCGAGATGAAGGAACGGCTGGAGTTGCTCTTGGCCCAGCGCTTGGCGATGAGCCAGTTCGGGCAGCCCTGGAGCACCTTGCCGGCGGTCGAGCAGCGGCAGTTGCGGTCGCGGATTTATCGAGAGGTGACCAAGGAGTTGTGGATTGGCACCTTCCATGCGTTGTTTGCGCGTCTGCTGCGTTTCGACATCGATAAGTTCAAAGACGCGGAGGGCCTCACCTGGACGAAGCAGTTCTCGATTTACGACGAGGCCGATGCCCAGAGCCTGGTGAAGGAGATCGTCACCCAGGAGCTGCAGCTGGATCCCAAGCGTTTTGAACCCAAAAAGGTCCGTTGGGCGATCAGCAATGCCAAAAACCAAGGCTGGCTACCCGATCAGCTGGAGGCCAATGCGGAGGGGCAGCGCGGCAAGCTCACGGCCGATGTCTACCGCCGCTATCGCAAAGCGCTCGCCGCCAACAACGCTCTCGACTTCGATGATCTGTTGCTGTTGCCTGTCCAGTTGCTGCAGCAGAACGGTCAGGTGCGCAGCTATTGGCATCGCCGCTTTGCCCATGTGTTGGTGGATGAATACCAAGACACCAACCGCACCCAATATGAGCTGATCAAGTTGTTGGTGACTGACGGCAAGGATCCCCAGGACTACGACGATTGGGCCGGCCGCTCGGTGTTTGTGGTGGGTGATGCCGACCAGAGCATCTACAGCTTTCGGGCTGCCGATTTCACGATCCTGATGGGATTCCAGGATGATTTTGGCGACAAGGCCGCCGATGACATCACCCGCACCATGGTGAAGTTGGAGGAGAATTACCGCTCCACCGCCACGATCTTGGAGGCGGCCAACGCCTTAATCGCCCATAACAGTGAGCGGATCGATAAGGTGCTGCGCCCCACCCGCGGGGAGGGGGAGCTGATCACGCTCACCCGTTGCGACGATGAAATCGCTGAGGCGGAAGCGGTGGTGCATCGGCTGCGGATGATGGAGGCGGCCAATCCCGAGCTGAGCTGGGGTGCGATGGCTGTGCTCTACCGCACCAATGCTCAGTCGCGGGCGATTGAAGAATCGCTGGTGCGTTGGCGGATTCCTTATGTGGTGGTGGGAGGTTTGCGCTTCTACGACCGGCGGGAGATCAAGGATGTGCTCGGCTACCTGCGCTTGTTGATCAACCCAGCTGACACCGTCAGCCTGCTGCGGGTGATCAATGTGCCCAAGCGGGGCATCGGTAAGACCACGATTCAGCGCTGCACCGATGCGGCAAATCAGCTTGGCATTCCCCTTTGGGATGTGGTGAGTGATCCAGAAGCAGCCCGTTCCCTCGGGGGGCGCTCTGCCCGTGGTCTGCTCCAGTTTTGTGATCTGATCAATGATCTCAAAGAACACATCCATGACACCCCGCCATCGGAGCTGATCCAGCAGGTGATGGGAAAGAGTGGCTACGTCAGTGAGCTGATCGCAGAAGCCACGGATGAGGCGGAAGAGCGGCGTCGCAACTTGCAGGAATTGGTGAATGCGGCGTTGCAATATCAGGAGGAAAACGACGAGGGAGATCTGGAGGGCTTTTTGGCCTCTGCCGCTTTGGCGAGTGATGCCGATAGCAAAGATGCTGAGGCTGACAGGGTCACGTTGATGACGCTCCATAGCAGTAAGGGCCTGGAGTTTCCGGTGGTGTGCCTGGTGGGTATGGAGCAGGGCCTGTTCCCCAGCTACCGCTCCCTTGATGATCCGGCTTCTTTGGAAGAGGAACGTCGCCTTTGCTATGTGGGCATCACCCGTGCCAAGGAGCGATTATTTTTGTCCCATGCCAGTGAACGGCGGCTTTGGGGTGGCATGCGGGAGCCGGCTGTGCCCAGCGTGTTTCTCTCAGAACTGCCGGAGGCGCTGGTGAAGGGTGATCTTCCCCGATCGGGGGGAGCAGCGATCCGGCGGGAGCAGCGTTTGGAGCGGCTCACTCGGGTCGACCGCGCCAAACCCACCGGTGCGCGCGCACCGGCCAATGCGGTGCGTCGCCGGCAGGCCGGTCCTGCACCTGGGACAAGCTGGTCTGTAGGGGATCAGGTCAGCCATAGCAATTTCGGCATTGGTGAGATCACCCACACGTTTGGCAGTGGTGAGAAGGTGTCGATTGCGGTGAAGTTTCCTGGCATGGGCCCGAAGATCCTCGATCCGCGGTTGGCGCCGATTGAACCTGTGGAGTGATGGATTGTGCTTGCCGGTGTGCTCAACGCAGATGCTTGAATTGCATGCTGCGTAAGAAGCCATGGGCAAGCTGTATGTGTGTGGCTACTGGCCGATCCGTGGAAATCTGAAGCGATCTGGGCAGCATTACAGCACCCTGCTCCCCCAGACTTTGCAGCTCATTCGTGGTGAGGAGTTGGTGTTTTATTCCTCCTCAGATGATGTGCTGTGTCAGGTGGACAGCATGTGTCAACAGTTGTCCATCCGGATGCGACCGGTGTTGCTTGCTGTGGACGATCTCCCGGCATCGGGATTGGCTGAGCGCTTGGTGCGCTGTTGCGCTGCCATGCGTCTCGATCAGTGGCAAAAGCCACGCTCATTTCATGGTGAAAAGGGTGCGATTCACTACTGGCGCGATTACAAAGCATCGGGCCAGGATGTTTTGCGTGCCATGTATTCCATTTGGCTCAGTAAATTTGCTTTGGTGGCTGAGCAGGCGAGTTGCTCAGAGCATGCCCGTCTTGTTTGGATTGATTCCACCCTTGCCCGCTTTAATAGACGCCGATCAAACTGGCGGTTTTGGCTTGTTCAGGACCATCCGCAAAAGTTTTCCCATTACGGCAGTGATATGTGCCGGTATGGGCAGAAGTTGCCCCTCAATGCTTCCTACGTCTCAGGTCCGCGTGAGCAATGGTCGGCTTTTCAAGCTCTCTTTTTGCAGAAAGCCGAGTTGGCGACCCAGATGCCCTATGGGAATGATGAGGAAACGATTCTTTCAGAATGCATGCGTGAGCAACCGGATTGGTTTCAGCGCATTGGTTTGCCTTACAAGCGCCTCACAGCTCGGCAAAGGATGAAAGCACGCCTCAACGATTGGCTCTTGGCCCTCCATCCTCAGGCGCATTGATAGGCGTGGCCCACGGCGGTCCAACCTTGTTGCTCCAAGATCCGGGCTGCGCAGCCACTGCAACTCACGAGGAGTGGTCCACAGGTTTGTGGGTCGACGAGCAATGCTTCCAGGCCTGGATCAAGGCCGGCGTGAACGTTGTTGGATCGCTGGATGGCGTTGACACGACAACCCAGGCTGGTGAGGGCTTGACGGTTCGATGGGGCCAAGGTGCTGGCGATGCCGGCCCGCAGTAGCTCTAACGCACCGTCGAAACTCGGGATCTGATCAAGCCAGAGATCGAGCGTGATGGCCCCGCTGGCGGCCAGCATTTCGTTGAGATGGCCTAAGAGGCCGAAACCGGTCACGTCGGTGCAGGCATGGATGGACCCCGCCATCTCTGTTTCCAGTTGTCGTAAAGCCTCGACCCATGAATGTTGGCTGTTGCTCAGTTCGTCGAGGCAACGATCGAGATGCAAGGGATCACAGCGTCCTTGCATGGCTGCTGCAAAGAGCACACCGCTGCCAAGGCGGCGGCTCAGTAGCACCACATCACCGGCCTGGATCGGACCTTTTGACCATGGTGTCGCTCCTTGTGGGGTTTCACCGTTCACGCTCAGGCTTAGTTGCAGATCCAGCGCTGATGGGATGGCGGCAGGCTGGCGAGATTCCATGGTGTGGCCGCCAATCAGTTGTGCCCCCTGCTCCTCTAAGGCAGAGCGGATTCCGGCAAGGGTTTGGCTCAGAAGCTCAACTTGGCTTGGACTGTCGATGGCGGGCACGGTGACAATCGCTTGCGCAGTGCTGACGCGAGCTCCGGAGGCCCAGAGATCTGAACAGGCATGCAAGGCGGTGAGTCGTCCGTTGAGCCAAGCATCAGGGATGAGTGCAGGAAAGCCATCCACTGAACTGAGCAGTGTTTTGCCATCCCCCGTGGTGGCAAGGGCGTGGGCATCCTCGGGGTGTTGGCCCAGTTCTCCAACCCCGCAGCGTTGCAAGGCTTGTTGGAGCGGGTCGGCAGGGAGCTTGGCTGCACAACCGCGGCAGGGCATCGACTGTGCCCCTGCAGTGCTTGTGGTCACGCGCTCCATCGACCCCCTGCTCTGGAGCATGCGCATGAAGCGTTGATCGAGATGGCGTTTCCAACGCCAGAGCCAGGGATGGGGGCCAGCCCAGAGGGGTCCCCAGATCAACCAGGCTGATGGGGCTTGCCCTGGCATCGGGCAGCCGAGCAGTTGCAAGGCCCGTTGTTGCGGCCGCCATGGGCGCGCCTGTTTGCGTTGGTTGAGTCGCTCCAGGTTGTGGGCTAAGGGGTTGGCGGCTCGCACGGCCCAGACGCCTGAGGCTGGCCTTTGATAGGACTCAATCACCGCGCAGTCCCCGGCCGCCAAGATCCAGGGATGGCCGAGCACTTGCAGTTTGGCGTCAGTTTTGACGCGGCCTTGGTCGTCACAGGGAAGTCCGCTGGCCTTGAGCCATGGGGGGGCAAGGCTGCCGGTGCACAGCAGGGTGTTGGCCGTGTCGGGTGCCGGTTCAGAGCTGATGGTGATGTCGGCTTGGTGCAGGTGTTGAACCACGCCAATCTGGAGTGCATCAGGTTTGGCATGGAGAACCAATCTGCGGGTTGGCCAACGGTTGCGGAGAGCAAATGCGAGTTCAATCCCTGCGAGTCCTGCACCAACCAGGTGGCAGGGTGCTGCGGATGCAGCAGCGACGCGCTCGTCCTGTTGCGTGATCGCTGCTAGGGCTGCATCGAGAGGTTTGATGCTGATGGCTTGTTGGAAATGCTGGCGGTTGGTGATTGCTCCCACATTCAAACTGAGGCGGTCGAACGACAACGACGGTCGCTTGTTGAGGTGAAGTTCTCCCCTGGGCGTGATGCCAATGATTTCAGCTTGGATGAAATCAACATTGGCTTGTTGTGCTAGCCAGCGAATATCGATGCTGAGTTGACGTCGTGAATCAAGCGTTGCGCAATAGGCCGGCACCATGCCGGAATACAAAGACGCGCTGCTGGTGCTGACGAGGGTGATCCTTCCCTGCGGTCGCTTCTTTGGTGCCATCCCCCAGCGTTGAAGCAATCGCGCGTGACTATGGCCACCGCCAGCGAGAACTAAATGCTCAGAAGCCGATGCTGAATTGAGCAATCCAGCGGAGTCGGTCGAAACTGACGACTTCATTGTTTTCAACAAAGTGAACGCCTGCGGTGGCGCGTAGCGGGATGCCGGCCGTGAGGTTGGCGGAGACGCCTAGGGTTGCGCGGCTAATGGCATAGTCCACAAAGGTTCCCCACCATGGGTTGACGACAAGGCTCACCGAGCCGATCGGTCCCCAACATAAATTTTCGTCGATTGTTGCCTGCGTGCGATTGCTTTCAACGGCAACGCAAGTGAAATCAAATGGGGCCCCCAGTGCTTCACCTCTCGGGTCATTTTGCGTGAGGCTTGCAAATCTGCCCGTTCCAACGCCGCCATTGGCAATCAACAGCGGGTAATCGTTGCCCCCTTTGCCGAGCCACCACCCCTTGGATGCCATCAGATAGAGGTTGCGTCCCGTATCGGTTTGGTCGTCCCACTGAATCACTTGTTCACCACCAAAAGCAATGCCGCCGGTATCGCCAATGGCGCGGGCAATGCGGAATCCGGAGGAGAGACCATCATCAATGCCTGTGCTGCCACCGGGAAGATCAGGGTTGTTTTGCAGGCTGCGGAATGAGGTGTTGAGGGTCACGCTCCAGTGGTTTGTTTGGAGCACATTGGCGTGAAGAATTCCCCAGCCATCAAGATTTCCGGAGTCTTGAGCTGGAACAAAGGGATCTCCTGACCTGCGGCCGTTTTGGTAGCTGTAACCAAGCACGGAAATGTCGCCAAACCATCGTTCACTCCAACGGAAGCCGTTGGGAATTCTCAGGCTGATGTCAGGCCCAACCGTTCCATCCGCGAAGGCAATGGAGCGATTGAGGGCCTGTAGCGCTGGCGGTGGGGGCGGCACCGGACTCGTCCGTGCAGGTTGGCTCTGTTCGAACACCACCGCATCCACGGGTGGTGTTGCAGGATCATTGCTGTCGTCCTGATCCTGAGCGAAGGCCTCGGATGGGGTGGGTCCAAGGGGTTTGACGCTCCCTGGAATCACTTCCCACACCACGGGGGAATGGGGTGTTGCGGGGTTGTGGTGCTGGCCTGTTGCGGCGTTGTCGTCAGGGATGAGCTCCCAAACAATCGCCTCAGCGGGGGCGCTAGGTGGGCTGGCCTGCGGCTGTCTGGCTTGCGGCTGTCTGGGTTGGCCAGGTGTTGGTGTCACCACGGGTTCCCACAGCACCGGGACGTCGTTCACCAACGCTTGCCCCCGTGACGGAAGGGCTGTTGCCATGCCAAAGGGCACAAGGCTCAGAAGCATGAGCAGTCGCGATGTTTGCATCACTGGTCTCCCCGATAGCCCTGGGGATTGGCCGATTGCCAGGCCCAGGCGTCGCGGCACATGGCGTCCAGGGAGCGCTTGGCCGTCCACCCCAGCACCGCGGCGGCCCGCTTGGGGCAGGCTTCCAGTTTGGGGACGTCGCCTGGACGGCGCTCAATAATCTCATAGGGAATCGGAATTCCTGTGGCGGTTTCAAAGCCTTTCACCACCTCAAGCACACTCAACCCTTGGCCGGTGCCGAGGTTGAGTGTGAGTGATGCTGGTGCATCAGCCTCCAAGAGATGTTCAACTGCAGCGGTGTGGGCTTCCGCTAAATCCATCACGTGCAAATAGTCGCGGATGCCGGTGCCATCGGGGGTGGGGTAGTCGTTGCCAAACACGCGCAGCGACTGAAGCCGCCCCGTGGCGATTTGGGTGATATATGGAAATAGGTTGTTGGGAATGCCATAGGGGTCTTCCCCGATGCGACCGGACGGGTGGGCACCGACGGGGTTGAAATAGCGCAGTGACGCCACCCGCCATGGACCGCTGCGACTGAGGGCGGTGAGCAGCTGTTCAACGGCCAGTTTGGTTTGGGCGTAGGGATGGATCGGGGCGGTGGGCGTGGTTTCCGTGAGTGGGAAACGGTCGGGCTCGCCATACACCGTGCTGGTGCTGCTGAAGACCAACGTGCGACAACCATGGGCATCCATGGCATTGAGCAGGGTGCGGGAGCCGCAGAGGTTCACATCCCAGTAGCGCAGTGGTTCGGCGACCGATTCGCCGACGGCTTTCAAACCTGCGAAGTGGATCACGGCATCGATCGGATGGCCTGATGCGCTGGCGCCGGCAAATAGCTGATCGAGCAGGGCTGCATCGCGCACATCACCCTCCACCAGCTGCACGGGCTGGCCCGTCAATGTGCCCACACGTTCGAGGGCCACCGGTGAGCTATTGGCAAAGCTATCGACGACCACCAGGTCGTGACCGGCTTCCAGGAGCACCACACAGGTGTGGCTGCCAATGAAGCCTGCACCTCCGGTAATGAGCAGACGGGCCATGGGCTTAAACGCTGAGGTCGGGGTCGAGGAAGACCCATCCAGCCAGGGGGGTGCCCTGCAGGGCGAGGGTCTGGCCGAGTTGATTGAGCTGGGTGCGGGTGACGACACCTGGGGCGGTGACCAGCAGCTGGGTGGCACAGCCACTGGTTTGGCGGAGATCACTGCTGATCAATAAATCGCGGCCCTTTAAGGCATGGCGCAGTTCAGCCGCGAAGGTCTGCACTTGATCCCTCGCCACCGCACCCACGGGCACCAGGGCGACGGCACCATCCCCGGGGGCGGAAGCCAACGGCCCAGAGGCCAACAGGCTGGCGGCATCGGCCCAAGCTGCTGCTTCAAGCGCCGGCAGGTGCTTGAGCAGGGGGCAGGGCAAGAGCGTTTGCAGCTCATCAAGGCTGAACACCAGCCCGCTGCGGCGGTCGGCCACAAGCGCCGCACCACTGCCAACTACCAAGCCAGCCAACAGACCCAGCGCCAAGATGCGGCCCTTGCGGGGTGCCACGGGCTTATCCAGCAGGGTGGGTTTGGAAATCAGCTCCCAGGGGTCAGTTTGGCGTGCTTTTTCAAGCGCCAGCACCTGTCGCTCCGCCTCCAATTGCGTGAGAGTGGCTTCATCACGCGTGGCTGTGCGCAACAGCTCGCGGTATCGAATCAACACGCCTTTGGGACGCTCAGCGGCAGCAAGCCTTGCTTGGGCGGCTGTGCGCTGGGCGTAGAGGTAGCCGTAGGTCTGGCGCTTGAACACATTGATCAACAAACGCCGTTGTTCCATCAGGCGCCGGATCGAATTATCCTTGTCGGTGTATTTGGCCCTGAGCAGGGCGAGCTGGGTGTCGAGCTGATCGAGACTTTGGGGAAGCCCTTGCTTGGCTAATTCCGGGATGTTGCGCCCCATATACATTAAGGTTTCGGGGTTGTCATCTAGTTGATTAAGTTGTTTCAGCTGCTCGTTAATGTTGCGAATCTGATTGGCAGATTGAACGCGGATCGCTTCGATATCGATGGCGTTTTTGATCTCTGTGTCATTGGCTCCATCACCTTTGAGAGCTGTGAGGTCTTGTTCGATGGCGAATTGCTGGGCAGCACGCAACGATGCAACACTGTTGCTGCGGTAGATCTCAATTTGTTGATCGAGATAGTCGATGGCCAGGCTGATGCCGCGTTCGCGGTCTCGGCCTGAATAGGCCTGATAAGTCTTGGAGATCTGCTCGATCACCGGTAGAATTAATTGCTCATCTGTGTCCCGGTAAGCGAGCTCGAGCACGGAGGTGCCTTTTGCTAGCTCGATGGTGAGGTTGTCTTCAACCCAGTCGGAGTAGCGCCAACGACTGATGTCGTTCCCTGCTTGCTCTTTCTGTTGTTTGACGTAATCGAAAACCGGTTTCAGTACGGAAGGGCTTTCGAGAATCTTGACCTCGGTTTCAAGTTGATTGTCACCGCTGCGTATGCCGATCAAATTGGCGAGCCCGGGGTTCGACTGCAGCAATTGGCCGGCGCTGCTGGCTGGATTCACCCTATTCGCCAGCACAATCTGAAATTGCCCTTCCCACACCGGTTTGGAGAAGAACGCGTAGATCCCACTGAGTAGCAGTGAAGCCCCAACCACCTTGGCGATCAAACGGCGACGGCGGCTTAGGGCACCGACCACCTGGCGTAGATCGACTTCGTCGTCACCAGTGATGGAGGACACAACCGCAGGCTGGTTGGAGGGTGCGGTGATCATTGTGTGAAGCCGTTAAATAAGGAATACACCGAGTAGATGCCCACGGCAGGGCCCACCACTTCATTGAGCACCGATATCGTGGCGGAGAGGGGCGACTCGCGTACGCGAATCACATCGCCACTTATCAGCACCGGATTGCGGTAGTCGTCGTTGGCTGCGCCTGGGTTGTACTTGAAGATGCGGCGGTCGATTTCACCTTCGCGGGTGAAGCGCACAAATTCCACACGACCGTGGAGCAGCTTGGTGCCGCCGGCTAGATCGATCGCCTGGGTGAGGTTGGCCCCTTGGGGCACTACCACGCCGCCGGGTTGCATCACCCGGCCACTCACAAACACATTGATGAACTGAGGGCTGAGGTTGGTCTGGCCAGCTTTGAGCAGCTGATCACGGAGCACCACGCTGCTTCGGCCCACATTCACCACATCGCCATCAAACAGGCGAATGTTTTGGGATTCGTTGCCTTCCGTGATCAGCGAGAGGAAATTGAGGTTGGTGCGGAGACGGCCCCCACCCAGGCCTTGGGCCCGTTTGCGGGTCACTTGCACTTGGGCTAGGTCGGTATAGGGGGTGATGCCTTGCGCGGTGCGAATGGCGTCGAACACTGTTGGGAACACGGCCCCGAAGGTGCTGAGGCCACGACCAGTGGCTGAGGCACCGCCTGGCACTTGTCCGAGGCCGGGGCGGCCTGTCGTTGTTGCCGTGCCTGTTTGCAGTTGCAGTGCTTCTGCCGAGCTGGAGAGGCTCGACAGCGCTCGATCGTCGCTGAGCGTGTAGTAGCCGGGCCGTTTCACTTCTCCACCCACGTAGATGCGAATCGGTCGATACGCCACAGGTCGCACATACACCTGGGGATCGCGAACATAGATTTTGAACTGCTGGGTGAGGAACTCACGCAGTTCTTCGATGGTGAGTCCCTCCACATAGAGAGCCCGTAGTCGGGGCAGATAAAGGGTCCCGTCAGGACCGATCGAAAAGCGCCCGCTGAGTTCGGGAAGATCGAGTAGCTCAATCTGGAGGCCATCGCCGGGGCCAAGGATGTAGGCGTCGTAATTGACCTGGGCGCGTTGCTCGAGCGGCAACAGTGGCTCTGCTCGTTCCGGCCGTCGGTTTTCGGCATGGACCCACGGTGCCTGAAGGTTGCTGGCAATGGCCATCAGGGTCACCAAGAACCAGCTACGACCCTTCGAGAGGAGTGGAGACCATTGCATCTTCATAACTGCGATTTTATGGCGATGGGGAAGGCAGACAATGACGCCATGGACGGGTGGCCGCCTGGACCTAGGCCTGGATCCCACTGTTATTCATGCCCTGTGCCCAGCTTCGGTGATGGGGTTCTTGGCGTGGCTGTTGCCTCGTTGTACTGCTTGGCACCAGCCGAGGTTGTCGAGGAACCAGCGCACCGTCGATTCGAGGCCCTGGTCAAACGTGTGGCGAGGTTGCCAACCAAGCTCCGAATGGATGCGCGTGGGATCGATCGCGTAGCGGCGGTCGTGACCGGGGCGGTCGTTCACCAGGGTGATCAGGCGTGCGTGCGGAGCGCCCTGGGGACGCAATTGATCCATCAAGCTGCAGATGGCTTCCACCACCTGGCGGTTATTGCGTTCCCCGTTACCTCCCACGCAGTAGCTGGCGCCGATTCGGCCGCGTGTCGCCGCTAGCAGCAGTGCCTCCACATGATCATCCACATACAACCAATCGCGCACGTTCAAGCCATCGCCATACAGCGGGATCGGTTCCCCCGCCGCCGCCTTGAGGATCACCACGGGGATCAGCTTTTCCGGGTATTGCCAGGGCCCGTAGTTGTTGCTGCAGTTGGTGAGCACCACCGGCAGCCCATAGGTGTGATGCCAGGCCCGCACCAGGTGGTCGCTGGCCGCCTTGCTGGCTGAATAGGGGCTGCGGGGGTCGTAGGGCGTGGTCTCCGAGAAGCGCCCCTCCGCCCCCAGCGACCCGAACACCTCATCGGTACTGATGTGATGAAAACGGAACGCTGTTCGGCGTTGCTCCGGTAGCGCTTCCCAGTGCGTGCGCACCGCCTGCAGCAGATGAAAGGTGCCGTTCACATTGCTGCTGATGAAGGCCCCTGGCCCGGCGATTGAGCGATCCACATGGCTTTCGGCCGCCAGGTGCAGCACCAGGTCGGGATCGGCCTGCTGCACCGCCGCCGCCGTGGCCTCGGCATCGGCGAGATCGACGCGCAACAGCTGGTGGCGCCCCACCGCCGCTGGCCCCAACGTCTTCAACACCAGCTCAATGCTGCTGAGATCACTGGCGTAACCGCACTTGTCGAGGTTGAACACCTGGGCGTTGGTGTCGGCTAGGAGACGCCGCACCACAGCACCACCGATGAACCCGGCACCACCGGTCACCAACACCCGCTGGACAGACTCAGGCAGAAGCGCAGACATCACGGGCAACACCACCGGTGCGGACTGTAATCAGGACTTAATCAGGCCTTTGCCGCCTGGATCAGGTCCTGCAGGCTGTCGTGGTTGTGCAGGAGGATGTCGTTCAGCGCCTGACGCCAGTGACGGGGGGCGAGATTCAGCTGCGCGCGTGTGGCTGTGCCGTCGAGCAGGGAATAGCTGGGACGCCGGGCCGGTGTGGGGTAGTCGGTTGTGCGGATCGGTTCCACCGCAGCCGCGCGATCCAGCAGCCCGGTTGCTTCGCTTCGGGCACCGATCGCCACCGCGAAGTCATACCAGCTGGCCACGCCGGCATCGCTCCAGTGGAGGATGCCCGTCGCCCGGTGTTCGATGGCGGCCCAGCAGGCGCACGCCAGCCCGGCCGTGTTGGTGGGACACCCCACTTGATCGGCTACGACGCCCAGGGGCTCACCACTGGCGGCTTTTTGCTGGTGCAGCCGCAGCATCGTGAGCAGGAAATTGCGGCCCACCGGGCCATACACCCAACTGGTGCGCAGGATCGTTGCTCGCCCTTGCAGTCCAGTGCCCAGTGCATCAGCCACCGCCTGCTCGCCTGCTGCCTTGCTGGCTCCGTACGCGTTAACGGGATTCCGGGGATCGCCGGGCCGGTAGGGATGGCTCTGCTCACCGCTGAACACGAAGTCGGTGCTGACCTGCAGCAAGCGTCCGCCGATTTCTGCCAACGCCTCCGCGAAGGCACGAGGCGCGCCGGCATTCACAGCCTGGGCCAGCGCCGGCTCGGCTTCCGCCCGGTCCACGGCGGTGTAGGCGCCGGCGTTGAGCACCCAATCGGGCTTACGGCTGGCGATCGCGGCCCGGCAGGCTTCGGGGTCGGCCAGATCCAACCCGATCACGCCCTGGGCCGGATCAGGCTGACGGGCGGTGGCGATCAACTCCACAGGCTCTCCCGCGAGCCTGGCCGGAAGGGAGGCGCGCAGGGCCTGACCGAGCTGTCCACTGGAGCCGGTGAGCAGGATGCGCATTAGAAGAGCTCCTCGGCAGCCTCAAAGGCCGCCAAGAGGGGCGCCTCTGCATCTTTGGCGGCAAGCAGCGGCTCCTGCAAACCGGCCCGCTGCAGGGGCCAGGTGATCGCCAGGGCGGGATCATCCCAGCGCAGGGAGCGTTCGCAGCTGCTGTTCCAGAAACCGCTGGCCTTGTATTGCACTTCGGCCACATCGCTGAGAGTGAGAAAGCCATGGGCGAAGCCCACCGGAACCCAGAGCTGCTGGTGGTTCTCCCCGCTCAGCTCTGCCCCCACCCACTGGCCATAACTGGGGGAGTGGCGACGCAGATCCACCGCCACATCAAAAATTGCACCCACACTGCAGCGCACTAGCTTGCCCTGGGGTTCGGGCGGCAGCTGGACATGCAGCCCGCGCAACACCCCGCGGATGGAGCGGGAGTGGTTGTCCTGCCGGAACTGGAGGCCCTCGACTTCGGCCGCCGGCACACCGGCGGCGATCAGGTCGGCGCGGAAGCGGCGCTCATTCCAGCTTTCGTAGAAGAAGCCCCGCTCATCGCCGAACACCTGGGGGGTGATCAACAAAGGGCCGGCCATGGGCTGTCCGGAGGCCGTGAGCAGCGCTTCAGCGGGCATGGCTGGTCTCCGCAGGACGGTGCTCCAGGTTGCGCTGCAGCAGCGCATGGTCACCGCTGCCCTCCTGCAGCATCTGCAGCAGGTAGGCGCCGTAGCCGCTCTTGCGCAGGGGCTGGGCCAGGCGTTCGAGCTGCCCGTCGTTGATCCAGCCTTGGCGCCAGGCCACCTCCTCGGGGCAACCCACCTTGAGCCCCTGGCGCTGCTCAAGGGTGCGGATGTAGGCCCCCGCCTCATGCAGCGAGTCAAAGGTGCCGGTGTCGAGCCAGGCCATGCCCCGACCCATCAGTTCCACCGTGAGTGCTCCCTCCTGCAAATACATTTGGTTGAGGCTGGTGATCTCCAGTTCACCGCGGGCGGAGGGCCGAACCGCACGGGCCCGTTCCACCACGGTGTGGTCGTAGAAATACAGCCCTGTGACGGCGTAACGGCTGCGGGGTTGGGTGGGTTTTTCCTCGATGCTCAAGGCGGTGCCTTGGTCGTCGAACTCGACCACCCCATAGCGCTCGGGATCACGCACCGGATAGGCAAACACGGTGCCGCCATCCAGGCGGGTGGTGGCGGCCTGGAGCTGGGGGATCAGCTCATGGCCATGGAAAAGGTTGTCGCCCAGCACCAGAGCAGCAGGGGAGCCGGAAAGGAAGTCGGCGCCGATCAGGAAGGCCTGGGCGAGGCCATCGGGGCTGGGTTGCACGGCATAGGCGATCGTCATCCCCCAGCGGCTGCCATCGCCGAGCAGGCGCTGGAAGGCGGCCTGATCGTGGGGGGTGGTGATGATCAGCACCTCGCGGATTCCGGCCAGCATCAGGGTGCTGAGCGGGTAATGGATCATCGGCTTGTCATACACCGGCATCAGCTGCTTGCTTACCGCCGTGGTGAGCGGCGCTAAGCGGGTGCCGCTGCCGCCAGCGAGGATGATCCCTCGGCGCGTCATTAGGTTGGTCTCATCAACGCTTGAGCCATTTCAACATGGAGATCTTTTTCTCTCTATTGGTCTGCTGATCAGGGCAGCGGATACGAGGGAGCTGTTTGATGCCGTACGTTCCCCTGGTCACCGTGCTGGCCGAGCGTGCCTTCCATGCGCTGTGTTTGCTCGAGGGGTCACTACTGTCTTAGGGGCGTTGCATTGATTGCAAGCAAACCTCCTTATTCGGTGCCAATCCACAGCGAACGCGGTCTTCGGCTTCAGCATTGTCTTGAGGAGTCCAAGCTGCCACCTGGAGCGCGGCTTGGTTGGCAAAGTTCCCTGCAGGGGAAGCCCTTGCTGAGAAGGTATTATGGCACGATTTCGTCACTAGATTGACGCTTCATCGTGTCAGACGGCTCTCTCTCTCTCTCTCTCCGGTCTGAAGGCGTATCGGCTTCACCTGTGCCCGTGGCGTTGGATGCGATCGATCCATGGCAAACTCCTGTCACTCCAGGAGTCGAGGCGGTTGAGTTCAGCTCCTGTTAATTGTTGTTCGGCAGTCGTGGTGTGTTCACGTCTCGGTGGCATCAATATCTAATGGGTGCCTGGGCTTGCTGACGCGTCACCTTCGCAAGGTGAATCTTTCGCGAGATGATCTGACGCTGTTTGGAACTTCTTGCAGGCTTAGGCCTGAATCTTTCAACGACGACCCCACTAGATTCTTCATCACTCCATGCCTGCACCCCCGTCCAAAACCGCCCTAATCACCGGCATCACGGGGCAGGACGGCAGCTACCTGACGGAGCTGCTGCTTGAGAAGGGGTATCAGGTGCATGGGATCAAGCGGCGGGCGAGCAGCTTCAACACCAGCAGGATCGATCATCTATATCAGGACCCGCACGAAACTGATCCGCGGCTAGTACTCCATTACGGCGACCTCACCGACAGCACCAACCTGATCCGGATCATTCAGCAGGTGCAGCCGGATGAGATCTACAACCTCGGCGCCCAGAGCCACGTGGCGGTGAGTTTTGAGAGCCCGGAGTACACAGCGAATAGCGATGCGCTGGGCACGCTGCGGATCCTTGAGGCGGTGCGGATTCTTGGGCTAACCGACAAAACACGGATCTACCAGGCCAGCACCAGTGAGCTCTACGGCCTGGTGCAGGAAATTCCGCAGAAGGAGAGTACACCGTTCTATCCGCGCAGCCCCTATGGGGTGGCCAAGCTCTATGCCTATTGGATCACGGTGAACTACCGCGAGAGCTACGGCATGTATGCCTGCAACGGGGTGTTGTTCAACCATGAGAGTCCGCGCCGAGGTGAAACGTTTGTGACGCGCAAAATCACGCGCGGCCTGGCGCGGGTGGATGCCGGACTGGACGACTGCCTCTTTATGGGCAATCTCGACTCGCTTCGCGACTGGGGCCATGCTCGCGATTACGTGGAGATGCAATGGCTGATGCTGCAGCAGGAGCAGCCCGAGGATTTCGTGATTGCCACCGGCCGCCAAGAGAGCGTGCGCCGCTTCATTGAGCTCACAGCGCAGCAGCTCGGCTGGGGCCCGATGCAATGGGTCGGCGAAGGCATTGATGAAGTGGGCCGCCGCGGCGACACCGGTGCGGTGGTGGTGCGCATCGATCCGCGCTATTTCCGCCCTGCTGAGGTGGAAACGTTGCTTGGTGACCCGAGCAAAGCCAAGGGAAAACTAGGCTGGACCCCGAAGACCACCCTTGAGGAACTCGTCGCTGAGATGGTGGCTAACGACGTTGAGGAAGCCAAGAAAGAGGCTTACCTCAAGCGCAAGGGCTTTGTTGTGGTGGGTGCACGGGAATGAGTCTGATTACAACCAACGATCGTTTTGCGATCTTCGGTGCCAGGGGCATGGCGGGCAGTGCCATCAGCCGTGCTCTGGAGAGATCGGGCTATCACCAGCAGTTCAAACCTAGCCGCGCTGAGCTCGATTTACTCGATCCCCTGGCTGTGCAGCAGTGGTTCAACGAACATCAACCCACGGTTGTAGTGCTTGCGGCTGCAAAAGTTGGTGGTATTCACGCCAACAGCACTTATCCAGCTGATTTTCTGCTTGAGAACCTCAAGATCCAAACGAATGTGATCGAAACGGCTTGGCGATCAGGGGTGCGGCGCCTGTTGTTTCTGGGCAGCAGCTGCATCTATCCGAAGTTTGCCGAGCAGCCGATCAAGGAGGAGGCCCTACTCACCGGCCCGCTTGAGCCCACCAACGAGTGGTACGCGATCGCCAAGATCTCCGGTATCAAGCTCTGCGAAGCTCTTCGCAAGCAGCATGGCTTTGATGCGATCAGCCTGATGCCTACGAACTTGTATGGGCCGGGCGATAACTACCACCCCGAAAATAGTCACGTTCTGCCGGCCCTGATTCGCCGTTTCCATGAAGCAGCCGAAGCGAATGCTGAGAGCGTGACCTGTTGGGGTACAGGCACCCCACTGCGGGAATTCCTGCATGTCGATGATCTGGGCGAAGCCTGTGTGTTTGCTTTGGAGCATTGGCAACCACAGGCAGACGAGCCGACCTTTTTAAATGTCGGTACTGGTGTTGATTTGAGCATCCGTGAGCTCGCAGAAGCCGTCGCGCAAGCCACTGGTTTCATCGGAACAATTGACTGGGACAGCACGAAACCTGACGGCACCCCGAAGAAACAACTCGATGTGAGTCGTCTCGCGAGCCTGGGTTGGCGGGCGTCGATCCCCTTGGGGGAGGGTCTGGCGAGCACGGTTGCTGAGTTTCGTGAGCAGCATTTGAGAATGTAATCATAAGCTTTCTCGCGGGATCACGTAGTCTTGTATCACCGAGTTCCTTCTTCGACGGATCGCTCTTAGGTAGTTCTACATTCCATGACTGGCAAGTTTTGACCAAGAATCTCAAAGCCGCAGTACATGAATATGTTTGATAATGATATTTGTTGCCATCGTGACGCGCCCCCACAAAAGCCCTCTCCGTTCAAAGTTAGATGCCGATAGCCAGTCGAAAATCAGTTGGTCTTGTCATAAGTTCTTACCTCTCGACCGGTATTAGCGCCGCAAGCTTGTTTGCCGTTGCCGCTTACTTAGGGCCAACTGCTTATGGAAAGCTTTCCTATTCGAATGCACTGCTGGCGATATTTAGTCCTCTGTCTAGCCTTGGGATCCGATCTGCATTAGCATCACTTCTTCCAAGCTCAAAGAGTCCTTCTATACTTCTTGCTAACGCGATATATCTACAGCTGTGCGGGAGTGTGGTCAGCTCAGCTGTAATGATAGCTATAGCACTCCGCTCCTCGGACGAAGAAATTAAAATACTTTTGCTTCTGAATACTGTGCCGCTTTTTCTCGATACCCTTGAGATTCTGGCGTCATATCTGCTAGCATGCTCAAAAGTTAGAGTAGTATCCTTTTCTATTGCTTCATCTGCCTTTATATCGGCTGTTGTTAGGTTAGCCTTAGTGGCTTCTCGGTCTGCATTACCCTTCTTTAGTGTACCTGCCATTGTACAGCGATTAGCCCTATATGGTTGGCAGATAAAGAGTTGTATTGATTCGGTTAGAAATAATTTATTTAGGCTCGCCAATCCACGGGTAAGCGATATCAAGGGGATTCTGAGGAGATCATTGCCGGCGTTGATCTCAGGTCTCGGCATTGCCTCCTACACGTATATCGATCAAGCGATGCTTCCTCGCTACGTCCCGTTCTCTGCTTTAGGTCTTTATTCCATCGCAGTATTATTTGTAGGTCTGGCCAATATTGCATTTGTCAAGATAGGTAGTGTAGAAGAGCCTCGTTTGCATGTTCTTCTCGCTGAAGGGCGTGTTACAGAATATCAAAAGCACCAGCGCTTCTTGCTTTCAGCATTGCTTCGGACCTCTCTATTTCTCTTTACTGTCACAGTCGTAATCTCGCTTGCTTTCTTGCTTGTCAAGCCGCTTCATCAAATGCTTGGCTTATATGGCGAAATACCCTCGCTCTTATTTGCAATGAGCATTCAGCTGCCATTTGTCGCGCTGGGAGCCTGTTACATGAGCGCTTTGTATCGTGCTGAATCTAGAGAGATGGTTTATGCTGGAATTGTTTCTGCTTGTGCTGTGTCAAACATACTGCTTAATCTTTTTGCAATTCCTGCATGGGGAACTATTGGAGCCATCCTCTCTACAAATATCAGTTTAGCATTACTGTTAATTCTAGCTGCTTGCCTTAAGCCTAAGGGGACGACTGCTAGCCTCAAGCTTAATGGCTGATATCCGAGAATGGCTATGGTACTTGCTGAGTCGAGCGCCTAATCACCATCTAGTCTATCATTTTCGATCACGAATCGCCGCGAAAATATTAGGTCATGCTTCAAAGTGCATAACTTTTATGCAGAATATTCGCTTGAATCATCCCAAGCAAATACTCATTGGCGAGGCGGCGCGTATCGGCCCTGATTGCTTCTTGGGTGCTGGTTCTTCTGCTAGCGAAAAACTCCTTGTTGGCAGCAACGTATATATAGGGCCAAGGGCTTACATAGATGCTTCTGATGGTGGTATATCTATAGGTGATGATGTGCTCATAGGACCAAATGTTGTCTTGCGAGCTTCGAATCATGTTTTTTCTGATCCGGCTATCCCAATTCGCCTCCAAGGCACCTGTGGAACCGGTATTGTCATTGAGGAAGATGTCTGGCTTGGCGCCAATGTGGTGATCATTGATGGAGTTACGATTGGCAGAGGCGCTGTCATCGGTGCTGGAGCTGTAGTGACAAAGTCAATACCCTCTTATGCAGTTGCGGTCGGCGTACCTGCCAAGGTCATATCATCTAGATTAAATATTAATATGACTCAAACAACCTAGCGGTTTCCCCAACGACCCACACGTTTACCTTTTATCTTCAAGCTTGATCCTTTGCTGTAAGAACGTGCATCAAAGCCTCGGCCACGGCCAAGATCTCAAACAGAACGGATTTACACTCATCCGCAATCCTTTCCCTAATGGGTATATTGCCACTATCGCAGATTGGCTTGATCGTCAATTCCCAGTTATTACGGCACCTTGCTATGAAAGTCCGCATGAAGCCTTCGGCCTCTCTGATCCACCAACCCATGGTGTTCTTTACGATCCATGGCATAGATACCCAATTTGTCGAGATCTTGCCGCTAATCCTGCAATATATGCGGCTCTCAAAGAAGTAATCGGCGAAGATATCTTCTTATATGAAAGCTCTTTCTTATTCAAGACCCCTCTTACTGCTGATAAGGTGCCATGGCATCAAGACTTCATGAATCGACCAGATGAGCCGGTAAAGTACGTTGCCTTTATGGGTATAGATCCATTGAAGCGAGGGAGTGGTGCTTTAAACGTGATTCCTGGTAGCCATAAGAGAGGCTTCCTCCCCTCCCGATTTAAGCAGGGTGAGGCTCACCATACTGGAATCCCCGAACAGTTATACGCCACTCTTGATGTGGAAAAGTCCATCCCAATAGAACAAGAACCCGGAGATATTCTGATCTTTCACCAATTGCTTGTTCACTCTCTCGATGAATGCGACTCTACCTCTGATTCCCTATGTCGGTCTTTCCGCTTTTCTTATCAAAGCTTTGATGGTATGTATACACCACGCCACACACCTGTAACGGTTTGGGGTGGTGATCCAAGCTCCATTGCAAGTTCTCAATACATGGTTCATCCCAAGGCGAAGGAGCATGCCAGCCTCATGCGTCGACTTATCCGTAAAATCAAATTCTGACTAAACTTATGAAGAATCCGACGGTCATTCAGTTTCCTGTCAATAATATCTGCAACTCTCGTTGTCAAATGTGTGACATTTGGCAGCAGAGAAAGGGCCGTGAAATAACCCCTCTTGAGCTAAGGAAGGTTCTTTCAGATCCTGTTTTCTCAGAAGTGAGAGCTGTCGGCATGAACGGCGGAGAGCCAACTCTTCGGCAAGATTTGGCGGATTTAGCCCGTGAGATTTGTAATGGCTTGCCCAAGCTTCGTAGTATTTCATTGATTACAAATGGTTTAAAACCCCATTTGGTAATACCAAGAACAACTGAACTATTTGCAGTTACTAAAGCGGCAGGGGTGAAGCTTGATATTATGTTATCACTTGATGGTGTGGATGATGTTCATGATCGTGTCAGAGGACGCCGAGGTAATTTTTCTGCTGTTGAAGAATGTCTTAAGCATTTCCGTGAGAACAAAATTGGTGATAGCCATCGCTTGGGCTGCACTCTGATCTCTGAAAATGTCGAGGATGCAGAGAGATTAATGCTTTGGGCAGAGAAGCAAGAAATATATTGCCGCTTCCGAGTAGGAATTCCTCATCAAAGGCTTTATACCAAGGATAAAATTGAACCTTTTGCGCTTACTATTAAACAACAGTTTCATCTCTGCAATTTTTTAGACACGCTGATTGCTCGTTACGAACTTAAAAATATATCTCGTCGATTGTTTTTGCGGAATTTGCGTAATCAAATTGCCTATAATCATCCTCGGGCTAATGGATGTGCTTGGCAGGAAGAGGGCATTACCCTTTTGTCTGATGGAAGTTTTGCTTATTGCGCAGTTGAATCACCAACTCTTGGCAATCCATTGGTTGAAGGGGAATCTTATGGCGAACTATATTTGAATAATAAAGTTAGTCGCGATGAGATTCTGAAAACAAAGTGCGAAGGTTGTCTTCATGATTACGAGGGAAGATTTCCGGGTCTTAAGGATAGGTTATTGACACGTGCCTCTCAGGCTGCAAAAAAATTTCATATTCCATTGAAGCCTCTTCTTGTTCTTGGTAATTCGGCTTCTCTTGCTAAAAGTTCATTTAACCTATTGCCAAGGCTTCCAGATTTGAATTCCAAATCCTCGGTCAGCCTTGGATCAGAAAATATCCTTATCACTGGATGGTATGGCACTGAAACCCTGGGTGACAAAGCAATTTTATTTTCAATCATTCAGGAGTTAATTAATGCGGGCGTATCTCCTAGTAAAATTTTTGTTGCAAGCATTGAACCCTATGTAACAGAGTTTACATTAAGTGAGTTTTCTCCCTTATCAAATTGTTCTGTTTTACCTTTGATGGAAGCTAAGTCGATTGCAAAGAGAGGTGGGTTCGCTCAAGTTATTTTTGGTGGTGGGCCTATTATGTCTAGCATTGGGTATCTTTGCGACATAGCTTCTATATTTAGTTCTGTCAAGCATTGTGGAGGGCAAGCGATTATTTGGGGATGTGGCTTGGGGCCAATTCGCAGCTTGAAGCGTGATTTGTTTAATAAGTTAGCTATATCTAAAATCTTACGTTCTGCTGATTTCTGTGTATTCAGAGATCAAAAAAGTCTCAATCTTGCTAAAAAATTCGTTGGCAACTGTATTGTTGCTGATTCTAGGGTTGCTTTAGATCCGGCATTTCACTGGGTGAAGTCTCAGCCACGAGCTGATAAGCAATCCGAGGCTGTCGGTTTTGCAATCAGAAGTCTTCCTGTTGCTGAATATTTCAGCGATTTTTTGGGCGATGTCAATAATTTTGCTATGAGTTTTAATAATAAGATCGTTTCTGTTATGGAGAGCCATAGGAAGGAAGGTCCAGTTTATCTTCAGTGTATGCATCGCCTCCCCTGTGGTGGTGATGACCGCCTTTATTACAATGATATTCTGGGTGAAAATATTCAATCATTTGACTTTTCTTTTGAGCACAGAAGTCCTTCTGAGGATGTAATGCGCCTTTCCAGCTTGAGTGTTCTATACGCGATGCGTTTCCATTCAGTGGTGTTCGCTGTAGCCCTCGGGATTCCTGTGATTCCTATTGATTATACTAATGGAGGCAAAATAAGTTCTCTCTGCAAAACTTTTGGTATTCGATGCTGGTTGCCGGATGAAATCGTCGAACTTAATAGTTCTGGTGGTGAGATGCTGCAACCCCAAGTCGTTGACCCTGAGATACTAAATAGCATTGCTTCTAAATCTTCAGTGGTATATGCCCGCCTTGCTCGCAAAGTTGCTTCTTTTGTTGTCCATTGAAGACGCTCAAGCTTAGTTGCTCCGACATTCACGGAGGTGCCGCTCGGGCAGCTTATCGTATTCACCACGCACTGCTCGACTCTGGCATCGATTCGCAGATGCTTGTGATCATGGCCGCTTCGGGAGATTGGACTGTGCAAGGCCCGGCAGGCAAACGGGCCAAGGTAATCAGCCGCATTCGACCTCACCTCGTCACTCCCCTAACCAAGTTGCTGCGCACAGGCAACCCGATTATCCATTCCCCAGCGGTGCTCCCATCGGCTTGGTTAAATCGAATCAACGTTTCTGATGCCGATGTGGTGCATCTTCACTGGGTGCAGGGCGAGATGCTCTCCATTGCAGATATAGCTCGTATTAAGAAGCCGATCGTGTGGACTCTCCACGATATGTGGGGTTTTTGCGGTGCCGAGCATTACACCATTGACCGCCGGTGGTGTGATGGTTACCGGGGCGACAACCGTCCTGAGCACGAGAGCGGCTTCGATCTCAATCGCTGGACCTGGCAGCGCAAGCGAAAACATTGGCGACGTCCGTTCCAGATTGTTTGCCCCAGCCATTGGTTAGCCGATTGTGTGCAAAGTAGTGCACTAATGGCCAATTGGCCTGTAACTGTAATCCCTAACCCTATCGATACCGATCGCTGGCAGCCGATCAATCAGCGTCTTGCTAGGCAATTGCTGGGTCTTCCGCAAGAGTGTCCTCTTCTGTTGTTTGGTGCCATGGGAGGGGTAAAAGATTCTCGCAAGGGAGTCGACCTTTTACTGGCTGCTCTCTCACAGTTGTGCTATGAATCAAGTCTGAAGAACCTTCAGTTGGTGGTATTCGGACAATTCGCTCCTAAATCGCCGCCTCAGCTCGGCTTCCCTGTGCACTACACCGGGCATCTGCACGACGACCTCAGTTTGCGTGCTCTTTACAGCGCGGCTGATGTGATGGTAATTCCTTCACGCCAAGACAACTTGCCCAACACTGCTCTTGAATCTCACGCCTGCGGCACTCCGGTGGTGTCTTTCAATACCGGGGGTCTCCCTGACATTGTGAAACACCGTGTTACGGGTGCTTTGGCTGAGCCGTTTGATTCGGCTTCCCTCGCGTCAAGTATTCGCTGGGTTCTTGAAAATGAGCAACGACGACGCGCTATGGGGGCATCCGCACGAGAAAGAGCGGAGCGGCTCTGGAACCCGGCTCGCATAGCAGGTTTGTATGCGGAGGTGTATGGAAAAGCGATTGAACGCTTCTCTAATTGAGCTGTAGCATCTCAAATGCGACATCTTATTGTATTATGTGCCAAAAGATTGATTTTTTGCATTCACTCTTCTCAAGGTGCCCGAGCATTCTTGCTTAAGTATAATTGAAAACTTTATCTAATGAATTCACCAATTATAACGGTTCTCACTCCTACTAAAAATTCTGCGCATTGTATTAAAGATCTCATTCTTTCGCTGGAGCTCCAGACGGAAAGTAATTTTCTTTGGCTTGTAGTCGATTCTGACTCCTCGGATTCTACCTTTGAATTAGTTAATAATGCGGCGCTCAAGCATAAGCAAATAGTCAAAGGGCTTGATTTTTCTATATACCATGGTCTAAACCGGGGGGTTAATGCTCTGAAAACAGAGTACTATTTAGTAGTAGGATCTGATGACTGTTTGCATGAAGATGCCATTGCTAACTACACTGACTCGATCCTCATGAATCATTACCCAGACTTTATATTTGCTGGAACTTCTAGAACAAGGCATACTGTTATGCCGCGAACTAATCTTGGCTGGTTGTATGGCATGCATGGCGTTGGATCTTCTCATTCAGTAGGAACGCTCATAAAGACAACTTTGCATTCAAAGTTTGGATATTATTCGCCAAGGTATCCTATGCTCGCTGATGCTTACTTCATCAAGACTGCCTTAAACTTTGGGAGCTCTGCATTTCATGCTTCCTTTGTTGCAGGTTTTTATGCAGATACTGGGTTTAGCTCAAACGATTCTCTTCACTATTTGCTTGAATTTTTTGAAGTACAAACAAAGACAGAGCGTTTTCCCTTTTTTCAATTTATTTTATTCCTCCTTAGGTTAAGCAAGTTAACTATTTCGAAGTCTATGGGCTAACACATGAAGATTTTCTTTTCAGCTTACTACTGCATATTAACAGCTTGTGTTAGTTTGTATGCTATTGTTCCTATGTCTCATTATAAACCACTCGAGATTGAGCCTCTACTTTTTCTAATTGTCTCCCCTCTGGCAGCATTTTTCGCTCAGTCTTTTCTTCCTAGGGTAAGGATAAAATTTTCGTTATCTCCGCATAATGTTCGACTTGCTGTCTTGTTTCTTTATTTATTTTGGTTTTTAATAGCATTGTCTGAACTTTTTACTCAAGGTACTGCGCCTATTTTCTCTCTAGGCAGTAACTCTTATGCAGAGTGGGGCAGCCAGGGTTTGGGAGGACTTATGAATGCCATCGCTTTAGTAGTGCTTCCATACTTCGCTTTTTACGATAGATTATCGCTTCGACTGAGATTTTTTTCGGTTTTTTCAATTTTTGTTTATCAACTTATTACTATTAGGCGCGGTCATTTTATTTTTTTTGCATGTTATTTGTTGATGACCCATTTGTTTTTGACTCGGCCGCGCATATCTCCTTCAGTTGTTTTTCGAGCCCTTTTTATTTTTTCCGCACTAGTAATATCTTTTGGTATTATTGGTGATTTCAGAGGTGAACATTCTAATCCTTTCTTGCGTCTGTTTGATCAGGAGCATCAAAATTTTTTAAGGTATCTCCCAACAGGCTTTGTTTGGGCTTTAACCTATTTTACAAGTCCTCTTAGCAATCTTAACTCGGCGTGGCTCGACAACTGCTCTGACGAATTCTCACCGATATTTAGTTTATTGCCTAACCCACTTAAGAGCTCAGTAGTCGAACAGTTAAGCACATTGAAGTGTGAGAATTTTCTTGACAATTCTGCCCTTAATGTAAGTACTGGTTTTCTTACTTTCAAGCATGCTGGACTTTATGCACCTTTTTATCTTATCTTAGTAGTATACGCAATGGCATCTGCTTCTCATTTGTATCGTAATTCTAGCAAGTGTGGCTTATTTTCGGCATCTCTAATGTCCCTTTGTTTTCTGGTGATATTGGCCACATTCTTCTCTAATTTCTTTTTTCTGCCTACCTACGCCCTCGCATTTTGCTTGCTTTTCTTGATGGCGTCTCTTGCTGATTTCTCTCCATACCACAATTATCCAATTACAAGATAGAATCTTGCATGAATTACACAGTAGTCATACCATTTTATAATAACGATCAAGAGATTGGCATTGCAATAGACTCCGTCCTGTCTCAATCAATTCCACCCAAACAAATCTATGTGGTTAACGATAACTCATGCCTAGCTGCTACTGCCCTGCTTAAATCAATTGTCTCCGAGAAGAATGTTGACCTTGTAACTATCATCTCCCATGATATAAATCAAGGTGTCTCTAATGCTAGAAATTCTGGCATTAAGGCTAGCCTGAATCTTGGCGTGGATTTCATAGCTTTTTGTGATGCAGATGATGCATGGCTTATGCACAAGATGAAATTGCAGTTGCCTCTATTTTGCCATTCAAATGTCTTGGCTGTATCGTGTGGATTGAAAGGAGCTGCTGTTCCATCAGCAATGCAACCAGGCAGGTTGTATAGTTTAACTTTGAAGGATTTTTTGCGGCGTAACTACATACAACCTTCAACGTTGGTTGTTAGAGCATCAGCTCTAAAATTAGTTGGATTTTTCCCCAAAGGAAGGCGCTATGCTGAGGAAGGAGATTTATATAATCGCATTGCTGAAAATGGCTCTATACTCTACCTTGCAATTCCACTCGTTGACTACGATACGCGAGATTTATTGCCTGTATGTAATTCAAAGAAGGATAAGGGGCGGCCGGCACGACTCAGTCATTCGATACTTTTAATGTATCTTGGCAATATTCTTAATCTTTATGCTTGTTTCAGGCGCGGCAGCCTGTCCGTTTTTTTGCTCATTTATTACACCTTCCTAGTTTTGCTTCGTTTTGTTGCTCGCTGTTTGCGCATTTCTTTATCAAAGATAGGCTTTCCTCTTTGAATGATATAATGGCAATCTTTTCTCCCAAGCTACCCGTTTGTTTCTTTATGTCCTGTCGTACTAACCGGACTTTGCTTTATTTTCTGCCTGCAGTTTTGTCCTTTCACAATTAATTGCGACACTAATTTATCCTCCCTGTTATGCCACTTTCGTGATTTGAAGCCCCATCCTGATTGTTTTTTGACTATACGATTTTATCTTTGATTGCGATGTCCCCTCTTGTTCTTCTTACTGGTGGTTGTGGTTTTATCGGTAAGCACTTATCGCAGCTGCTTGTTTCTCATGGTTTTTCTGTTCGAATTCTGGATACGCTATCTCCGCAAATTCATGGTGATGTGCCGGATGGACTTGAATGGCTAGATCATAGTTCAATAGAATTTTTGCGTGGCTCAGTTACAGAACAATCTGATATTGAGCGTGCATTGATAGGTGTTACTTGCGTTGTCCACCTAGCCGCCGAAACTGGAACTGGCCAGTCAATGTATGAAATATCTAGATATAATTTTGTCAATTCTCAGGGGACAGCACAATTACTTGAGGTCTTATCCTCTACTCCCAATCATTCCGTGTCACGGTTCATACTAGCTTCTAGTCGCTCTATTTATGGAGAGGGTGCTTATGCCTGTAGGGCGTGTTCAGATGAAACTTCCCGTCTTTTCCCACCACCCCGTTCTTCTGAGAAACTTGCGTCACATCGTTGGAATCCAATTTGTCCAACCTGTGGGAGTGACCTTGTGGCAGTCCCGACGCGTGAGACTGATCCTGTTCTCCCAGCTTCGGTTTATGCTGCGACAAAGTATGCACAAGAAGATCTTGTTCGCATTGTTTCTCAATCGATAGGTATTGATCATGCGATTTTGCGTTTTCAAAATGTATATGGTGAAGGTCAATCTCTTAAGAATCCATACACTGGTATCTTATCTATTTTCTCCACTAGGATCCGAAGAGGCATCGAACTTCCAATCTTTGAGGACGGCTTAGAGTCCCGTGATTTTGTTCATGTTGAAGATGTTGCCCGAGCTGTAATGGCATCCATTTCTTCACCATCACCTCTTAGTGGAATTATCAATGTAGGTAGTGGTGTGGGCACTACCGTGATTGATGTAGCAGAAGAGTTAATGAAAGCTCTTGGCATTGAAGTCCCTCTCCGCATTACGGGTGAGTATCGCTTAGGAGATATACGGCATAACATTGCTGATATCTCCCGTTTACGTATGCTTCTGCCTGGTGGGCCTCAGGTTACTCTGGCAGAAGGTCTTACTCGTTTTGCTAAATGGGTGAAGACACAGCCACTACCTGAAGACTTGCTTGATTCAGCCAATAAAGAGCTTCGCGAGAGGAAATTAATGGCATGAACTTCCAAAATACAAGTGTTCTCTCTGTTAACACATTGATAGAGCTTCTTAGGTTAGATATATTACGTTTTTGCCATCTTTCTAATGGTGATAAAGGTAATTTTTCTTCCGGTTTGAGCATGTGGCTTTGCTTGTTCAGTCCAAGACTCTTGCCAACTGTTTTGTATCGTTTGTCCCATTTCTTTTTCCTGTGTCGACTAAATGCAATCGCCAAGATATTGTCTTGCGTTAATGCATTTGTATTTGGGATTGAAATTGCGAGTTCATGCCAGATTGGCCCTGGTTTATTTCTGCCACATACACAAGGCACTGTGTTGGGCGCATGGTCAATAGGTTCAAATGCGACAATTTTTCAGGGCGTTACGATTGGAGCGCGTTCATTGGATTTTGACCCTACTCCAACAACCCGCCCCATTATTGGAGATAGCGTAACTATAGGTGCTGGTGCAAAAGTTATAGGTGGTATATCGGTTGGTGATAATTGCATAATTGGTGCGAACACGGTTGTAATATCTGATTTGCCTCAGGGTTGCTTGGCTGTTGGCGTGCCTGCTAGGATTATTGTTAATGACTAGATTTTCGTGGCGGTTTTCGAGGGTAAGCGACTGCTCTTGGTAGCCCCACCGTTTTTTGGTTACTATAAAGAAATTATTGTTGAGATTCAGTCACAAGGGGGGGTGGTTGACTGGCTTCCAGATAGGCCTCTTGATCATCCTATTGGTAAAACGTTAACTCGTTTTGCTCCATGTCTTGCCTCCAAGTTGGCGGATTTTACTTACTATGACTTGCTCGCCAACTATGGAGCTAGTTCATATGATTATGTACTGGTAATTAACGGACAAACCCTCTCAAAAAGGTTGCTCAGGTCTTTGCGATCTTCCTTCCCAGCGGCCCTGTTTATCCTATATATGTGGGATTCGGTCGCTAATCGTAGTCATATTTCCGGTAATTTTTCTTCCTTTGATCGTGTTCTTACTTTCGATCCTTCCGATGCCGAACACTTTGGCCTTCGTTTGCGCCCTCTATTTTTCACTAATCAGTTCTCCCAGGTAACTCCACCCGATGGATTTGCTTGGGATCTTAGTTTTGTTGGAACAGCCCACAGTGATAGGTATGAGGTTGTTTCTCTTTTAAAGCGTAATCTTTCTCCCGACCTTCGCTCTTTTTGGTATTTGTATATTCAGGCCCCTTGGGTCTTTCATGTCTATCGGTTAGTAAAGCCAGGTATGTTTCGATCGAGATTTGACGAATTTAGTTTTAGTCCGTTGACCATGGAGTCTGTTAAGAAAATCTTTACTGGATCTCGCGCCGTCCTCGATATTACCCATCCAAGGCAGCGTGGATTGACTATGCGCACTTTCGAAACACTTGGAGCATCCAAGAAGTTAGTTACAACTAACGCTGCTATCTGTGAATATGACTTCTATGATGCAGCTAATATAATGGTAATAGATCGGCGGTCGCCATTTGTTGACCCCTCTTTCTTTCGGGCTGAATTCTCTCCTCTCAGTGAGAATATTGTCTCAAGGTATTCGTTGTCTGGCTGGATAGGCGAAGTTTTTGACGTTTAGTTTTTGTTTCATGACTCGCATTGCTGTTACCGGCGCTACTGGATTTGTTGGTCGATCTCTTGTCGCGCGTTTGCAGCATGAGTCTGTAGACGTTCTTGCTCTTACTCGTTCTCGTCCGGCTGGCGTTAGTCCCATCAATACCAGTTTTGTGTCTTGTGATTATTTTGATACTCCATCACTTGCTGACCTGTTATCTACGTGTGATGTTGTAGTGCATCTTGCTGCTCTTGCTCACAATGTCTCTCGGTCTTCATCCGCTTATGTGATGAATGATTACCGAAGGGCTAATTGCGCATCGCTTGTTTCAGTAGCGAGGGCAGCCTCCCAAGCTGGAGTCTCAAGGTTGGTTTTTGTCAGTTCTATCGGAGTGAATGGTTCTGCCACTGATGGCACGCCATTTACCGAGGCTGATCAACCCCTCCCGTCAGAACCATATGCCGTAACCAAGCTTGAGGCTGAGAGAGCCCTTGAAGAAGAGCTGCGCGACTCACTGACTGATTGGGTTGTCTTGAGGCCTCCTTTGATCTATGGACCAGGGTGTCCAGGCAATCTCGAAAGGTTGATTAGGCTTACTTCTTCAGCACCGCTTTTGCCTTTTGGCTCAGTAAATTCTCTTCGTACACTCATTTCTATTGATAACCTGATCGATGCAATCTTGATTGCAGCTCATCACACTGCAGTGTCGAGGCGTGTCTTTGTCGTCGCTGATTCTGAGGATATTGATGTAGCGGGAATTCTTAAGGCGATGCTTCTTGGCCTTGGACGAGGTACTTGGAGATTGCTCCCCGTCCCTCCCCCCTTTCTTGGGTTTTTGTTTGTACTGCTTGGTAAAAAGTCTCTCTGGAAAAAGTTTTCTGGCGAGTTGCGCGTTGACTCCTCCTCTTTCTCTCGTGCTACTGGATGGCTGCCAGTAGTTAGGCCGCAGGATGGACTTCGTCTCACTGCAGCTTTTACTCGTTTGGTGTGAGCTGTTTTAGTTTTATAGCCGCTGAAGTTTAGTCTTCTAATTTTTGTTCCTGTATTTATGCTTTTATCGGTTGTTTCCTGTGTTGCGCTTTCGGCAGCATCTTGTTGGATCATTCTTAAAGTGTTGATCCCTATGTTGTCTTCCAGGCTGCTTGATCAGCCCAACGCACGAAGTTCACACCATCAACCAACACCTCGTGGAGGAGGTTTGGCCTTTGTCCTGGTTTCGACCGTGTCGTGCTTCATTGCATTTATGGGGACTGCCACTCAGCTCTCTGTCTCGCCCCAGTCAGCCCTGCCGCTGGTCGCACTTCCTTTAGCGCTTGTTGGCTTGTTGGATGACCGTTTCAATCTGTCTGCGAGTTGGCGATATGGCATGCAGCTGCTAACAGCTTTCTTGATGGTGTTGCTCAGTCCTATTCAGCACCCTTGGCTGCTGTTGCCGCTGGTTATCGTTGCTGTAACGGCCGTGATCAACTTCACCAACTTCATGGATGGCCTTGATGGTCTTGTCGCTGGGTGTATGGCCGTTGCCATCGCTGCACTTTCCCTCAGACTTGTCACCACATGGCCAATTTGGGCGTTGATCGGAGCACTGCTTGGTTTTCTTATCTGGAATTGGAGCCCCGCCAAGGTGTTCATGGGCGATGTGGGCAGCACCTTTCTGGGTGCCGTGTTCGCTGGCCTGGTGCTCCAGGCCTCCAGCTGGTCAGAGGTGTTTGGCTGCCTTCTGGTAGCCACTCCTCTGCTGGCAGATGCATGCATCTGTGTTTTTCGTCGCTTTCTGGCTGGACAACGGGTGTTCCAGGCCCACCGTCTCCATCTGTTCCAGCGCCTGCACCAGGCCGGCTGGCCTCACGCCCGCGTGTCAATCACTTACATCGCGGCCACAGCAGTGCTGGCGGTGGCCATGCTTGTCGGAGGCTTGCCCTGGGTGTTCGGCATGGCAGTCGCTGAGCTGTCGCTCGGGGTTTGGCTTGATCAACGTGTCGCGGTGCCCTTCGCGGTGGCATCGAAGAGCTGATGGTTTATTCCTTTTCCACGAAAGGATTGGCGAATTTGCCGCCAGTTTTTAGGCGGCTTTTGCTCATCGGCATTGATGCCCTTTTGTTGCCTTTGGCGGTATGGCTCAGCTTTTGGTTGCGGTTGGCTCATCCGTTCCACCCCAGCTTTACTGCCGCTGGCACTTGGTTGTTATTGGCCGTACTCCTTGTTGCTCTTCCCCTCTATGCATTCACGGGCCAATACAAAGGTCTCACCCGCTATGTCGGTAGTCGAGCTCTTTATCGCCTAGCAGGTCGAAACGGCCTCCTTGTCCTTTCGCTGGCGGGCATCGGTGTCATGCTGCGGTTGCCGATGCCGCCACGGAGTAGTTGGTTGCTCCTGTGGTTGCTGCTCACCGGATTCACGGGGGCGGTGCGCTTTGCTCTTCGGGATTTGTTGCTCAACTTGCGCTCCACGCAACACAAGCAGCAGTTGCGTGTCGCCATCTACGGCGCCGGTGAAGCCGGTGCCCAGTTGGCCGCGTCGTTGCGTTTGGCGGGAAACCACCGGATCGTCACCTTCCTCGACGACAACCCGGCCTATTGGGGGCGATCTATTAACGGTGTGGCGATTGGTCCGCCCCAGGTGGTGATGGAACAGGAGAGTTCCATCGACCAGGTGCTCCTGGCGATCCCTTCCCTTCCCCGCAGTGAACGGCGCCGCATCGTCGAAAGGTTCCAGCGTCTTGGCATCACCATGTTGCAGGTGCCGTCGGTGGATGACCTCACCTCCGGTCGCGCCCGCATCGATGCCCTGAGACCGATCGCGATTGAAGACCTGCTCGGGCGCGATGAGGTGCCGGCCGACCCTCAGCTGCTTGGTCCTGGCATTTGTGATGCTGTGGTCTGCGTCACTGGTGCGGGTGGTTCGATTGGTTCGGAGCTCTGTCGCCAGATCCTGGCGTTGTCGCCCTCGCGGTTGATCCTGTTGGAGCGCAGTGAACCTTCGCTCTATGCCATCGAACAGGAGCTGCGTTCTCAGTTGCGGGATGGAGTTGTCCTTCAGCCAGTGCTGGGCAGTGCCACGGATCCGCAGTTACTGCAGCGCTTGTTCGCTGATCAGGCGGTGGAGCTGGTCTTTCACGCGGCTGCTTACAAACATGTCCCCCTGGTGGAGGCCAATCCGTTAGCGGGAATGGCTAACAACGTGGGTTCCACCGATCAGGTGTGTCGCGCCGCCGTCGCCAACGGCGTGGGTCAGGTGGTGCTGATTTCTACCGACAAAGCCGTGCGCCCCACCAACGTGATGGGGGCGTCCAAGCGTTTGGCTGAATTGGTGGTGCAGGCCCACGCGGCTGAGGCCACCAGCACCCGTTTCTCCATGGTGCGCTTTGGCAATGTGCTCGGCTCTTCCGGTTCGGTGGTGCCCCTGTTCCGCCGTCAGATCGCTGCAGGCGGTCCGATCACCCTCACCCACCCCGAGATCATTCGCTATTTCATGACCATCCCTGAGGCGGCCACGTTGGTGCTGCAGTCGTCTGTGCTCGCCCAAGGCGGGGATGTGTTCCTGCTCGACATGGGCGAACCGGTGCGGATCAAAGCCCTGGCTGAGCAGATGGTGCGCCTGAGTGGCTTATCCCTGCGCGATGCCGCCCATCCCGATGGGGACATCGAAATCATCTGCACCGGCTTGCGCCCTGGCGAGAAGCTCTACGAAGAGCTGTTGATTGATGCTGAATCCCAGCCCACTGCCCATCCCTTGATTTATCGGGCAGAGGAACGCTCGATCCCTCCCTACCTGCTTTGGCCTCAACTGGATGCCTTGGAGGCAGCTATTGCGGCGCAGGATGTGGAAGCAGCGCTCAAGCTTTTGGAGCAGCTGGTGCCGGAGTGGCGACGGGGTGAGGGCTGAGGCGGGAGCTGCCTGGAGGTGAAGCTCTCAGCGGGATTGACCAGGCAGGGGCGTCAGGATTGACGTTGGCCCGCCTGAAAGCCGATGCCGAATCGGCCTTGAAGGCCAATGCGCTCTAGCCTGATGATTGATGCCTGATGTTTGATGCGTACCACCTTGGCAATTGATGATGATGTGCTCGAGGCGGCGCGAGCCTTGGCCAGGCAGCAAGGCAGCACCCTCGGTGCCGTGATCAGCGGCCTCGCTCGCGAGAGTTTGCGTTCCCCGGCAAGGGGCTCCAGTGATGTTGAACGGGAGCGCTCTGGCTTGCCCCTCCTGCCGATTCTGTCCTCAGGGGCTGTTGTTGATCTCGAGCTGGTGAATCAGCTGCGGGATGAGTTGCCATGATCACTCTGCTGGATGTGAACGTGTTGATTGCCCTGCTGGATCCTCAGCATGTGCATCACGACCCAGCCCATCACTGGTTCGCTCAACACAGTTCGGCGGGTTGGGCAACGTGCCCGCTCACCCAGAACGGTGTGTTGCGCATCCTGGGGCATCCCCGCTACCCCAACAGCACCGGTTCTCCAGCAGCGGTGATGCCCCTGCTGATGGGGCTGTTGTCGCATCCCCACCATCACTTCTGGGCCGATGCGCTTTCCTGGTCTGCAACGTCCGCCATTCGAGGTGATCAGGTGGTGGCCCATGGCCAGATCACAGACGTTTATCTGCTGGCCCTCGCTGTGCATCAGCACGGAAGCCTGGCCAGCTTCGATTCCCGTATCAATACGCGTGTCGTCCCGGGTGGACAGGGCGCTCTGCATTTGATCCGATCCTCGTCTTGATCATCCATCCGGATCAGACGACAAAGCGCTTGCCGTCCACCCGTTTGATCGCGTTGCGCCGCGCATGGCGGCGGGTGTAGTCGCTCACCGTGGGATTGGCGGCGGTGGGATCCATATGGGCTACCTGTTCCCACAGCTCCCGCGGTGCCCAGCGCACTGTGTGCAGCACCGCATCGTCTTTGATCACGTGGCACCAGTGGCTGCCGCCGCACTTTGGGCAGAACAGCTCACGCTTTCTGGGGCGGCGGTTGCGCCTGGCCGGTTGCGTTGCGCTCATCCAGGGAAGGGGACAAATCCCAATTTATGAACACTGCGCCTGGTCTAGACTGGACATAATCAATGATTGCCGTGCAGATGCGCGCCAAGTTGTTTCGCAATGGGCGCAGTCAGGCCGTGCGTCTTCCCGCGAGTTGCCGTTTTGAAGGCACCGAGGTTGAGGTTGAGCGGGACCCTCAGACGGGTGTGGTCAGCCTCAGGCCGCTGCGCTCAACCCCGTTGGAATGGCTGCGTCGGCGTGCAGCTTTGCTAAATCAAGAATCGCATTCTGACGATGGCTTCGCGGTGTTGACGCAGTGCGATGACCTCAGCGGGCCCGCTCAGGAGCGGGATTGGCCGTGAAGCAGCGCTTCATGCTTGACACCAATGCCGTGCGCGTGCTGTTGGAGCATCGCTCTCCTCAGCTTGATCAATGGTTCGCGGAAGAGCGCTGCAGCCTCTCGGCCATCGTTGCGGCTGAGATTCGTTTTGGCTTGGCGCGTCACGTGTTGTCTGGGCAGCGCGCATCGCTTGTGTCTGATCTGCTGGAGGTGCTGCCGATTGAAGCCTTTGATGCCCAGGTCGCATCAACCTATGGTCTGTTGCGAGCTGAGCTGCAGCGGCTGGGCATCAGCCTCTCGGCGATGGACCTGTTGATCGCCGCCCATGCCTTGGCGCTTGGGCGAACCCTGGTCAGCCACGATCAAGCCTTTGCCAATGTGCCGGGTTTGCAGTGCGTTTCTGTGGCCTCCTGAGTCTCACCCCCCGCTGGCCGCAACCGTTGTGAGCTAGTTCTGAAATGCGGCAATATTTGTTCCTGCAGAACGGCGGGTCGCGTGTCCGTTGACCAATAGGTCGAGGTTAGCCGCCTGGTGTCTCGCAGCTGGTGATCCCTGCGTAACGTCAGCCCATCAGCCCAAGCTGTCGATGCCTGCCGGTCCGATCCGCAACCTGGTCACCGGTGGTGCCGGTTTTCTCGGTTCCCATCTGGTTGATCGCCTGATGCAGGCCGGTGAGGAGGTGCTCTGTCTCGACAACACCTTCACGGGGCGTAAGGCGAATGTGCGTCAGTGGTGGGAGCACCCCCGTTTTGAGTTCATCCGCCACGACGTCACCGAGCCGATCAAGCTCGAGGTGGATCGCATCTGGCATCTGGCCTGCCCCGCTTCCCCCATCCACTACCAGACCAATCCGGTCAAAACCGCCAAAACCAGTTTTCTCGGCACCTACAACATGCTTGGCCTCGCCCGCCGCGTGAAGGCCCGTTTGCTGCTGGCTTCCACCAGTGAGGTGTATGGCGATCCCGAGCTCCATCCCCAGCCCGAGAGCTACCGCGGCTGCGTGAATCCGATCGGTATTCGCGCCTGTTACGACGAGGGCAAGCGCATCGCTGAAACCCTTTGCTTCGACTACCAGCGCATGCATGGCAGCGAGATCCGCATCGCTCGCATCTTTAATACCTATGGCCCGCGCATGCTGGCCGACGACGGCCGTGTGGTGAGCAATTTCATTGTGCAGGCCTTGCGTGGTGCGCCGCTCACCCTGTATGGCGATGGCAGCCAGACCCGATCCTTTTGTTACGTCGATGATTTGATCGAGGGTTTAATCCGTTTGATGAACGGCGATGTCACCGGTCCCATCAACCTCGGCAATCCCAACGAGTTCACGATCCGTCAGTTGGCCGACCAGGTGCGTGCTCGCATCAATCCCGACCTTCCCTTGATCGAGACGCCGCTGCCTGCCGATGATCCCCGCCAACGCCAGCCCGATATCGGCTTGGCCCACCGCGCCCTTGGTTGGCAGCCCCAGGTGAGCCTGGAGCAGGGGCTTGAACCCACGATCGCTTGGTTTCAAGAGCTGCTGGGCGAAGGCTGTGCGGTTGAACGGCAGACTGGCCCTACAGAAGCGGGAAGGGTGTGAGTCAGCTGCAGAGTCTGCGCGGCATGGTGGATTTGCTGCCGGAACAAACCCGGCGCTGGCAAGCGGTGGAGGCGGTGGCGCGCGACCATTTCCGCCGCGCTGGCATCGACGAGATCCGCACGCCTCTGCTGGAGGTCACCGAATTGTTTGCCCGCGGCATCGGTGAAGGCACCGATGTGGTGGGCAAGGAGATGTATTCCTTCCTCGACCGTGGTGAGCGCTCCTGCACCTTGCGGCCGGAGGGCACCGCATCGGTTGTCCGTGCCGTGGTCCAGCACGGGTTGCTCAGCCAGGGTGCTCAGAAGCTCTGGTATAGCGGCCCGATGTTCCGCTATGAGCGGCCCCAGGCGGGTCGTCAGCGCCAGTTTCATCAGGTCGGTGTGGAGTGCCTCGGGGTGAGCAGTGCCCGCAGTGATGTGGAGGTGATCGCCTTGGCCTGGGATTTGTTGGACGCTTTAGGGGTGCAAGGCCTGGCGTTGGAAATCAACAGCCTCGGCACTCCAGACGACCGCCAGCGCTATCGCGCCCAACTGGTGGCTTGGCTGCAAGACCGCGTTGATCAGCTGGATGCCGATTCCCAGGAGCGGCTCAGCACCAATCCCCTACGCATCCTCGACAGTAAGAACAGCGCAACGCAGGCTCTCTTGGCCGATGCGCCCACGCTGCTGGAGGCCCTGAGCGACGCCAGTGCTGTCCGCTTTGCTGAAGTGCAAGCCCTATTGCGTCAGTTGGCCATTCCCTTCCAGGTGAACACCCGGTTGGTGCGCGGGCTTGATTATTACGGCCACACTGCCTTTGAAATCACCAGCGATCAACTTGGTGCCCAGGCCACGGTCTGCGGTGGTGGCCGCTACGACGGCCTTGTGGAGCAGTTGGGTGGTCCGGCGACGCCCGCGATTGGATGGGCCTTGGGCATGGAGCGTCTGCTGTTGGTGTTGGAGGCTGCCGCCAGCGCTGACCCCGAGGGCGTGGCGGCTCGGCTCACCGCCCAGCTGCCCCCCACGGCTTATGTGGTAAATCGGGGTGAGCTGGCCCAGGCGGCAGCGCTCGGTTTGGCCCGCAACCTCAGGCAGGCCGGTGTTGCCGTGGAGCTCGATGGTTCTGGAGCAGCCTTTGGCAAGCAGTTCAAACGGGCTGATCGTTGCGGTGCCCTCTGGGCTTTAGTACTTGGGGATCAGGAGGCGGAGCAGGGTTGCGTGCGCCTCAAGCCGTTGCGTTCCGATGCCGAAGAACAGAGTTTTGCCCTTGATGCCATTCCGGCATTGCGCCAAGCCTTGGGCTAGTTCGGGCAAGAACTGCCGGTAGCCTGGCTGAATCGCTCTGGTGATGTCGGATTCGCCGATGACCTTGTCTGCCGCCCCAAGTTCCGCAGCGGTTTCTGTGCGCCGTATTTGCTGCATTGGAGCTGGTTATGTGGGTGGTCCCACCATGGCGGTGATCGCGGATCGCTGCCCCGATCTGCAGGTGACGGTCGTGGATCTCAATGAGCAGCGCATCGCGGCATGGAACGCCACGGATTTGACCAAGTTGCCGGTGTATGAGCCGGGGTTGGATGCGGTGGTGGGCCGGGCCCGCGGACGCAACCTCAGTTTTTCCACGGCGGTGGATGAGGCCATTGCCGCCGCCGACATGGTGTTCATCTCTGTGAACACCCCCACCAAAACCAAGGGGTTGGGGGCCGGCCAGGCCAGTGATTTGCGCTGGGTTGAGGCTTGTGCCCGTCAGGTGGCCAAGGTGGCCAGGGGCCACACGATCGTGGTGGAAAAAAGCACCCTGCCGGTGCGCACGGCCCAGGCCATCAAAGAAATCCTGGCGGCGGCTGAGGGCGGGTGTGCGGAGGGCCGCAGCTTTGCGGTGCTGTCGAACCCTGAGTTCCTTGCGGAAGGAACGGCCATCAGTGATCTGGAAGGGCCCGATCGGGTGCTCATCGGCGGTGAAGATGCGGCTGCAATGGACGCCTTGGCATCGATTTATGCCCAGTGGGTGCCCCGGGAGAAGATTCTGCGCACCAACCTTTGGAGTAGTGAGCTCGCCAAGCTCACAGCCAATGCCTTTTTGGCCCAGCGGATCAGCTCGATCAATTCCATTGCCGCCTTCTGCGAAGCCACCGGCGCTGATGTGCGCGAAGTGGCGCGGGCGATCGGTACAGACCGTCGCATCGGTCCGAAATTTCTTCAGGCTGGCCCCGGCTTTGGCGGCAGCTGCTTTCAGAAAGACATCCTCAACTTGGTCTACCTCTGCCGCCATTTCGGCCTTCCTGAGGTGGCCGACTATTGGGAGAGTGTGGTTGTCCTCAACACCTGGCAGCAGCACCGGATTGCCCGACTGGTGGTGCGGAAGCTGTTTGGCACGGTGACGGGTAAGCGCTTGGCTGTGCTCGGCTTTGCTTTTAAGGCCGACACCAATGACACCCGGGAAGCGCCAGCGATTCGTATTTGTCGCGACCTACTCGACGAGGGAGCCCAGTTAGCCATCCATGATCCCAAGGTGGAGGCCGACCAGATCGCCCGTGACCTGCAGCTCGAGGCCAGCGCCGTACCCGATCCCAAGGCGGGGCCTTCCAGGGCGGCCCTCAGCGGAGACGGCACCTGGTGGAAGGGGAGTGATGTTGCGACCACCGTGGCGGGTGCTGATGCGGTCTTGATCCTCACGGAATGGCAGCATTACCGCCAGCTCGATTGGTCTGATCTGGCACCGTTGATGCGTCAGCCGGCTTGGATCTTTGATGCCCGCTCGGTGGTGGATCCTGGTGCTGTGGCGGCAGCTGGGCTGAAGCTGTGGCGGGTGGGTGATGGTGGCGATCCGATTGCAGCTTGAATTGTTGTGCACTGATTTGTGATGACTGCCACCATGTCGCGTCCGATCCTGGTCACTGGTGCTGCTGGTTTCATTGGTGCGGCCCTATGCCAACGCTTGCTGCAGCGCGGCGACCGGGTGATTGGCATCGACAGCCTCAACGCCTACTACGACCCGTCGCTGAAGCAGGCCCGTTTGGATGCCATTGCAGCCACGGCCCCTGCGGGTGCCTGGCGATTCGAGCGGATGGCCCTCGAGGATGGCGACGCACTGCTTGCGTTATTTGCTGCTGAATGCCCCAAGGTGGTGGTGAATCTGGCGGCCCAGGCCGGTGTGCGCTATTCGCTAGAGAATCCTGCGGCCTACATCCAGAGCAATCTGGTGGGGTTTGGCCACATCCTGGAAGGTTGCCGGCACCACGGTGTTGAGAATCTGGTGTATGCCTCGAGCAGCTCGGTGTATGGCGGCAACCGCAACTTGCCGTTCGATGAGCGTCAACCGGTTAATCACCCGGTGAGCCTTTATGCCGCCAGCAAGAAAGCCAATGAACTGATGGCCCACACCTACAGCCATCTCTACGGCCTACCAGCAACCGGGCTACGGTTTTTCACGGTCTATGGACCTTGGGGGCGCCCCGACATGGCACCGATGTTGTTTGCCCAAGCCATTCTGGCGGGGAAGCCGATTCGGGTGTTCAATCACGGCCAGATGCAGCGTGACTTCACCTACATCGACGACATTGTGGAGGGAGTGTTGCGCTGCTGCGATCAGCCGGCCATGGCCAATCCCGATTTCGACCCTCTGGCTCCTGATCCGGCCACGGCCGCGGCACCGCACCGGGTGTTCAACATCGGCAACAGTCAGCCCACGCCGCTGCTGCGGTTTATCGAGGTGTTGGAACAGGCGTTGGGACGTGAGACCATCAAGGATTTCCAGCCCATGCAGCCCGGTGATGTGGTGGCGACCGCTGCTAACACGGCTGCGTTAGAGGCGTGGGTGGGTTTCAAGCCCTCCACCCCGATTGAACTGGGTGTGCAGCGCTTTGCAGATTGGTATCGCGCGTTTTATGGGGTGTGAGCGCTGGCAGCGCGTGCTCTTTCGAGACGAAAGCGATTGCTGATCAATAAAAAACCCCCTGACGTTTGGCCAAGGGGGGTGATTGCCAAGGGATCGATCCGTGAATCAAGCGGAACCAACACCGGTGTAAGCACCGTAGAAGAACAAACCAACTACAAAGAGAACAGCCATTCCACCCGCTGTGGCAACGAGCCACAGGGGCAGGGTGCCTTCCGTCCAGCGGGAACGCCAAGCAACAGCAGGGCGGCCGTCGGGCAGACGATCGGGAATGCGACCGTCGGGAAGATTGGATTTCTTGCCACTCATAATTCAGTTCCTCAGTTAAAGAAGTAGCTGGAGAACAGGATTCCAGTGACGAACACCACCAGCAAACCTAAATAGAGGCTGGTGCGGTTCAATTCAACCGGCAAATTGTTCGGATTGTCGTTGCGCTCCATGGTTTCAGTTCCGTTGTGTGGGTCAGCGGCGAATGAATTGCATAGCGGCAAGAGCGCCAATAAAGAAAACCGTGGGCACGCCCAAGGTGTGCAGAGCCAACCAGCGCACCGTGAAAATCGGGTAGTTGCGCGGAGTTGACGTCGAAGGAGTCTGGGTCATGATTTATTTCAGGCGAACATCGAGTTGATCCTTGCCCTCATAACGCTGGCTTACGACGGGGGCTTTGCTCTCAGCGGCCTGGAAGTAAGAATCCGGGCGAGGAGTGCCAAAGGCGTCGTAGGCAAGACCTGTGGAGACGAACAGGAAGCCGGCGAGAAAGATCGCAGGCAGGGTCACAGCGTGGATCACCCAGTAACGGATGCTGGTAATGATCTCAAAAAACGGGCGTTCCCCGGTGGAGCCGGCAGCCATGGCTTCGGGCGTATCAGCTCGGCGATCCTAAAGGGCGGAGTCGAATCACCGGGGACGGAGTGAGGCTTGGTTACAGAGCGTTGTGGGAGGGATGGGCTGATCAGCCCACCCAGCGCAGCAGGATGCCTCGCTCCCCCAGCAGGAAGCCTTTGCCATCCACCTGCTCAAAACGGGTGAAGTTGCTGGGTTGCACGCTGCCGACGGGATCCCGCAGCCAGCTGTCGCCGCCGTCATGGCTCACCAGCAGAGTTCCATTACCGCCGGCGGCCCAGAGGGCACCGTCCGGAGTCCAGGCCAGATCGAGGTAGCCGTAGCCGTTGGTGATCGGCACGATCGGTTTGCTCCAGCTTTCGTTATCACTGGCCTCGTCATTGAGGCGGATCTGAGCACCACGGGCCAGCATCCAGAGGCGACCATCAGGCTGATAGCCAATGCTCTGCAGGCGTTGGCTGCTGACGCGCTGGTGCACCTGCCACACAGCTTGGCCGGGATCCCAGCTGGCATAAAAATTGCCCAGGCTGCTCACGCTCACATAGCGACCGTCATCGCTACGGCGCAGATCACGCACCGCTCCGGCTGCATCGGTCACCTTCGCGTCCCAGCTACCGCCACCGTCGGAGGTGCGGTAGACAGCGCCCACATTGGTGGCCAACTCAGCGCTGTCTCGTCCCATGGCGGTGATCAGGTAGGGCTCACCGGGCAGCTTTGTGTCGAGAAACAGGCGCGTCCAGTTGTTACCACCGTCGGTGGTGTGCATCAGCAGGCCAGGTTGACCAGCGATCCAACCGTCTTGGCCATCAAAGTCGATGCTGATCAGGCGGAAGTTCTCTTCCTCTGGCAAATCGAGGTTGCGCTCACTCCAGGAGCTGCCACCGTCGTTGGTTTCCAGAATCATGCGGTTGCTGCCCACAAGAAATCCGTGATTGGCGTCGGTAAACGCCACATCAAGGGGACTCGACTGGGTGCCGAGGTCGATGGCCTGCCAGGGGCTTGTGGTTGCAGCCGGCAGGCGGGTGGCCACACATCCACCGAGACTGAGGCCCAGACAGGCCACCAGCAGGAGCTGGATGAATGGTTTAAGCAAGCGCTTCATGGAATCGAGCATCAGTGGGCGTGAGCGGTGCAGCACGGTGAATCGCGCGGCGTGGTTCAACGCAGGGAGTAAAGAGAAAGGAAAAAGGCGAAAGCCAACGCCATGCTGCCGAAGATCAGCACGTTCTTTTGGCCTGGCGTCAGTCGGTTGACACCGAGGCCGTAGTCGAGATTTTCTTCAAAACCACTGGCTTTCGTGGCCGGTCCGATGTCGCGGAATGCGCCAACACGGCTGCGGCACACCGGGCATCGGAAGCTGACCGCATCCAGCTCCTCAAACGCCGTGCCTGAGGGGATCGCAAGCTTTTTCACCCCTTCGGCGGGGTCATAGACGTAACCGCAGCTGCGGCACTCAAAGCGATGGGTGCGGGGATCACTGGCTGGTGCATCCTCCGTTGCAGCGTCAGCGGCGGAGGGTTGGATCTCTTGGGGGTTGGGTGGAAGACCGGCTTGCTCCGATCCAACGATCTCGTCGGTCACCACTAAAGAAATTAGGTGGAGCAACTCTATCGGGGGCGTCAGAAGGTGGTGGTGAATGCCAGACTGCCCCGCAGGTCGGGCTTGTTCATGTTCGCGCTGCCGGGTTACGACGCCTTCTTGGGCTTTTTGCTGATTGCAGCAGCAGTTCCAGCACTGGCGTTGATCACAAACAAGCTGCTCGCCCCCCGCAGTCAGCAGGGTGAGCGGGAAATCACCTACGAGTCGGGCATGGAGCCCATCGGGGGTGCATGGATTCAGTTCAATATTCGCTATTACATGTTTGCGCTGGTCTTCGTCATCTTCGATGTTGAGACCGTGTTTTTGTACCCCTGGGCTGTGGCATTCCACCGCCTTGGTCTCTTGGCTTTCATTGAAGCCTTGATTTTTATCGCCATCCTCGTGGTGGCTCTGGCCTACGCCTGGCGCAAGGGCGCCCTCGAGTGGAGTTGAGCTGATGTCTGAACCAACACTTTCCCCGTCGATTTCCGCCGTTCGCGATTTGCGCAGTGCCAGTTGTGGCCCTGTGGCAGGCGCTGCTGAAGGCGCACCTGCCGTCACAACGGACTTAAGTGAGAACGTGATTCTCACCAGCCTTGATGACCTGCACAATTGGGCGCGTTTGAGCAGCCTGTGGCCCTTGCTGTATGGCACGGCCTGCTGCTTTATCGAATTTGCTGCTCTGATTGGATCCCGCTTCGATTTCGACCGCTTTGGTCTGGTCCCCCGCAGTTCACCGCGTCAGGCCGACCTCTTGATTGTGGCTGGCACGGTGACGATGAAAATGGCTCCGGCCCTCGTGCGCCTCTATGAGCAGATGCCCGAACCCAAATATGTGATCGCCATGGGGGCCTGCACGATTACAGGTGGCATGTTCAGTGCCGACTCCACCACGGCCGTTCGGGGCGTTGACAAGCTCATTCCCGTCGATCTCTACCTGCCTGGCTGCCCTCCCCGTCCTGAGGCCATTTTTGATGCGGTGATCAAGCTGCGCAAGAAGGTGGCGAATGAGTCGGTGAGCGATCGTCGTCAGCTGCAGCAAACGCATCGCTATTGCACGGTCAAACACGCCATGACGCCGGTTGAACCGATCGTCACCGGTGCTTATCTGCAGGCCGAGACGCAGATTGCAGCCCTCAAGCCAGGGGCTGGCCTAGCGATGCCGTCCTTGTCTGATCCCTCCACCATCGCTGCAGAGGCAGCGTCGTCTGAGTCTTCCGCTTCCTGAGTTGCACCGCCATGAGTGAGACCCCAAACCTCGCCACTCCCAAGGGTTCTGACGATTCTCAGCTGCCTGCGGCCCCTGATCGTGGTCCTGTAAGCCATTGGCTACAGCAACAGGGGTTTGACCATGAGCAGCTTCCAGCCGACCATCTCGGTGTGGAAACGATTGGTGTTGATCCAGCCTTTCTGCCAATCATTGCTGCGGCCCTGAAAGGCCATGGCTTCGACTATCTCCAGTGCCAAGGCGGCTACGACGAAGGTCCTGGCGCCCGGTTGGTTTGTTTTTATCACCTCATCGCGATGGCTGAAGTGACGGACGGCCATGCCGATGCCGTTCGCGAAGTGCGTGTGAAGGTCTTCCTCTCACGGGAGGGTGAGCCGTCCCTTCCCAGCATCTACGGCCTGTTCCGTGGTGCCGATTGGCAGGAGCGTGAAACCTTCGACATGTTTGGGATTCGCTTTGATGGCCATCCCCATCCCAAACGCTTGTTGATGCCAGAAGACTGGAAAGGTTGGCCTCTGCGCAAGGATTATGTGCAACCTGATTTCTACGAAATGCAGGATGCCTATTGAGGTAGGCTCTGGGTTGAGGGCCTAAGAGATTTGCCCTGCCGATGATGGGTCGGTCTCAGGCTGTTGTTGGCCATCTTGATGCATGTCTCAACTGCTGAGCAACGGCTTGTCTGCTTTGTGTTTGCGGTAAAAGCGCATCACACCCAGCGCCAAACTGCGAGGGTCATGCCTGAGGGTTGCCGTCGGTCGGCTGCCTTGCAGCGGGGCTTCCATCACGTCGTAGCCCTCCTGATTGAGGGCGCGGCGATTGCAGAGCACCGGTTCGGCCCCATGGGCCCGGTAGCGGTCAATCAGCGGTGAATCGGGAAGTTTTTTTTGGGCTAGCACCGCCGTGAACAATCGCTTGCTCACGCCAAGGCTGGCGAGTTGGGCTTCAATGGCCCGCAGATGACCACTGACATCAAGACCGTCGGTCTCGCCCGGTTGGGTCATCAGGTTGCAGATATAAAGGCGTGGCGCACGGCTGCGCTGGATGGCTGTGACCAGTTCCGGCACCAACAGATTGGGTAGCAGGGAGGTGTAGAGGCTCCCAGGGCCCAACAGGATCAGATCGGCTTGGGCAATCGCTTCTAGGGCCCGCGGCAAGGCAGGTGGTTGTTCGGGAAGGCAGCCGAGCCGCACGATGGGACTCGGGGCACGGCCGATGGCCGATTCGCCTTCAATGCGCTGGCCGTCTTCTAGTTCTGCCCACAGCCGCACATCCACATTGGTGGCCGGCACCACCTGGCCCTGGACAGCTAGCACACGACTGGAGGCGGTAATCGCTGTTTCGAGATTGCCTGTGATGGCGGTGAGGGCCGAGAGGAACAGGTTGCCGAAGCTGTGGCCTTCGAGCCCACCACCAGCGGAGAAGCGGTATTGGAACAGCCGGGTGAGCAGGGGTTCTTCGGTGGAGAGGGCGGCCAGGCAGTTGCGGATGTCGCCCGGTGGTAAGACCCCCAATTCGCGGCGCAGAACCCCACTGCTGCCCCCGTCATCGGCCACGGTGACGATCGCGGTGATGTGCGAGCTGTAGCGCTTGAGGCCGCTGAGCAACGTCGAGAGGCCGGTTCCCCCGCCGATGGCCACAATATTCGGACCACGGTTGAGGCGGCTTTTGGCCCGTAGGGCGTCCACCAGCACGGTGTCTTTTTCTGGAGCCAGGGCTTGTTGGATCGACCCAAAGCTTTGGCCTTGGCCCCAAAGCAGTAAGCCGATGCCCACCAGCACCAAAAGCGGACCGGTGATGCCATGGGGCAGCACGCGCGTGATCCAGCTCAACGCTTCCTGGATCACCCAAAGGGTCCAGTAGATCGGTTGAAGATCGGCCCACACCGCAGCGCCCAGCAGGGCGAGCACGAGGCCGATGCCGGAGGTGAGCAGCCAGCGTTTCACCACCAGTCCGGGTTGGAGCCAGCGCACTGCCCGGCGCGAGCGATTCATCAGATCCCTTTGTCGCTCTGCATGCAGCGCGCGCAGGTGGTCGCGACGTCTTCTGCGTCGCTCCCTGGTCTGGGACGGAGGGGTGGACGAGCTCAACGGCTGGGCAGGGTCAGCAGGGCCATGGCAACTGTACGGAAGTTGCTCAGATCCATCACTTCCCCTGTCCAACCATGCAGGATGGAGCTCAAGCCCAGCTTGGTGATCGCGTGCAGAGCCATACGGCGCCTTCCACTGCTGTCCAGACCCCTGTGGTGGAGATGCGTGATCTCACCATGCAGTGGGGCCCGCGTCCGGTGCTTGACCGCGTCAACTTGACCATGGCGCCCGGTCAGCGGTTGGCGGTGGTGGGACCTTCTGGGGCGGGCAAGTCGACGGTGTTGCGCTTGTTGGCAGGTCTGCAAATGCCCACCGCCGGGACGTTGTCTTTGTTTGGTGAACCTCAGCAGTACCTGCGGCTCGACCAGCGTTACCCGCAAGATGTGCGCCTGGTGTTCCAAAACCCCGCCCTGCTCGCGTCATTAACCGTGGAAGAAAACGTCGGTTTTCTCTTGACGCGCCTTGGACGTTTGAAGCCCCGTCAGATTCGAGAGCAGGTGATGGCTTGCCTTGAGGCCGTTGGCCTCCACGATGTGGCCCAGAAGTATCCCGGCCAGCTCAGTGGTGGGATGCAGAAGCGGGTCAGTTTTGCCCGCGCCCTGATTGACGACCCTGACCGTGCGGCATCGGCCATGCCGCTGATGCTTTACGACGAACCCACAGCGGGGCTCGATCCCGTGGCCTGCACGCGGATTGAGGATTTGATCGTGAAGACCACGGCGGTCGCGAAGGGGTGTTCTGTGGTGGTGAGCCATGTGCACAGCACGATCGAACGCACGGCCGAGCGCGTGGTGTTGCTCTATGGCGGGCAGCTGCAGTGGGATGGCTCGATGGAGGATTACCGCTGCACGGACAATCCGTATGTGCAGCAGTTCAGGACCGGTAACCTGCACGGACCGATGCAACCCAACGATCACTAAGTGTTATGCGTCGCAGTGTTCGGGAAGCAATTGTCGGTTTTTCCATCGTGGGAGCCTTGGTGGGCTTCACGGGCACGATGTTGTGGCTGCGCGGTGTGCGACTGGGCGCTGAAACCTGGACGGTGACAGCGAACTTTGCGGATGCTGCGGGTTTGGCGGAACGTTCGCCTGTGACCTATCGCGGCATCGTGGTGGGTGTGGTCAAGCGGGTCACGGTGACACCGGCTGCGGTGAAGGCAGTCCTTGAGTTGGATGATGCTGATCTGCTGCTACCGATGCCGGTGACCGCATCGGTCAGCTCGGGCTCGCTGCTCGGGGGAGATGCTCAGGTCAACTTGATTAGTCACGGGAAGGCAGCGTCGATCACCGCGGAAACCCCCGGACCGAAAACCTCCAGCTGCCAACCCTCAGCCCTGCTTTGTGCCAACGCCACCATCCGTGGTCAGGAAGCCCCCACTCTCGACACGGTGACGGCCACCATGCAGCGCCTCCTCACCGATGTGGAAAACCAGCAGCTTGTGTCCAGCCTGGTCGAGGCCTCGCAGCAGTTTGAGGCGGTGGCCAGAGAAGCTGAGAGTGTGCTCCAGACCTTGGGGGTGGCCTTGGATCGGGTGGCCCCAGCCATCGACAGCCTCAAGACCGCAACGGCCGAAGCGGCGCAAGCAGCCACGCATCTCAACAACCTCTTCGCAGCCCTCGATAATCCCAAGACCGTGGCGGAACTTCAGCAGACTCTGGCCAATGCGCGTTCACTGACGCAGCGCTTTGATGCGGTTGGTGGCGACATCCAAACACTCACCAATGACCCCCAATTCATGAAGGCGGTTCGGGACGTGGGGATTGGTCTGGGAGCCTTTTTTGAGGAGCTCTATCCAGCCCAGACCAGTCAACCCTGATCCCGTGCCTCGGGGCCCCCTTGATCCCGTGCCTCGGGCCCTAGGTCACCGTGTTGATCGCTTCCATGGCGATTGCGGCGATCGCTTGGTCGCTCGCCTTCGGGAGCTGCACATACTTGCCCCCAGCGGATTCGGCGAGGTCTTTGCCCATGCCGCTGCCGATGAACTTGCGCTCGGTGTCAATCACCAGCAACTTGATCCCCAGCATGCGGTATCGCGCGGCGACATCCAGCACTTCTTGTTTGAGGTCGGGTTTCTCGTCGCCGTCCAGTGCGGGCTGACCCAGGGAGGTGCTCAGGGGCACATTGCCACGGCCGTCGGTGATCGCCACCACCACGACTTGCCCCAGATCGCCTGTGGCTAGGGCATTGGCTCCCACCCGAGCTGCCTGGGTGAGGCCATGGGCCAATGGTGAACCACCACCGCAGGGCATCGATTCCAAGCGTCGCCGGGCGGCTGTAATCGAACGGGTTGGGGGCAACAGCACTTCGGCATGGTCGCCACGGAAGGGGATCAAGGCCACTTCATCGCGGTTTTCATAGGCTTCGGTTAGGAGGCGGATCACTGCCCCTTTGGCGCTTTGCATCCGGTTGAGGGCCATCGAGCCGCTTGCATCCACCAGAAAAATCACCAGGGCGCCGGATTGACGTTGCAACAGCTTGGCCCGCAGATCGGATTCCTCCACGATCACCGCACGGTCGGGTCGACGGGCTCGGCGTGCCTTCTGATATGGCGCTGCAGCGCGCAGGGTGGCATCCACGGCAATGCGGCGGACAGGTCCGCGGGGCAGCATCGGTTTGACGTAGCGACCGCGGTTGTCGCTCAGCACCACTGAACGGCTGCCGCTGTTGCCGCTTTTGGCTTTGGCCGAGGAAAACAGCAGCAGTTCAGGATCAATCGCAACCGCTTCTGGATCGAGCATGAACTCCTCCGGCACCGATGGAGGCGCCTCCTCTTGATCCGTCTCGTCGTCGCTGTTGTCTTGCTCGTCGTTGTCGTTGTTGTCTTCCGGCTGATCGTTGTCCTCGTCGCCCGAGCCTTCGGGCGGCGGTGGCTGGTCGTCAGGCTCCTGGTCTCCGGATTGCGGCGGCGGTGGTGGTGTTTGGTCTTGCGGCGGCGGCGGCTCCATCGGTTCGTCTTGAGGAGGCAGTTGCAACGCTCGGGGAGCAATCACCAGCCGCACGGCAACCTGGAGGTCATCGGCTTCAACGCGGTCGCGGCCGCTGAGGGCGGCATGGGCCTTGGCCACTCGCACGGCGTAGAGCTCGGAGCGGTGCCCTTCAACGCCGCCGCGGATGGCCTCAGTGACGAGGTACTCCACTTGGGTGCCGCTGATCTGCACATCAGGTAGCCATTGACGCGCCAGCAACAGCTGGGTGGCGAGGGTTTCAGTTTCTTCAGCCCATTTGTCGGCAAAACTGCGACTGCACTGACCATGGGACAGCACCGCTTCGGTGATTTCCACCCGTTGCTCGATGCTGACCAATTGATCGGCCGATAGGGCGATGGCAAAGCGGTCGAGGAGATGGTCACGCACCGCTCCCTCTTCTGGGTTGTAGGTGGCGATCAGCAGGGGCCGGCAAGGGTGGCTGAGGCTGAGCCCCTCTCGCTCCACCTGGTTTTCGCCGCCGCCGACGGCCGCCAGCATCAGGTTGACGATGCCGTCGTCGAGCAAATTGAGTTCGTCGACGTAGAGCACCCCACGGTGAGCTTCTGCGAGCAGTCCTGGTTGAAACACCGGGGTGCCGCTGGATAACGATGCCGCCACATCCACGGCACCGACCAGCCGGTCTTCGGTGATGCCCAGCGGAACTTGCACAAAAGGTGCGGGCAGCACCTTGGTGGGACGTGCGGTGTCGGTGGGTGTGCCATCGGGGCTGCAACCGATTTCGCTGAGCCGTTGTCGAGCGACCTCGTCCCACTCCTCAGGGCGTTGGGGATCGAGATTGCGTCCGGCGGTGCCCTCAAGATCCAGCACATCGATCGGTGGCAGGAGGGCATGCAACCCCCTGGCCAACACCGATTTCCCAGTCCCCCGTCCGCCGGCGATGATCACCCCACCGAGGCCAGGATCCACTGCCGCCAGCAGGAGAGCCAGCTTCAGGGTGCCGTGACCGGTGATCGCTGCGAGGGGAAAGGCGCGGTTGGCCTGATCCCTGGCCGCTCTCGTTGCGACGCCATTCGCTGCTGCCACCCCTCCTGACACCATGAACGTTTCCAGGTCCTCTGCGTGAGTGCCAGTCTCGCTGATCAACCCCGTTGTCTGGCGGTGGCCCTGGGTGCCAATTGGCCCGGTCCGGCTGGTGATCCCCATCAAACGTTGCTGACGGTGCGTCCGCGCTTGGAGCAGTTAGTCGTCGATTGGGCTGGTCACGCCACTGGTTGCCGCTGGTCGCCTCTTGTTCAGACATCGCCAGTGGGAGGTCCTGGCGATCAACCCCGCTATTGGAATGCGGTCGTTGTGGTGGATGGTCTGCGTCAACAGCCGCAGCTGGAGTCCGCTTTGGTGTTGCTCGATGCCTTGCAACAGCTGGAGGCCGAGTTCGGACGGGATCGCGCCTTGGAGCAGCGTTGGGGGCCGCGGCCCCTGGATCTGGATTTGCTGTTTTGGGATGTGCTGCGCATCGACCATCCCCGTCTCGTGCTTCCCCACCCCAGGCTTCACCTGCGCACCTTTGTGTTGGAGCCGTTACTGGCGGCACTCCAGGGGTCCGTGGATTGGTCGCTTTAGGCCTTGGGCTGGGTGGCTCGGGCTGGAAGGGTGATCACCTGATCAGCCTGCTCCAGCAAAACAGGGTCATGGCTGCTCACCAAAACCAGACGCTCCTGGGCCCGTTCACAGATCACGGTTCTCACCTGGGCGGCCGCGGCCGCATCAAGAAAGGCGGTGGGTTCATCAAGCACGTCCACGGGTTTGTTGCGCAACCAGGCCCGGAGCAGCCCGAGGCGGTGGATCTCGCCACCAGAAAACGGATCTTGGGCCAGGCTCATGGGGGCATCCAGGCCGCCATCACGGTGCAGTAGGTGCCTTAGGCCGAGCCTCTCCAGCCACAGGCCAAGGCTGTGGTCGTTGCTTTGACCACCGAGCAACAGATTGTCGTGGAGGCTGGCTTCAAACAGCACTGCGTTTTGGGGCGCGTAGGCCACCAAGTGGTGCAGTTGTTGGGCTCCCGCCAGGCCAGCCAGTTCCCAGCGCTCGTTCCCTTGAACGATCGTCCATCGACTGTTGGTTTCATCCAACAGGCCGCAGACCTGATCCAGGCAAGTGGTTTTCCCGCAACCTGAAGGTCCGGTGATCGCGATCAAGCGCCCTGCCTGGAGTTCCACAGTGCAGCCTGGTGTGATGGCGTCGCCTCGGGTCGTTTGCCATTGGAAGACGCTCCATGGAGAGCGGGCCACGGCTTGAATGTTGTGGTCCGATAGCGACAGCCCATCGGGTTGGGATGCAGTCGGTTGCAATTGGTCACGCCGACGCCGCAGCGCTTCATAGCCAGGCAGGTTGCCCAGGCAGAGACGCCGGGCTTGCACCACAGCACTGAGGGATGTGCCGGCGCGGTAGGCCAAGATCAACGTGGTGGTGAGCACGTCAGCGTCGAGCCCATCGCCTTGCAACAGCATCCAGAGGCCAGCGATGGCGACCACCAGCGTGTCGCGCCAGGCGTTGAAGCCAGCACGGCGGCGTACCCGTTCCCGCAGAAGCCAGCGCCCTTCCGCGGTCTCCTTGGCAAAACGCGCTAACAACCAAGGTTCTGCAGCGGCGGCACGCACCGCCTTGAGGCCGTGCAGTCCATCCCCCACGGTGCGCTGCAGCGCGGCATTGAGCCGACTCTGGATGCGGCCAAGGCTCCAGCTGCCTGAGCGTTGCAACAGGGCGGCGATGGCTGTGGCCACCAGCGCTAGCAGCAGCGGCCAGGCCGCGGCACGGCCCACCAGCAGCACGCTGGTGAGGTAAATCGTCAGGGCCAGGCAGGCCTGCCCCATGCGCACCGCCTGATCCAGGCCCAAGGCGGTGCGATTAGTATCGACCATCAAGAGCGCCAATAGGTCACCCCGTCCAATGCGCTCCAACTGCATCGAGGAGGCAGCGAACACCTTCTGCAGCAGTTGCTGACGTAGTCGATCGGTCAACCCCGAGCGCAGTCGCTCGCGGTTGATGTCGATCCGCGCCTGGAGCAGGCCTCGCAGCAGGATCAAGCCCACCAAGACCCCCAAGCTGGTGGATAGGGACCACTGCGGAGCCGGAGGCAGCCATGCCTCCGGCGGTGGTCCTGAGCCCAGCAGCAGCGTCACCGCTAGGCCGAGGCCAGCAATGTCGAGCAGGCTGCTGAGTGCACTGAGCAGGCTGAGTAGGGCCAGATGACGCCAGCCCGCTTCCACGGCCAAGGCCTTCAGCAGTTGCACTTGCTTCTGACGGGGCAGCAGGCGTGGTGGTTTGGCGTTCAATCAGCCGGACCTTGGCGTCACGATCCTGCCCTCTCAATGGCCCCTTGAACCGCCATGCTGGGCGCGATTGCTGTCCTGCCCGCCATGGCTCCCCTACCGCCCCCCGAGCCGTCTGAGCTGTTGGAACGGCTCGAGAGCTTGGATGCGCGCAAGATTCGCTTTGAACGCAACCGGATTCGCTTGCCGCTGGGGGTCGAGGGAACCTTTGGCGTGATTCGCCATCCCGGAGCTTCCTTGGCGGTGCCGATCACCGACGACGGGCAGGTGGTGCTGCTGCGCCAATACCGCTTTGCGGTGCAGGCCCGGTTGCTGGAGTTTCCTGCAGGCACCTTGGAAGACGGTGAGGACCCGCTGGCATCGATGCAACGAGAGCTCGGCGAAGAGGCGGGCTATCGCGCTGCTCGGTGGGATGTGCTGGGTCCGATGCTGCCCTGCCCTGGGTATTCCGATGAGGTGATCCATTGCTTTCTGGCCCGGGAGCTCAGTCCCCTGGAGAACCCACCAGCGGGTGACGACGATGAAGACCTTGAGGTGATTCAGATGCATCCTGCCGAGTTGGATGCGCGGCTGGCATCCGGTGAGGAATGGCTGGATGGCAAAAGCGTCACCGCTTGGTTCCGAGCCAAGCAGTTGCTTGGCCTCTAGCGCCTTGGCTTCGACGGATCGCCAAGCTGATTTCCCAATTATTTGCTGTTTGTGTCATCGATGGCTTCTGCCCGCACCCTGTTTTGGCATCGCCGTGATTTGCGTTTGGGCGATAACAGCGGCCTGCAGGCTGCTGTTGCCTTGGGGCCTGCCGTCACCGGTGTGTATGTGTTGGATCCGGCGATCATCACTCCGCCGGCGCATCTGCCGCCAATGGCGCCTGCGCGCCTCTGGTTCTTGGTGGAAACACTGCGCGAGTTGCAGAGGCGTTGGCGGGAGGCTGGCAGTCGCCTTTTGGTGCTGGCGGGGGATCCGGTGGTGGTGCTGCCGCAGTTGGCTGCGTTGTTGGAGGTGCCGACCCTGGTGTGGAGTCGCGATGTGGAGCCCTATGCCCGCGCCCGTGATCGCCAGGTGGCCAAGGCCCTCCAGGCCGATGGTCGCCAAGTGTTGGTGGACTGGGATCAACTGCTGGTGGCCCCAGAACGGTTGAAGACCGGCGGTGGAGATCCCTATCGGGTGTATGGACCGTTTTTGCGTCAGTGGCGTGCCCAGGTGGAACGCAGCCAACCGCGCACGGTTGCCGCACCCCATGGGTTGCAGGATCTTGCGGTAGCCACGTTGGACCAGCTCAGCAGCGGTGATGGCGCCTTCGGTCGTCTGTGCTCTGAAGGACAGCGCGAATTGGAGCGGTTGCAAGCCGAGCATGGCTTTCGTGGTGTGGACCATTGCCCTTGCCGGCCGGGTGAGGCTGCGGCAGCCGAGCAGTTGGCTGCGTTTGTGGATGGGCCGCTGCTGGCCTATGAGCCCGACCGCAACTTCCCTGGGTTACCGGGTACGTCCTATCTCAGTGCCGCGTTGAGTGTGGGCACGGTCAGTCCCCGTCAGGCCTGGTGTGCAGCCCAGGAGATGCATGCTGTTGCCCGCAGTGATGAGCAGCGCCAGGCGATCACGGTGTGGGAGCAGGAGCTGGGTTGGCGTGAGTTTTACCAGCAGGCGCTGTTTCATTTCCCTGAACTGGCAGACGGCCCCTATCGCGAACAGTGGCGCCGGTTCCCCTGGGACAACAACGAAGACTGGTTTGATTTCTGGAAAGACGGTCAGACCGGGATGCCCATCATTGATGCCGCGATGCGTCAATTGAACGCGACCGGTTGGATGCACAACCGGTGCCGCATGATCGTGGCGTCCTATTTGGTGAAAGACCTGATTTGTGATTGGCGCTGGGGTGAGCGCGCTTTTATGGAGCTGGAGGTGGATGGTGATTTAGCTGCCAACAATGGCGGCTGGCAGTGGAGTGCCAGCAGTGGCATGGATCCCAAACCTTTGCGTATTTTTAATCCTGCTACCCAGGCTTCCAAATTTGATGCCGCAGGCGACTACATCCGGCGTTGGGTGCCGGAGTTACGCCACGTGAACACCAAAGATCTGCTCAGTGGCGAGATTGCAGCGCTTGAGCGGCGTGGTTATCCCGAACTATTGGTGGATCACAAAACCCAGCAGGCGCGATTTAAGGCGCTTTACGCCACGATTCGTTCTTAAATCTTTCGGCTTTTACGCCACCATTTGCGTCTGCGACTTGGTTGGGAGCAGTTGGTGAAGCACCTCAATCACCCGATCCTGTTGTGGTTCGCTGAGCTCTGGGAAGATCGGCAGACTGAGGACTTCGCTGCAGAGTTGCTCGGTGATAGGCAAGCTGCCCGGGCCTATGCCCAGATGGTCATAGGCAGGTTGGCGATGAATGGGAATCGGGTAGTAAATGATTGTGTTCACGCCCTGGTCTTGCAAGCGTTGTTTCAACCAATCGCGGCAACGGCTGCTGGGCAAGCCAGCGTCATTTGGGGTGTCTGTGCACGACCCTGAGCAATGGCGCCGATGCTCTGGGCATAGCGTCATGCGAATCACAAATTGATTCCATCCATGACCAATGGCTGCGGTTGCAGCAGGCTCTGGGAGCTCAATGCCGGGAAGATCTTTGAGTGCATTGAGATAGCGGTTAGCAATGGCTCTGCGTTGCTCCACCCAGCGGGTGAGATGGGGAAGTTTGACGTTCAGAACCGCAGCCTGGAGTGCATCAAGGCGGCTGTTGTAGCCCAGCTCGGTGTGCAGGTAGCGTCGAGGCATGCCATGCACGGCGAGTTCTTGCATCGCTTGCGCTAACCCTGGATCGTGGCAACTGACGGCGCCTCCATCTCCAGCGCCCCCCAGGTTTTTGGTGGGAAAGAAACTGAAGCAGCCCACATCACCCCAGCTGCCGACAGGTCGGCCGTTCCAGCTCGCACCTGTGGCCTGGGCGCAGTCTTCCACCACTTTGAGCCCATGGCGTTGGGCGATCGCCATCAGCGCTTCCATATCCACAGGCCGCCCAAACAAATGCACCGGGACCACGGCTTTGGTGGCCGGCGTGATGGCTGCCTCAATCAAGTTGAGATCGATCAGGTAGGTGACGGGATCGACGTCAACAAACACCGGCGTGGCGCCAACGGCACTAATCGCTTCGGCGGTGGCAAAAAAGCTGAAGGAGGCGGTGATCACGTCATCACCAGCTCCGATGCCGAGGGCGCGCAGGGCCAGGATCAACGCATCGGTGCCACTGTTGCAACCCACCGCATAGGGGGAGCCGACGCTAGCTGCAAAGGCGGTTTCAAACGTTTGAATGTCGCTGCCGCCGATGTATTGACCGCTGTGCAGCACCCGCAGCACGGCGGCATCGAGGGCCGGCCCCAGCTCGGTGAGCTGCTGACTGAGACTGAAGGGAGGCACCTGCATAGAGCAAACCTTAAGCCGTCTCTCCGAACCACTGCGGTTCCTGGCCGGGGTGCCATTTGATGTTGCAGCCGATTGAAGGCTTTTGCTTCAGGTCTGGCGCCTTGTTATGCAGCAGCGCTTCAAGGGCTGCCCGCAGGTCGTGGCCATCAACGGGTCTGGCCTGTCCCGGTCGGCTGTCATCCAGCTGGCCGCGATAGCGCAGCGTTTGTGTCCCATTGTCCTCCGGGGCAAACAAATAGAACTCGGGTGTGCAGGCAGCACGCAGGGCCTTGGCCAGCGTTTGGTCCTGGTCGAGCAGATAGGGGAAGCGCCACCCATTGCGTTGTGCCTGGGCCGTCAATGCCTCGGGCCCATCCTGCGGATGGGTGAGCCAGCTGTTGCTGGCCACCCCCAGCAGGGTGATCTGACTGCTGTAGTCGCTGTCGATGCGGCTCAGTTCTGCTTCGATGTGCTTCACGAATGGGCAGTGGCTGCAGAGCAGCATCAGCAGCACGGGCCGAGCCGGCAATTGTTCACTCTGGATGGTGCTGTTGGTCCCGGTGCCTGCCACGGGTAGGGCGAAGTTGGGCAAGGGGCTGGCCAGCGGAAGCATGGTGGAGGGTGTCAAAACCATGAATCAGCCGCGTCATGGCCACAGCATGCCCATTGATGTTGCTGATTTGTGCTGTGCCTTTGCGGGTCTGCAAAACACGCCTAGGGATTGGAGCGGCACTGGTGTTGGGCTTGAGCGGTTGCCATGGGATCCAGCGGTCGCAGCCCAGCTGGAAGGTGTTTGCGCTGGAGCGACAGCAACCGCACGACGGCCTGGCGGTGGTGAACCAGCCCGATGGCTATGGCCTGCACATTTATCTCGAGACCGACACCAGCAATCCGCAGCGGTGTCAGCCCCGATGGTTGCCGGATCCTGCCCGTTTGTTCAATGGCAATGGCACCACCCCCTTCTCGGCGGGGGTGGCGACACGGGCTGAGTTCTTTGCTGCAGTAAGCCGCCCTCAAGTGCGTCGCGCCCTGCAGCAAGAGCTGAAGGCATTGTGTGCAGCCAGAGCCCCCAAGGCGCGTTGGCAGTGGGTGGATCCGCCAAACGAGGCGTCGCAGGTCAAGCCCGTGCAGCTACCAGCGCTGGAGGAGCGGCATTTGCTCACCGATCCTGAGCAGGAGCAGGCCCGTCAGGAGGCGCTGCTGGCAAATCCCTCCCAAACCACGGATTCGGCCTCACGCCAGTAGCGGCTGAAGCGCCCCAGTCGAGGTGGGCGTGAGAGTGACACGAAGGGTTCAGGGTCGAGCAACTCGAGGGGGAGCTGGTCGTCGATGGCATCAGCGATGCGGGTCAGACGGGGATCGACGGGGGTGCTGCTCACAATGCCATCGGCGTGATGGCGTTTGGCGAAGGCCACGACCTCGACGGCGACATCGCCTTTGCGCAGGCTGACGGGCAGGGCTAAGGCACTTTCATAGAGGAAACCGAGGCGTTTGCGGCTGATGCGGGCGTCGTGGATCCAGGCACTGTCGAAAACAAAGAGGGCGGGAGCTTGGGGCCAAGCGAGCAGGGCTGGGTTGCGGGGGCCAAGGGCTTCGTCGTGCACCCAGAGGACGGGACGTTGAAAAGACATGGCGAAGTCAGCGTTTGGGACGGGCAACGGCGGTCTTGTGGCGAGCGCTGCAGCGAAAGCGGCGGGTATCAGCAGGGTCAGGATGCCCGTCACCCGAGGGTGGTGCACACGGAAAGGCCGGAACACCCGTTGTTCCTCGCGCACCTATCTCTCCGCGAGCCAGGGCCACAGCGCAGCGGAGTCGGGGAGGAACAGCACCCGGAATCCCCAGGTCCCGTGCAGGGCGTCGGGGCTTAGGCGCCTGGCTCCGCAGGTGACGAAGGCGAGGGCGAAGACAATTCTTGTCGCGGCGTAGACCACAACGGTGGTGGAAAGCATCTGGGCAGCGACATCGGACATGGGTGACCTTTCACTGCGCAGGGCGAAGCGTGATCTCGTCGCGTTGCAGAGCGTATCCGATGGCGGTTCGCACTGCTCATTCTGGTTACTCTCCCCACAACGCGCCCAGTCCTGGCTTCGTAGAGCCGCCGTCTGGTCCATCCAACCCCTCAGCTCCCGCACCTCCCATGCGCAAGGTCCCCGTCGCTCGCTGGGACGATCTCGAGGATCGTCAGCCCGCCTACGCTCTAGTTGAGAATGTCGATCTCGTCGTGGTCCGCTACGACAGCAATGTTTCGGTCCTCTACGGTCGCTGCCTGCATCGTGGGGCCCTGATGGCCGACGGCCACGTCGATGGCGATAACTTGATTTGCGGGGTGCACCATTGGGATTACCGCGTGGATACCGGTGTCTCGGAGTACAACAATGCCGAGGCCCTCAAGAAGTTCACCGTGTTCGTTGAAGAGGGTGAGGTCCGGGTCGATGCGGACGAGATCGCGGGCTGGGCGCAGGTGCATCCGCAGCCCTTCGACCGCGAGGCCTATTTGGGTCTTTACGCCGATCCGCACGGGGGGGCGGAGGAGCCGCATACGGGCTTCATCCAGAAGCTTGCACGGAAGGGGATCGAGGGGGTCGGGCACCACGGACCCGTGGAGGCCATGGGAGTGACCCACGATCAGCTCCCGCGCTGGTCCGACCTGCAGGTCGTGACGGCACAGCTGCATCGTCTGCCCCTCCTAGACGACGAGTCGGTGGGAACCGAGGTCGTGATCGGGCCGCGCGCGAAGCGCCCCTTGACGCTCGCGATTCCCCTCTTCGTGTCCGACATGAGCTTTGGCGCGCTGTCGGAGGAGGCCAAGGTGGCGCTCGCCATGGGGGCCGAGCTCGCGGGTACCGGGATCTGCTCTGGCGAGGGGGGTATGTTGTCTGAGGAGCGTGAAGCGAATAGCCGCTATTTCTACGAGCTCGCGTCGGCACGTTTTGGTTTCGATTTAGACCGTATTCGCGGTCAGGTGCAGGCGTTCCATTTCAAGGGCGGCCAGGGGGCGAAGACTGGTACCGGCGGCCATCTGCCCGGCGAGAAGGTGAAGGGCAAGATCGCAGAAGTGCGTGGCCTCTCGCCCGGCACGCCCGCGATCTCCCCCGCGCGCTTCCCGGAGTTCACAAGTGTGCAAGATTTCCGAGACTTTGCGGACATGGTGCGTGAGCAGACGGGAGGTATCCCGATCGGCTTTAAGCTATCTGCACAGCATGTGGAGAAAGACCTCGACGCCGCGCTCGAGGTTGGTGTGGACTACGTTATCCTCGATGGCCGCGGCGGGGGCACTGGCGCGGCACCGCTCCTGTTCCGCGACAATATCTCTGTGCCGACGATTCCCGCGCTGGCGCGCGCTCGTCGGCATCTTGACGCGAGCGGTGTGTCCGATGTGACGCTGGTCATCACTGGTGGCCTGCGCACTCCTGACGACTTCGTGAAGGCCCTGGCGCTCGGCGCCGACGCTGTCGCGCTCGCGAACTCCGCGCTGCAGGCGATCGGCTGTCTGGGCATGCGGGCGTGCAACACCAACAATTGTCCGATCGGTATCGCGACGCAGAAGGAGCACCTGCGCGAGCGGCTCGATGTTCAGCAGAGTGCGCGGCAGCTCGCGAACTTCCTCTCGGCCTCGGTCGAGCTCATGAAAGTGCTCGCACGTGCCTGTGGGCGTTCCCATCTGTCGGATCTGGCACACGAGGATCTTGTGACCTGGAAGCGCGACATGGCACAGCTCACAGGGGTCGCGTACGGTGGAGTCGCAGCTGTGCAGGGACTGTCGAAGGAGGGCTGAGACATGGCTACGAGAATGGTTTGGCATAAGGTCCTCGAGCTGGGCGAGCTCGAAGAGGGGCGTGTGCAGTCCGTCAGCGCCGGGCACACCCAGATCACGCTGACGCGCTTCGAGGGGCGCTACGGCGCGCTCGACAACCGCTGTCCCCACCAGGGTGGACCGCTGGGGGAGGGCTCGATCGAGAAAGGTCTTCTGCGCTGCCCTTGGCACGGCTGGGACTACCACCCCTGCACGGGTAAGTCTCCCGGCTATGACGACGGGGTTACGACCTTCCCTATCGAGGAGCGCAGCGACGGGGTCTATGTCGGCGTCGAGGAGGAGGCCCCGCACGAACGCACGGCCACTGACGTGATAGCCGAGACACTCGTCGCGTGGGGGCTCGACACCGCTTTCGGCATGGTGGGTCACTCCAATCTCGGCCTCGCCGACGCGCTCCGCCGCCAGGAAGAGGCCGGCAGGTTGCGCTTCATTGGCATCCGCCATGAGGGCGCGGCGGCGTTCGCGGCCTCTGCCTACGGGAAGCTAACGGGCAAGCCCGCGGCCTGCTTCGCGATTGCTGGCCCCGGCGCGACGAACCTCCTCACCGGCCTCTATGACGCGAAGGTTGACCGCGCGCCGGTGCTCGCGCTCACGGGACAGGTCGATGTGCAGGTGCTCGGTCCCGGCGCGTTCCAGGAGGTGGACCTCGCGGGCGCGTTCGCTGACGTAGCGAATTGGGGACAGACGGTTTTCGCCACGAGCAAGTATGCAGAGCTCGCCTCGCTCGCGATGAAGCACGCTCTCGTCGACCGCGACGTGTCGCATCTCATCTTCCCCGACGACGTGCAGACGCTTCCCGCGCAGGATGTGCCCGCGGGAAGGCCCGCGGGGCGGCTCGGCTCACCGCGGATCGCGCCGGACCCGGAGGTGCTCGACGCGGCGCTCGCTCGGCTCAAGGCCGCGCACCGCCCGGTGGTAATCGTGGGTCACGGGGCGCGCTACGACATGGAGGCGATCACCGCTTTGGCTGAGGCGGTGAATGCTCCCGTCATCACGACCTTCAAGGGCAAAGGCCTGATCCCCGACGACCATCCGCTTGCTTGCGGGGTGCTCGGCCGCTCGGGGACTTCGATCGCGAGCTGGTTTATGAACGAGGCCGACCTGCTCGTGGTGCTCGGAGCTTCGTTCTCCAACCACACCGGGATCACGCCTAAAATACCTACGATTCAGATTGATTTCGATCCCAAGGCGCTCGGCAAGTTTCACCCCGTCGAGGTGCCCGTCTGGGGTGAGCTCTCGGTCACGGTCGATCTCCTACGCGAACGGCTGAGTGACGGACCGTGGGCGAGCGACCCGCGGGCAGAGGTCGCCGAGCGCTGGGCGATCTGGCGTGCCGAGAAAGCCCGCCGCGCGGCCGACGACCGTGGTCAGGGGGTCAGCTCGGCGGCTGTGTTCGATGCGCTGTCTAAGCGCGCACCCGACGACGCAATTCTCTGCGTCGACGTAGGCAACAACACTTATTCTTTCGGTCGCTACTTCGAGTGCCGCCGCAATGCCGTCCTCATGTCGGGCTACTTGGGCTCAATCGGCTTTGCGCTACCGGCGGCGATGGGAGCATGGTGCGCCACCCAGGCGGGCGACACGCGCTTTCAAGGTCGCAAGGTGATTTCGGTTTCCGGTGACGGAGGCTTCGGCCAATACATGGCCGAGCTGACCACCCTCGTTAAGTACAGCATGAAGGTGACCCACGTGCTGCTGAATAATTGCGAACTGGGCAAAATCTCCAAAGAGCAGCGCGCCGGCGAGTTCGACGTCTGGAAAACCGAGCTGCACAACCCAGATTTCGCTGCCTTCGCCGAGAGCTGCGGTGCATTGGGGATTTTAGTGGAAAATGCCCAGGAATTGGATGCTGCACTCGAGCGGGCACTCGCGTACAACGGGCCTGCACTTGTGGAGGTGAGGACTGATCCGCTGCTGGTGTGAACCTCTTACTTTAATAAAATTTACTTGTGCAGCAGTATGACCTGCTTGCGCGATGTCTCTGGCGCGACGGCGACATCGCCTTTGCGCAGGCTGACGGGCAGGGCTAGGGCACTTTCATAGAGGAAACCGAGGCGTTTGCGGCTGATGCGGGCGTCGTGGATCCAGGCACTGTCGAAAACAAAGAGGGCGGGAGCTTGGGGCCAAGCGAGCAGGGCTGGGTTGCGGGGGGCAAGAGCTTCGTCGTGCACCCAGAGGACGGGACGTTGAAAGGGCATGGCGGAGTCAGCGTTTGGGACGGGCGGTGGCGGCATTGCTAACCCGTTGGCGTTTGCTGTTGTTACCCGTGTTGCGTCTTCCCCGTTCACGGGATCCGCCGGTGTCGCGGATGGCGGGAAGGGGAGCGAACAGTTGCGTTTCCAGCTGTTCGTAACTCCCCTCAAACGGACAACACCCTGCGCTGGGACAATCCGCGCAGAACCGGCCCTTGCTGTAGCGCTCCAGGTTGTCGCGGTTAAAAAAGTAGGGCTTGTGGCTGAAGCTGCTGGCGACCCATTGCCAACTCAGGTGGTTGCTGGCTGGATCGCCATCCAGGAGATGTTCGAGGAACCAATCGGCGCCAGCTTTCCAATGCACCCGTCGCCAGTGCACCACGTAGGCCGCCATCCACATGCGGGCGTGGTTGTGGAGCCAGCCACGGGTCATCAGCTCTTGCTGGAACCCATCCATGCAGGCGAGCCCGGTGGTGCCATCTCGAATGTCGGCGGGAAGGGTGCGGGCATAGGACGCCGGATCATGGCCGGTGTTGAGTGCTTCCTGGTCGTCTGCGATGGCATCACCCAAGGCCAGCCACATCCGTTGCCAGAAATCACGCCATCCCAGTTCGTTGATCAGCTTCGCGCCATCATCACGGCCTTGCTGACGTTGATGCAATTGAGCGAAAACAGCATCACGCACTTCCGCCAGGGTGAGCACCCCATGGCGAATCCAAGGGGATAGGCCGGTGACGGCACCGTCGAGGTGATTGCGGCTGCGGGCATAACGCTTCACCTCCAGCGACTTCAATTGGTGTTCAGCCGCCGCCCGGCCCCCTTGCACTGGGCTGAGTTCGCCGCCCGCTTTCGGAAACGCGTTGTGGAGGACTTCGGAGAGTTCTTGGCGGTTTTGAAACGTGCGGGGTAGGTCCCCTGGAGCTGAATCCCATGCCAGAGGTGGGGGAACGGATTGCTCAGGCACTGACGCAGAGGAGACGATGGAGGGCCCGCCACTCTGACGTTTGGCGCTTGAAAGTGCGAAAGCGCGCAGCGTGGGGGAGAATCACCCGAATTGTTACCTCGCGGGAACGGCTCGATGCTTCTCGATCTCACCGGCAAGAAGATCCTCGTCACCGGCATTGCCAACAACCGTTCGATTGCCTGGGGGATCGCTCAGCAGCTCAAGGCCGCCGGTGCTGAGCTGGGCATCACTTACCTCCCCGACGACAAGGGCCGTTTCGAGGCCAAGGTGCGTGAGTTGACGGCGCCTCTGGAGCCCAGCCTGTTCCTGCCTTTGAATGTGCAGGATTCAGCCCAGATGGAATCGGTGTTTGCCGAGATCAAACAGACATGGGGTGTGCTCGACGGTTTGGTGCACTGTCTGGCGTTTGCTGGCAAAGAGGAGCTGATCGGCGACTACAGCGCCACCACGGCCGCAGGCTTCGCCCGTGCCCTCGAGATCAGCGCCTATTCCCTGGCCCCGCTCTGTGCCCATGCCAAGCCACTGTTTAGCGAGAAAGCGGGTGTGGTCACGCTCACCTATCTCGGTGCTGAGCGCGCGATTCCCAATTACAACGTCATGGGCGTGGCGAAAGCAGCGCTTGAAGCTTCTGTGCGGTATCTGGCCGCTGAGCTGGGCCCTGAGAAACAGGTGCGCGTGAATGCCATCAGTGCCGGCCCAATCCGCACCCTGGCGAGCTCAGCGATTGGGGGCATTCTCGACATGATCCACAACGTGGAGGAGAAAGCTCCCCTGCGTCGCACTGTCACCCAAACCGAAGTGGGCGGTACTGCTGCATTCCTGCTCAGCGACTTGGCCAGCGGCATCTCCGGCCAGACCATCTACGTTGATTCCGGCTATTGCATCAACGGCATGTGATCGATGCTGAGGGCGTCCATTCGGCATGATCGGTCTGTTGTGACTGAGTCAGCGCCTCGGGCGCCCGTGAGCCATGCGCAGAGGTGAGATCCATCGCGTCACTGGTGAAACCAATGTGCAGGTCCGATTGGACCTTGATGGTTCGGGCCAATGCCATGCCGCCACCGGTGTGCCTTTTCTTGACCACATGCTGCATCAGATCAGCAGCCACGGTCTGATCGATCTGCACATCGATGCCACCGGCGACACCCACATTGATGATCACCACACCAATGAAGATGTGGGCATCGCCGTGGGTCAGGCCCTTTCTCAGGCCCTCGGAGATCGCCGCGGTATTCATCGTTTTGGCCACTTTGTGGCGCCCTTGGATGAAGCGCTGGTGCAGGTGGCCCTGGATTGCTCGGGCCGTCCCCACCTCAGCTTTGGATTACAGATTCCCAGCCAGAAAATCGGTACCTACGACACCGAGCTGGTGAAAGAATTTTTTGTGGCTGTGGCGAATAATTCAGGCCTCACCTTGCATATCCGTCAGCTGGATGGGGTGAACTCTCACCACATCGTGGAGGCTTGCTTCAAGGCCTTTGCCCGTGCGTTGCGCATGGCGACGGCCATCGACCCGCGCCGGGCCGGGTCTGTGCCCAGCAGCAAGGGCGTGCTGGAACAGGCCGGCAGCTGAGCCTGGCCCCGCTGCCGAAGGCGAGACGCGCTTCATACTCCGTTACGAGAGAATGGTGCTCTTATTGCCCGATCACCCGTGACCGTTGCTTCCGCACCGACCCGCTTTAACCGGGCGGATTGGGCCAGTGCTTTTCGCAATGTGGAGCAGGAGCTCAGCCAGGTGCAGGTGCAGGTGGTTAGCGGCACGGTTCCGACTGATCTCGCGGGGTGTCTGTATCGCAATGGCCCCGGTCGTCTGGAACGGGGTGGGCAGTCGGTGCATCACCCCTTTGATGGCGACGGCATGATCACCGCCGTGCAGTTTGCAGCTGGGACCGCACGCTGCAGCAACCGCTTTGTGCGCACGGAAGGTTGGCAGGCGGAAGAGCAGGCCGGTCGCTTTCTGTACCGCGGTGTGTTTGGTACCCAGAAGCCTGGGGGGACCTTGGCCAATGCCTTTGATTTGCGTTTGAAGAACATCGCCAACACCCATGTGGTGCGGCTAGGTGATCAGTTGCTGGCCCTCTGGGAAGCCGCTGAGCCCCATGCGCTTGATCCCAGCAGCTTGGAAACACGCGGTATTTCTCTGCTCGATGGGGTGCTCAGCAAAGGAGAAGCCTTCAGCGCCCATCCACGGTTTGACCCTGGCCATCACGGCAGTGCGCGCATGGTCACCTTCGGTGTGAAGACTGGCCCCCGCAGCACCATCCGCCTGATGGAGTTCGCCACAACAGACGATGCTGCTGCTGGGATCCGTGCGGGGGATCTGCTGAGCGATCGTCGCGACAGCTTCAACGGTTTTGCCTTTTTGCACGACTTCGCCATCACGCCGAACTGGGCGGTGTTTCTGCAGAACGCCGTGGCCTTCAATCCCCTGCCTTTTGTGATGGGCCAGAAAGGTGCTGCCCAGTGTTTGGCATCAAAGCCGGGTGGTCAGGCCATGTTCTGGTTGGTGCCCCGTGATTCCGGTGTCCATGCTGGTGAAGCGCCGCGACTGGTGCCTGCCCCGGAAGGGTTTGTGTTTCACCACGTGAATGCCTGGGAAGACAACGACACCCTTGTGATCGACAGCATCCACTACAGCGATTTCCCCTCCATCGGCCCCGATGTTGATTTCCGCGCCGTGGATTTCGACAGCATCCCTGAGGGATTGCTCAAGCGCTGCCGCATTGATTTGGCCAGTGGCCAATGCAGCACCGAGCTTTTAGGGCAGCGTTGCTGCGAATTTGCCATGGTGAATCCTGCCTATCAGGGGCTGGAAGCGCGTTATTCCTGGATGGCGGTGGCCGAGCGGGAACAGGGCAATGACCCACTTCAGGCGATTCAAAAGCGGGATGCCCACTCCGGTGCGACTTTGGTATGGAGTGCTGCGCCGCGAGGTTTTGTGAGCGAGCCGATCATGGTGCCCCGTCCTGGTGCGTCTGCGGAAGACGATGGTTGGATGTTGGTGCCGGTTTGGAATGGGGCCCGAGAAGCCACTGATTTGGTGATCTTGCAAGCAGACACGCTGTGTGAACAGGCGGTGTTGGCCCTGCCACTGGCCATTCCCCACGGTCTGCATGGCAGTTGGGTTGCAGCGCCAGTCGCGGTATCTTGTCAAGATGAGGGTCTGAATCCAAACGTTTGATGACCATCAGTCGCGACGTTGCAAAGCCTGAGCTGCGCTCCTGTGCTTTTGTCACTGGGGCAGTGATGGCGCCTGTGATTGTCGTCAGTAGCCTGTTTTCTGCAGCTCCGGTTTGGGCATCTGAGCAAAGGTGCAACAACGGCACATTGCTGCAGATTCAAGTGAACGAACGGGGCACCACGCGCAGTGACCGTTTCGGGTTCAACTTGGGCCTGGAGGCTGAGGCGGATACGAAAGCAGCAGCGATGGAGCTGCTCAACGCGCGTCTCGATCAGGCCAAGCGTGCCGTCAAACGCCTGGCCATGGGCAAACTGACGATTCCAGCGCCGACGACCTATCGCACCGGTGGTTGGAAAGGAACCCCCAGAAGGGAACGGGCTACCACGCGCATCGGTGGGGAAGTGAGTCGTGCCAATTACGACGCTTTGATTCAAGCGGCCGGTGGCTTGCCAGGGGTGCGCCTGCAGGGCATGACGTCGTTGGCGTCCAGCACCGGCTCGATGTCGTTGGAGGAGCAGTTGCTGGAGCAGGCGCTCGAGCAGGGACGGCGTCGGGCGGAGTCCACTGCGCAGGCCCTGGGTTTGCGACGTGTGGATCTACTGCGGATTGACCAACGCAATGGTGGCTATCGGCCGTTCATGCGGACGGCAGCGTTGGCAGCACCCACCAGCTTTAATCCGGAAGAGGCGCCTCAACCCAGTCAATCGCTCAGACTCATGCTCGATTACTGCTTGCGCTAATCGCAGCGTCGCTGCGGCGCCACTCTTTCCAGGCAAGGCGCGGGGCGGTTCCCTTCGTCCGCTCACCACCATGGCCGCGGCGTAGCTCATCTTGGGATCAACAACCAGGCCAGGGGACCACTGATGGAGCCAGCATCAGCCAGCTCGAGTGCTATCCCCGCGCCACAACCCCACGGCGGTTCCGCCGTCGGCGGCGCCGTAATCAATCAGAACGTGGCTGCTTTGGGCAGCCAGGGTATCCACACAAGTCAAGGCCCAGTCGGAGGCCGCTTCGATGCAGAGGAGAGCGCCTTCGGTCTGTGCGCTGTAACCCGTGGTCATGGCAATGGCCATTGACCTCGTCAGCGTCTGAAATCACCGTACAGGCCGTTCTTCTTCTTGGCAGCCCTGGCCGTTGTCGGTGGCGCCTGCATGGCTTGCGAGCCATTGGCGCAGCTGTGGTTCCAGCAATGTGAAGGCTCGGCCGCGATGGCCATGCGCTTGTTTTGTGATCCGATCCATTTCGGCGAAGGTTTGCCCCGTCCCGCTCACTTCGAAAATCGGGTCATAGCCGAAGCCCTGTAGTCCGCGGGGGGCTGTGGTGATTACGCCGTCGCAGCGTCCCTCGACTTCCATCAACACTGAGCCATCAGCGGCTGCAATGCACAGCGCCGCACTGAAATAGGCGTTGCGGTTGGGGCTGTTCCCCAGTTCTTGGAGCAGCCGCGCGATCCGGGCTTGATCGCTGTCGGCATAGCGGGCGGACAACACACCAGGGGCACCATTCAGGGCTTCCACGCTTAGCCCCGAGTCGTCGGCTAGGGCCCAGTGCCCAGTGATCGCAGCGACGGCCTGTGCCTTCAGCCGAGCGTTGTCACGAAATGTGGTGCCATTTTCTTCCACATCCAGACCCTCAGGTTGCGCTTGCACCGTTAGTGGTAGATGGGCAAGAAGAGCAGCAAATTCGCGAATTTTGCCGGCGTTACCGCTGGCGATAACCAGAGTCCTTGGAGGCATAGGGGGAACACAGTCAGGGGCATGCAGGCGTGGATCAGACTGAAGCTGCAAGGGATTGGGCCCAGCTCAGCACTTCAGCCACCCGTTCGGCATGAGGGGCTTCGCAATAGAGGCGTAGCAATGGTTCTGTACCAGAGAAACGCAGCATCAGCCAATGGCTCGGGCCTAAGCGCAGTTTCACGCCATCGGTGGTGATCATTTCGTGCACTGCCGCCCCAGCGACTTCTTTCGGGGGGTGCTGAGCAAGCAGTTGTTCCAGCCGATGGCGGGTGGCCATGTCGGGTAAGCGCAGGTCGACGCGGTCGTAATGGCTGGCACCGCCGCAACGCTCCTGCAGGGTGCTGATGCGTGCGCCCAGGGGTTGGCCGCCTTCCACCAAAGCTTCCAGCACCAACAGCGCCGCGAACAGGGCATCCCGTTCTGGCAAGTGCATCCCAAAGCCCACACCGCCCGATTCCTCACCGCCAATCAGCACCTCACCAGCCAGCATTTCTGAGGCGATGTATTTGAAGCCCACCGGGAGCTCCAACACCTCGCGGTCGAGGTCTTCGGCCACCAGGCGCATCAGATCGGAGCCGCTTACGGTTTTCACCACGGATCCCGGCAGCTGGCGCACCCGGGCCAGATGGTCGATCAGCAATGGCATCAGCTGCTGCGTGCTGCAGAAGTTGCCGTGTTCATCCACGGCAGCGATGCGGTCGCCGTCGCCGTCAAAGACCAACCCGACGGATGGCTGCCCCGAGCGTCCCACCGCTTTCACGGCGGCGATTAAGTCTTGGAGGTAGGGCGCGAGCGGTTCGGGGGGATTGCCGCCGAACAGTGGATCGCGATGGCTGCGCATTTCTCGCACTGGACCGTTGCTTCCCCCCAGCAGTTCGGTCATACAGCCGGCGGCGGAGCCATGCATCGGGTCCACAATCACCTGCAGTCCCATAGCATCCAACCCTCGGCGTAGGCCGTTGAGGTCGAGTTTGGCGCGCAGTCCCTCGAGATGCTCAAGGCGGGCGTCAAACCGTTGCGTCTCCCCATGGATGGGTGGGGTCACCCCTCCTGCCGCGAGGCGTTGCTCGACAGCCGCCGTGAAGTCTCCCTCGACGGAACCACCGAACGGCCCTTTGATTTTTAACCCCAGCCATTCCGGTGGGTTGTGGCTGGCTGTGATGACCAGCGCGCCCAGCGCCTGCCGTTTCACCACCGCCCAGCTGCAGGCGGGGGTGGGCACAGAGGTGCTGGTGAGCAGGGGTTGCAGACCACAGCCGCGCACGGCAGCGGCGATGGCGGCTGCCAGCTCTGGGGCGAGGAAGCGACGGTCGTAACCGATCACGACGGTGTCGCTTGTTTGGCCGGCGGGCGCGCGATGGGCCAGCTCTTGCGCGGAGGCTGCCGCCACGGTGAGCAAGCGCTCCAGCGTGATGTCGACACCAAGAATGCCGCGCCAGCCGTCGGTGCCGAACTGAATCGGGGTGGCAGCCAAGGGCAAGGGAGCTGAAGCCATGGACTGCAGGCGCAGAGCCGGAGGGCATTTCAGGATTTAGCAGCTGGCCGGCGTAGCGTCGAACGATGGGTGACACCCCTTCTGCTGACAAGCTGCTCACGGACCGTCTGCTACGCAGTTGGGTGCGGTGCCGTCGCCGTGCATGGCTGGATCGAAACGGGGATCCCAATGCCCGGGTCTACACCGCCCATCGCACCCTGCAGCTGGATGATCAGCAACGCAGTTTTGTGGCATTACTACCCCAAAAGCCCGCTGCTGGCGTGGCGGGGCTAGCTGATGGCGCGCCGGGCGTGGTGGGGGTGCGCCTGCAGGGTATGGGGCCGAATGGCCTGCGCCTGGAAGCGCATCCTGCGTTGTTGCAGCGGGTTCAGGGCCAGAGCCGTTGGGGTGCTTTCGCCTATCGCCCGGTTTTGGCGCGTCAGGGTCGACGCCTCACCCGTGAACATCGTTTGCCGCTGGCCCTGGCCGGCCGGCTGTTGGCCAACCTCCAGCAAGTACCCGTGCCGGAGGCGTTGGCTGTGGCTGGTGCTGGCCGCCGCTTGGAGAAGGAACGTCTGCCCCTGACTGCAGCACTCGACAAGCAGCTGGATGATTCCCTGGGAAAAATGGCGAATGATCTGCAGCGTTCCCAGCCTCCTGCCCTGGCAGCGGACCGTCGCAAATGCAGCCTGTGCAGCTGGCGGGGGCTGTGTGATGCCGAGGCCGCGGCGGAGGGCCATCTCAGTGAGGTCAGTGGCATCGGTGCCAAGCGTCGCGAAATGCTCCAGGATTTGGGTATTCAGGGCTTGCATGAGCTTGCGGCTGCTGATCCCGTTGGTTTGGCCGATCAGCTGGAACGCTTTGGCGAGCAGCATGGAGCCATGGCTGCGCCTCTGGTGGCGCAAGCCAGGGCCCAGAGGGATGGCTGTGTGGAGCGTTTGAGTTCATCTCCAGCTCTGCCTGAACTTGGGGACGCCCAGGGCGTGTTGCTCTACGACATCGAGTCGGACCCCGATGCGCGGGATGATTTTTTGCACGGCTTTGTGATCCTCCCCCGTGCCGTGGATGGCAGCTGGGATTTGAGCCGTGCCCGCTACCACCCCTTGCTTGTGCTGCAGGAGCATGGTGAACCCCATTGCTGGCAGCGTCTGCGGCGCTTCCTTGGCCATTACGTCGACTGGCCGATCCTGCACTACGGCGAAACTGAATCGCTGGCCTTAAAACGGATGGCCCAGCGCCAGGGAGCCAGCGAGCGTGAGCGAGCGGCGCTGCAGCGGCGGTTGGTGGATGTTCATGCCCGTTTGCGCCGCCATTGGCGGCTGCCGCTGAGTAGCTATGGATTGAAAGCGGTGGCGGCTTGGCTCGACTTCCAATGGCGTCAGCGGAGCGTTGATGGAGCGCGGGCCTTGCTGTGGTGGCGACAGTGGCGGGGTGCTGGCCCCCTGGATCGTGGGCATCCCCAAACGTTGCGCTGGATCTTCACCTACAACGAAGACGACGGTTGGGCCACCTGGGCAGTGGCGTCTTGGTTGTTGGAGCAAGACAATCCTGAGCCATGAAAAAAGGGCCTACAGGCCCTTTTGCTGTTTGCTGGCTTGAGTGGACGTCAGTCCGCCACGCTCGGTTGAACCAGCAGGTAAAACAACCAGAATGGACCGATCAAGGGAACAAAAGGTATAAAAATCCACCCCCACTTCCTACCTGCATCGCGAAGTCTGCGAATGGTAATCGACAGTGTTGGGAAGAGACTGGCTATGACATAAGTTATCGCAGCTAGGCTGAGCGGAATGCCGATTCCAGGATTGCTTATTAATCCGAGAATAATGCTCCAAAAACAACAAATTATTATATTTATGAGTGTAATCCACCAGAATTCTGAGCGGGTTGCCTTGCCGCTGTATTGGAAAGATTTTTTTCAGGCAGTGGTGAAGGTCCCAATGGTCCCATGGCAAAGATGCGATTCCGCATCATTATTTTGAGGCCTTTGTCCTGTCTTGTCTGAACTTGCGATAGGAAGAATTAATCGTTTGTTGAATCTCCTCCGCACTCTTTGAACGCCGGTGGTTGATGCAAAGCAATGGCGTGCCCGCCATTGGGGAGTTCAAGGTTGGGCTTGGTGAGAAAGCTCCGACGGATTAAGGCCAGTCCTTGCCAGCTGTTGCCGTGTTGAACCGCTGAGGTGATCGTTCCCGCGCGATTGCCGTTTCCTATCAAGGTGTCTCCCGGGCTGGGAGCTTTGGCCGTGAGGTCGGTTGGTGTGAGCGTCCAGCAGCGCAGCTGTTGTTTCACGCCATCGCGGGAGGCCAGCTTGGCCACGGTCTCTTGGCCCAGATAGCAACCTTTGTCGACGCTGACCCACGCGCCAAGTCCCAGCTCCAGTGGATTGGTGTCGCCATTGAGTTCCGCAGGGCTGAATGGCAAGCCTTGGCTGACACGCCAATGCTCCACGTGGTCTTGGCTGGCCTGCTTTGCTCCTCCCCAGGACTCGGGCAGGTTGCCGTCTGTGGGCCAGATCACATCCTCATCCCAGTCGGGTGGCAGAGGTGCTGGTCGCAGCCGTTGCAGACGCCGGCATGGGCTGGTCCCGGCGATCTTGACCCGGTCGGCGGGGAAGATCACCCGCTCGAAGCCGGCCAAGACGGCCTGCGCATCACCGCAGAGCACCAAAACATCGGCCCCATCGGGATCGAGGCGCACTTCCAAGAGTGCTTGCACGCGGCCTGTCGCGGTCAGCCAGCAGCTGCGGATGACGCGTTGGTCGGGGGCCTGCTGCATGGCAGCGCTGGTTTGCCCATGCAAAAACTGGCGCGTGCCGCGACCCGTTAGACGCAGGAGGGGAAAGGTGGCATCCCAAACCAGAGCCTGAACTGCTGCGGTCATGCCGAAAGCTCCTTGGCGCGGGCTGCGATCTCGCTGAGCCTGAACAAACTCTCCAAGTCGAGCCCGGCAGCCTCCATGGCATCTTGACCACCTTCTTCCCGGTCCACGATCGTCACGACCCGCTCCACGCGGTAGCCAGCATCCTTGAGTTGATTGACGGCTTTGATGGAGGACCCTCCAGTGGTGACGACGTCTTCCAGCACGGTGACGCGCGAGCCAACCGCTGGCAGAGGTCCTTCCAGCCAAGCACCGGTGCCATGGCCCTTGGCCTGTTTACGCACGATCAGGGCATCGAGTTGACGGCCGGCTTGGGCTGCCGCCATTGCCACTCCACTCACGAGGGGATCTGCTCCCAGGGTCAACCCGCCGACAGCGACAGATTCAATTTCCACCAAAGCAAGCATCGCTGGACTGATCAAGGCCAGTCCGCTGCCGCTGAGTGCCACGGGCTTGCAGTTCACGTAGTGATCACTGCTGCGTCCTGAGGCGAGGGTGAAGGTGCCATGGCGATAGCACTCAGTGGCCAGGCGGTTCAACAGGGTGTCGCGGCTCATGGTGGGGGCTTGTCTCGCGCGGGTCTTTTGCCTAAGTTGCGCTTAGCTGGATCCAAGGTAGTGCTGCGCATCCTTCACGCTTCTGCGGTGTTGTCGCTTCTGGCGATCGCTGGCCTACCGCATCGTTCCATTGCCCAGATGGTGGTGTGCACCACCACGTTTGAATCCCCTGATCCATCGATGGCTGCAGCGCCAGTGGAAATCACCCGCTGCGGCCCAGTGGAGCGCACAGATGCGATGTTGGAAAGACGCTTCACAACCTGGACTCCACCTTACGAGAAGGGCGTGGATGTGTTGCATCAATTCACCGATGTTTTGGGTATTGCCGTGGCAGGGTCCGATGGCAACCAGTTCATTGGCTTTGGCTTTCCTGATCAGACGATTGTTCGGGACGCCATAGAATTTGAAGGCGCCACCAAGGTTTTGATGGAGGAGCAAAGCGCACCCATCCCGTGGCGCACAGCCGATATTCCTAGTGGTTACAACAGCAGCCTTGCAAGCGATGGCTCGGCGGTGGTGATGCCCATGATCGAGGAAACCAAAGCACCGCCAACCGAAACCGTTGCTGCTCCGGTGCGTGGCTTGTGGTAGACCCTGATCGTGTTGGGGGTCTAGCAATCTGGTGAATGCAGCGAACTCATAATTCGCCTAAGGCGAGTTCGATCCTCGCGACCCCCATTCACTCCCTTTGATGCGCATCCTGCTGCTGCTTGTGTTGCTGGCGCTGCCGGCTTTTTTTGCGGCAGTGGAGGTTGCCTTATTGCGTTTGCGCACGAGTCGCGTGCGCGTCTTGGACGAGCAGGGGGTGCCCGGCGCTGATGCCGTCCATCGCCTGCAGCGCCGCATGAGCCGGGCGTTATTGATGTCCCAATTGGGCACTACCCTGTCGCTCTTGGCGTTGGGTTGGGCTGGCAGTGGTGTGGCCCGGGATTGGCTCCAGACCCCTGCATCAGCAGCCGACGGTCGCTGGTGGGATCTGGCCTGGTTTTTGCTGCTCGTCTTGCTCACCACCTTGGTGGCTGGATTGCTCCCCAGGGCCTGGGTGTTGAGCTCCCCGGAACGGGCGGCTCTCAATCTGGCTCCCGTTTTGGAAGCGGTGATGCGGGTGATGCGCCCCCTGCTGTCACTGCTGGAAGGCCTGGCGTCGCTGTTGCTTCAGCTGCTGGGGTTGCCGGCTCGATGGGATTCGCTTGGTTCTCCGCTCACGGCAGGTGAGTTGGAGAACCTGATTGAGAGTGGCAGTGTCACGGGTCTGCGCCCAGATGAGCGCAACATCCTCGAAGGGGTGTTTGCGTTGCGGGATACCCAAGTGCGCGAAGTGATGGTGCCCCGCTCCGGCATGGTCACCCTGCCCGTGGATGTGCGTTTCGCTGAACTAATGGAAGCAGTGCATCGCACCCGCCATGCCCGTTTCCCGGTGATTGGCCAGTCGTTGGATGATGTGCGTGGGGTTCTTGATCTGCGTTTGTTGGCGGAGCCGATCGCCCGCGGGCTCCTGGAGGAAAATTCTTTATTGGGGCCCTACCTGATCCCAGCCGAGCGGGTCTTGGAAACCAGTACTCTCGCTGAACTGTTAGCGCTCATCCGCAACGGTCACCCGTTGTTGCTGGTGGTGGATGAGCACGGAGGCACTGAGGGGTTGGTGACAGCCGCTGATCTCACTAGTGAGATTGTGGGCGAAGAACCTGAGCCTGATTCCGAGATTCCTGACCTCGAAGCCCTTCCGCAGGCTCCCGGCAGTTGGCTGGTGGCTGGAGACTTGGAAATCTTTGAACTGAACCGTCAGCTGGATTTAGAACTGCCGGAGGCCTCCGAGCACCACACCTTGGCCGGCTTTCTTTTGGAGCGGTTGCAGCACATCCCATCGGAGGGAGAAGCGTTGCGTCATCTGGGCCTTCAGTTTGAAATTGTGGCGATGGATGGCCCGAGGATCCGCAGGGTGCTGTTGATTCGCCCGGAGGAACAGCAGCCGTCAGGCCCAGAGGATCCCAAGCCTGAGCTCCCTGAGCTCTAACGCAAGCCTGGTGGCCTGCTGATCTCCGATAATCTGCCCAGATTCTTTTCACCTGCCGATGACCGATCCCATGGTGCCGGTGAAAGTGGGTGTGATTGGCATCGGCAACATGGGTTGGCATCACGCCAGGGTGCTGAGCCTGCTCAAGGATGCGGATCTGGTGGGTGTCGCTGATCTCGATCCCGAGCGGGGGCAGTTGGCCACTGAGCAATTTGATTGCCGCTGGTTCGCTGATTACCGAGACATGCTGTCGGAGGTGGAGGCGGTGTGCATTGCCGTGCCGACCCTGTTGCATCACCCCGTTGGCTTGGCCTGTCTTGAGGCTGGTGTGCATGTGCTGATTGAAAAGCCGATCGCCGCTAGCCAAGACGAGGCTGCAGCCTTGATTGCAGCCGCCAGCCGCAAGGGCCGGTTGCTGCAGGTGGGCCATATCGAACGGTTTAATCCCGCCTTCCGTGAGCTCACCAAGGTGGTGGCCAATGAAGAAGTGGTGGTGTTAGAAGCGCGCCGCCATAGTCCCCATGCCGATCGGGCGAACGATGTGTCCGTTGTGCTCGATCTGATGATTCACGATCTTGATCTGGTGCTGGAATTGGCCCAAGCGCCGGTGGTCAGTTTGGCGGCGGCCGGTGGTCGCAGTGCCGATGGCCCGATCGATTACGTCAATGCCACGCTTGGCTTTGCCAATGGTGTGGTGGCTAGTCTCACCGCTAGCAAGATGAGCCATCGCAAGATCCGTAGCCTCAGCGCCCATTGCCGCTCCAGTCTGGTGGAGACGGATTTCCTTAACCACAATCTCCACATCCACCGCCGGGCCCATGAGTGGTATTCCGCTGATCACGGTGAGTTGCTCTATCGCAACGATGGCTTCATTGAAGAAGTGAGCACCACGTCCATCGAGCCTCTTTACGCCGAACTTGAACATTTTCTCCAGTGTGTTCGCGGCCGTGAAACCCCTGCTGTCGATGGTTTTCAGGCGTCTCGAGCGCTGAAGCTGGCCGATTTGATCGAGCATGCTGTGGAGCACCCCGGCCTTGGGGTGCCCCTCACTGACCCGATTTGAACGGCCCCGATCTGAAGGGGCAATCAGCCTTAAACCAGTCCTTCTTGTTCCGCCAGTTCCCGTAGGGCGGCAATTTGCCACTGGCGGCATTGAGCTGGAGATGAGCGATAGAAGTGATCCCAGGCTGCAGCCTTGTGGTCGCCATAACGGCTTGGATCCTGATCAGGATGCGTCAGCTCCCAGCCGACGCGCACGGCGTGGCCGATCACCACATCCAGGGCGATGTCGTCATCGAAGTGCACGTCAGGGTTTGCTGCCGTGAAGGCCATCAGCGATAGCAGGCACTCACTGCAGAGTTGACGGTATTCCGGTGCATGAATCCGGCCGAGCAAATGCTCAACTTGAATCGCGAAGTTGCGTTCACCTGGGGTTTTTTCCAGCAACAGTGCACTGGTGAGCCGGTTGCGCCGCTCCAGCTTGTCGCCGATCACCAAACCACGGCAGTGCTGCAGCAATGACCAGATGCCAGCGTGAAAGTCCTGCGGGACCCGTTGCAGGGAACCAAGGCGGATGCGGTGTTGGAGCCAGTCACCACCGCTTGGTTGCTCGTCGAGGGGGGCAGGAACAGTCCACTGCACGGAACCGCGTAAATGCAGTTGTTCATGACGTTGCAGGGACGCCCGAGCGTGTTCTAAGTCGGCGAGCACAGCCCGGAGCCGCAGGCCCATGGTGTGGGGCGGTTCGCAGCACAATGCTTCGAAGGCTTCGTCTTGGCTGCAGCAACGCTCTGCGGCCAGTTCGGATGTGAGCAGCAGCAGCAGTTGCCCGAGCTGCAGGGTGAGAGTGCCTTTGAGCAGCTGGGGTTGACGCCGGGCCAGGCCATCGAGGGCCAGGAGCAACTCCTGCTGGAGGCTGCTTTCGCGGGCATCGCGGCCGCAGGTGCGTCGCATGAGCGAGGCGATCGAGCGACTGCCGAGAGGCTGGCTGAGGCTGGAGTCGGTGGTGTAATTGCGCCCCACCACCACGGTTTTCTGGTGGGCCAACAGATCGATCAGGGCGTCTTCCAGTTGGGGATGCACCAGGCCCAGCACGCCAGCACAGCGCCGCACCACGTTCCAGTCCTGTTGCTGGAGGCCACGGCGGTAGATCTCTTCCGCCAGCACCCGCAAACCGATTGTGCTTGGGCCAGGACCCTGCAGCTGCGGCTGTTCCCCCAGACGACGTTGCAGCAGTTCCACCACCTCGGCTTGCTCCCGCAGGGACGCACTGGTCCAGAGCCGCTGGCACAGTTCACTGACGGAGATGTCGTCGAGCTCCTGTTCCTGGGCTGCAGTGAGATCGGCGAGATCGGTGGAGTCCCGCAGCAGGCGGGTGGGATCGGTGGCAGGTTCAGCGCTGTTGCTGTCCAGTGTTGAGGCGTCCGTGCTGTCGGGAAGGTCCACCCATTGGCCTTGCTGGGCGAGTTCGTCGAGGGGTGCGCACTGCACAGCGATGCCATCGATCACGCCCTTGCACAGTTGTTCGGCCAGCGCGATCACTGGGTCTGGTGCGCGTTGAAATACCGCCTCGGGGATGGGAATCAGCAGCAAGGGGGCGCCAGCCCCACGCCAGTGGCGCTGCAGGAGGTGCAATTCATTGAGCACGATCTCCACCAACTGGCTCGGGTCATCCGTGAGGTAAAACGTGTCGTCTTCCAGAACGGCTGGAGAGAAGGCCAGCTGATGTTCGCCCTGGCGATAGAAGCGCGCAGTTTCTGCCGATTCCATGCGCATGGGTGGAGACCCGCTGAGGCCTAAGTCATCGTTGGTTCCCAGGGGTCGCAGTCGTTGCCTGAGGCCACTCGATGGCTGCACGCGCACCGTTCCCGTTTGGGGATCGGTGACCGGGATGCCTCGATCTCGCATCACTTGGGCTTGCTGCGGGTTGGCGGCGACCAAAGCCACCAGCACTTGATCGGCACCGGGCATGGCCGGCAGGCGCCGTCCACAGGGGTCGAGGTCGTCGGGTGTCAGAAGACCCGTCAGGAGCATGTCTCCCAGCCAGGCGAGGCTTTGGGTCCAAAGCAGCGGCACGTTGTCGTTGGCGTGGCGTTGTTGGCTGCCTGGTTGGTTGCGTTCCGCTTCCAGTGTCTCTTCTGGCACCACATACAGCTCTGGGTAGAGCTGTTCACCGTTGTGCTCCACGGCTAGGGGCTTCAGCCGTTCGTGCCAATGGCGAGCATCGTCCCAGCGCTCTTCGCAGCAGGCCGTGAGCAGCTCATACGCCAAGAACAGGGGCCACTCCGATTCGATGCCTTCGAAGGTGGCCAGTTCATCCCGTTCGTAATGCAGCCGGCTGACGTCTTCCACCACCGTCTGGTGGCCGTCGCGGCGAAAGCGTTTGTAGCCATAGGCGCCACCGAGATCGCGGCGGATTCGTTGGCAGGTGCGGGCGATCAGTTGACGATCTTCAACGGCCCAGGCGGGATAACCGACGACAGACAAACAGGCGCTGTCAGCTTCCTTGCTGGCGGATTCTCGTGGTAGCAGTCCCTGCAGGGCGCGGCGTAGGCGCACAAGGGACCCCTGGGGGATCACAACCCGCAGACTGCCGTCGCCGTGATTGCCAAAAAGATCGAGGCCTTCAAGCGCTTCTAGCGCTGCTTTGGCCATGCCGATGGAGCTGGCATTGCGCTCCGGTAGGCCGTGGTTGCCCTTGTCGCCCCGTTCCCAGATGCCGTAGTCGGGAATGCGGTAGGCGCGAGCGACGTAATAAACCAGGTTTTGCACGAAGTCGGCTTCGTGGCGGCTGGTCACCACCGTCAAACCGCTGCGGGTGAGTTGGGCTAGTTGCAGTAAAAACAATGCGGTGGCATCGAGCTGGAGATGCCCCCAACCGTTGTCGGGCACCACGGTGTCACCGCTGGCGGTGTCGTATTTGGCGTGGAGGGCGTCGAGGGGATGGAGGGTGGTCTTGAACCGCTCCACCTTGTGGGCTTGCCGCATCATGGCGTTGAGCACCCCACGCATCAGGGCCAGGACCCGCTGCTCCAGTTCCCAGGTACGAGGCGTGGTTTGGCCGTGCAGGCGTCGGTGGGCGAGTGCGAGTCCCCAGACGCATTGAATCGAGTAGATGCAATCACGAACCCAGGCATCTCCATAGTTGCCATGCACGGTGTGTGCAGTGCTGGCGGGAAGAAGGCCGGTGATTGGATGCTGGCGGCTCAACACCACCCGCGAGATGGCGGCATCGATCTGCAGCAGACGATCGTGCTGCTCCCGGTCCGCGTGGTCATCGGTGGGGATGGGTTGCGTGAGAACCATGAGCTCCTGGCCGACCGGTTCTAAATTCTCTCCTGTTGCTGAAACGCGGATGGATGCCATCAGGACCAATCCGTCGGATCAACGACGCTGTCGGGTGCTCGGCGTTGGTGTTGATGCTTGCAGGGATGTGACGGCTGCAGCCCTTGGGCTCCAGGCGCGTGGCGGCGGACAGATCGTGACGCTCAATGCCGAGATGACAATGGCGGCAAGGGCGAACCCCCAGCTGGGTGAGGCGATTGCCGCCGCTGAACTGGTCATTCCGGATGGTGCAGGAGTGGTGTGGGCCCTCGCGCGCCAAAAGGTCAACGTGCGTCGCAGTCCTGGGATCGAACTGGCCTGGAATTTGCTCACTTACGCCGAGACCCATGGTTGGTCTGTGGCCCTGATCGGTGCAACACCCGAGGTGATGGAGCGCTTGCGGCAACGGCTGGCCTTGAAGCTGCCAGCGCTGCAGTTGGTGATCGCTGAACATGGCTATCAGCCCCCTGAAGCCTGGCCCGTTCTAGAAGCCAAATTGCGCGACCAGAAGCCGGAACTTGTCTTATTGGCCCTTGGCGTACCCCGTCAAGAAACCTGGGCCTCCCACGTCCGTCAGGGTCAGCCAGGGCTTTGGATGGGAGTAGGGGGCAGTTTTGATGTGTGGGCCGGACTTAAAAAACGGGCGCCCGAGTGGACGGGACGATTGCAAGTGGAATGGCTCTACCGCTTGATGCAGGAACCCGGCCGATGGCGCCGCATGTTGTCGCTGCCAGCATTCGTCTGGGCAGTCCTGCGTCGCAGCTAAACAATCACCGCAAGAACGGCCGGAGCATCGCTAGCGCTCAACAATCCTCGTCCCTGAAGGGATCAACGGAAGCCGACGGAGGCTTGCCAAACGAAGGCCAACAGCAGGAAGAAGACAGGAATAATCGGAAGGATGTCCACAAGCGGACCAAAGGCCTGATAGGCCTCCGGCAGTTGGGCCAGAAGATCGAGTGTGGTGGCGGCCATCCCGGCGATGTCTCAGTCGATGAGCGGACGCTACCACGTGTGATGGGCTGGCGACTCAGGATCCCAGGGAGCGAAATCCTCTGAAAAACAACCGTCTTGAATGGCTTTCCGCATCGCTGTCGTGAAGCGGATCAGGTGAGTCAAGTTGTGCAGGCTCAAGAGCGTGAGGCCCAGCAGTTCTTCGCTGCGGATTAAGTGATGCAGATAAGCCCTGGTGTGGCTCTTGCAGGCCACACAGCTGCAGCTGGCATCCAGTGGCGTGTGGTCGTGGCGGAAGCGAGCATTGCGCAAGTTCCAGCGTTCGCCTCCCACCAAGGCGGTGCCATGGCGTCCAAGGCGTGTCGGCAGCACGCAGTCAAAGAGATCAATGCCGTTGGCCACTGCGATGGCCATTTCCCGCAAGGTGCCGATACCCATCAGATAACGGGGGCGATCATTAGGAAGCAGTGGCGTTACTTGGCGGACGATGCGGTGCATCTCCTCCACGGGTTCGCCCACACTGACGCCGCCGATCGCGATGCCAGGCAGATCGAAGTCGGCAGTGGTGCGGGCGCTCAGTTCCCGCAGGTGTGGATAGCACCCGCCCTGCACAATCCCAAAAAGAGCTTGATCGGCTTTGGTGTGGGCATCAGCGCATCGGGCCAGCCAGGCATGGGTGCGCTGGCACGCCTCTGCGACGTCATTTTCCGTTGCGGGATAGGGCGGACACTGGTCAAAGGCCATGGCGACATCGGCCCCAAGAGCCATCTGGATGGCCATGGATTTCTCCGGCGTCAGCAGGATGCGGCTGCCGTCTCGAGGGTTGCGGAAATCCACGCCATGGTCGTCGATGCGATTGAGGTCGGCCAGGCTGAACACCTGGAAGCCCCCAGAGTCGGTCAGCATCGGGCCGTTCCAGCCCATAAACCGGTGCAGGCCTCCGGCCTCGGCGACCACCGCTTCTCCGGGTTGTAGGTGCAGGTGATAGGTGTTGGAGAGCACCATCTGGGCGCCTGTTCGCGCCAATTGCTCCGTGGTCACCCCCTTGACGGTGCCGAGGGTCCCCACCGGCATGAACCTCGGTGTGGTCACCGCACCATGGGGAGTGTGAAAGCATCCACAGCGCGCTTGGGTGTGGCTGCAGTGGGCGTCGATTTGAAAACGAAACACGGGCCAAGCCGGGGCCATCCCTGACCCTACGGTGAGCCCGCCCCCTTGCTCCGGTGCTGCACCGCTCCCGCTGATGGCTGCTGCTCCTGCCTGGTTGCGTGATCTGGCAGGGGCGTGGGTGTTTTATTCGGTGCTGCCGGCGTGGCCGCGGCTGCAGCCAGGGTTTCAACGCATCGCCCGCTTTGCCCCTTGGATCGGATTGGTGATCGCGGCCCTGCAGATCGGCGTTTGGTCGTTGCTCCAGGGGCTGGGTTGGCCCCCGCTGGCCACCGTGCCGATGGTGATCGCTATGGCGGCTTGGGTCACCGGTGGCTTGCATTTGGATGGCGTGATGGACACCGCTGATGGCCTCGCCGCCGGAGTCTCACGCCGCCTGGAAGCGATGGAGGACAGCCGCGTGGGTGCCAGTGGCGTGCAGGCCTTGATGGTGGTGCTCCTGTTGCAAGTGGCGGCACTGGTCTGTTTGGCCGAGCGGTTGCCGATGGGGATGCCCATGGTGCTGGCCACGGTGGGCTGTTTCAGCCGTTGTTCTCCCCTTTGGGCGGTGCTTCGGTTTCCTTATCTCAGGAAGGATGGAACGGCCGGCTTCCATCGCGAGGGGGCCCGGGGCTGGCGAGAAATCCGCCCGTCTCTGCTCGTGATCCTTCTGGCGGCGGTGGTGGCTGCCGTTGTGGGGCAAGGCGTGTTGCTGGGTTTGATGGGTCTGGTCGGCCTGCTGTCGGGGGTTGGGGTTGCCGAGGGGCTGGGTCGTTGCCTCGGTGGTCATACCGGAGACAGTTATGGGGCTTGCGTGGTCTGGACTGAAACCCTCAGCCTGGTGCTGCTGGCGTTGATCCACCCTCTGTTGGCCTGGGCGGCAGGGTGATCACAAACGCATTGCCTTGCTTGGGCAGGGTGGGGTCCACATCGGCGGGATGCTTGGCCAACACCAACGTCCCTCCCCGTTCCTCCGCCAGCTGCCGGCCTAGGGCCAAGCCGAGGCCGCTGCCACTGCGATCTTGGCTGCTGCTACCACGGATCCCCCGCTCGAAGATGCGCTCCCGTTCGTCTGGTGGGATCGGTGGTCCCCCATCCCAGAGGCAGACTCCTGTTTCCAGCAACAACAGCCCAAGGGCCGCTCCCGAGGGGCTGTAGCGAAAGGCGTTCTCCATCAGATTGGCCAGAATCTCGGCCACGACGGCATCGGCTCCAGGTCGTGGTTGCTGCATCCAAGTGGGCCACTGTTCAGGACCGTGCCAGGGCCGCCCCTGCAGTGCGGCGGTGGCAGCGGCGCGTTCCGCCAGGGGGGCCAACAGGTTCTGCAACGTGATGGGCGGCTGGTCGGGGTGAACAGGGGGTAGCAGCAGTGGGGTGGAGGTGTTGTTGAGTACGGGCATCTCGGGTTGTCCGATGCGGTCGAGAGCGCTCACGTAGCGATCCAGTTGCCCCTGCTCTTTCAGCAGGTTCTCCACCAGTGCCCGGTGATCGTTGTCAGGACCCAGGCGCCGCAGCAGGAGCTGGGCATAGGTGCGTAGGGCTGCCAGAGGGTTGCGCAACTGATGCACCATCAAGTTGAGCTGCAGGCGTTGTTGCTGGAGTTGCTCGACCAGCTGAGCCCGCTCCAGATCGAGGCTGAGGCACTGGGCCATCGCGCTAGCGCTGGCCTGGAGGCGTTGATCGAGATCCCGGCTCCAGGGTTGATCGGTCAGGCGTTCAGCGCGCAGAGCGCCGAGCAATAAGTTCCCGTCGCGGAGGGGATACCAGCGGCGTTCCGGGCTGGGGCTCTGGAGGCTGGGGTCTGCCTGCGCCGCGGGAAGAGGCGTGGCAGAAGCGGGCCATTGATCCACCATGACCAAGCTGGCGGCTGCATGGTGTTGTCCCTGGGCGGCGTACAGCACGATGTGCGACAAACAGCCTGCTGTCCCCAGGCTGTCCAGTTGCTGGCGCACCAATTGCACAAAGCGATCCGTCAGCTGCATGGCGTCAAGCGTGACCTCCGATACAGACACTCGGCAGGCCTGCAATCTGCCAAGGACTTGAAAAATCTGGAAAAAGTCTTAAGATCTGCGCCAACGACCGATAGCACACCGCCTTGAGGCGACTGCGCGTCATTGTCGAACCTGCTTTGCTTGCGCAAAATGCCCAGGTGAGGCTACAGCAGAGGTTGAGCACAACTCGTCTCTGCCGACGCCGATTTGTTCGGTGCTGGTTTGTTACGTGTCTTCGTGTGGGGTGGGGATTTCCCTGCACTGCAAGTCGCTTCGGCTGCTGACGTCTGGACCTTTTGTCCTGATCTTTGTCCTCTCTATCGCCCCTACGGGGTTGTTCTCTCCATGTCAAAGAAGCGTAAGCGGATCAGCCGCCGCCGTTTGGCCGGTCAGCGTGTGCTGGCCCATGTCCCCACCTTTCACCTTGAAACCGGTGAGCACAAGCCTGTGACTGCTGCGCGTCGTTTTCTCGCTGAAGGCGGCATCACTCCACCCGCTCTGCTGCGTGTCCGTCGCAATGAGCACACTACTGACCATTTCTTTTGGGGTGAGAAGGGGCTGTTTAGTGCTCAATACGCTGAGGAAAATCACTTCTTATTCCCCTCCCTGCGCGCCATCGTCGACAAGGTTGGTGAAGAGGTGATCTTTGAAGGCCTCGAGCTGGCTTCCGACGATTGGGAAGAGATGGAAGAGTACGAATACGCCTTCGTTTGACGCCGCAGCGCAACACAAAGCGCAAAACGTTGGTGAGGCAACAGCTCAGCCCTCGCACCCGGCTTTTGCAAGCCAGGTGTTGAGGGCGTTGCTGATGGTGGGCAGCACGCTGTCGGGAATGGTGTGCCCCCCCTCAAACGTCACCATCTGCACCGCTGCATTGCCAGTGACCAGTCGGCGTTGGATCTCGTCAGCGGCACTGCAGGGCACCACATCGTCCTCACGGCCGTGAATCAGCAGCACCGGAGGACGCTCGGTCGGGGCAGTCCAGTTGGGGTGGGGGTAGCCGCTGCAGGCGATCAGGCCCGCGAAGGGCAGGTCGCAGCCGCTGGACAGGGCCATCGCGGCGCCTTGGGAGAATCCCAGCACCACTGTGCGATTCAGGGGAATCCCTTCCTCCGCCAAGTCCAGCAGCCTGCGGCGTAGGGCGGCCTCAGCCCTTGGTACAGCATCCCAGTCGGCTGGGAACAGGCCATACCACTGGCGCCCGATACCTTGAGGATGAGCCTCCGGAGCAGGCAACGCCACCACGTCCAGAGCAAGGGGTATGGGCTTGGCCAACGTCCTGCCGAGCATCAGTAGGTCGTCGGCATCGGCGCCCCAGCCGTGGAGCAACACCAGGCGTGCCTCAGGGGTTGCGTCTGGTTGAAAGCGAAGGGGGGCTGGAGCGGCTGAAGGCATGGGATCTGCCGAAGCGTTGCTGCGTAGGTTGGCTTAGGACCGATTTTGCTGCGATTTCATGGCACCCTTCGCGCTGCTGAGTGTCTCCGATAAAACGGGCCTGGTGCCGTTAGCGGACGCCTTGCATCGTCAGAACGGTTATCAGTTGTTGTCGAGTGGCGGCACGGCCAAGGTGCTGCAAGAGGCTGGTCTTCCTGTGACCAAGGTTGCTGAACACACCGGCGCTCCTGAGATTTTGGGTGGACGGGTTAAAACATTGCATCCCCGGGTCCATGGCGGCATCTTGGCGAAGCGTGATGATGCTTCCCACCGCTCCGATCTTGAGCAGCAGCAGATTCCGCTGATCGACCTGGTGGTGGTGAATCTCTATCCCTTTAAGGAAACCGTGGCTCGGCCTGATGTCACCTGGGATCAGGCGATTGAAAATATCGATATCGGCGGTCCGGCGATGGTGCGGGCAGCAGCGAAAAACCACGCCGATGTGGCGGTGCTCACCAGTCCGGATCAATACAACCGTGTGTTGCAGGCCCTTCAGGAGTCTGGTGGCGGTGTGCCAGCCGCTTTGCGTCGACAACTCGCCTTGGAAGCGTTTCAACACACTGCTGCCTATGACACGGCGATCAGCACCTGGATGGCAGCCCAGGTCGAGACCGAGACAGCGCCCTGGCTGGATGCCGTGCCTCTGCGTCAAACCTTGCGCTATGGCGAGAACCCCCATCAGCAGGCCCGTTGGTATAGCCAGCCCCAGCAGGGTTGGGGCGGTGCGCTTCAGCTGCAAGGCAAGGAGCTGAGCACCAACAATCTGCTCGACCTGGAAGCGGCCTTAGCCACGGTGCGGGAATTTGGCTTTGGTGTTGATGGGCGTCATCCTGCGCAGCAACCAGCGGCTGTGGTGGTGAAACACACCAACCCCTGTGGTGTGGCAGTGGGCGATGACGTGGCCCATGCGCTCACCCGCGCGCTTGATGCTGATCGCGTCAGTGCCTTTGGCGGCATCGTGGCGATCAATGGAGAGGTGGATGCGCTTGCGGCCCGTGAACTCACCAGCCTCTTCTTGGAGTGTGTGGTTGCGCCAGGGTTCACTGCCGAGGCACGAGATCTTCTATCCGCCAAGGCCAACCTGCGGTTGCTGGAATTAGCGCCTGCCGCCATCGACGCTGCGGGCCACAACCATTTGCGCAGCATCCTGGGTGGTGTGCTGGTGCAAGACCTCGATGATCAGCCCATCGATCCCACCTGTTGGACTGTGGCCACCCAGCGCCCTCCCACAGACCAGGAGCGGGCTGACATGCAGTTCGCCTGGCAGTTGGTGCGCCATGTGCGCTCCAACGCCATTGTGGTTGCCAAGACTGGACAAAGTTTGGGCGTGGGTGCCGGGCAGATGAACCGTGTGGGCTCAGCGCGTTTGGCGCTGGAGGCTGCTGGTGATCAGGCCAAAGGTGCTGTGCTGGCCAGTGATGGCTTTTTCCCCTTTGACGACACAGTGCGTCTCGCGGCGAGCCATGGCATCACTGCGGTGATTCATCCCGGCGGCAGCATCCGCGACGCCGATTCGATCAAGGCCTGTGATGAGCTGGGCTTGGCGATGCTGCTCACGGGTCGTCGCCATTTCTTGCACTGAGCAGCGGCGGGGAGGGGTGCAGTTCTAGCCTCCTCCCACGCAACATTCCTCCCGATGCTGGCCGCCCTTCCTTTCAGTCTTAATTTCGTGCATCCACTGATGATGTGGATCCTGTTGGCCGCTGGCGGTTATGCCATGGTTTTGGGCATCAAGGCCAAAAAAGTTCGCACCGGTACACCGGAGCAACGCAAAGCCTTGATTCCAGGCAAATTCGCGCAGCGTCACTACCTATGGGGTAGTGCTCTTTTGGCCGTGATGGTGTTCGGCACCTTAGGTGGTATGGCCGTCACCTATCTCAACAACGGCAAGCTGTTCGTTGGCCCCCACCTGTTGGTGGGCTTGGCCATGACGGGGATGATTGCGGCCGCAGCGGCTCTATCTCCCCTGATGCAGCAGGGCAATTTGATCGCCCGCAAAGCCCACGTGGGTCTGAACATGGGCATGCTCACCTTGTTCCTGTGGCAGGCCGTCAGCGGCATGGAGATCGTCAACAAGATCTGGACCAGCCGTTGATGCTGCGTTGTTGATCACTTGCTCAACCCCTGACGGCTGGAGGTTGAGCGTGGGCGGCGATTAAAACGCCGCCCTTTTGCGTGCTGGGCACGTGAGCCCGTGGGTGGCGTGGAAATCTTCCTGCACCTTCCAGGTGAGGCGACGGGAGATCTGGCGCACGATTTGGCGCAGCAGATGATCACCGCTGGATTGCACCAGCCCGTCGGGAAGCATGGTGATCACTTTTGGCAGTTTGATCCACACAGAAAGATCGAGTTCCCAGCTCACGCTGGTGCATGGGTTTCCATCGGCGATCGCGTCATCACCGGGTTGGTGCTCCAGGTGCAAGGACGCTTGGAAGTCCACGTCGTAGAGCGCGTTGAGCCCCTCGTTGTTGCCAGGGATTGGCACCGTTGTAATCGCATAGGTGCCTTGCTGTTGGGGCAGAAGACGCAGCCCAATGGTGGGTTCGACTTCGAAGCCGAAATTGCCAAACCGGCCAAGGCGCAGGGCATAGGCCTGGGGATCGAGCACCTCGACGTCCATGGGTTTGGCGCATCGCCGGAACCAGCCCTCATGGCGATCGAGATAGTCGGCCACTTGATTGGTACTGGCCCGCATCTCCATGTGATCGGAGAAATGGCTGCCATAGCAGCGGATCTGCGGGTCCTTGCTGTGGCGTAGGGAATCGGCTGGATGTCTCGTCAAGAGCAGCACGGATGGAGGTCCCTCTCCGGGGACAATCCCCGCGTATCAACCAATGTAAAGGGGCTTGGGGTCAGGACTCGCTCAAACCAATCAGCCGTTGGATCACATGCTCCACGACACGATCTGGGGTGGAGGCTCCAGAGGTGATCCCAACAGTGATTGGCCCTGCAGGTAGGAAATCGGCTTCGCGGGTGAGCTCTTGGCCGAGGGGTTTGTGCTCGATGCTGTTGTCGGCACCGATGCGCTCTGGCGTGTCGATATGGAAGGAGCGGATGCCACGGCTCATGGCAATTTCCTGCAGGTGGGTGGTGTTGGAGGAGTTGTAGCCGCCGATGACCACCATCAGATCGAGGGGTTCATCCACGAGGGAAAACATCGCGTCTTGGCGCTCCTGGGTGGCGTCACAGATGGTGTTGAACGCCAGGAAGTGATCGTTCAGAGCTGTGGGGCCGTATTTCGTCAGCATCGTGCGCTCGAAAAGCCGGCCGATTTCCTCGGTTTCACTTTTGAGCATGGTGGTTTGGTTGGCGACTCCCAGCCGTTCGAGGTCGCGATCGGGATCAAATCCCTGGGAGCAGGCATTGGCGAATCGGGTCATAAAGGCGTCTCGATCGCCGTTGCCGAGGATGTAGTCGGCCACCATTTGGGCTTCCTTGAGGTCGAGCACTACAAGGTAAGTGCCGGCAAATGAGCTGGTGGCGAGGGTTTCTTCGTGCTTGACCTTGCCGTGAATGATCGAGGTGAAGGTGTGCTTTTTGTGCTTTTCCACGGTGTTCCACACCTTCGAGACCCAGGGGCAAGTGGTGTCCACGATGTGGCAGCCGCGTTCGTTGAGGAGCTGCATCTCTTGCACGGTGGCGCCAAAGGCGGGCAGGATCACCACATCACCGGAGGTGACGCCTGAGAAATCCTTGACCCCTTGATCCACGGCGATGAACTCCACATCCATCTCGCGCAGGTGATCGTTCACTGAGGGGTTGTGAATGATCTCGTTGGTGATCCAGATCCGTTCCGCTGGATAGTGCTTGCGGGTTTCGTAGGCCATGGCTACAGCCCGCTCCACGCCCCAGCAAAAGCCAAAGGCTTCAGCCAGGCGCACCTGGAGGCGCCCGTGGCTAAGGCGGTAGTCGTTGTCGCGAATCGAGCCGATCAGGCTGCTTTGATAGGCCTGCTCCAGGCTGCCGGCCACTTCTTCAGCGCGGCCGAAACCCTGGCGGTTGTAGCGGTCGGAATGGTGCAGCGAGCGCTTGAAGGCGTGGGTATCCATATCCGGCAGAACGGTGGAACGACTCTATGGGCAGCCCCTCACTGGCTGACGCGTTGGTGCGTCCGCAGTGCTTGGGGATAAAAAAAGTCCGGCCTTTGGGGCCGGACTTCAAGACAGCTGACGGGAAGCGCTTTTGCGGCGCGCTCAGCTGTTGGTGGTGGCGAAGTCGGGATAAGCCTCCATGCCGTGCTCACCAATGTCGAGACCTTCGATCTCCTCTTGCTCGGTGACGCGAATGCCACCAAACAGAGCGCCGATGATCTGCCAGGCGATGTAGCAGGTGACCACGGTCCAGATGGCATAAGCAGCACAGCCCACAGCTTGAATGCCCAGCTGTGAAATACCGCCGCCGTTGAACAGGCCGATGCCTGCAGCGCCGGCATCCATGCTGTCAACGCCCCAGAGGCCAATAACCAGGGTTCCCCACACGCCGCAGACGCCGTGCACGGAGAAAGCACCAACGGGATCGTCAATGCCGGCGGCATCGAGTGCAGCAACAGCGAACACCACGATGATGCCGCCGATCAAGCCTGCGACCCAAGAACCCACCATGGTCATGTTGCCGCAACCTGCGGTGATGCTCACCAGGCCGGCGAGGATGCCGTTGATGCTCATGGTGAGGTCGGGTTTGCCCGAGGTGATCGTGGAGACCACGGTGGCGCCAATGGCACCGCCTGCAGCAGCAAGGGTGGTGGTCACGGCCACGTAGGCCACGTACTGATCCATGGCCAGCTCGGAGCCGGGGTTGAATCCATACCAACCGATCCAGAGAATCAGCGCGCCGAGGGTGGCAATGCCCATGTTGTGGCCAGGAATGGCCTGGGGCTTGCCGTCAATGAACTTGCCGATGCGGGGGCCAAGCAACATGGCGCCGACAAGACCGGCCCAGGCACCCACGGAGTGAACGATCGAGGAACCGGCGAAATCGATGAAGCCGAGCTCAGACAGCCAGCCACGATTCCACTGCCAGGACCCGGAGATGGGATAAATGAAGGCGGTGAGCACCAGCGCGAAAATCACGAACTCACCGAACTTGACGCGCTCAGCCACGAGGCCAGACACGATCGTTGCGGCGGTTCCAGCGAACGCAGCCTGGAACAGGAAATCAACGGAAGGAACCAGGCCACCCTTAGCAATGAGTTCAGGGGTGACGGAGGGGTCAAAAAAGAGTTGCTTGAAGAACAACCAACCTTCAACCCTAGGATCGCCGTACATCAGCGAGTAGCCGATGAACCAATACGCGGTCACCGCGAGGGCGAACACGAACAAGTTCTTGGCCAGAATGTTGACTGCATTCTTCTGGCGGCACATGCCGGCTTCCACCATGGCGAAGCCAGCGTTCATGAAGATCACCAGAATGGTGGCCACCAACAGCCAAAGATTGTTGGCAAGGAATGCCGCATTCAGGTCTGGCATGTCGGCTGCGCGAGCCGACAGGTTGAAAATGCCGAGACCAAACAAGGCAACCGGAACGCACGCGAGCCAGGTCAGCGAGCGGTTGGTTCGGAAGCCGCGGATGCTTTTAAGGAGAAGCATCGGACCCTCCAGGAGACTGGCTTCCTGGAGACGCGGCTTGCTCCGCCTGGAGGGCGGGTGCAAAGCAGATGTCATGAAAGAAGGGCAGGGCTGCAAAGCCAGTGGGAAAATCCACTGATCGACACACAAGTTGCTTGCTGGAGTGCTTCCTTCATGTGCTTGTTGATACCGAAACTGCAAAATCTGGATCCGCTTTAGAGAATGGACTGGAGTTCGGCCGGCGGCTCAGGCCTGGCGCTGCACGCGCCGCAGGCCTTCCCAGCGCACCTGGTTCGCCTCAAAGCTGAAGCAGCAGGGCAGCACCTCCACGCCCGTCTCCAGTGCTTCGCGAAACAGCTCGCCATAGCGGGGATCGGCGCTGTCGCCCGGTGCAAACGCCGCCACATCCGGCCGGCTCAGACACGGCACGAGCACTGCCCGTGCCTCTGGCAGCACATCCATCAACTCCTGCAGGTGTTTCTGCCCGCGTTCGGTCACAGTGTCTGGGAACAGCGCGAGCGATCCGTCGCTCCAGGTGGTGTTTTTCACTTCCACATAAATCGGTCTTGGGTCGTCAGCTGTTTGGGCAGGCTCTAGCAGCAAGTCAATCCGGCTTTTTCTGTTTTTGCCGTACGTCACTTCGGCGCGAATGGAGGCGATCTCTCCCAGCTGCTCCTGGAGGCAGCCGGCTTCGATCGTGGCGCGAATCAAGCGATTGGGCAGGGCGGTATTCACCCCCACCCAGCAGGGTGCTCCGTCAGCACCCGGCACTTCCGCCTGCTCCCATGTCCAGGCCAGCTTGCGGGTGGGTGAGGGCGCATAGCGCAACCGCACGCGCTGGCCAGGGAGGAGCACACCGGTCATCGGGCCGGTGTTGGCGCAGTGGGCCGTCACCTCGCTGCCGTCATCGAGACGCACATCGGCGAGGAAGCGTTTGTAGCGCTTCAGCAGCACTCCTTCATGCAGAGGCTCAAATTGGAGGAGGGAAAGACCAGGCATGGGGGGCCGTTGGTGGGCCGGAGAAGGTGGCCATGCTGGCCCCTCGCCCTTTGCGGGTGGGATAGAGCGGTTGAGAATGCAGCCCATCGTTGACTCGGCTTGCCGCTCCGCCATGGCGAGATCCCTCAAGCGCATCGCCCTGGTGGTGACCTACGGCACCTTGCTCAGCAAGTTGGGCGGTCTGGTGCGCCAGCTGGTGATCGCTGCTGCGTTCGGCGTTGGTGCGGCCTACGACGCCTACAACTATGCCTACGTCTTGCCGGGGTTTTTACTGATTTTGCTCGGCGGGATCAATGGCCCGTTTCATAGCGCCATGGTCAGCGTGCTCAGCCGCCGCCCGAGAGAGGAGGGGAGTCATATCCTCTCCACGCTCAACACCATGGTCAGTGCCGGGCTGTTGCTGGTCACCGTGGCGTTGGTGCTGGCTGCTGATCCGCTGATCACGCTTGCGGGGCCCGGCCTGCCTGCCGAGATCCATCACAACGCGGTGATCCAGTTGCGGGTGATGGCACCGATGGCGCTGCTTGCGGGCTTAATTGGGCTCGGATTTGGCTCTCTGAATGCGGCCGACGAGTTTTGGATCCCAGCCATTTCGCCGTTGATGTCGAGCCTGGCCTTGATTTTGGGCGTCGGTGTGTTGTGGTGGCAGCTCGGCCCTGCCATCGCTGCGCCGCAGTCGGCGGTGGTTGGTGGCGTGGTGTTGGCCTTGGCCACCCTGGTGGGCGCCTGTCTGCAGTGGTTGTTGCAGTTGCCGGCGCTTGTGAACCAGGGGCTGGTGCGCTTTCGCTTGGCTTGGGATTGGCGCCATCCCGGTGTTCAGGAGGTTTGGCAGGTGATGGGACCCGCCATCCTCTCGTCGGGGATGTTGCAGATCAATGTGTTCACGGATCTGTTTTTTGCCTCCGGCATTCTCGGCGCGGCGGCGGGTTTGGGCTATGCCAATTTGCTGGTGCAAACTCCCCTGGGTTTGATCTCCAATGCCCTGCTGGTGCCGTTGTTGCCCACGTTTGCGCGCCTGACCGGGGTCGACGATCGTTCCGCCTTGGTGGCTCGGATTCGCCAGGGATTGATGGTGTCGATTGCCAGCATGTTGCCCCTGGGGACCGTGTTCGTTGCGCTAGGTGGTCCGATTGTGGCCCTGGTGTATGCCCGTGGCGCCTTCGATCAGCCAGCGGTGGCGTTGGTCACCGGGTTATTGATGGCCTATGGCGTGGGGATGCCCGCCTACCTGGGCCGGGATGTGTTGGTGCGGGTGTTTTATGCCCTTGGGGATGGCGCCACTCCCTTCCGTCTGTCGGTCGCTGGCATTGGCATGAATGTGCTGTTCGACTGGTTGCTGGTGGGTGGCCCGACGCCTTGGGGCCCTCAGTTGCCCTTCAATTTCGGGGCTCCAGGTTTGGTGTTGGCCACGGTGGCGATCAACGTGATCACCTGTTTGGCGTTGGTCTTGGCGTTGCAATGGCGCCTTCAAATGCTTCCGCTGCGCCTGTGGGCCATGGATGCACTGAAATTGCTGTTGGCGGCGTTCCTGGCTGGGCTAGTGGCTTGGGCTCTCAGCCGCGGCATCGCCTGGCCGCTGGATTGGCTCGGGCTCGCACTTCAAGTGGGGTTGTCTTCAGCGCTGGCTTTGCTGGTGTTTGTGGGGCTTGGGCGCAGCTTTGGCGTGCCGGAGGTGGAGGAACTCACCTCTGTTTTGACGCGCCGTTTCAGTCGTCGCTGAGGCTCACAATGCGGTCTTCTCGCACCTGAATCGGCAATTCGAGTTGCTGGCGTCCCACCACTTGCGGGCCTTGCACCGAGAGGATCCGCGCTTCAATCCCAAACTCCTTGAACGCATTTTCTAGCTCTTGGATCAGGGCCTTCTCCACCTGAGCTTCCGCATCCACCATTTTGCCGATCAGTCGTTCCCCGAGCTTGCCGATGCGTTGACGCACCACGTCGCGGGCATTCGTGACCTCGATGATCAGCACGGGAGCTCTCGGGTTGGCCGCAACCTTATCGGCAGTGCTCCTCAAGAATCTCCTCGAGATCACGAAGTTGAACAGCTGGGATCAGGCGGGCAAGGGGCAGTTTTGTGCTGCCTCCCCCCAGGGGCACCTGGAGCGCCTCCAATGCTTGTCGTGCCGCGATCGCCGCCCCTTGGTCGATGCGGGCGCTGCATTCGATGGCGAGGGACTCCGCCAGGCCTGCATCGCCTAAGTAGAGATGCCAGCCCGCCACTTGGAGATAGAGGCGGTCGCTGATGGCAGCGCTGAGGTCGCGCAGTTCGCTCGCATCAAGGCTCATGGTTGGCTGCTGGGGGGAGGGGTTGTATCAGGTGTGGTGGCACGCTCTGCCGGGCCGGGCCGCTGGACGATCACGCTGATCAGGTGCAGCACCAGCACCACCAGCCAGGTTTCCGTGATCCAGGCGAGATGGTCCCAGGGGTGACGCATGCCCTGAACGAACCAGAGGCCGCTGTTGACGGCGGCGAAGACCCCCGCATGCAGCGTGCAATTCACGATCCGGTTGAAATGGCGATAGATCGGGTCTTCGGGACTAGCCGGGCCGTACCAGCGGATGGGCATGGAGCAGCGTCTGTGCAGTGCCTTGATTGTGACGGTCGGATGGTGTCAACAGTTGACGACGGGTCCCTCGATGAGGTCAGATGGTTGGGCGCTAGCGCTTGTAGCTCAGCGGATTAGAGCATCTGACTACGGATCAGAGGGTCGGGAGTTCGAATCTCTCCAGGCGCGCTTTTCACTGTCCTTCGGGGCAGTTTTTTTTGTCTTTCCTTTGGATTTGGGTTGGTCCAAAGCCATTTCCTACGATTCGTCAATCGCAGGCCTTCCGTCATGTCTGACCGCGCTTCCGCACCGATTACTGCCGCTCTGGCTGATGCCGATCCCGCGATTGCTGCCCTGATTGGACAGGAGCAGAACCGTCAGGAAACCCATCTGGAGTTGATTGCCTCCGAAAACTTTGCCTCTCGGGCTGTGATGCAAGCCCAGGGCTCCGTGCTCACCAATAAATACGCCGAAGGGCTGCCCCACAAGCGCTACTACGGCGGCTGTGAGCACGTGGATGCGATCGAGGAACTGGCGATTGAACGGGCGAAGCAACTCTTTGGTGCTGCTTGGGCCAATGTTCAGCCCCACAGTGGTGCCCAGGCCAACTTTGCTGTGTTTCTGGCGTTGCTTCAGCCCGGCGACACCATCATGGGGATGGACCTCAGCCACGGGGGCCATCTCACCCACGGTTCGCCTGTCAACGTCAGTGGCAAGTGGTTCAACGTCGTTCAATACGGCGTTGATCAAGCGACGCAGCGTCTCGATATGGAGGCGGTTCGCCAGTTGGCGTTGGAGCACAAGCCCAAGCTGATCATTTGCGGCTATTCCGCCTATCCCCGCACCATTGATTTCCAGGCGTTCCGTGCCATCGCGGATGAAGTGGGTGCGTATCTGTTGGCAGACATGGCGCACATTGCCGGTTTGGTAGCCGCTGGTGTCCATCCCAGCCCCGTGCCTCACTGTGATGTGGTGACCACCACCACCCACAAGACGCTGAGAGGACCCCGTGGTGGATTGATCCTTTGCCGTGATGCCGAGTTCGCGAAGCGCTTTGACAAAGCTGTTTTCCCTGGCACCCAGGGGGGGCCGCTTGAGCATGTGATTGCTGCCAAGGCTGTGGCTTTTGGTGAGGCCCTGAACGATGGCTTCAAGGCCTATAGCCGTCAGGTGGTGGCCAATGCCCACGCGTTGGCCCAGCAGCTTCAGGCCCGCGGCATCGATGTGGTCAGCGGCGGCACCGATAACCATGTGGTGCTGCTGGATCTGCGCAGCATCGGCATGACTGGCAAGGTGGCTGACCTGTTGGTGAGTGATGTCAACATCACGGCCAACAAGAACACGGTTCCCTTCGATCCGGAGTCTCCCTTTGTGACCAGTGGCCTGCGTCTTGGCACCGCTGCGCTCACCACCCGTGGATTCGATACGGCTGCCTTTGTGGAGGTGGCGGATGTGATCGCTGATCGCCTGTTCAATCCCAACGATGATGCTGTGCAAGCCCGTTGCAAGGAGCGTGTGCTCCATCTCTGCAGCCGCTTCCCTCTGTATGCCAGCGCTGCACCCGTTCCAGCGCTTGCCTGACTGTCCCAGGGCAGGCTGAAACGACGGATCCAGCCTGCCTAGATTGCCCTTCATTCACTTGTGCAGGGTGAACCCTCACTGGAGTCTTCTGTGATCCTCGCGAGCCATCCACTCGCTGTTGCTTTGATCACGTTGTCGATTGCAGCGGGGATGACGGCCTTGGTGGTTCCCCAGGTGCGTCGTCTTGGCTTGCGCATGGGGTTGATGGATCAACCCGATTCCCGCAAGCAGCACACCACGCCGATGGTTCGCCTGGGTGGTGTGGGCATGGTGCTTGGCTTTTGCGGCGCTTTGGCCGTCACCTGGATGATCCGTGGCTTTGGGGTGCTGGGCCCGGCGGAAGATCAATTGATCTGGACCACCCTGGCCGGGTCCCTCTGTTTTTTCATCATTGGCTTGGCCGATGATTTATTTGCCCTTTCCCCCTGGCCTCGGCTTGTGGGCCAGGTCGCTGTCGCCATGGTGGTGTGGTCCCAGGGGGTGCGCATTGGAGCGATTGATTTTCCCCGGCTCAATGAGGCTTCCTCGGTGGTTGTGCTGCCGGAATCGCTCAGCCTTGGCGCCACGGTGCTTTGGTTGGTGGGCATCACCAACGCAATCAATTGGTTGGATGGGCTGGATGGCTTGGCCGCTGGGGTGGCTGGTATTGCGGCAATCGGACTGCTATCCGTGAGCTTCTCGCTTGACCAGCCTGCTGCTGGGTTGCTGGCGGCAGCCCTGGCAGGCAGTTGTTTCGGGTTTCTGCGTTACAACTTCAATCCCGCTCGCATCTTCATGGGAGATGGGGGGTCCTACTTTCTGGGCTTCACCCTGGCGGCCGTCAGCATTGTTGGCCCTGCCAAAGGGCTGACCACCGTCAGTTTGCTGTTGCCGCTGCTGATCTTGTCGTTGCCTTTGGCCGACATGTCAGCTGTGATCATGGGCCGTCTCAGTGATGGCCACTCCCCTTTTTATCCCGATCGCCGCCATCTGCATCACCGCCTCTTGCGTGCCGGCTTCAGCCATCGGCGCACGGTGTTGTTGATTTACGTCTTCACCCAGTGGCTGGCGGCCCTGGCCATGGTCGTTGCCAATGTGGAACTCCGCTTCCTTTGGTTGGCGTTGGCGACCGCAATCCTGGTGGGAACAGTTGTTGTGCTGCGTCGTCGCCTTCAGGTTGACCCGAAGACCCATCGTCCGCCCTGCTCACAAAACCATGGTTGAACCGCTCGAATCCCGTGGCGTTGAGGTGTTGTGTGTCGGCACTGAGTTGCTCCTGGGCAACATTCTCAATGGCAATGCCCGTTGGATTGGGGAGCGCTTGGCTGGTCTTGGCTTGCCCCACTACCGCCAGACGGTGCTGGGAGACAATCGCGAACGCTTGATCGCCTTTGTGCGTGAGGCGGCACAACGCTCCGGTGTGTTGATCACCACGGGTGGCCTTGGACCCACCCCTGATGACCTCACCACAGAAGCGATCGCCGCTGCTTTTGGTGTGCCCTTGGAGGAACGGCCCGAGGTCTGGGCCGACATCCTCGCGAAGTCCCGCAGTCGTGGACGGGAGCCCTCCCCCAGCACCCGGCGTCAGGCCTTGCTGCCCCAGGGTGCCCAGGTGTTGCCCAATCCCACCGGCACTGCACCCGGCATGATTTGGTCACCTCAACCCGGGTTCACGCTGCTCACGTTCCCTGGTGTGCCCAGTGAAATGCGGGCGATGTGGGATCAAACTGCGGCACCTTGGTTGCAGCAGTCTGGTTTTACGCGTGGTGTTTTGACCAGCCGGCAGCTGCACTTTTGGGGCATTGGCGAGTCGACACTCGCTGAACAAATCGATGATGTGTTGGCGGGGAGTAATCCCACCGTGGCTCCCTATGCCGGTGGTGGGGAGGTGATGCTGCGGCTCACCGCGTGTGCACAGACACGCGCCGAAGGACACGATCTGTTAGCGCCGCTGGAAGCGGAGTTGCGTCGCCGTTTTGGCAAACGCTGCTATGGCGCTGATGCCGACACCCTTGCCTCTGTCGTCCTTGAGCAATTGCGTCGCTGCGGTCAGACCGTGGCCGTCGCTGAATCCTGCACCGGTGGTGGCCTGGGGGCAGCGCTCACTGCCGTGCCGGGCTCGTCTGATGTGATGCTTGGCGGCATCATCGCTTACGCCAATGGGGTCAAGCAGTCCTTGTTAGCCGTGCCGAGTGCCTTGCTTGACCAGCATGGTGCTGTGAGCGATCCCGTCGCGGCCGCGATGGCCGAGGGAGTCCGTCGCTGCACCGGTGCTGATTGGGGTGTGGCAATCACAGGGGTTGCCGGCCCTGGGGGCGGCACTGCGGCCAAACCTGTTGGCTTGGTGCATCTGGCCGTGGCGGGTCCCGACAGCTGTACGACCACTGTCCGGCGTTATGGCGACAGTCGCGGTCGCGATTGGGTCCGCCAGCTCAGTGTCGGGGATGCCCTAGACCAGCTGCGCTTGCGTCTCATGGCGGCGGTTGAGGCGCGCTGAGGCCGGCGCGTAGGGTGAAGCGCTGTCACTTGGCCGGAATGAGCAGCGGCACGCTTTACGACAAGGTTTGGAGTCTGCACCGTGTAGCCGACCTCCCCGGTGGATCCACCCAGCTGCTGATTGGCCTGCACCTCATCCATGAGGTCACCAGCCCGCAGGCTTTTGCTGCTCTCGACGACAAGGGGCTGCCGGTGCGTTGCCCAGAGCGGACCGTGGCGACCGTTGACCACATCGTTCCGACCACCAGTCAGGCCCGTCCCTTTGCTGATCCCCTCGCCGAGGAGATGCTCAGCACGCTCGAGCGCAATTGCGAGCGCCATGGCATCACCCTTCATGGTCTGGGGAGTGGCCGTCAAGGCATCGTTCATGTCATCGCCCCTGAGTTGGGGCTGACCCAACCGGGGATGACCGTGGCCTGCGGTGATTCCCACACCTCGACCCATGGCGCATTCGGTGCGATTGCCTTTGGCATTGGCACCAGTCAGGTGCGCGATGTGCTGGCCAGTCAGAGTTTGGCGATGAACAAGCTCAAAGTGCGGCGCTTGTGGTTTGACAATCAGCTCAGCGATGGGGTGTTTGCCAAAGATTTGATCCTCCATGTGATTCGCACCCTGGGCGTGAAAGCTGGCGTGGGCCATGCCTATGAATTTGCTGGTCCGGCAATTGAGGCGCTGTCCATGGAGGAGCGCATGACCCTCTGCAACATGGCGATTGAGGGGGGAGCTCGCTGTGGCTATGTCAATCCCGATCAGGTCACCTTTGACTACTTGGCGGGCCGCCCTGAGGCCCCCAGTGGAGAGGCGTGGGATCGTGCCGTGCAGTGGTGGCGCACGTTGGCATCCGATGCCGATGCCCATTTCGAAGATGATCTGCGCTTTGATGCGGCTGCGATCGCCCCAACCGTCACCTGGGGGATCACCCCGGGCCAAGGGATCGGCGTCGATGAGACGGTCCCCACCCCGGAGCAGCTGGATCCGTCCGACCGTCCGATTGCGCAAGAGGCGTATCGCTACATGGATTTAGCCCCTGGTTCGGCGATCGCCGGTGTGCCTGTGGATGTCTGTTTCATCGGGAGTTGTACTAATGGTCGCCTCAGTGATCTGCAGGCCGCTGCTGCCGTAGCCCGTGGTCGTCAGGTGGCATCCGGGATCAAGGCCTTTGTTGTGCCCGGATCTGAACAGGTGGCGCGCGCTGCTGAAGCCGAGGGCCTCGATCAGGTGTTCCGCGCCGCCGGCTTTGAATGGCGTGAACCCGGCTGCTCCATGTGTTTGGCGATGAACCCTGACCGCCTTGAGGGGCGTCAGATCAGTGCCAGTTCCAGCAATCGCAATTTCAAGGGTCGTCAGGGTTCGGCCAGCGGACGCACCCTGTTGATGAGTCCGGCCATGGTGGCCGCCGCCGCGATCCATGGTGTTGTCACGGATGTCCGTCATCTAGCGCCACTGGAAGGCTGAACTGGCCTGTTGTTGCTTTCGTTGTTCCTCTTCATTACCGCTCCGCTTCAGTCATGACCCAGACCGGCCCTTTCCCCCAGGGAGCGATCACCAGCGTCAGCGGACGGGCCTTCGCCCTGCGCGGTGACGACATCGATACCGACCGGATTATTCCGGCTCGTTTTTTGAAGTGCGTCAGTTTCGACGCCCTTGGCGCCCAGGCTTTTGCTGATGATCGCCACGAGTTGGATGGCGCCCATCCCTTCGATCAACCAGCCCATGCTGGGGCATCGATTTTGGTGGTGAACGGTAATTTCGGGTGTGGCTCGAGCCGTGAACATGCGCCCCAGGCTTTGATGCGCTGGGGAATTCGTGCGGTTGTGGGCGTTAGTTTTGCTGAAATCTTCCACGGCAATTGTTTGGCCCTCGGTCTTCCCTGCGCCACTGCATCACCTGAGCAGATTGTGGAGTTGCAGGCCGTGGTGACGCGTGATCCGAGCACGCCATGGACCCTTGATCTTCAGTCGCGTCGTTGCTCGAGTGCAACCTTCGGATCCTGGGATGTGGATTTTGATCCGGGTGCCTTTGAGATGTTGATCAGTGGTCGTTGGGATGCCACGTCTCAGCTGGTATCGCGGGATGCTGCGTTGAAGCAGACGATGGCGGCGTTGCCCTATCTGAACGGTTTCTAAACCGGCGGGCTGCGGAGAGCGACTGACGGCTCGATGCGGCGCTGTTGCGGCTCAGAGCGGTGTGGCTCAGAACAGTTCCTTGTTGAGGGTTGTGCCGGCGTTGGAGGGGGAATAGGGCACGAAGGGCACACCGGTGCCGGTGAAGTTGAAATCATTGAGCCGGAACCGGAAGCCACCGATGCCTTCATAGGGGTTGTAGTAAAACCCGAAGTCATAGGCCCGTCGCTGCCAACGCAACTCGAGGTTGGAGTTGATCACATTGCCGTAATTGGCAGACTGCGGATCCACATTGATGGCAACTCCGGCATTGATCAGCAGAGGGCCTGCCAGTTGTTGGCTGAGTCCCACGCCCACGATGCCTAGATCGATGGCTTGGTCGAAATCGAAGGGGCTGGAGCCTTGTTTGATGGTGCCACCACCGGTGAGCGAAAGCTGGGTGTAATCCAGGAACGGCTTGCTGAAGGTGCCCAGGGTGAGGGTGGGTCCGCCGCTGAAGGAGATGCTGTTTTGCCGTGTGCCATCGCCATAGGCTGCCAGCAATGTGTTCACATTGGTATCGAGCGAGAGGCTCGGCACGATTGCGACGGGGGAATAGCGGTAGGCCGCCTCTGGTGTGAGAGGTGCAGGTTTGCCGCGCCAGAGAGGAAAGCTGCTGTTCACTGAGGCGTAGATGTTGGCGCGCCAGAGGTCGGCAAGGTTTTCGCTTTCAAAGGTTGCGGCCTGGTAGTTGCCCACACCAAAACGCCAGAGATAGGTGTTGTTGAGCTGGCCCCATTGCCACGAGCCTTGCTGTTCAGCGAAGCCGCCGAACGCTGAATACACATCGGTTTGGCCGAGGGATCCATTCCAGGTGCGGTAGCGGTAGGCCCCAAAGAGACGGGCGTTGACCGTGCCGAGCCATGGAAGCTGGACGTCCTTTTCCACCGCGCCCCAGTAACGGCTCGCGTTGTCAAGGTTGGCGGGATTCAAACTGCTGAGATCCGCATTGAAACTGGTGGCCCAACCCCCGAGTGTTCCGGAGAGTTCAGCCTCTAGCCCGAAGGCATCACTGGCGTCGATGGCTTGGCGCACCGGGTCGCTACCCACAGCGCTGTCGGGGGCGATGTAGCTGTTGGTTTCGCCATCAATCGCCCGTTGCACCAGCACCTGGGGTTGCAGCTCGAGTTGCATGGTGTTGGTGAGTTTGATCGGCTTGAGATTGCGGCCGATGAAGAAGCCATCGCGATCGTCGTTGTCGATGCCCAACACCCAGCGGTTTTCAATGTCGTCTTGTTGTCGAATGCGCCGCTGGCGGATCACGTTGATTGGTAGGCGCTCCTCCACGATCAATTGGTTGCGTCCCGCTTTGATGAGGATGTCGCCGTTGGTCTCCTGGGTGGCCACCACATCCTCCGCATCGATGCGGGTCTGGGCTGGGGTGTAAGGGTCGTTGGTGAAGCCCACACGATCGGCTTTCCATCCATCGGGTGTGAGCTGGATGCGGGCAGCTTGGAAACGCCAACGGCTGATTTGGCCTGTCACCAATTGGGTTGTTCCGAGGCCTTTCAGCTGAGACGGTTGCAGAGTGCCGAAGTTGTTTTCTTCGTCGATGGTTTGCTCGCGGGTTTCCTGTTGGCGCTGGCCACCGCCAGGCACACCCACGCGGGGTTCAACCGTCAGTGATTGTTGGAACTGAATGCTGCTGATGCGCTGATCGATGGCGGCAATGGCCTTCGCCCGCAGGGCTTCTTGGTCAGCTAACGAAAGCCTCGATTCCGTCGTGAGCCAGAGAGGTTCCGGTGGGTGGCTTGTGGTCTTTGGATCCCGGCAGCCAAGGGGAGGTGGCAGATCGTTGGATGGTGCCGGTGTTGAATCCTGTCCCCAGCGATACCGGGCCCCGATCAGGTAGGCGTTGCTGCCCTCACGAACGCCGCTGAAGGTGCCAAAAGCACCGGAGCGGTGGTGAATACGCCCGACTAGAGACAGTCGTTGCGATATGGATGCTTCTAGTTCGAATCCCAGGTAATTCAGGAACTGAGCGAAGTTCTCCCGGTAGGTGCGTTCGTAGTTGCTGTTGGCGGTGAGGTAGCTCACGCCTTCCACCACGCCCAGGCTCAACCAAGGCTGTACCCAAAGCCTGGCACCAACGCCAACGATGCCTTCCCCGAAGCTCTGTTGTGGGGTGGTCGCATTCGCTTCCGATTGGTTGAAGGGGCCGCCGCGCTGTTCATAGGCCTGGTGGCCAAACAGATTGCCCTCCAGTTCGACCGCTAGAGGACCTGCGTTCCAGATCCGTTTTTGAACAGTGACGCCCAAGAGGTATTCCGGGCGGGTGCGTCCTTTAAAAACAAAGGTGTCGCCGAAATTGGAATCGATGCTTTGCCCGCCCCAGACTGTGGCGGCCCAGGGATGGGGGTGCCATTCCGGGATTGGTGGCAACACCGGTGGACAAGCCATCGCTAGGTGGTTGTTGGAATCCGCAGCGCCTTGATTTGGCACAACCCAGGGGGCTGGAGCGGGCTCTGCCGTTGTCCACACCCCACCGTCATCGTCTTGGAGGCGTAGCCGTTCGGCCGTCTTGCCCGCCCGTTCAATTTGTAGTGCGGTTGGGAATCCCAGCCCAGAACTTGCCTGGGGGGACAAGGGCGCGCTGCTGCCCGTGCGGTTGCTGTGCTCGGAGCGGTTTGAAGGGTCGAGGTCGAAGGCGGCTGTGTCGAGATCGAGCACGCCATAAACGTCCTCCAACACCCCCTCGTTTTGGATCAGGCTGAAGCGCAGGCTGCTGGCTTGGAAATACTGCGATCCCTTGCGATAGCGAACACTGCCTCGCGCAGCAAAGGTGTTGAAGTTGGAATCAAATTCAATCCGATCCGCCTGCAGCAGCCCACCATTGACCCTGGCGCTGACAGCGCCCTCGGCGACAAACAGATTGCGCTGGCCATCGAACAGCTGGCGATCGGCCTTGAGTTGGATCTCAAGAGGCGCTGGCAACACTTGGACCGTCCTGGGACGCTGGCTGCCAGCCTTATCTGAGTCAACCGACAGGCTTGGGTCAACGTCACCTGCCAAGACGGAGCTAGGCGCGGTGAGCGCCAGCGCAAAAACTCCGATCGCAGTCAGACCGGACCTTAAAGGCTTGGCGAATCGACCTGGCAAGCGATCTCTCCTGAGGCCGCTGATCTTGCCATGGTGACAACGTTGGTTGAATTAGGCGTTGACCAGTGCTCGGCGTGACCGATGGCACTGGTCAGACCACAGGCCATCAATCTTCGAGATCCTTGCGGCTGGGGGTACGGCTGGGATCGCTAGCCAGGAAGCCAAACACGAAGATCCCGAGGAAGAAGAAGACGACCGAGTAAACGGAGATCTTGAGGGCAAGCATGGAGACCGACCGGCGTCTGGGACAGCGCCATCATCTTATGGGGCAATGTTTGGAAGACACGATGCAGAACCGTCTCCAGACCCGGCGATCGGCGTGGATTGAAACGTTTCGCAGTCGCTCGCGTTTGGATCTGCTGCCGGAGTGGTCTTGCATTGATGCCCCCGAGCTGGCCGCGGCCCTTGATAATGATTGGGCCAAGATCCACCGCCCTGACTGGGCTGAGCGCGGTTTATTGAGCTGGCCGCGCGGTGGACTTTGGAAGCGCTTGCGGCTTCGGCTCCTTTGCCCAGAGCCTTGGCGCCGTTCCGCCAGCGGACAAGAGCGATTGGTGCTCAGTTGGTGGGCGGATCAGATGCGCCTATGGGTCGATGGTGTCCTTGTGCAGACGGGTGATCTGTTCGACACGCGCTGTCGCTGGCGTCTCCCTCCCTCGTGGCGTCAGGGTCAACCGTTGGATCTGCTGCTCGAACTGCGGAGTCCGTGTCATGACGACGGCGCATTGATCACCAGTGAGGTGGTGCGGGAACCGTTGACGGCCGATCACGACCCTGAGCAGTTGCTCTTGCCGCAAGCCCTCGATCTGGCCCTCCCATCCCTGAATGCTTTGCCCGAGAGCTGGCTCACGCTTGCTCCGGATTCACCCCAAGCAGTGGCTGCGGTGTTGGATTTTCTCTCGTCCAAACCGGCGGCCGTTGGCGAGGTGCATTGGATTGGTCATGCCCATCTCGATTTGGCCTGGTTATGGCCTGTGGCTGACACCTGGCAGGCCGCTGAGCGCACGTTCCGTTCAGCCCTGGATCTGATGGAGGATTTCCCTGCGTTGCGCTTTGCCCACTCCACGCCGGCGCTGTACGCCTGGATGGAGCGTTTTCGGCCCGCCTTGTGGTCGCGTTTGCAAGCCGCCAGTGCGCAGGGGCGTTGGGAGCCCATTAATGGGCCTTGGGTGGAAAGCGACTGTGTGTTGGTGAGCACGGCCTCGCTTTGGCAGCAGTTCGCTGTTGGGCAGGACTACAGCCGCAACGCTTTCCCGCAATGGCGCCACGACCTGGCTTGGTTGCCCGACAGCTTTGGCTTTGCTGCAGGAGTGCCTGCGGTGGCTGCTGTTGAAGGGGTGCGCTGGTTGTGCACCCACAAGTTGGCCTGGAATGCCGGGGTGCCTTTCCCCCACCGTCTCTTTCGGTGGCGCAGTCGGGGTCGGGCCGAGATCAAGGCGTTGATGTTGCCGCCCATCGGCACCAACGCAGAGCCGGCGGCCATTGAGGCGGAGCAACGGGCCTTTCATCGGGCCACGGGGCTGTCCACAGCCCTCTGGACGCCTGGCGTGGGGGATCACGGCGGAGGCCCCACCGCTGAAATGTTGGAGCAGATGCGCCTTTGGGACCACCACCCCCAGGTCACCCCCCGGCGCCCTTCGACGGTGCGCGGTTTTTTGGCGGCATTGGAGCCGTCGACCATGACGCTGCCTGTGTGGCGGGACGAGCTCTACCTCGATCTGCATCGCGCCTGCGCGACCAGCCGACCCGATCAAAAGCGTCACAATCGCAGTCTGGAGCGTTTGTTACGGGAGGCGGACCTCACCGGTGCTCTGCTTCAGCTGCGAGATCCCGAGTGGGTCCCTGAAACGGCGGACTGGACCACCCTGCTGTTTCATCAGTTTCACGACATTCTTCCCGGGACGTCCATCCCTGAGGTGTTTGAGCAGGCGGAACCGCTGTGGCGCCGTGCACGCCGGTCTGCAACAGCCCTGCGCCACCGTCAGCTCAAACAGCTGCTGGGTGAGGGGAGACAAGATCGCTGGGCCTGGGTCGGCCTGCAGCCGTTGGCGCGTTGGTCGCCGCTGGTGCGTTTGCCCCAGGGTGCATGGTCGTGCCAGGGGCACACCCTGGCGATGCAGGTGGCAAGCCAAGGCGGGACATGGGTGCAGCTGCCGGAGCAGCAGGGTGTGGTTGCGCTGCCGCTGGAGCGCGGCTTGGCACCTGAGCCGTTGCGGGTGTCGCCATCACGGGCCGTCCGAGGCGCGGTGACCCTGACCCCCACGCCGGCCGGTGGTTACTTGTTGGCGAACAACCGATTGTCGATGGCGTTGGCAGATCACGGCGTTCAGCAGCTCTGGGACGGCGCCGGCCGACCCCAACTGCAGGCTCCGATCGCCCTCTGTCGCTTTCGGGACCATGGGGAATTTTGGGATGCCTGGGATCTGCCGGCGGACTATCGCGATCACCCGCTGCCGGTTCAGTGGGAGTCGGTGTCGCTGGATGTGGTGGAGGCAGGGCCGTTGGTGGCGCGGGTGTTGATTCGCGCCCGTGCTGGCGAAAGTTTGATTCGATTGGATTGTCAGCTCCGAGCGGATTGCCCTTGGGTGGAGCTCACCTGCAGCGTGGATTGGCGCCAAACCCATGAACTGTTGCGTTTGGAGGTGCCGCTCGCGCAGGCCGCGATCCGTTGGACGGCCGACACCAGTGGTGGTGTGATCGCGCGTCCTACCCGGTGTTGCACCCCTGGGGAGCGGATGCGCTGGGAAGTGCCGGTGATTTCCTGGTGTGCCACGGAGGCGGCGGCTCCTGGTGGTGGTTTGGCGCTGTTGCTGGATGGTCCCCAGGGGATGGATGCCACCCCAGACCGGCTCGGGGTGTCTTTGCTGCGGGGTTCGACTTGGCCCGATCCGGCGGCCGATCGCGGCTGGCATCGTCAGCGCTTGGCCTTGATGCCAACACCCCAGGGTTGGTGCCGTGATGGTGTTCCTCAGGCTGCGATTGCCTTTCGGGAACCCGGTTGGTGGGGACCTGCGGCGCTCAAGGCCGCTGAACATTGGTTGCCACCGTTGCCGATTGGCTTGGTTCCTGTGGCCGTGGGGCTACCCCGGAGCGCAGAACGGTCCAGCACCCCGTCGGGTTGTGTGCGTGTGCGTGTGCTCAATCCAGGATCACGTCGCCAAACGTGGCGGCCAGAGGGGTGGAGGCTAGGTCGGCTTCACGATGGCACCCCTGATGGGATGGCGTCCCAACAGGTTGTGGTGTGGCCCGGTGAGCTCGTCGAGTTGGTGTTGATCCCCGATCAGGGGCGCTTGGCTCAGTCGTCGTGATCGTCAAAGGGATCATCCAATTGCTTGGAAGGTGGGCCGAAAGCGGTGTAGACCCCAAACCCGGTGAGTCCTAGTAACACGGCAAGGACGGCAATTGCGACAGACAAGGCTGGTGAAGAGGTTTCCATCACATCTCTCGACAGGTTCGGCCTGATCTGAGCCAGGACCCCTACAGTATCTGGACTGAACCTCAACCGAGACCCAAGCGCCGCCATGGCTCAACGCACTCGTCTGGGAGATCTCCTCCGTCCCCTCAACTCCGAGTACGGCAAGGTGGTGCCTGGCTGGGGAACGACTCCGGTGATGGGCATTTTTATGGCCCTTTTTCTGGTGTTCCTGCTGGTCATCCTTCAGCTATACAACAAGTCTTTGATTCTTGAGGGCATCAACGTCAACTGGAACGGCTTCGGCTGATTCAACGTCATGAACGTTTTCGGGATCGGCCTTCCTGAAATGGCCGTCATAGGCGCTGTGGCCTTGCTCGTTTTTGGCCCTAAGCGCCTTCCCGAGCTTGGCCGCACGCTGGGTAAAACTTTGAAGGGCTTCCAGGCCGCCTCGAAGGAGTTCGAGCGTGAGATCAATCAAGCCATGGCAGAGCCTGAGTTGAAGGCTGAAAAGCCTGACGTTCTTGCTGCTGAGTCCAGTTCTTCTTCAGCACCGGTTCCCCCTGCGGAAGACGCTTGATGCAGAGCGGTGATCTCCGCCTGCTGGTGGGCCTCGGTAATCCAGGCCAGCGTTATGCCGGAACCCGTCACAATGTGGGATTCATGGCCCTTGAGGCCTTGGCTGCTCGCGAAACCGTGCGCTTCAAGGCCATGGCCAAATTGCAGGCTGAATTGGCAGACGTTGGTGTTGGCAGCAATCGTCTGCGCTTGTTGATGCCGCAGACGTTTATGAATGACAGTGGGCGTTCCATACGCGCTGCCCTCGATTGGTTTGATCTGGCACCCCACCAAGTTTTGGTGCTTGTCGACGACATGGATCTCCCTTTGGGACGATTGCGTCTGCGCGCGAAAGGAAGTGCCGGCGGGCACAACGGTTTGAGAAGTACCATTCAGCACCTGGGAACCCAGGATTTTGCTCGCTTGCGGATTGGGATCGGTGCCCCTGGCCGATCAACGGATGAGCGTCGCGCCCGCACTGTCTCCCATGTGCTGGGTGATTTTCATCAGGCGGAACAATCTCTGCTCAAGGAGGTGCTGGATGAGGTGGTGCGGGGCATTGATTTGATCCAGCGTTTGGGCTTGGATCGCGCAGGTAATCGCCTCAATGGTTTGAATCTGGCGCCAGAGGAGCCCGCATGACCCCGCTCCCTGCGACGACGGCGCACTTGCGCGTGCTGCGTCAGAGCTTCCACGACAAGTGTTTGGAAGGAGAGGTCAGCGCTGGTGGTTTCAATTGGCAGTTTTGTTGGACTTTTGAAGGGGGGGAGCTCACCGTTGAACCCTCCCTAGGCCGGGCCTTAATTCAGGATGCTCTGCTGCGCTTCCTCGTGAAGGCTGATTATCACCTGGAAGCCGGGGGCGATTACAGCTTCACCGTGCGGGCACGGTTCTGAGTCCTGGCCCTTGCCTTGGGGGATGGGGCCATGTCAGACGTTGGTCGAGCTGGTCTTCTAACAACACAAGGGCTGCGATGCCATCGAGCTCGCAGGGTGGAAGCTGAAGACCTTTGGGTAACAGCCGCCGCCAGCCACGGGCTGGCCAGATCTGCCAATACCGCTCTTGGGCGCGCAGGGTTGTGCCGGCTTCCTCCACGACGTGGAGGGGAGCCAGCGGCCGCAAGTGCTGTTGCCATGCCTTAGAGGAGGTGCCGTTGCCGATCACTAAGGCGCTGAGCGGTGTGCTCTGATTCCAGAGCTCCAGTTGGGTGAGGGTTTCTTGCGCGAGCACCACGAGGGCATCCTGCACCTCGCCTCGACTGCAGTCTGCGAGCACTAAGCCGCATTTGCTGCGACCGGGGTCGACGGCAGCAACCATGCCGCTGAGATCGAGGCGGTGTGGGTCATTCACGGGATGCGCCGGGGCGTGCTGGGGGAAGGGTGCCGACGGGTTCGATGCGGACAGCCACCGGATCGGCTGTATCGCTGTGTTGAGTGGCGATCACCTGCAGCTCGATGCGGGAGGGCGAACGCTGCTCCAGCCTGCCGATCAATTGGCTCATCGCATTGGGATCCAAGTCGAGTCTCGTTGCTAGAGATCCCAAGCGTTGAACTTCCGCTAGTGCTGAGGTGAGGAGTAGGTCGAGCCGGTTGCGCACGGCTTCCTTGTCGCGTTCCTCCTCTTCCAACGCCGTACGGGCGAGCACGGCACCCCGCTGCACCACGGTGGCGTTAGGCCTGGCCTCTGGGATGGCATACACCACGGTTTCGCCGAGCAAGACATTGCGTGCTGAACGAATATTGACCACCCAGGTGCCGGGCTTTTGAATCGTGGCCTCGAGGCGTTGGATGATCTCACGGGGCACCAGAAGAATCTGGCGATTGGGGGTTTCCCCGGGGCGCACGCGTTGGTAGGCCTGGAGATTCGCTTCCCGTAATAAACGGTTGATCACCTGGTTGGCTTGGTTGGGCTGATCCAAGCGAAACGTGGCTGTTGCGAGGGGCTCACCGCTGCTGAGCACCACGTTGCCGAGCCGTAAGGCCTGGCCGCCCTGATTCAGCTCCCGCAGTTTGTCTTCGCCTTCACGGATGCGTGATCGCACATCGGCAAGTTCTTGTTCTGTGCGTTTGATCTCCGCATCTCGGGCTTGCACATTACGGCTGAGGCGCTGCCGTTCGGCCTCTAGACGCTCCCGTTCGTTTTGCAGAGGCACCAGGGTTTGGCGCAGTGCATCGGCTTTGGCTTGTGCTGAACTGAGGTCGCGACGGGCCCGTTGGCTCTCCCGCTGGGCTTGAGAGAGTTCGCCGGCCGCTTCTCTCTGCGCCTTGCGGCTGCGTTCGAGCTCGTTGCGGCTGTCGCGCAATTTCTTTTGGATTTGGTTGAGCTCAAACAGGCCAACCCGCAGCTCATTGCTGACGAGCAGGAGCAATCCCAGCGAAAGAGCAGAAATCAGACTGCCGGTGAGAACCGTAATCACGACCGCGGTTTTGCGGGGACGTAGGCCCAATAGGCTCAACCGTGCTTTCCCGACGCGAGACCCCAAGCGGTCTCCCAAGGTGGCTAAGACGCCACCAAGCACGAGCAAGATCAGAATCAGTAGCCAGCCGGTCAACGTTGTTCAGCGGTCGGGAAACGATCAGGCCAACCGATGCCCATTGTCCCTTGTTCACTGTCAGCGTAAGGCCCTCAGCTGAATTTTTTGGCCAACGCAATCGGATCAAGCACGGTGATCTTCTTGCGATCAATTTCCACAAGTCCGGCATTGCGGAGATCCCCCAGCAGGCGGGTGATTGTGACGCGCGTTGAGCCAATCGCCTCAGCGATGGATTGGTGGGAGAGTCGCAGGTCGATGGTGATTCCACGGTCGCTCGGCACCCCGAAGTCACGGCAGAGCACTAGCAGAAAACTCACCAGTCGCGATGACATATCGCGATGGGTGAGCGTTTCAATCATGGTTTCGGTCTGCAGGATCCGGCTCGACAAGCCTTGGAGCAGCAGCAGCCCCACACTGGCGTCAGCTTCGATGGCCTGGCGCACGGATGCGGCTGGGGCGGTGAGCATCTCCATGCGCGTGAAGGCCACCGAGTGATAGAAGCGATCAGAGCGATGTCCGGTCAGCAAGGAGAGCACGCCGAACAGGCTGTTCTCCCGCAGCAGCGCCACCGTGATTTCTTCGCCCGATTCATACACCCGAGAGAGGCGCACTGCACCACGCCGAATCAAATACACCCGTTCAGCAGGGTCGCCAGGAAAAAAAATCGTCTTATTGCGTTCCACCATTTCCGAGGTGGCACCGTCAAGGCCTCGGATCACATCGAGGAGGGTGCGCTCTTTTTGCTCGGGAGTATTCACCAGGTTCATGGGTCCCGGCACTGGAGTAACAGTACGACTGAAGCCGTGCATAACTCCCGGCATCGAGGGTGGTGCAGATTCCAGGAAGTTACGGATCACCTCGCCACCACCATGTAGCAACGATCACGAAATGGGGCGATCGTCTAGTGCCTGGCGTTGCGCTTCCATCAGCTGTTGTAGGCCCGGCTCCGCCAGATCCAGCAGGCCATTCAGTTGCTTGCGGCTGAAGGCAGCGCCTTCTGCCGTGCCCTGGATTTCCAGCAAATGGTGGTGATCGTCCATCACCACATTCAGATCCACGTCGGCACGGCTGTCTTCGCTGTAGTCGAGATCAAGACGAGGGGCGCCATTCACCAGGCCAATCGAAACCGCTGCCACCTGCTTGGTGATGGGTTGACGTGTCACCAGGCCCTGCACCAGTAATTGGTTGCAGGCATGCTGCAGGGCAACCCAGGCCCCGGTAATCGACGCCGTGCGGGTGCCGGCATCCGCTTGGATCACGTCGCAGTCGATCAAGAGGGTGTTTTCTCCGAGTGCTTCCATGTCGATGCAAGCCCGCAGGCTGCGGCCGATCAGCCGCTGGATTTCTTGCGTTCGCCCCGACAGTTTCAGCAGTTCCCGGTTTTGGCGTTCTGGGGTCGAACCGGGCAACAAACGGTATTCAGCACTGAGCCATCCCAGACCTTGCCCTTGTCGCCAGCGGGGCACACCGGCTTGATGGCAGACGCTGCAGAGCACGGCCGTCCGCCCTGTGTGCACGATCAGAGAACTGATCGCAAAGCCCATGGGGTCCCAGCTGATGGCAAAGGGCCGCAGGTCTTCAGCGCCGCGGCCATGGCTGCGCTGTGCATCGCTGCTGGCGTTGACGCTGCTGGGGCTGGTCATGGCGTTGTTCGGTGCAAGTCGACGTGGTTTGAGCCTGGCAGGGACTGATGCCTGACGTTCACGGCTGCAGGGTGGAGAGCGGTGTGGTGCGACACCGTGACACCAGGGATAGTGTCAATCCCCTTGTGAATCGTCGCGGTGGCGCTAGGTTTGAATTCAATTGGTTCAACCCTGACGTCGCAATCCTTGATGACAGCGAGCCTCAGCACTAGCCATCGCTCCAGTGAAGTCCGCAGTGTGGATCACCGGACCCTGGAGCGTGCAGGTTTGCATCCGCTGCCACCGCTGCCATCACGCCCTCCCCTGCATGTGGTGTCGCCGGAGGGACAACTCCAGATTCACACCGCTCCCTACCGAGGCAGTTTCGCGACTGTTCTCAGTCAGTCCCTTCGCTCAGCCGGCCTCGGCCGCCGCGTGATGGTGGTGCAATTCCTTAAAGGGGGTGTTGCCCAAGGGCCCGATCGGCGTCTCACCCTTTGTGGACGGTTGCAGTGGCTACGACCCGATGTCGCTTGTTGTTTGGCTGATCCCGTGTCTGACCAGGCACCTGAAGCCCACGCCGCCGTGCAAGCCCTGTGGCAGGAGTGTCGCGGCCAGCTGCTGAAGGGCGAGCTGGATGAATTGGTGCTGGATGAACTCGGTCTTGCTGTCGCTCTTGGCTACCTCGATGAACACGAGGTATGCAGCACCCTGGAGCAGCGGCCAGGATCCATGGATGTGATTGTGATGGGTCCTGCCATCCCGGAGTCTTTGATGGAGATGGCTGATCAGGTCACCGAATTGCGACGGGGTTTCTGATGTTGAAAAACGACCGCTGGATTACTGAGCAGGCCGAGGCTGGCATGTTGGATCCCTTCCAATCGGGGTTGGTGCGCCATCTGGACCCCGACCAGCGTCAGCGTCCCGTGCTCAGCTTTGGCTGCTCGTCCTATGGCTACGACCTGCGTCTGTCGCCTCAGGAGTTTCTGATCTTCAAGCATGTGCCCGGCACGGTGATGAATCCCAAGCGGTTCAATCCCGCCAACCTGGAGCCCACTGCGCTGCATCACGACGGTGATGGCGATTACTTCATCCTTCCCGCCCATTCCTATGGCCTTGGCGTGGCATTGGAAAAGATGAAAGTGCCCTCCAACATCACGGTGATCTGTCTTGGCAAAAGCACCTATGCCCGCCTTGGCATCATCGTGAACACCACCCCGGCGGAAGCCAGCTGGGAGGGGCATCTAACGCTGGAGTTCAGCAACAGTTCCGGTGCTGATTGCCGGATCTATGCCAATGAGGGCATCTGTCAGTTGCTGTTTTTTGAAGGCGACCCCTGCGACACCACCTACAGCGATCGCCAAGGCAAATACCAGCACCAGCCTGAACGGGTGACCCTCGCTCGGGTTTAACCCCACCACTCAACCCACTGCGTTGTCTTTGCACCGCCTTGCCCAGGTGGTGTTAGGGCGCTAAGCGTGCCTTGTGCAGCCGGGTTTTTTCATACCAGGCCGCAAACTCAGGCGCCCAGGTTTGCAGGTGGGGCCACATCAGCTCGCACAAATCGCGGATCTCCTGCTGCGCGTCGCGCTTTGCCCGCAGGTCCATGAAATGCAAAAACGCCCGCAGACTGAAGCTGACGACAAAATGCTGGCGATAGTCAAACGGCAGGATGCCTCGGGCATGTTCCTCAGCAAAACCGGCATCGAGCAGGTCGCGATAACGCTCCGCTGCCCGTTGGCAATGCTCCAGGTCAAGGTCGCGCTGCTCTGAGGTGTAGGCGTAGCTTTTGCCCTGGCGGTCGTGGTAGGTGCCAAGCGGGCGCAGATAGAACACCTCCTCCAGCGGCAGTTCCCCGTTAGCAGCGCGGCAGATGCGTTCTCCGGTGTAGCGCATTGACTGCACATCAAAGCTGACGCCGACGCGGTGCGTGCGGGCCTGCTGCATCACGGAATGGGGGAACCAACCCACGTTGAGCACGATCTGTGCGTGTTCGAGGGGGCCGTAGTGGCCGCGCTCACCGGCTAGCAGGCGCTTGACGCAGATCTCACCGGCTTTGGCTTCATCGGGCCATTGATCGCGATCGCCAGCGACAAACCCTTCGCTGTAGTCCTGATGCATCCCCGCATAAACGCATTGCTGCGGGTTGGGCGTGGCGGCGATGAGGTCAACCCGAAAGCGGGGATCCATAGCGTCGGGGTGGGTGGGTGGATGGATATGGGCTGATCATGCCCGGATCCTTCAGCCGTGGCTGCGGGGACCGGCGCTGGTCGGTGCGGCTGTCGCCATGCTGTCGTTGCCTTCCAGGCTGCTGACGCTGCCCATGCCCGCGAACTGGGGGAGGGGGGTTTCGGCAATCAGTGCAGTGCTCAGGGCTTCGAGTTGCTCTGCCGTGCGAACGCCAACGGAACGGCCCCGCAGGCGGCCGTCATCAGCAAACAGATTCAGTTGCGGAATGCCGTTGACCTCATAGCGATCAATCAGATCTTGCCATTGTGGATTGTCGATATTGATCAGCACCACATCCATCTTGCCGCTGGTGCGGCGTTCGGTTTCAAGCATGGCTGGGGCCATCTCCCGGCAGGCTTCACACCAGTCGGCGTAAAACTCGAACATCGTCGGTTTTTGGTTGCTCAAGGCGACCTCCGGCGCCAAGGAGCGCCGGGCCAATTGGTCCATCGGGGATTCAGCCGACAGTCCGTTGCGTAGGACAAACAGCACCACGGCGAGTGCCAGAGCAGCCATCACCAGCAGGCCTTTCTGGAGTCCGCTGAGACTGCTCGAAAGCGTGTTGTCAGACATGCTGCAGATGGCCGATCTGGCGTCACTCTGGCAGGCCTGCATGGTGGGCGTTGCTAGCGTTTTCCAAGCGCTACCGCTGCGTTTTTGCTGCCGATGCCGCTGCTGCGATTTCTGTTGCTGCCGTTTCGCGCGCCACTGGTGTTGCTGCTGTTTGCGGTGGCCACAGTGATGGGCCATCACTGGACGGTGGTTCAACAGCAGCTGATTCACAGCAATCGGCTGGATGCTCCCGTCTTCTGGATTGTCGAGGTGCTGCAGGCCCTCATGGTGGTGGTGATCTGCACCATTCCCGATCTGCTGCTGCGGCAGATCTCGATGCTGATGGCCTCGAGTCGGGTGTTCAGCCTTGTGGTCACGCTGTTGTTGGTGATCACCGGCGGCCTGTATGTGCTCCAGCTGACGTTGTTGGCCGATGTGTTGATTCTCGCCTCGGCGGTGCTCTTGGCCCGGCTTGATCTCACCCGCATCCACGTGGTGCCTTCGCCTCTGGTGATGGTGTTCTGGATGGCTGTGATCGTCTTAACCGGCATCTGGCTTGGTCATCAATTACCAATCCCAATGCCGCTCCTGCCACCGAAGGTGCCGGTTCATGGCTGATGTCAGCGCGGACAGGCCAATGGGGTGTGTTGTAGGTAAGCCCAGAGGTTGCCGAGCACTTTTTTGGTGTAGATCCGCGTTTCGGGATAGGGGATGCGTTCGGCCCAGAGTTCAGGGTCTACCTCCAGTTCTGGGCTGCGCCACCCACCGGCAGCACCGGGTCCGGCGTTGTAGCTCGCCACCGCAAGCCAGGGGTTGTCGTTCCATTGTTGAAGCAGCAGCTGGAGATAACGGGCCCCCAGGCGCGTGTTGGTGTCGGGGTCGATGAGTTCGTTCGTTTGGAGTTGCTTTCCCGCCAAGTCAGCGGCAGTGGCAGGCATCAGCTGCATCAATCCCTGAGCCCCTACAGCGGATTGCACGCCCGTGGAGTAGCGGGACTCTTGTTTTGCAATCGCTCGCAAAAGCGCTTCGTGGACGGTTGCAGCCTTGCTGGCTGCGCTGAATGCGCTGGGGAATGGCTGTGGATGCTGACGCTGATGCAGGTCGATGCGGGTGCTGCAGTCTTCACCTACCAGCCGCAGACTGCTGCGCCACAGTGTTTCGAGTCCGCGCCATGGGTCGCCTGCCGCTAACAGCAGACGCCCTTCGGTGATGCGTGCCTGGGGGGTGGGCTCTGCTGCCAGGGTCTGCGGATCGAGGGGGGCTCGGTGGCGACTGTGCCAAATCTCAAGTGCATCGAGCACCATTTCCAGCCGCCAGAGTTGCTCCACCACTGGGTCGCCACTGTTCAAGGGCTGCCAAGGGGTTTGTTTTGGCGGGAGGAGCACCGTTTGGGTCAGGCGCGGCAGGTTGGCCTCGCCGAGGCGGACGGAGGCACGCCAGTGGTAGTAACCGGGTGGATGCTGCGTCAGCAGCGCTTGCCAGTGGGCTGTGGCGGCTTGCTGCCGCCCTTGCTTGGCTGCACTGAGCCCGCGCCAGAAGCGTTGGCGTGCTGCGAGGGGTTCCGGGAGTTGCTTGGGGGTGAGGGCTTCCAGCCAGGTGTCGGCCTTGGCCCAGCGACCGGCCAGCAGATCGGCCCGGGCCAAATCCCATTGCAGTTGCCAACTGGCGGGATGGTTGGGCCAGCGGCTGAACACACTGGCCGCACTGCGTTGACCCAGCCGCACCTCAGCGGCAGCGACATCGGCAGATTGCGTGCGTAGCGCTTGGGGTAGCGCCTCCAGCACGGCGGGTGCTGGCTTGCCTGTTTCGCTGAGCAAGCGTGCTGCTTCCAGCGTGGAAGCGCTCACCGTTGGATTGGCTGTTTGGGTCAGCTCCACCAGCAGCGCCTCCCCCTGGCGGCGTTGGCCTGCATCACCCCGCAGCAATGAGCGGCCGAGGGCCACGGCCGTGGCGGGAGCAGGCGTTGCACCTTGCAAGCAGTCGAGACCACCCCTCCCATCCCCGAGCTTGGCGAGGGCGAAGGCGAGCTGCTCGCGGTCGGCGGGGGGTGTGTTGGCCTTGGGCTCGCAGGCGGCGCGGATCACAGCACCCCCGCCAGGGTGGTTGGGGCCCCAGCGCGCGAGATGGACTGCTTGGTGCTGATGCACGGCCCGCTCCAGGGCCGCCGGGTGCGCTGGATGGTGCTTCAGCAGCCAGCGCCGCAGCGCGGCATCGTCGCCAGAGAGTTGATAGGCGGCGTCAGCACTGAGTGGGTGGTGGGGGAAGCGGGTGAGTAGTGCCTGCCATCGCGCTTTAGCCCTCCGCGGCTCCCCCAGTTGGCTTGCGGTTCGTGCCTGCTGCACAAGCACGGCTGCTGCCACCTGCGCTTGCCCCCAGGCCTGGCCCTGCAGCAGCCGTTGTCGCCGGCGGGGCGAGTCGGGATCGCTTGCGGCCAGGAGTAAAGCGGCGTTGCGTCGCTCAGAAGGATCCCAGCCCCAGCGGTAGCGCTTCCACAGCACGTCCTGACGGGCTGCTGGCGTGAGGGTGGTCTGCCAACGCTGCAGGGTGTGTTGTGCCACCAGAATCAGACTCAGGCTGGCGATCGTGGTGCTGGTGAGCAGCAGCAGTCCGCGGGAAGGACGCACAGGCAAGCCGCAGCAACAACTGCTGGCATTGTGTTGGCCGACCATCAGCCGATGCAACAGCGATGGCGCTGATCACCGTTGAGGTGATTGCCGTGCAGTCCGATTAACCTCCAGCTCTCTTCCGCGTCGACGCATGGCCGACCACGCCACACCGCCCCTGGGCGTGCCTCACCATCCGTCTCAGGTGGCCTTTGGGACCGATGGTTTGCGTGGTCGGGTGGGGACGACCATCACGCCTGCTTTGGCGTTGCAGGTGGGGTATTGGTGTGGTCGCTTGTTCCCCCACGAGGGGCCTGTGTTGATTGGGATGGATTCCCGCAGCAGTGGCGCGATGGTGATGGCGGCCCTCACGGCCGGCCTGACGGCCTCCGGTCGTGAGGTGTGGACCCTGGGGCTGTGTGCAACCCCTGCTGTGCCGTTGTTGATCCGCCGATGCGGTGCTGCCGGGGGGTTGATGGTGTCGGCCAGCCACAACCCCCCCCATGACAACGGCATCAAGGTTTTCGGCGCTGATGGATACAAGGTATGCCCTGAGTTACAGCGCGCGATTGAGACCGGTTTACGTGGTGAAGCCGCTGAAACTGACGCGGTGATGACGACAGCGTGTGCACCGGCCCATCACCGGCCGGAGCTCCTCCAGCACTACCGCGATGCGCTATTGGCCAGTGTTCCCAGCCAGGGGCTTGCCGGCATCAAGGTGGTGTTGGACCTGTGCTGGGGATCTGCCACTGCTCTTGGTGCTGAGGTATTTCAGGCCTTAGGCGCTGATCTCACCGTGCTGCATGGTGAACCGGATGGCCGCCGGATCAATGTGGGGTGTGGGTCGACGCACCTTGAACTGCTGCGGGAGGCGGTGATCAGCAGCGGCGCAGCGATGGGGTTCGCGTTTGACGGTGACGCGGATCGGATGCTCGCTGTGGATGGTCATGGTCGGGTGGTGGATGGTGACCATGTGCTGTTTTTGTGGGGCTCAGCCCTGCAGGACCAGGGAGCTTTGCCGGAGCAGCGCCTGGTGGCTACGGTAATGTCCAATTTGGGATTTGAACGGGCCTGGCAGGCTCGAGGTGGTGTGCTGGAACGCACCGCTGTGGGGGATCAGCACGTGCATGCCGCGATGGTGAGCAGTGGTGCGGCCCTGGGTGGAGAGCAGTCGGGACACATCCTCTCGTCGGCCCATGGGTTGGCCGGTGATGGGGTGCTCACGGCGTTGCAGATCGCCACGCTTTGCCATCAGCGTCAGCTCAGCCTGGCGGCCTGGCGGGATCAGAGCTTTCAGTCGTATCCCCAGAAGCTGGTGAATGTCAGGGTGGCGGACAAGGAGCGTCGCACTGACTGGCAGGCCTGCAAGCCCCTTGCCGATGCGGTGACCCATGCGGAAGCGGCCATGGCAGGCCATGGCCGGGTGCTCGTGCGGGCCAGTGGCACTGAGCCGCTGCTGCGGGTGATGGTGGAAGCCGCCGCTCAGGCGGATGTTGACCATTGGAGTCAACATCTGGCCCAGTTGGCCGATCAGCATCTCAATGCCGCCTAATTCGGGCCGCCTGATTTGGGCCGTCTGATTTCCACGATTTGATATTTCAGTATCTGACCAGATCTCGCGCTAAAGACAACGCACCGTCACAGGCATCTCCGCCACTGGTCGCCCAGTGCCAAAGGCCAAGCCGCTGGTCCAGTTGATCGCTCACCAGACTGCGAAAATACGGTAAGTGGGTGATCGCTCCCCCCTGGGCGCTGATCGCCGGCGCTTGAAGCGACAGCACCTCTGTCACCGCAGCAACCGCTTGGGCCAGGGCCGTGGCGGAGTGGACCAAGACGGCCTCAGCTTCGCGATCACCGCCAACCGCTTGGGCGTGCACCAAGGGGGCAAGCCCCGCCAGAGACGCCACATCCAACGTCGGCCCTGCCGCGAGGGCCTTGATCGCTGCAGGACTGTCGCAGTTCAGAGCCTTCCAGAGCCGGTGGCGCAAGGGTGTCTCTGCAACTCGGCCATCGGCCATCCGCAGGCTGAGTTGTAAGCCCTGATGACCAATGTCAAAGGCAGAGCCGGCTCCATCCAGACGCCAGCCCCACCCCCCGCACCGGTGTTCCCGGCCGCTGTGATCGCGCCCGATGCAGATCATGCCGGTGCCACTGATCAAGGCGATGCCTGCACCCGTGGGGAAGGCGCCATGCAAGGCCGTGCGTTCGTCACCAGTGACCAGGGTTTGGGCGTGCGATAAGCCCACGACCTCACTGAGCAGCTGCTGGCCGCGTTGCTGCAGGTTGCTGCCCTGCTCGATCCCGCTGGCGCCCACCACTGCGGCGTTCAGGCGGGTGTCTAGGGGGCGTTTGGCGGCTTTCAAGGCGGCTTGCAAGCTGGAGCGTAGGGCGGCTTGAAACTGGGTTTCACCGCCTGGAGCATCGAGGTGACAGACACCGCTGCCTTCTCCGTCGTCAACACGCCCATCGGGACCTGTCTGCCCATCCCAAAGGCCGTTGGGCTCTAGCCATTGCAGGCGGCAGCGGGTGTGGGTTTGCCCTGCATCGAATCCACCGATCAGCACCGTTGATCCTCGGGCGATGGCTCTTGGGGTTGGGCCAGGGTGGCCAGGCAGAACAGACCGATGAGCTGCACCTCGGGCCGAAAAAAAATCGTATCGGGGATGCCCTGCACTAACAGTCCAGCGATGGCGCCCAGGCTGGCCAGTCGTGGCAACTGTTGTGGCCCCTTGCCCTGGAGACTTGCCAGGCCTTGGCACAGACTGCTCCAGGCCAGTCCGAGACAGGCAAGCAGTCCGGGGATGCCCGTTTCCACCAAGATCTCGAGCGGGACGGAATAGGCGCTCAGGGCATTGAAGCGAGGCTGTTGATACAGCGGATAGATGCTGTTGAAGGCCTGATTGCCGGGGCCGATCCCCAGCCAGGGGCGGTCTTGCACCATCGCAACTGCCGCCATCCAGACGTTGATCCGAAAGTTATTGGAGCTGTCATCTCGACCGGCCAGCAGGCTGGCGACGCGGGTACGCACCGGCTCCACGTGGGTGGCCGCCACGGCGATGCAGATCGCGGCAACGACCAGCAGGGTGAGTGGTACCAGACGTCGCCAAAGCGGTGGCCAGTGGCGAATGCTGCGCAACAAGACCAGCAGCATCACCACACCGAGCCCAGCGAGCATTCCCCCCCAGCCGCTACGGCTGTAGCTGAACAGGGTGGAGGTTGCCCCTAGGAGCAGGGTCGCCCCGGCGAACAGCCGTTGTCCCCAGCCGCGCCAGCGCACCAGTGCGATCAGGGCGAGCGGCAGCAATGGCACCAGGTATCCCGCCAACAGATTGGGGTTGCCGAGGGGGCCGTAAATGCGGATCGTGCCTTCCGCGACCGACTTGGGATCCGCCCAGCCCGCCAGGTCTTGCGTGGGGCCGTAGAGCTGTCGCAGCGCGAGCACGCTGCTCAGCAAGCCGCCGCTGAGCAGGGCTGCCACCAGGCGATCCCACCACAGGGGGCGTTGCTGCAGCAGCTGGCACATCAGTGCATAAACCCCCAGATAGCTCAGGAGCTTGACCAGACCTTTGGCCGCGGCGATGGGGACGGGCGAAAAGCCTGTGGCCAGGGTGGCGACCGCCAGATAGATCAAGAGCCAGCGGCTGATCGCACCAATGGAGCGGGGAGGCGTGATCAGCGCCCCGAGTAGCCAGAGAGCGCTGCAGGCCGTGACCACGAGGGCAAGGCCAGGGCGACTGATCACGGGCAAGGTGGCCAGCAGAGCCATCAACACCAAGCAGGCCACGGCTTGCCAGCGCCGTTGCTGGGGTTGGGAGCTAGGGATGAGGCCCTGCCAGCGCAGGAGCAGCGGCGTCATCGCAACCGCATCAGCCATCGGTGTGCGCCCTCACGGTGTGGATGTGTTCTCCGCCGGATTATCGATCTGTTCCCAGCGTTGTTCGAGATCGGTAACGCACGGCAGTGGTGTGGTGTTGCGGCGGTAGAGCACTCGGTAGATCGGGAGGTCCTGGTCGAGCACATAGCGCTCTCGTTCTGTCGGCACCGGCAAGGGGTTGGCACCACGCCATGGCCGTGGATCGGTTTCCGGTCGTGTGAAGCAGCCGCTTAGTTCCGTGAGGGCGACCATCGGTTGGATCACATCCAGCACGTCGCTTTGCATAAACAACTCTCGTCCCGGTTGTAAGGCTGCGGCGATGGCGAGCAGCAGAGCAGGCTGCAGCACGCGGCGCTTTTGGTGACGCTTTTTGAACCAGGGGTCGGGGAATTGGATCGACACCCGCTGCAAGCGGTCTGTTGGCAGGGTCTCCATCCATCCCTGCACGCTCACGTTGGCATTGCAGAACAGGAAGTGAAGGTTGTGCAGCTCCCTGGATTCACGATCGCGTTGGGCGGCTTCGACCAGGGGGCGACGGATTTCGACCCCGAGATGATTCCAATCCGGCTGCGCTTCTGCTAGCGCGAGCAGAAACTGGCCTCGGGCCGAGCCGATATCGAGATGGATAGGACGGTTTGGATCGTTGAAGAGCGCCTCCGGCCCCGGCAGTTCCAGGGGCAGCTGGAAGAAGCGGCTGAGGGGATTGACGTGCTGGCGCAAGGGTCAGGTGTTGGGGGCAACCTCTGAGATTGCCAGGGGGGCATGGCGGAGTAGTCCCCAACAGGCGGTGTAGCCGTGCAGATGGGTGCTGCCGGCGAGGGGACCCACCTCTCCATTGCAGAAGGCTCCTGCAATCGGTAGCTCCGGGATGACTGAACGCGCGACGGTGACATCACCATCGGGACCGCCAAAGAGTCCAGCACCTCTGCCAAGACACGCGAAGAGCAGGCCAAACAGAGGAGCTTCATGGCAGTTGTCACGGGCATCGCACAGCAACTGACGGGCTTCCTGGCGCGAGGTATCCGCTTCCCGCAGCTGAAACTGCACGTTTTGTCCAACGCGGATCCGCTCCGCCACGGCTACCGCTCCAGTGCGCGGATCCACGCCGATCAGATTGCGCACCAGAAATGCGCTGCGCCGTTGCGGTGTTCCGTTGGCGCCCATCACCAGCGCTTGACGCTCAATCCCGAGAAACAGGGAATCTTTGACGCTCTCCCGTGCGTTCTCATCCAGCTCGGCGAGCACTTGTTGCAAACAGGCCACAGGGGTGTTGCGTTGCTGACCATCGCGAAGTTCGAGCAGGACATTGCGCTCCGCCTGTTCGATCGCGAAGACCGGCCCGATCGGTTTGCAGCCCTGTGCCACAGCGGGCTCCAAGGTCCAATCTCCACCGATGGCCAGGCCCACAGCCCCTCGCGCTACCGCATTGCCCTGCAGCAGTGAACCGTGGGGTGCTGCATGGGGTGCCGCGATCCCCCCGAGGCAGGGTGCGGAGGGGAAGGCGTAGTCGAGACCACTGATCAAATCCGTCATGCCCTTGCTGCTGGGGTCGATCAAAACCACCAGGGATCGCAGCTGCGATGGATCCAGGCCCAGCCATTGCTGCCACTGCTCATTCGGACCGTCGAGGTCGGGAAGTTGGTTGGTGTCAACGGCAAATGGTTGCAGCACTGCCCCCGGCAAGTTCAGCAACGTGACGCTCAGGGCAGGGGTCTGCTCCAATTCCTGGGCTTGCCCCTGGTGGTTGGTGCCAACCACGCCTCCGCCGATGCAGCCAAGCCAATGCTTCGCTTGCAACGTCGTTTGCAGGAGGGGCAGCAGTCGGGGGAGATCACTGGCGAAATGACTGGAAACAAACACCAAAGCCAGATCGGCATCGCCTTTGCCCAGACCTGCACTCACCTCTTGGATTTCAGCCTCGAGCGAGGTCTGACTGGACAGAGCCGTGCGACAGCGAGCCTGCGCCTGGCGCGAGCGAAACCAATGAAACGGCTGAAACGGCCCCATGGTTGGACCCTACCAACCCTGCCGGAACTGGCGCGGGCGTCGATAATGAAGCCGACTTGAACCGCGCTGGTGCCTGACCTTCCTTATCGCAGCCTGGTGTGGCTGACCTATCGCCTCGGAGCCACCTTTGCGCTTGGTCTGCCGTTGGTGTTGTTGGTCTGGGCCAACATTCGCCAAGAGCGGGTGATTTCCCGCCTCTTGGGGATTTATTGGAAGGTGGCGAGCCTGCTGGTCATCACCCTGCTGCTGCTGACCGATCAACGTCCTTTGGGCTACGTCACCGCATTGCTCGCTCCCGTGCTGATGACCATCAGCGTTTGGTTTTGGGTGGATCTCAATGAGGAGTTGGCGGATCGTCCGTTGCGGCACCCGCTGGTGCTCACCGTGCGCTTGTGGCGCTGGGCGTTGAGTGGTTTTTCCGTGATCGCTGCCGGTATCGCGATCAGTAGCCTGTCGTGCGTCTCAGCCGTCGAAGGCGCCAATTGCAAGGCCTGGTTGGAGGCCCCTCAGCGACTCCACGGGGTGCTGGAGGGGGTCTTTGACTTCTTCTTTGGTGGCGACTGGAATGAGGCTGTGGCGGCTTTCTTCGGCTACGTGATGCTGGTGGCCTATGTGGTGGGTCTGCTCCAGTGGTTGCTGATGCGTCTTCCCCGTCAGGGGCGTGTGGCCGGTGAGTTTTGATCAGCTGTTGGCGCTGGAGGCGATCAGCCGCGCCTACCCCGACAGGGTGGTGCGACTGGTCGGGTCTGTGCGGCATGACGATGGCCACGACGAAGCCCTTGAGCTGCTGATCTACCGCGGGTTCAGCAGCTGCATCACCCACCCCACGGTGTTTGATCCAGACCAAAGCGTGTTGCCGGACGGCGCAACAATTGCGCATGCTTTTCTGCTTCAGGGCCCGCTGAATCCCGCTGCGGAGCAGTTGCTGGTGGGCCCGGTGCCCGTGCAACAACTGCTCGACCCTGCCGCTTGGGGTTGAACGGCGACCAACCGAACCCTCAGCGGCGTTCCAGGACCGCTACACAGCGACCACAGAGCCCGGGATGGTCGCTGTGCTGACCAATGTCGGTTTCATAGTGCCAGCAGCGCTCACATTTCTGGCCCCGTGAGCGAGCCACTTCAATGGCCGCCATGTCGTTGTCTTCACTGGCGAGTAATTCGGCCCATGGTTCGCCGCCCAACTGCAGTTGCGACACCAGCAGCCAGTCGTGCAGTCCATCGACGTCGGGATGGCCTTGCTCTTGCAGCCAGTTCACGGCTTTCTGCAGCTCGGCGTCGCGCACATCGATACGGACGGCAGCCTCAAGGGATGCGCCGAGTTCTCGCTTGCTGCGGCAATCTTCCAGCACGCGGTTGATGGCACTGCGGAGTTCACGCAGTTGTTGCATCGGGGCATTGAGGCTTGGATCTCGCCAGCTGTTGGGCACCGTGGGCCAGCCGCGCCGGAACACGGAAGACTCAGCCGTTGGGTAGGGAAGGTTGTGCCAGATGTCTTCTGCCATGTGGCAGAGCACCGGGGCAATCGCTCCAGCGAGGCGTTCGATGATCAAGGCCATCACCGTCTGACAGCTGCGCCGGCGCAGATCATTGGGTGCACTGACGTAGAGCCGGTCCTTAGCGATATCGAGATAGAAATTGGAGAGATCACTGACGCAGTAGTTCTGCAGCAGTTGGAAGAAGCGAAAGAACTCGTAGCTGTCGAAGGCCTCGGAGATGCTGTCCAGCACGACAGCCGTGCGTTGCAGCATCCACCGATCCAGTAAGGGCAGCTGATCCACGGGGATGGCATCGCGGGCAGGATCGAAGTCGTGCAGGTTGCCCAACAGGTAACGGGCGGTGTTGCGCACCTTGCGGTACACATCTGCCAGTTGCCGCAGGATGCCAGCTCCGATCGGGACATCGGCGGAGTAATCCACCGAGCTCACCCACAACCGCAGCACGTCGGCGCCGTAGGGAGGGTCCTGCTTCTGGTTCTTGCCGCCTTCAATGATCACCATGGGATCAACGACGTTGCCGAGCGATTTGCTCATCTTTCGGCCCTTCTCATCCAGCGCGAAACCGTGGGTCAGCACCGTTCGGTAGGGGGCGTGCCCATGGACGGCGACGGAGGTGAGCAAGGAACTTTGGAACCAACCCCGGTGCTGGTCGGAGCCTTCCAGGTAAAGATCAGCGGGATAGTCGAGCCCGTCGCGTTGTCTGGTGACGGCAGCCCAGCTGGAGCCGGAGTCAAACCACACATCCATGGTGTCGGTGCCCTTGCGCCATTGGTCTGCTTCTGCCTGATGGCTGGGAGGCAGCAGCGTCGTTTCATCGTTGTCCCACCACACATCGGCCCCGTGTTCGGCGATGAGGGCCTGAATGTGGGCAATTGAGTCGGTGTTCAGCAGCACATCGCCACTGCTGCGGTGGTAAAAAACAGGAATGGGGACACCCCACGTGCGCTGACGGGAAATGCACCAGTCGCCCCGTTCGCTCACCATCGATTCAATCCTGTTTCGGCCTGAGGCCGGCAGCCAGGTGACCTGATCAATGGCCTCGAGAGCTTCATGGCGGAAGCCTTCCACAGACGCAAACCATTGTTCAGTGGCGCGGAAGATGGTTGGTTTTTTGGTGCGCCAGTCGTAGGGATAGCGGTGCTGATAGCTCTCGTGTTTGAGCAGTGTTTTGGAGCGCTCTAACGCTTCAATGATGGTGGGATTGGCATCCTTGAGCACATTCAGGCCCGCAAACGGTCCGGCTTCCTCGGTGAGGGTGCCGGCTTCATCCACCGGGCAGAGCACCGGCAGGCCATGGTGTCGACCCGTGTTGAAGTCATCGATGCCGTGGCCGGGAGCGGTGTGCACAAGTCCTGTGCCGGATTCGGTGGTGATGTAATCGCCACCAACCACCACCGGACTTTCCCGCGCAAGCAGGGGATGGCGGTAATGCAGGCCGGCCAGATCCGCACCTTTGACCACCGCTTTGCTGTCGAGGCTGGTCTCGAATTTGGCGGCTAGATCATCACGCAGGGCATCGGCAACGATCAGGAGGCGCCCGTGGTGATCAGCGCAAATGGCGTAGTCGAGGCGCTCGTTGACTGACACCGCCAGGTTGGCGGGCAGGGTCCATGGGGTGGTGGTCCAAATGGCGACGTGAAGGGCCTCCGCGAGGGCTGGGCCATCGGTGGGGAGGTCAAGCCCCTGCTGGTGCAGTTGGTCCCGCAGGTTCGCCGGCAGGGACACGGCTGGAAAGGCCACGTACACACTCGGGCTGGTGTGGCCGTCGGGGTACTCCAGTTCGGCTTCCGCGAGGGCAGTGCGGGAGCTGGGACTCCAGTGCACGGGCTTGAGACCGCGATAGATGTGACCCTTGAGGGCCATGGCCCCAAACACCTCGATCTGGGCGGCTTCGTAGTTCTTCTGGAGAGTCAGATAGGGATTGTCCCAATCAGCCCAGATGCCCCAGCGCTTAAACCCGGCCATCTGGCCATCCACCTGCTTGCGGGCATAGGCCGCAGCTTTTTTGCGCAGCTTCACGGGGGTGAGAGCTTGGCGTTGCTCCGGGTCCATGCCCTGGAGCACCTTGAGTTCGATCGGCAGGCCATGGCAGTCCCAGCCAGGCACGTAGCGCACCTTGCGCCCTTGCATGACCCGGTGTTTGTTGATGATGTCTTTCAGCACTTTGTTGAGTGCATGCCCCATGTGCAGGGCGCCGTTGGCGTAAGGCGGGCCGTCGTGGAGGGTGAATGGTGCTCCGCTGTTGTTTTCCCCGAGGCGTTGATCGATGCCTTGTTCTTTCCAGAAGGCCTGCAGCTGTGGTTCCCGCTGGGTGGCATTCGCGCGCATCCCAAAGCCGGTCTTGAGCAGATTCAGGGTGTTTTTGTAAGACGGGCGCTCGTCGGCGGCCGGACGGTTCTTCTGGGACTGGTTTTCCTGAGACCGGCTGTCTTGCGACACGGGTGCGCTGCTGCAGCTGGAATTATCAGTCTTGGTCTGGCTCGGTTGTGGCGGCTTGGGGCGGAGCTGTTGGTTGTTGCTCGTTGACCGATGGGTTCGCGCCATCGTCAGCACTCGGTTCTGGCCTTACCCAGCGTTTGCCGCATTTGCTCGCACCGTCACGTTGGGGGGTGGCGGCTGCCTTGGGGATCGCGGATTGCATCGTGCCCAGGAGGCTCCCAGCATGGCTACCGAGACTGATCAATGCAGCGATGAGCTGTTGCATACCAGTGGCCCAGCGCTCACGCGAACGCAGCCGTTGTTGCTCGTCCGTGCTGAGTTGGTTCCAGCGCCCCTGAGCGACTTCCGCCCCTAGGCGGCTGATCAGGAGGGCTCCACAGGCCACCGCCAGCATCGGTGCTCCCCGCAGACGGTCGCTGCTGGTGACCAACACCAGGCCCAGCACTAGAACAACAGCTCCCCAGGCGCCATCGCGTGGTCGGCTGAGTTCGGTGGCTAGGAGGGGGAGCAGCAAAACCGCCAGCCCCACCAGCAGGCAGAGGTCTCCGGTGAGGGTGGCCAGCATCAGGAGTGGGGGGTATGGAGTGGTCTCATTGTGGGTCGATGCCTAGAGTCCTGCTCTTGCCCATCTGGCGGAATTGGTAGACGCGCTGGTTTTAGGTACCAGTGGCTTCGGTCGTGGGGGTTCAAGTCCCCCGGTGGGCATAGCACTGTTCTTATGGTCAAGTGCTTGTGACATGTTGAGAAGGCTGCGTCGACCAATGACCAACGCAACCGTTGCTGCTGTTGTTGCTTCACCCTCAGCTGGGCGGCTGCGCTCTGTGCCGAAGGAATTTCTCGACCCTCCCGGCCCTTGGAATCCAACGGTGGGCTTGTTCCTCGGCGGCTATGGCTTAGCGGCCCTCACCGTTTGGGGGTGGTTTGTGGGCGGCTGGCCTCTGCCGGTGTTGTTGGTCACCGGGTTTTTTGCCCTGCATCTTGAGGGCACCGTGGTGCACGATGCCTGCCACAAGGCGGCCCACCCGGTGCCTTGGGTGAATCAGGCCATGGGCCATGGATCAGCGCTGCTGTTGGGATTCAGCTTCCCGGTCTTCACCCGGGTGCACCTACAGCACCACTCCCATGTCAACGATCCCAAAAATGATCCCGATCACATCGTCAGCACGTTTGGTCCGCTTTGGCTGATCGCACCGCGTTTTTTCTATCACGAGTTCTTTTTCTTTCAGCGCAAGCTCTGGAAGCGGTGGGAACTCATGCAGTGGGGATTGGAGCGTGCCGTGTTTGTCACCATCGTGGTTGGCGCGATTCGATTTGATTTTCTGCCGTTTATCTTCAATTGCTGGTTTGCACCTGCGTTGATGGTGGGTGTCACGCTGGGTTTGTTCTTCGATTATTTGCCGCATCGGCCGTTTTTATCGCGGAACCGCTGGCAAAACGCCCGTGTTTATCCAGGGCGCACCATGAATTGGTTGATCATGGGTCAGAACTATCACTTGGTGCATCATCTCTGGCCATCGATTCCCTGGTTTGAATACAAACCTGCCTATGAGGCCACCAAGCCGTTGTTGGATTCCAAGGGGTCACCACAACGTTTGGGTTTGTTTGAAACCCGAACGGACTTCGCCAATTTTCTCTACGACATTTTTCTTGGAGTCCGCAGTCACAAGCCCAACGGCAGCAAGATGCGTCGCTTGGCACGAATGATGCCCAATGCACGAATGCGCCGTGGCTGGATGGAGCTTCTGCATCGCACCGCCGTCACCCCCGCACGTCGGCGTCGCTAGGTCGATTGATCAACGCAACGCCAGCATGCTGGATGCATGTTTGGTTTAATCCGCGAGGATTTTGGGGACCCGCAAAAAATCCCCCTCTCGCTGTGGGGCCTGATCGAGGAGTTCTTCTCGCACATCCGTGGCCATCACAGTGTCGTCCCGGGTGACGTTCACCACTTCCACGGCTCGCGTGGTGGGAGGAACGCCTTCGGTGTTCACGGCTTGGAGCTGGTCGACGTAGTCGAGGATGCGCTCGAGTTGACCGGTGTAGGTGGCAATTGTCTCTTCAGGAAGGTTGAGGCGTGCCAGTTTGGCCACCTTGCGCACGTCGTCGGCGGTGATCTTGCTCATGCGGCGGCGAGAAAGGTTTCGAGATCATCGCGCAGCGCCGTCGCTGCCGTGGTCAGCAATTCGGCGCCATGTTCCGGTTTGGCCAGGTAGGGATCGGAGCCCATGCGACCGTCGGGATAACGACGGCGAAAGTCGGCGGGGCCATGAATCGCGCCACAAGGGGCTGCCTCCGCCAGGGGCCGCTGCTTGTCCACCAGGCTCTTGTGCAGATGCAACGTGACGGCAATTTCGCTGGGTGTGGCGTGCTGTCCTTCCCGGTTGCCATAGAGGTCTCGGGCTTGTTGCATCACCGGTCCCGCCATGAACCAATTGGCTAAACGACAGCGCAGCCGCGGTGCAACCGCAAGGCCGCGGCTGGCGGCGGTGCCGTAGGCCTGGGCGAAGGCCGCTTTGGTCGTGGCGATATTGCCGCCATGGCCATTGACCACAAAGATCCGTTCAAATCCGTGGGTCGCCAGCGACAGCACCAAGTCGTGCAGCACTGCCAGCAGGGTGCTGGGTTGCAAACTCATGGTGCCGGCAAACCCCAGGTGATGTTCAGCCATGCCGAAGGCCTGAGCCGGTGTGACCAAAACGCCACTGCGTTGCCCCAGGTCTAGGGCGATGGCTTCAGCGGTGAGAGCATCCGTGCCGATCGCCCCCGTGGGGCCGTGCTGTTCCGTGGACCCCAGCGGAATGATCACGCCTTTGCATCCTTTGAGGTAACTGTCCACTTCGGGCCAACTGCGCAAGGCCAGGCGGATGCTGTCAGCACTGGAGACGGCTCCAGGCAGGGAGGTGGGCATGGGACTTGGTGAGCAGACGCGGAGTTGGTTGGTGGGGTTTTTTAGTGGGCAGTACCGTTCCCGTCGTATTGATCGGTGTTGTAATAGCCGCCTTTGGTGCCGAAATAGAGGGTTGCCAGCACAAAGAAACCACACCCAAACACCAACACGGTGCCGAGGTTGAACCCGGAGAGAGCGGCGTCCATCTGTTGTGAATGCAATGAAACCCAGCCTGGCAGCAGCAGCCCGGTGCTCAAGGCTTTGGTGGGGGAATTGTTATTCAGTTGATGGCGTTGGGTGGCCTTCGCGGCAGTTGTTGGAGTTGAGGGTTGAAATTTCGCTGCCCACCCCAGGCACTTCCAGCCAGTGCCGCAGCCAGCGGGTGAGCCAAATGAAAGGCAGGGTGTCTGCGAGGGCGGCGAGGGCCTTAAACAGATAGCCGCTAGCGATGAATGCTGTCAGTTGGGGTAGCACTGGTTCTCCAACTTGTAGGGGCAGCACATGGGCGCCGTAATGGCTGATAAGCACCACGGCTGTTGTATCCACCAATTGGCTGACCAGGGTGGAGCCGTTGTTGCGTAACCAGAGGGCTTGGCCTGCGGTGCGTTGTTTCCAGAAGTGGAACAGCCGCACATCAACAAACTGAGCCGTGAGGTACGCCACCATCGAGGCTCCCACTGATCCAAAGGCCAGGCGCTGAATGTCAAAAAAGGTCTGCTCCGGTGCCCCAGGGAGGCCTGGCATAACGCCGCCAAGCCAAAGGATCAGCACCATCCAGCCATTGAGCAGCAGCCCGACCCACACCACTTGTGTGGCCTTCTCTTCTCCCCAGAGTTCGCTGATCAGATCTGTGCACAGAAAGGTGACTGGATAGGGCAGGGCGCCGACTGCAACCACAATCGGCCAGGAGCCGATGTGCCCCAGAGCGAGAAAACGCGTCAGTCCGAGGATGTTGAGCATCCCAAGCGTGCCGAGGAATAGGCCTGCCAGCACCAAAAACACCAGCTCGCGTCGGGCCTGTAGGGCATGGGCGGTCTGGGGCTTTGACATGCGCGACAAGATCAGCAGAGCTGATTGCGATTGACGAATAGACTCTCAGATAATCTTCAATCTCGCCAATAGGAACCGCAAAAGCCAAGCATTGAATGTGAATTGAAAAATAGTCTCGATGTCAATCACGCCATCTTATTGTTTTGGCAGTATTTCTGACTGTGTTGCTTGTGATCGAGGACACGAAGAAGTTAATTGCTTAGGCCTTGGGAAGGGTGGTAAGAGCCTGCGAACAACGCGGAAATGCCACATGAAGATTAGGTGATCTGGTGGGGGACATTACTGCTTGTTATTGAGCTTTTTTAATTGACTCGCGAGATGCACAATTTATTTTGAGTGTGGGCTTGCGAAAATTACAATAGGTGATTGCAGAGAGCTATTGCTGGCCGCACCAAAGGTCGATATTTAATTGGAACATGCGACTGCTTAATGCAATGGTTGCATCTCAATATCGTTGGTATCTGCGAAGGCTTCAATGATATAGACAGTGCTTTTCCCTTCGTACGAACCTACTCTAAGTACGCGACTGGGGTTGAGCTGCTTGAGGAGTTGATCCCATGCCCAGATATTGCCATCAAACCAAGGATTGGAAAATGTATAGTCTGCTTCTGATTGCATGTCCGCCTGGGACACAAGAATAATCCGCTGTTCATGGTAATCAATTTTTGTTTCTTGTCCGCGCCCTCAGGTCAATCAGCCACCCAATCTCGCCCACTGCTAAAGCCTTGTCAGCACGGCTTCAGCAAAAGGTTATGTGATTTTTCCATGCCATAGGCTGCTTGATTGACAGTTTATCAATTCTTCTCTAATTTAACTGTATCCGCCACAATAATAGAGGCTAGATACCTCAAAATAGCACTTGCATCCTTTAGTCAGGATGTATAAAAGCGCATCAAGCTTCAAGGGGGGCTAAATCCAGGAGGCCCCATTGAGGGCCTCCGATGGGTTAGGTTGGTGGTGAGTTAATACTGCTGGTATGACTTCTCCTCCATAAAAGCTGAGCCATGGATCGTATTGATCTTTTTCTTGATATCAGCTCTCTGATCATTTTTCTGATAGACAGATCGTGCTAGATCAATAAATTTCTTTCCAAAACTTTTTTGACGTTCTTGGTCTCGAATGTCATCTTCTATCTGCCATAGGCTTTGATTGATTTCTTTGAGTTGTTGGATCAGCGTAGGATCGATATTGATTTTGAGGTTGTTGAGTGTATTTTTAAGGGCTTCAAGTTCTTTTCTGACATTCTCGAGTGCTTTGCCATTTAGGTGCTCATATTTGATCTCAAGGATCGTGATCTTGTCAATGAGTTCGCCCAAGGAGACTGGAGCAAGAATATTTTGGTTTGGTGTCGGTTGTCTCGTGGCCTGAAGATCTGTTGTTAGTTCTGCTGATGTTTGATCCTCCTTAAAATGCTTTTGAAGCGCCTCTAATACGCGCTCCATCACCTCATCCCAGTTTCCTCGTTCTGTCTGGCGAAATAGGCGCATTGAGGGGTACCAGAAGGTGGTGTCGCTGTCTAAGCCCCAGCGCCAATCAGGAACTTTGTGGAGTAGCAGCCAGGTGGTCTTGCCCATTCCTCCTGCCAGGTGTGCTACAGAAGTGTCGCTGGTGACGACTAGATCGCAATTGGCGATGATGGCAGCCGTTTCCAGAAAATCCCAGGTGTCATTGACTTGGTCTTGACAAGCTACAAATCGATCTTTAAAGGAACAGCTTTCTAGCTGATCACTGCCATATCCCTTTTGTAGTGATAGTAGAGAGAAATTTGTGTTGGTTGCAATTGGAGAAAAGGTTTCTAATTCCATTGATCGTCCTCGCAAGCCAGTTTTTTCTGCTGTTGGGTTCCCTTGCCAATTGATGCCAATGATTGGTCTTTCTTCTGTCCTAATCATGGCTGCCCACTTGGACACGAGTTCATTTGTTGTTTTGATATAGGGCTCTGTGACTACTGGATTGTTGGGATTGACCCCTAAATGCTTCGGCATAGAAAGTAGCGGTATCCATTCGCCAGCAGATATTTGCTTGGTTTGTTGCGGATTTAGAGGAGATGGATCAATGCCTGAAGCTTGAATTAATGTATGTAGTTTTTCTTGTGCGCAGAGTGCAACATCAATGCCTTGATTTTTGATGGTCTTTGCATAGCGCATAAATTGCAATGTATCCCCGAGTCCTTGTTCGGCTATCAAAAAAAGTTTCCTCTCCTTGTCAAGTGGATTTTCGTTCCAGGGTTTTAGGTTGAGTGAGTTTAAGATTGAAACAAGCCCTTTAATTGTTTTGCTCCTCCATTCATATTCTTTTAGTCCGTGTTCATAGTTTCCGCACAGAAGCATCGTTAGGCCTTTATTCAGATGTGCTCCTGGATAGTCGGGATTGAGCTTTAGGGCAGCGTTATAACAAGCGATGGCCGCATGGAAATCGCCCTTCTCTTTGAAGGCAGTGCCAAGGTTGTTGTGAGCCTGAGGGTCGTCGGGATTGAGTGTTAGGGCAGTGTTGTAGGAAGCGATAGCAGCGCTTAGGTTACCCTGTTCCTTGAGTACGTTGCCGAGGTTGTTATGAGCTACTGAGTAGTCGGGATTAAGTCTAATAGCAGTGTTGTAGGAAGCGATAGCTCCATTGAGATCGCCCTTTTCTTGAAGCGCGTTACCGAGGTTGTTGTGTGCCTGAGGGTAGTCGGGATTGAGTGTTAGGGCGGTGTTGTAGGAAGCGATAGCAGCGCTTAGGTTACCCTGTTCCTTGAGTACGTTGCCGAGGTTGTTATGAGCTACTGAGTCGTCGGGATTAAGTCTAATAGCAGTGTTGTAGGAAGCAATAGCTCCATTGAGATCGTCCTTTTCTTGAAGCGTGTTACCGAGGTTGAAGTGAGTATATGGGTTGTTGGGTTGGAGTTGTCGGGCGATCTTATAAGAGTTAATCGCTGCATTAAGATCGCCTTTTTCTTTGAAAGCATTGCCGAGGTTGCTATGAGCTTCTGGATAGTCTGGTTTCAGTAAAAGTGCTCTATTCAGAAGGCTTATGAGCTCGTCAATCTTCCCTTGCATTCCGCAGATTGCCGCTAGATTTCCATAAACGATGTGATTAGTGGTTCCTGTTTTGATTAGCTCTCTATAAATCACTTCTGCTTCCTGAGGTTTTCCCTGATTGATGAGTTCCTCAGCTTGTAGTTCCATCGCGTCTGCAAACTCATCGCTATGCTTCTGGGGCGTGTTCATGATTCATTACCTTCCTTCCTTTTAAGCTTAGAAAGCCGTCTTCCCCTCCGCTACCCTGCAAAAGAGGTCGTTACATCTGAATAGCAGAAGCATTGATGGATTGGTGCAATGCCAAGGCTGTGAACACCTTTGCTTCTCGTTGTCGGCACATATCCATGCCCCATTGACTTATAATGTTAGATTAATTGTAAAAAGTGGTGGGTGTGATAGTTGAGAACGTAAAAGCCCTAATACCTAATCATGCTGGAGAATGCTATGGTCTCGATACCTAGCCATTAGTTGTGAATCATTATTGAGATGGCCCCGACCTCAAAACAATGAATTTCTAAAGAATGAACATAAGTCAAGTCAATATTTTTGACCCCTTTTTTTGATATTAGTGATGGCTATGCTCGCGAATGAGTACTCTCAAATAATTAATTTGAGTTTTTGGCAGGTTTGGCTGTTAGAAGCAGTCTATCTGCTTTGTTGTAGAGAGGCTGTAATGATTTGATCGGAAAGCTAGTCAGTTATTAGTAATAGCGTATCGGCAACTGTCTTGTAAGCCGGTGAGTCTAGTGCTGACGATATTTATAAATCCCACTTATTTAACTGATCATATCCGTGAAATGGAGATATACCTCTATCTCTTAGGATTTTCTTCTTGAGATCCAATTCTTGGTTAGGGGTTAGGGGTTAGGGGTTAGGGGTTAGGGGTTAGGGGTTAGGGGTTAGGGGTTAGGGGTTAGGGGTACCTCGAATAATCGGTATTCACCGGCAATCGAACGTCATTAAAAATGCCGCACCAGAAGCGGCACATGGCACATAGGTACACTCCTATCTCATTTGACTGGGAAGCAAATTGCGAGCTCTGGCATCAGTGCGACGCAACTGCAGCGAGACGGCAAGTGCGCTGGAGATATCGGAGGAAGTTGAAGGTGAGATTTTTGAGCCCCCACCAGGCTTCGGTTCTCGCCAGTCCAATTCTTCTGGTCATCTTTCCGCCCATCGACATTGTCATGCATCCAAAGACGTGCTCGACGCATGCTCTGATTGCGGATTTAATGCGATTAAGCTCCTTTGATGCTTCACGAAGTGGATTGTTGCGAGCTCCTTTTTCGTGAATCAGGCTTTCGAACCCGCCAGGTTCAACAGATCTTCAAAGCATTCGCCTGAATAGGTCCAGACATCGTCATGTTCGTTCTCAGGATTTAGGAGTTTCGGGAGCATCTGGCTGTCATGACTATTGGCAGGCGTCACTGCCTATCGACTGCTGAAGCCATGGTCGACATCGATACAGATACTGTTCTTGTAGCCGTAATGGTTGACTCCGTTTTTTTTGACCCAGCGGGTATCTAAGTCCTTCTGCCGGAGTCGATCTGGATTTTCATCCCAGCCCTCTGGAAGCCTTCCTGCTTTAATTTCCTTGTTCTCGTCGCGGGTATTGCGCTGCTTTGGAGTAGGGACAAGAGTGGCATCGATGATCTGACCGCCGCGAGCCTGCAGGCCCTGCGAACGCAGATAAACCTCAAACATCTCAAAGAGCTCCTCGAAGACCTCCGCCTTTCGCAGTCTCTCTCTGAAGAAGGCGATCGTGGTTGCATCAGGAATGCTGTTCATCCCGCCAAGCCCGACAAACTCTTCAAAGGAGCGCCTGCCATTAAGCTGAAATTCGACCTCTTCATCGCTGAGATTGAACAAGTGCTGAAGGATCAGCGGATCAATCCGCTTTCGCCCCGCGTTGCTCTTCCTATTTTGACCATAGCCTTTCTCAAGTCGTGGCCGAAACGAATCCCACGGGATTGCTTCTGATCGATGCATGAGCACCGGCTTCTTCTGATGAAGCTTGGCGACTCTGTTCTGTGCATCCTAGAAGCCTCTTTGACCCACAGCCTGAGTGAATCGATTAGCTCATAGTAGCAGGTTTTATCTAGTAATTACGTTTTATTCGGAATTTTCAAAGTGCCCAATATTTACTCGCTTTTTGTTGCTTGCAGCAGCCATAGTAGATGTGGCTGTTCCCACCATTGCTTGATAAGCACGAACTCACCCTTGAATCCATAGTGCTTGCCCAGAGATGGTAGCCAAGAGTCGATTAAGCTGCCATCAATGCATGGCCTTTTCGCAAAATAGCTCACTGTCTGATCTGTGATGATGTTAACGTGAGTGGGGTCTTGAAAAGCGGCCTGTGAAGGATAAGCAGGAGTTTTTGCGAGGAAAATGGCGTTTGGCTTAAGGATTCGCCATATTTCACTCATTGTATCGATAAATGGATTAAATAGTTTGTTGCTCAGTGCAAATCGTGGCAGGTGTTCAATGAAGTCAAATGCTGTAACAAAATCAATGCTAGAATCATCAAAAGGCAATGCTTCGAAGCCAATGTTGCACCGGATGATGTCATCGTTGGCTGGGTAGCAGTCAACGCCGATTAGTCTGTCTGCGCTGAAAGGATTCTTTGGCTCTGTTCCGCAGCCTAAATCTACTGAGGCCGTCTCCACAGATTCCATTTTTAGATGATTGTATTAATATCTATAGATTAACTGCCCTCGGGGTGGTGCGCTAAGGCTTTCAAATCTGTTTATATTGCATGTAAACATTAAGCTGCGTTCAGAAAAATATGAAAAATTTGTCCTTCCAGAGTATTGACTCGGCGGAAAAAGCATAGTCATGCACACCGAGTTCATAACAGCTGTCGCCACTGCATTAGGGGATAATGATCACTTTTCCCACAAACTGAAGTGGCTGTCTCGCATCATGCTGAGCGATGCGTTTTGTACGTGTGAAATCCAGGCTGTGTCGGCTGATCTACAATTACTTCCGCTCGGAGGAGGGAGAGGTGCTTAGTGATCAAGAGCTTTGGCTAAGACAGTGAAGCCGCGATCAGTGTCACTAACTACTTCGCTGCTGGAGACCTTGCAACGGCACAATGCTTAGATGCAGTGGCTTGAGATTCGTGTCTCCTACGGACTGGTGTATCGCGCATCCATTGACCAGAGTCACATTGACGACCATCTGTTAGATCTTGTGTGGCATCGCGGCTTCGGGTGTTGTGGATATAACCTCTGCCGTTAACGTACTCTCCGACATAGTTCTTTGAGCTACGCCTTAGCGATGGGATGTTCGCCCGTTGATTTGGAAGCCGTGGCAGAGCACTTCAACGCCATGATTCTGGATGCTTAGGTCAAGCCTACAGTGGGAATTGAAAATGCCAAGCATGTATTTGACATAAAGTTAGAAGTTATAAAGGATCTTATTGATTAAGTTGTAAAAGTAGATGCATTGGTGCTTGGTGCACGGAAAAAATATAAATCAAAACAAGCCTAGTTGAAGCTTCGCTCTATTAGATTTGGTGGCAATCTCTGGGATGTCAGTTAAGCTTTATATGGGGTCTCCTGAGAAAGTGAATCTGGAGTCAGCCTCAAAAAAGGAGACCCGCTTGAGCCCGCAGCCAGATCATCACACTGCAGCTATCTGAGGCTTCAGCGGCACAGTGTGAATACTCCGACCACCTTCATTGACCAGGA
>JBMHDE010000016.1:0-7242 GCA_049889555.1 Synechococcus sp. | reverse complement strand
AAGTCAGGCAAGAAGTAATCCCCTGCCAGGCAACCCTCCGTTTCTCCCACCATGTCGACCCTTTCCCGCAAACAGCAGACACAGAAACGCCACAGGCGTCTCCGTCGTCATCTCATCGGTTCCGCCGAGCGCCCTCGTCTCGCCGTGTTCCGTTCCAACAACCATATTTACGCCCAGGTCATCGACGACGATGCCCAGAGCACAATCTGCTCGGCATCCACGATTGACAAGGAGCTGCGCACCAGCCTTAAGGCTGATGGCAGCAGCTGCGATGCCTCCGTCGCCGTTGGCGCATTGGTGGCTCAGCGTGCCCTTGCCAAGGGCATCCAACAGGTGGTCTTCGATCGCGGCGGCAACCTGTATCACGGTCGGGTGAAAGCCCTTGCCGACGCCGCCCGGGAAGCGGGCCTTCAGTTCTGATCCTGCTCTCACACATGACCGAAACCAACTCCCAGACCAATCCCAACGACGTGCCGGCAGCGTCAGATGTTCCTGCTGCAGCCGAAGGCCAGCAACAGGAACAGCGTCGTGGCGGCCGTGACCGTGGTGACCGTCGTGGTGGTCGCCGCGGTGACCGTCGTGGCCAGGAGCGTGACTCCGAATGGCAAGAGCGCGTGGTGCAAATTCGCCGCGTCTCCAAAACCGTGAAAGGCGGTAAGAAGATGAGCTTCCGCGCCATCGTCGTAGTTGGCAATGAGCGCGGCCAGGTTGGCGTTGGTGTCGGCAAGGCCGGTGACGTCATCGGCGCCGTCCGCAAAGGCGTGGCTGATGGCAAAAAGCACCTGGTCAAAGTGCCTCTTACCCGCCACAATTCCATCCCGACCCTCTCCAATGGTCGCGACGGTGCCGCCAGTGTGCTGATCCGCCCTGCAGCCCCTGGTACTGGTGTTATCGCGGGTGGCTCCATCCGCACAGTGCTCGAGCTGGCCGGCATTAAGAATGTGCTGGCCAAGCGCCTCGGTAGTAAAACGCCCCTCAACAACGCTCGCGCTGCGATGGTGGCCCTTGCTGAGCTCCGGACCCATAAGGAGACAGCTAAGGAACGGGGGATCTCCCTCGAGCAGATCTATTCCTGATTCCCCATGACCCTTCGTCTCGATTCTCTCCAAGCCAACAAGGGCGCCCGTCGTCGCAAATTGCGCAAGGGCCGCGGCATCGCCGCTGGTCAAGGCGCCAGCTGCGGTTTCGGCATGCGTGGTCAGAAGTCCCGTTCGGGTCGTCCCACCCGCCCCGGCTTCGAAGGTGGCCAGATGCCTCTCTACCGCCGGGTGCCCAAGCTCAAGCACTTTCCCCTGGTGAATCCAAAGTTTTTCACCGTGGTGAATGTGTCGGCCCTTAATGAACTCAAGGCTGGTAGCACCGTCAACCTCGACTCTTTGGTCAGCGATGGTGTAGTCACCAATCCGAAGCATCCTCTGAAGGTGCTTGGTCATGGTGACCTGAAGGTCAACCTGACCGTCCAGGCGGCTGCCTTCACCGCATCGGCCCGCACCAAGATTGAAGCTGCCGGTGGTCACTGCGAATTACTCGCCTGATTTTCCACTTGATTTGCTCTGGCAGATCTAAGGTCTGAGCCGTCCGCATGACTTCGGTCATCGGACGGCTTTTTGGTAGCAAGCTCCTCTCATCCCACCCCTCACCCAGTCATGCTCGTCAGTCGGGGACGCACCCCCAGCGCCGGAGAAATGATCAGCCAGGCGGTGACAAATCCGGAGCTACGTAGCCGGATTCTCACCACCATCGGCCTGTTGCTGCTGGTTCGCCTCGGGATCTATATCCCCATGCCCGGCATCGATCGGGTCGCATTCCAGAGATTCCTCGACAGTGGGGGCAACCTGATTGGTTTCCTCGACATCTTCACCGGAGGGGGCGTCTCGAGCCTTGGCATCTTTGCTCTAGGAATTCTGCCCTTCATCAACGCCTCCATCATCTTGCAACTGCTGACGGCATCTCTGCCCCAGCTCGAAGACCTGCAGAAAAACGAAGGGGAAGCGGGGCGACGAAAAATCGCCCAGATTACGCGCTATGTGGCCCTTGGGTGGGGCTTAATTCAGAGCATTATTTTCGCTCTGATCCTGAGGCAATACGCCACTGAAGGATTGAGCGAAGTGGTGTTCGTGGTTCAAACCGCGCTGGCCTTGGTGACTGGGTCGATGGTGGTGATGTGGATTAGTGAGGTCATTACAGAGCGGGGCATTGGTCAGGGAGCCTCCCTGGTGATCTTCCTCAACATCGTGGCCACCCTGCCCAACACGTTGGGGAACGCCATTTCGCAAGCGCAACTGGGGGGACGCCAAGCCGTCATCAGCCTGGCCACCCTCACGCTGGTGTTCTTGGCCACCATTGTGGGCATTGTGTTTGTGCAGGAAGCATCCAGGCGTCTGCCGATTGTGAGTGCGAAGCGGCAGATCGGTGGGACAGGCTCCTTGCCAAGCCGTCAGAGCTACCTGCCGATGAAGCTCAATGCAGGCGGCGTGATGCCGATCATCTTTGCCTCAGCCATGTTGTTCCTCCCCAGCACCCTGGCGCAGGTCACACAGCAAGCCTGGCTGCAAGAAGCCTTTCAAAACATCAGACCGGGTGAGGGGAATTACCTCTATTACGTGCTCTATTTCGCCCTGATCCTGGCCTTTTCCTATTTCTACGCGTCCCTGACCCTCAACCCAACCGACATCGCCAGCAATCTCAAACGGGGAGGTGTGGCGATTCCCGGTGTCCGCCCCGGCACCGCCACAGCCAATTACATCTCTGGCGTGCAAGCCCGCCTGACCCTGCTGGGGGGCCTGTTCCTCGGCGCCGTGGTGATCGTGCCTTCGCTTTTAGAAAACTCAAGCCAAGTGCAACTGGGCGGGCTGGGATCCACCTCCCTGCTGATCCTGGTGGGTGTGGCGATTGAAACCGCCAAACAGGTCAAGACCTACGTGGTGTCACAACGGTATGAAGGCATGGTTCGCCAGTAACACCCGCCCAACCTAAAAACGGGACACCAGACACACCAATCGATAACGAACACCTTTCCGTTATCGACTTTTGATCCATCTCAGCCGACAGTCATCCATGAAAAAACGCCTCCTCTTCCTCGGCCCACCCGGCGCAGGCAAAGGCACCCAAGCAGCCCGCCTCTGCGACCACCACGGCATGAAGCACCTCTCCACCGGCGACCTTCTACGGGCGGAAGTGGCTGCTGGAAGCGAACTGGGTCAAGAGGCGGAAGCGGTCATGAACCGCGGTGAGTTGGTGAGCGATGCCCTCGTTTTAGCCATTGTCAAAGGCCAGCTGAGCACCCTTGGAGATGACGGCTGGCTACTTGATGGCTTCCCGCGCAATGTGGCCCAAGCCGAAGCCCTCAAACCACTCCTGGCGGAGATCGGCCAGCCCCTCGAAGCGGTGGTGCTGTTGGAACTCGATGACGCCGTTTTGATGGAGCGGATGCTTAGCCGTGGGCGGGCCGACGACACTGAAGCGGTGATCCGCCATCGCCTCGAGGTCTACCGCGAACAGACGGCACCATTGATTGATCACTATCGTGGGCAAGGGCAAGTGGTCTCGGTTGATGCCCAGGGCAGTATCGATGCGATAACAGACAGGATCCAGCAAGCCTTGACAGGGTCTTGATTGCCCTGCTGTGGTAACGTAATTGTTTGGAATTTTGGAGAGCCACACCCCATGAAGGTGCGCGCCTCAGTCAAGAAAATGTGCGACAAGTGCCGCGTGATTCGCCGTCACGGCCGCGTCATGGTGATTTGCGCCAATCCAAAGCACAAGCAGCGCCAGGGTTGAATCCCGACTGCCAGTCAGCCGACTACTGACTATTGCCTCATCAGCCGCCTGAAGGCGGCCTCTGTCCCCCTTCGATTGTTTGCTCAGTGGCAAGGATTGCTGGTGTCGACATTCCCCGCGACAAGCGGGTTGAAGTCGCCCTCACCTACATCTACGGAATCGGCCCCACCCGGGCCCGTACCATTCTCTCTACGACCGGCGTCAACCCCGACACGCGCGTCAAAGATCTCGAGGATGGCGACGTGCAGAAGTTGCGCGGTGCCACTGAGGCCTTCACGATCGAAGGTGACCTGCGCCGTCAAGAGGGCATGGCCCTTAAGCGCCTGCAGGACATTGGATGCGTCCGAGGCCGTCGCCACCGCATGAGCCTCCCCGTTCGCGGTCAGCGCACTCGCACCAATGCCCGCACCCGGCGCGGCGCGCGTAAAACCGTGGCCGGCAAGAAGAAGTAAGGCCAGAAGCGTCGCCGCTCAAGGTGAACCAGCCTCCACTTCGATCGTTCTCTTTTCTCTGCCTTCAGGCCCCCGTTCATGGCCAAGACCGTCAAAAAATCTGGCCCCAAAAAGGCCAAGCGCAATGTCCCCAACGGCATTGCCCATATTCAAAGCACGTTCAACAACACGATCGTGTCCATCACCGACACCACCGGAGAAGTGATCTCCTGGTCGTCGGCTGGAGCCAGCGGCTTCAAGGGCGCCCGCAAGGGCACTCCATTCGCTGCCCAAACCGCAGCAGAAGCTGCCGCCCGCCGCGCTCTTGAGCAAGGCATGCGTCAGATCGAGGTGCTGGTGCGCGGTCCTGGCTCTGGCCGTGAAACTGCCATCCGTGCCTTGCAGGTGGCTGGTCTGGAAATCACCCTGATTCGCGACGTCACCCCCTTGCCCCACAACGGCTGCCGTCGTTCCAAGCGTCGCCGCGTTTAATTCGCGACGTTCCCCCAGGATTTCTCCCTTAACCCCGCTTCAGATCGTGCTGCAATACCAGATCGACCGTATCAAGCATCAGATCGCTGACGATCGCGCCCAAACTGGCGTGTTCCTCATCGGTCCGCTGGAGCGCGGTCAAGCCACCACGTTGGGAAATTCCTTGCGTCGTGTGCTGATGGGAGGCCTCGAAGGTAGTGCCGTCACCGCTGTGCGCATCGCTGGTGTCAATCACGAATACGCCGCAGTTCCTGGTGTGCGTGAAGATGTGCTCGACATCTTGCTCAACTGCAAACAGCTCAGCGTCAACAGTCGCTCCTCCGAATTAGAAATCGGTCGCCTTGTTGTGGCAGGTCCTGCTGAAGTGAAAGCACGGGATTTGCAGTTCTCGTCGCAAGTGCAAGTGGTGGATCCAGAGCGCACCATTGCCACGGTGAGTGATGGCCACAGTCTTGAGCTTGAACTGCACGTGGAGCGCGGCATTGGCTATCGCCCCGTTGATCGCCACAGCGAAGACATCAGCGCTATCGATCTCTTGCAGATCGATGCGGTGTTCATGCCAGTCCATCGGGTGAATTTCACCATCGATGAAACCGCCGTTGCTGAAGGTGGTTCAGCCCGTGAGCGTCTGCGCATGGAAGTAGTCACCGATGGTTCAATCACCCCAGATGACGCCATCGCTCAGGCCGCAAATCAGCTGATCGAACTGTTCCAGCCCCTCGCCACCGTCACCATGGTGGAAGAGCCTGGCCTGGAACCTGAGCCTTCCGCAGAAGCTCAGACTCCCCTGGAAGAGCTCAACTTGTCTGTGCGGGCCTACAACTGCCTCAAGCGTGCACAGGTCAATTCCGTGTCCGACCTGATGGGCTTCAGCTACGAAGACCTGTTGGAAATCAAGAACTTCGGTTCCAAGTCGGCCGATGAGGTGATCGAAGCTCTCGAGCGCATCGGCATCTCGATTCCTCAGAGCCGCACCAGCGCCTGATTTTTTCGTTCTTTCTAACCAGAGCCTTCCAGAACCATGCGTCACCAATGTCGAGTTCCCCAGCTGGGCCGCCCGGCTGACCAGCGCAAAGCGATGCTTCGTGGCTTGACCACCCAGCTGATCCGCGAAGGTCGTGTCACCACCACCAAAGCGCGCGCCAAAGCGCTGCGTGATGAAGCCGAGCGCATGATCACCTTGGCCAAAGACGGAAGCCTCGCCGCTCGCCGCCGTGCCATTGGCTACATGTACGACAAGCAATTGGTGCATGCCCTGTTTGACAAGGCGCAGGACCGTTACAGCGATCGCAATGGTGGCTACACCCGAATCACCCGCACCGTTTCTCGTCGTGGTGACAACGCCGAAATGGCCATTATTGAACTGGTCTGATCAGGCCTGACTCCTGACGATTTCAGAACCCTTGTCTGCATCGAAGGTTCCGTTAACGCGACGGATTGCCCTCAGCATGCAGTACGAGGGTTCTGCTTTTTTGGGCTGGCAACGGCAACGGCAGGGAAAGAGCGTGCAGGCAGTGCTGGAAGATGCAATCTGCCAATTGGACCCAATTCGCCCGGTGCAAACCTTTGCAGCCGGTCGCACGGATGCCGGTGTTCATGCCGCCGGCCAGGTGGTGCATTTCGATTGCTGTGGACCCATTCCAGCTTGGCGCTGGGCTCCAGCTCTGAATGGCCGCCTACCATCCACAATCCGTGTGCGAGAAGCCATCGAACGTCCGCTCGATTGGCATGCCTGCTACTCAGCAACCTATCGGCGTTACCGCTACACCGTCTATAACGGGCGCCGGCCCAATCTCTTTCTAAGCCCCTGGACTTGGCACCGCTACCAAATTCGCCTCGATGAAGCCCGCATGCTGGAAGCGCTGCAAGGCCTGGTGGGACTCCACGATTTCGGTGCCTTTATGCGCGCCGGCAGCCATCGCGCTCATTCGCGCACCACAATTCAAGACGTAAGCCTCGAGCGCCATGGTGACCTCGTCACGATGGAAATTCAGGCCAGCGGGTTCCTTTACGGCATGGTGCGCCTGTTGATGGGCCAATTGGTGGCCATTGGCGAACATCGCCTCAGCCTTGCCGCCTTCGAGCGACGCTGGCGTGAATGCCGTCGCAGCGAAGTGAAAGAGGCCGCACCACCCCAAGGCCTTTGTCTGCTCAGGGCTGGTTACAGCGAGGCACTCTTCAGTGAAGGCGGGTGGTACGATTGCCAACCGCGGTATTTTTTGGCAGCGCAGGATCCCCCTCCTCTGCCGAAAACAAACTGAACTCTGCCGGATGCAGACTTGCACCGGCGCAATCGGCCCGCTTCCCCCCTTGTCTCACCTCCCTTCGGGAATGAGATCGACGACAAGGTAAGCTCATGCATTGAGCTTTGATCAGGACGCCCTGGGCGGACCGATCTTTTTTGCCCAGCTCCGCCAGCTCAGGTGGGGCATACCCGAACCGGCACGCCGGCGCGATGAACAAGACATCCGTTCCCTCAATCGATTCAATCGACCGCCAGTGGTATCTGGTGGACGCTGAGAATCAAACCCTCGGCCGC
>JBMHDE010000015.1:0-39870 GCA_049889555.1 Synechococcus sp. | reverse complement strand
ATCACACCCTGGCCATTGGTTGTCCAGACGAGTGCTTGGTTCTCACGGCTACCAGTACCGTCGAGCAATACACGGAACGTTCCATCCACCTGTTTCAGCGCTGAGACTGCATCCCAGTTTGCGGTGGTTGCATCGCTGTAGGTTTTGCCCCTGCTGTTGGTGAGAACGACCGCATCAGAATCGCTTGAGCCTTTGAGGGCATAGAGATTGTTCTGCAGATATAGATCCGCGTTGACCACCGGTGTCAGGGGGGTTACCGATGATCGGATCATCATCAAGGTTGAAGTCAAACTCACTTTCATAGTCGTAGACATCAGCGCCTGATTTCCAGCCGCCATTGCTGGAGATGATCACACCCTGGTCATTGGTTGTCCAGACGAGTGCTTGGTTCTCACGGCCAAGAGAGATGGGACTGCCACTCACAAGAGGTTCTGGGGTCCGACTAAGACAGGCAAGAGCAGAGTTGTCCCGCTCAACCCCCAGGTGGTGGAGATGCTGAAGCAGCATCGCTCCACCATGAAGGCATTGGGTCTTGATACCAAGAGTGGTCTTGTGTTTGTGACCCCAAGAACCTATGGGCATCTGTATGACTCTGGTCTTGAGCATGTATGGAAACGCTCTCTAAGGCGTCTAAGACTGCCTGTAAGGCGCTTGTATTTCACAGCGGCATACCTTTCTGTCCCATGCGTTGGCATTGGGAAATTCACCTGCTGATCTTGCTCAGGTGGCAGGTCATAGGACTGAGCAGTTACTCAACACTTACGCGAAACCCACTGGCAGAGTGCTGCTACCAAGTTGATGATTACCAAAGATCACCTCTGCGTTTGCGTTCACGCTCGCGCTTCTGTTTGATCAGGTGATTCATGCGTGACTGACACCCTGCCTGCTGCTCAGGGGACTTCATTCCTTCGAGTTTCTGGAATTTGGGTGGATTCCCACAACCCTGATCGGGTTGAGGTAGTGATGCCTTCTCCGCTTTTTCTGTCTTTGGTTCTTGTTTGGTCTGCTGCTTCCTGAAATCTGGTTTCGCAAACATCGCTCCACCTATGCTTTCAAGAGCATTTGTAAGAGTTGGACAGTTGTGCCCTTTGCCTGTGGTTCCTCGTTGCTCACGTTCCTTGACATAGGCAATGAACTGGTTAGGGAAATGATCCTTTAGAAAGTTGTGGAATTGCCGTTTGGTGCCACACTTGTGATATGAAAAGTTCAGTGCGCCCTCTCTCTCGTAAAAGTATGAGGCGCAATCTCTATCCTTCCATTCCCTGTCACTCTTGCGTCTTGCACCTCTTTGACAATAGGGACACTGGAACTTATGTGTACCATTAGGCATGTGCCTGAAGTGCTTCAGATTGCTGGAAATCTTACTCATAAACTGCTGTTCTAGATTCATGGTGGATTATCTTATGACTACCTTCTAATTATAGTAGCAAGTTGCATTTTTGTAAAGTGTAAAATGTATAAATAACCTTGGAAAGGTTGATCAAGATACCCTAGACCCATCTCTAGTGAGGGTCGGCAAGCTATCCTAAAGTGTGTATAATAATCTTGTGAACAATGATTCGAAATCCTATTGGGTTCTTTGGGTCTTAAGTCAATCTAGATCCATGTCTTTAGGTCATTCCTGATGTGAACGAAGTGAACACTGCCGAGTGGAGCGAGGCAGTCACTTCAGTGCTCTGTTTTTATGAATCACTTTGAAATGAGTTGAGTAATAAGGATCTCCAGTCACCTAAGAGTTTTGCATATGAGAAGAAGAAGGTTTGTTCTCCAGGTATCCTTTACGTATCAAGAGCATCTGCTGCTAAATCCACTGCTCAAGGATCTGCAGGAGCACATGGGCATGAATAAATCCCAGTTAATCAAAAGAATGATTGCTTTTCATGGGTCAAGGGTGCCATAGGGGAATCGTCTAAATAGATCAGGGTTGCTAGAGGAGTTTATGCAGAAGCGTATTGAGTGCAACCGAAAGGTGATGGAACTATAATGGAAACTAGAGCGGAAGCAGGGCTTCACTCAACAATTTAATTCTGCTCAAGAATATTTTGAGTGGTCTTTGGAAAATGCAGAGCAGTGGTTTAGGAAGTATCTCTATAAGGAGTTAAAGAGTTATGTTGACCTTTGAAGAGTTTTGCGGGTTCCTCGTTGAAGAGAGTACCTCTAAGCGCATGGAGAAGGCATATTAAAAGAAAAAACGCCAGAAAAAGATTGAAAAACTAATCACTTATGACAAGCATTAATCTGGGTTGAACTGAGGCGAACTTGGGTGTCAACTATTTGCTTAATGCAGTTAAATGTGCTTCGCTCTAGTTGACAAAATAGATATCTTGTGCTATACTTAGGCAGTTGTTTTGGAGATATTCCATGCTTAAGAAAAGACCCTCAGGACCTGTATTTGTAAAGGTTGTAGATTTCGATAGCAATCTGATTGAGGCAATTTTCGTGCCTGGAGCAGAGGGCGTACCTGCTCTTACCAAATTTCTTGAGAACCTATTTGAGTCGGATAACTAAAGTTGTATTTGAGGGGCGTCAGGGATTACTTCTTCACAGCAACGACCTCCCTGAGATTTTCAACCAATCTCTGTGCTCCTGGAACGCAGGATCAAACCGTCCTACCAGTGCCCAAAAGTCCTTGGAGTGATTGGGATGGACTAGGTGGCACAACTCATGGACCACTACATAGTCAGCAATGGCGTGGAGTGCCTTGATGATGTTCCAGTTGAAGATCAACTGACCTCCGGAGTCGCATGCCCCCCAACGGGATTTGAAGTTGCGAACGCTGATCCCTGAAGGCGACACGCCGATCTGTTCGGCATAGCGGTTTGTCTTATCCGTGAGTCGCTCTATTGCCCGGGACTTGTACAAAGAGTCCAGGTACTGCTGGATTCGCTGCTGGCGCTGCTCTTCCTGTTCTGTTGGGCGAATGGTTGCTTGGAGGTATCCCCTAGAAAGGCATACGCCGACTTTATGCCCGTCCTGCACCTTCAAGCGGTAGTTACGACCCAGGTATGGGAATGACTCACCACTGACCAGTTCCTTTGTCTTCTGTGGTGGCAATCGCTTGAGTTCAGCGACCTTGCTTCGGATCCAGGGACGCTTCTGCTGAAGGATTGCTGCCACCCTCTCGTCGCCAAGGTCCTTTGGGACCCGCACCTGGAGGTCGCTTCCCACGATGTGGAGAGCAGCAGTTCGCCTTAGAGAACGAACCACCTCAACCTTCAGACCCAGCACCTCCTGAGAGATAGCGGTCATTGGAATCTGACCTTGGCGAGGTCCATGAAGCGATCAGTCACCTCAGCAATGAGTTCCTTGGTTCCAAAGGAGTGATCAAGGATGGACCGCTTGATCTGACGCTCTGCTGCCCGACCCAGCGCCTCCCGTGCCGACAGGTTCCCGATGGTGCTGCCGTCGCCAGGGAGTACCTCCAGCAGAAGATCCCCCAGGTCGTCATCGCCTGCTTCGGGGGTTGTGAAGGTCGCTGAGTCGGTCACTGCTGCCTGCTGCCTTCTCTCAGTGTGCCTGCTGTGACTGGGTTTTGCCCCCCTCTTCTGGGGGATTGATGCCTATGCATTTTCTGCATGACGAACTTGGGTGGTTTGGGATGGCGTTTCTAAACCGCCTCTTCTAAAGCCACTCCCAAAGCCAACTCAGTCCCGCTCGATCCCGCTCCCGCACAACTCTCGTTGCCGTTCCAGTTTGCGCCGCATCCTTTCGGTGATGCCCAGGTCTGCACTTCGCCACATGCGATCCATCTCACGGGTGAAGTGTTTCGCAAGTTGAGGTGATTCGATCACCAGCAGGGTTTCATCGTTGGTGTGGGCAGCAGAGGGCGACCAGTTGAAGGATCCTGTGATCACCGTGCGGTTGTCGATCACGGCGAATTTGTGGTGCAGTTTGTCGCCGCGCGCGAGGCGTGGTGTGCCGACAGCGTCTAGCGGTGTTTCAAACGGACGGTTGTTGCTTTCCAGCATGCAGTGCCGATCGGGCATGGCCACGCCAAGTAGATCGAGCACCTCGGAGAAAGAGCGGCTAGCAAAGCTTGGATCGGCCAGCAGTCGCACATTGACGCCCTCCGTCACCTGCTCTTGCAACGTATCCGCAAGGACCTGAGCACTGAACACGAACAGCGCCATATCAATGGTGTCGCGGGCCTGGCTCAGTTCTTTCGCGATCAATCGCAGACCGTGGTTTGGATTGCTTTTGGCTTGGGGGGCAAACAGCACGCGCACGCCCACATCTCCGATCCGCACACGCTCAAGGCCTGGGTCTCCTTTGCTGCGCCCGAATTGGCTATTGGAGAGACCTCCTGGTCCATCACCCCACATGCGCTTGAATTCAGTCGTAAACACCGCCGCTAGTTCCGGGCTGTCGAACTGCAGCAGGTGGTTGACATTGCCCCGTGTGCGGGGAGCGCCTCCATCGCCATGGACACCAGAACTGGTGAGGTTGGCGCTACCCGTCAGCACATGACGGCCGTCGATCACCACAAATTTGTGGTGCATCAGTCCGCTGCCTTTGCTGCCGTCTGCTGTGTCATCGAGGATGGGCACTCGCGCTTGCTCCAGCAGGGCGACGGCATCGCCCTGGCGACGCTCTGCAGCACTGACTGTTCCGTCTCGATCGCGGTCTGCCAGGCGGCGCAGGCGTTGAATTCGCTTGCGTGCTCGCTCCGACAGACCGGCCTCATGCACCTGGCTCCAGGGCGTGCGGTAGGTGTTTTCCAGCACCACCTGCACACGAATCCCGCGCCTTTGGGCGCGCACCAAGGCCTGCGCGACTGCCGGCAGCGTCAGCTCTTGCACGGCCACGAGGCATTCGTGGTGCGCTGCGTCGATGGCCGCGATCAGGACCGTTTCTAAGTTGTTGCCATTGCGCCACTGACCGTTGATCGGGCTGCGATAGCGCGACCCATCCCTGTGGTTGAAGTGCACCTGGATGCCAGCCGGTAATGGCGGTTCAGGGCTTGGATTCCCCAGCACCCGGCCGGGCTGGCTGCAGGAGGCACAGGCGATGGAGATCAGGGCTGTTAGGGCGAGTAACCCAAGACAGCGGCTGGTCATTGGTCGTCACATCCAAGCTCGTGGCAGTGTTCCCCGCGCATACTCCAGAGAGCATTAGTGGGGCATTTCGGCGGTGCTCAGCATCGCTATGAACCATGCGGTGCTGAGGACAAGGGCGACGCCAACGCCGGCACCGATGCCTGCTTTCGCAATCGTGAGAGGCACCACCACAGGAAAAGCCATCGCCCCGGCAAGCGGGGTGATGGCCACAATCCAACGCAGAGTGGAACGCTGATTGCTCATCGCTTTAGAACCATTCCGCCTGAGCTTCGCTCGCGGGATTGGTGTTGTCTTCTGGAGTGATGCGTTCGAAGTTGAGGGTGATGTTGCGTTTCTGTTCACCGTCGGCTGCGGTGGCTTCGATTGGGTAGAGCTGTTTCCCATCACGGAAAGGCACCTGAATCCTGAAGGTGCCGTCGCTGGACAGGGGAACGTCTTCGCCGCCAATGGTGAGGCGGGCCGAAGGATCGGTGGCGCCATAGACGATCAATTCAGCATCGGCAATCAGCCAGAAGGAACGCTGGCGCGGGGCCACACCACCGAGCCCGGACTCATTGCGACCACTGGCCCACAGACCGGCGCCAGAGTCGCTGAGGCCAAATTGATCGCCAGATAGACCTTCTTGCTCATGCAGCACCTCAGACCCAACCCGACGGCTGCGGAAGTGCGTGGTGGCTGTTTGGTAGAGACGCTCGTGCAGCCCGCTGTCGGTGTTATCGGGAGCGCTGATCGGGGCGCTGGGAGCGGCCACCACCGGTTGTGCCTCCAGGCTGAATGGCACGAACTGATCCATGATCTGCTCGCTGGGATGGAGAGCAGGAACCCTGGCAATCGAGGAGCAGGCCAGGGAGATCCAGCTGGCACCTGAGCGATAGCCCAGCTCGACGCGATAGTCACGGTCGCAGAGTGGAACTGGCAGATACCACTCAGTGCTGTGGCTGTCGACAGGCACTTCTTGCAGCGTGTGGGGGTGAACACTGCCGTCGTGGATGCCGGTCACGTCGGCGAGGCGAAGGCTGAGGTGGGCAGCTCCATCGGTTTGGGCTTGTTTGCGGTCTTGGTCGCTGATTTCCCAAAACACATAGGCCCACTGGGGATCACGCGGAAGGAACACCACACGCGTCGTGGCGGGACAGCGGGTCGTTGAAGGTTCGTCTTGATTGGATTCGAGCACCGTTTCAACAACGTTGGCAACGCCTTTCTTGCGTTCCTGGCGCTCTGCAATTTCAGACACCAAGGCAGTCTTGCTTTTGCGGCTGTAAAGCGTCACCCCCAAATCACTCGCCATCTGACGCAGTTGACGAAGCGTGAGGCGGGCCAAAGATGTCAGAGCTTGCGTCACGGTGACTTTCACCTAGGTTTCTTTGGGATCAGTTTGCGGGAAAGATTCCGATTCCGATCACTTGCATGCGCCAGGGTCAGAAGATCCTGACCACCGCCCGGTCTCAGCACAAAAAAAGGGGCCCCGAGGGCCCCGAGAAATGAGCAAATGGTGAGAGCTCAACGGCCGATGCTGCGGTATGGCACCTTGGACATGTAGTCCATATCGGGGTTGCCGCTGGGGGACGATCCACGGGCATTGGCGAGACCGGCCACCCAATCGAGATAGTCGGCTGGAGCACCACCTCGGGTGATCTTGGCCCGTGCAGGGAGTGCTTTGACAGTACCGGTGTAAACAATCTGAGGGAATCCAAAGATTCCGCGGTAGTACTCGTCGTAACGAGGCGTGGTCACATTGAACGGTGTTTCGCCTAGGTCGCGGCCAGGCAAAACGCGGTTCCGCTGATAAGGAACCGTGTCGTATCCAAAATTGTCGAGATATTCCTCGCTGTCGAGCAAAGCCTCGACCATTCCCTTCACCCCCTTGGTCGCCAACACAATCGACCAGGCAATTTCTTCCGATTGGCCGTGGGTCTTGCGACCGAGCACCTTCTCAACCAAGTGGCGTACCACTTTGTAGTTGGAATTCAGGTTGTAGAAGCTGCGCTGGAAGGTGTCTGACAGGCAGAGGCCGCGCACGAAGTCGCGCACCGTAATTTGCCCATTGCGCAACTGGGATTCCAGGAACGGTTCCCGGTCGGATTTAAATGCGTGAAAAAAGATCTGGCGATAGGCCGACTCAATCACGGTGTCGAGATTGCCGGAGTCAGCCGCGATGTCGAGAGCAATGGCCCTGGCATCCTCATCGGAGCTGACCCGAATGGGAGCCACCCGATTGTTTTGGGTGGTCTGGGCGTAGTTCAGAAGGGGGAGGGCCAAGTGCTGACAGCGACTGACTCTGGAGATCGTAGAAGTAGCTGTTCGAGCGTCTGTCCTTCCGTTCCTGAGGGCTTACAGACCGTAACGTTCGTCACCAGCCAAGGGCTGAAATCGATGCCACAGCCCGTGGCTCGGTTGGTGGTGTCACCTGGGCTAAGGCGTCGATTGTCGCGTCGACACGGCATTCGAGGCAGTACGACGCATTGTTGGAAAGCCCTTGCACCGTGCTGGATCGCACGCGAATGTCTGGGCTCAGGAAGCTGAAGCGCTCCCAAACGGTCATGGTTTCGTAAGCGGTCTCCAAAATCAGGCCATCCTCAGAATCCATCGAGAAGCGTGAGGTGGCCGGTGCCTTTTCTGCGTATCCCATGGTGCGCAGCAACAGTCCACTGCGCCCGTCATCGGACTCTGGGATTAACCCAAAAAACGTTTCGCCGTCATGGCCCTCCTCGCTTTGATCCCAGGCCATGGATGCGCTCCAGCGCACATAGCTGCCTCCCACAACCGCCTCAGGGGCTTGACCGTGGGCGACGGCCAAGTCGTGGAGCCGTTGGTCCGTGGAGGCGATGTCGTCGACCACAATCAGCGAGCCGCCAGCTTCGGCACGGCGGTGGAGCAGGTGATGCACGCTGCGCTGAGACCGCCAGCGGCCGCAACTGCGTTGAAAAAAGCTGAGGGCATCGGGGATGTCGAGGCGCATGCGCAGCTTCCGGTCGAACGCAGGGAGTGAAGGGATGATCGCAGGCCGAACGGGCCTATGGGGTGTTGAGGCGTCGTTGCGCATTGGCAACGGCCTGGGCGATCAAGTGATCCAGGGTTAGATCGAGTGGCGCAACCTTCAGCGTTTGCGCCAGGGCCTCCAGCTGCACGGCAGCAGCTGCGAACTGTTGGAGCAGCAGGGTTCCGAATTGGGGATCGTCCCGCAACAGCGGTTGCCTTAAGCACCAGTCGTTCTGCTGCTCCCGGGAGGGAATGGCGCGGCTTGCGTCGGGAGGCACCATCTGCTGGAAGCTGCCGAGGCAGTGGGCTAACAAGCGGAGGTGATGGCGATCCAGGCTTGGCAGAAGGGTCGCGTCGATCCTCTCCACCATCTCTCGGGTCAAGGGCTCAGTCATGGTCGGGAGTGATGCGGAAGCCGCAGGAATGCCCTTCCTTGAGACGCCAGTGCACGCGATCCACTTGGCAGTCGGGAAAGATTTGGCGCATCAGTTCGAGCTCCTGATCGCAAACAACCGGATATTTCGCTGCGATGCGTTGCACGGAGCAGTGAAATTCACTCAAGCACCAACTTTTCCCGTCTGGATCGGGTTGCGGTTCGGTCACATAGCCCTCGCGGCGCCGCAACTCAGCCAAAACAGCCACCCGCTGGTGGAGAGGAGCTGTGCCGATTTGACGGCGGTAAACCTCCGCTTTCGTCAACGCCTGTTGGGCGAGTAGGGAGGTCATCGCCTCCGGTGGAAGGGTGGCGGCCATCGACTGGAGCAAGCCAAGGGCGAAGTCTTCGCTGCCATCAGGAAAATGCTGATGCCCTAGCTCGGTAAGCCGCCAACGGTTCGAGGGGCGTCCGGGGCCTGTGGGCATGGGTGTGGACTCCACGAGTCCGTCATCCTCCAAGCTGCGCAGATGGCGACGCATCGCTTGCACCGAAATGCCAAGCAGGGTGGCGAGTTCAGACGCACTGGTATCACCCTGCCGAAGGAGCAAGGTGAGGGTGTTCTCGCGGGTGGGGGCCTGGGTGTGTGCGCCCATAGGGTCGCGGCACGTCTCATCAACGATGCCACGTGATTCGGGGGACTGTCGGTTACCGCCGTCTGGTGGCGCGTCGACTGTCCTGTATGAGGCGCCATTGGTTGGTGTTTTGACTCGGCAGTGGCCGAGACGGTGCCCTAGGCTCGAAAAACGAAACTTTGGGGTTTCGTATTTCCCAAAGCCTGCGTGCTCACGGCCCAGATCCGCTGACCGCTCCTTCCACCGCTGCCCATGACTGACATGCTCGCTGGCAACGCTGAACCCACAGCTGAAAGCCTTGAGGTCATCCGTAAATTTGCGGAGACTTATGCCCAGCGCACTGGAACCTACTTCTGTAGTGATCCTGGCGTTACCGCTGTTGTGCTCAAGGGTTTGGCCCGTCACAAGGATGAGCTCGGTGGCGCCCTCTGCCCCTGCCGTCATTACGAAGACAAGGAAGCTGAAGTGTCCCAAGCCTTTTGGAACTGCCCTTGTGTACCCATGCGCGAACGCAAGGAATGCCATTGCATGTTGTTTTTAACGGAAGACAATGCATTTCGAGGTGATGCTCAGACCATCACCACCGAGGAGATTCACGCCACCGCCGGCTGATCACCATGACCAGTGCCTCTACGCGTGATCTTGTCAGTCAGCCGTATAAGTACGGTTTTGTCACTGATATTGAAACTGAAAAGATTTCTAAGGGTCTCAGTGAAGATGTTGTCCGACTGATCTCTTCGAAGAAAGGCGAGCCTCAGTTTTTGCTCGACTTCCGTTTGCGCGCCTATCGGCACTGGCTCACCCTTGAAGAGCCTGATTGGGCTCAGCTTGGCTATACAGCGATTGATTATCAAGATATCGTCTATTACGCCGCCCCCAAGCAGCAAGACAAGAAGGCAAGCCTCGATGAGGTCGATCCCAAGCTTCTCGAAACTTTCGACAAGTTGGGAATTCCCCTCAGCGAGCAGAAGCGCTTGAGCAATGTCGCTGTCGACGCTGTTTTCGACAGTGTTTCGATTGCCACCACCTACCGCGAAAAGCTCGCCGAACATGGCGTTGTTTTCTGCTCCATCAGTGAGGCTGTTAAGGAGTATCCAGAACTGATTGAGCGTTATTTGGGCACTGTCGTTCCAAGTAATGATAATTATTTTGCGGCCTTGAATTCGGCCGTGTTCAGCGACGGGTCGTTTGTTTATATCCCTAAAGGTGTGGAATGTCCAATGGAGCTATCCACCTACTTCCGGATTAATTCGGGCGATACGGGGCAGTTTGAGCGCACTCTCATTGTGGCGGAGGGGGGAGCGTCGGTGAGTTATTTGGAGGGTTGCACAGCCCCCATGTTCGACACCAACCAGTTGCATGCTGCCGTAGTGGAGCTGGTGGCTTTGGATGATGCTTCGATTAAATATTCAACGGTTCAAAATTGGTATGCCGGCGATGAAAATGGTGTGGGTGGAATTTATAATTTTGTGACCAAGCGTGGTCAGTGTCGTGGTGCTCGTAGTCGCATCAGTTGGACCCAGGTGGAAACCGGATCTGCCATTACTTGGAAATATCCCAGTTGTGTTTTGCAAGGGGCTGACTCCGTCGGTGAGTTTTATTCAGTGGCCCTAACCAATAATCGGCAGCAGGCTGATACTGGCACCAAGATGATTCATGTGGGTCCGCGCACGCGTTCCACCATTGTGAGTAAGGGAATTAGTGCAGGGCACTCCAGCAACAGTTACCGGGGGCTTGTGCAAATTGGTCCTGCCGCCAAAGGTGCTCGTAATTACAGCCAGTGCGATTCAATGCTGATTGGGGATGAGGCGGCGGCGAATACCTATCCCTACATTCGCTCCCAGCAGCCCCAGGCAGCAATCGAGCACGAAGCCAGCACTTGCCGTATTTCGGAAGACCAACTCTTCTACTTGCAAAGCCGTGGCATCGGATTTGAAGAGGCCGTTTCGATGATGGTGAGTGGCTTCTGTCGTGATGTGTTTAATCAGTTGCCGATGGAATTTGCTGCCGAGGCAGACAAATTGTTGGCGCTCAAGCTCGAGGGATCGGTTGGATAACCTCCGTTTCTCATCGCGACCTGATCCCACAAGGTTCCTTCACTACTAATCTTCCCAGTTCTTTCCGTGATTCGCCCAGACGCTGAGCTGCTGCTCGAGATCAACGACCTGCACGCTGCCGTTGAAGATCAGCCCATTTTGAAAGGTGTGGATCTCCAAGTGCGTGCTGGTGAGATTCACGCTGTGATGGGTCGGAACGGCAGTGGGAAAAGCACGCTTTCGAAAGTGCTGGCAGGCCATCCCGCCTATCGGGTGACGGGGGGGAGCGTGCGTTATCGGGGAGCTGATTTGTTGGAGCTTGAGCCCGAGGAACGTTCTCGACTTGGTGTCTTTTTAGGCTTCCAATATCCGGTGGAAATCCCAGGTGTTAGCAACCTTGAATTTTTAAGGGTGTCCAGCAACGCCCGTCGTCAGCAGCAGGGTTTGGAGGAGCTCGACACCTTCGATTTTGAAGACCATGTGCGTGAGCGCCTCAACGTGGTGCAAATGAATCCTGCGTTTTTGGAACGCAGCGTGAATGAAGGGTTTTCCGGGGGGGAAAAAAAGCGCAATGAAATTCTGCAGATGGCGCTGCTCGAGCCCGTGGTGTCGATCCTCGATGAAACCGATTCTGGGCTTGATATCGATGCGCTGCGCATCGTGGCGGGTGGGGTGAATCAGCTCGCCAATGCCGACAATGCCACGTTGTTGATTACCCACTACCAGCGCCTGTTGGACGAAATCACCCCTGATTACGTGCACGTGATGGCGGCAGGGCGCATTCTTCGCACCGGTGGGCGTGAGTTGGCTCTTGAGCTCGAGAAAACTGGTTACGACTGGGTGGATCAAGAGCTGGCCGCCAGCGGCCAGGGAGTGGCTTGACCATGGTTGCCACTTCGAAGCAGGCCACAGCTGCACAGAGACTTGCCGATTGGGTCACTCGTCTTCCCTCGGCGGATGCTGCGTTGGCGCCGGTGCAGCAACGTGGCCGCGACGCCCTCCTGACCCTGGGTTTTCCTAGCCGTCGCCAAGAGGATTGGCGCCTGACGGACCTCACCCGGCTGGAGGCACTATTCGATCTCGCACCGGCCTCTCCCATTGCAGCAGGCTCCGGCGTGCCCGATGCTCCCGCCGAAGGATGGCGGATTGTGCTCGATGGCAGCAGTGATCCGTTGGAGACAGTCACCTTGCCCGCAGGGGTGAGTGTGTTGAACGGCGCTGAGTTGGAGCAGGCTCTTGGCCACACCCTGGCCTGTTGTGGTTGTGCCGAAGCCTGGCCTGTGGCTTTGAACCATGCCCTTGCCACCCGGGTGTTGGCTTTGCGTGTGCGTGGATCCGTTCCCCCGCTGGAGTTGTTGGTGACGGCCTCAGCGGCCAGCTTGGCGGCCACCCGGGTGTTGTTGCTGATTGAAGAAAAAGCAGAGCTCGACGTGCTCGAAGTGATTCAGGGTGCAGGTGGTGCCGCCCACAGTCATGTCTTGGAGCTCCATCTCGGCCAGGAAGCCACGGTGCGGCACGGGCTTGTTGCCCTTGGGGATGGTGAGGCGTCGTTGCTGGGCCATTGGGCGGTGGAGCAAGAGCCGCGCAGTACCTACAACTTTGTTTCAGTCGCTAAGGGTTGGCATCTTGGCCGGCTTGAGCCACGGGTTGTGCAAGTGGATGGCCGCGCATCGACCGTGCTGAAGGGACTGGTGCTCACCGATGCGGATCAACAGTTTGCGACCCACACTTCCATGCGTTTTGACGGCGAGGATGGTCAACTCGATCAGCTGCAGAAGGTTGTAGCTGCAGGCCAGTCCCACAGCATTTTTAATGGCGCCATCCATGTTCCCCGGGCTGCCCAGCGCACGGATGCCGCACAGCTGAGCCGAAATTTGCTGCTTTCCGAGCGGGCGCGCGTTGATGCCAAGCCAGAGCTTGAGATCGTTGCTGATGATGTGCGCTGTGCCCATGGTGCAACCGTCACCCAATTGCAAGACGACGAGTTATTTTATCTGCGGAGTCGCGGGATTTCCGCTGCACGGGCAGCGGCTTTGCTGTTGCGGGGTTACTGCCAGGAGGTGGTGGATTTGTTGCCCCCCCTAGCCCGGCGTTGGCCGATTACGGATCAGCTCCTGGAGGGCCTCGACCCATGACAAGCACGCTTAGCTCGACCGATGTTGCGTCCCTGGCAGAGCGAACACGCGCCGATTTCCCAATCCTGGCCCAGGAGGCTGCGTCTGGACAGCCGCTGATTTATCTCGACCACGCTGCCACCAGCCAGAAGCCTCTGGTGGTGCTCGATGCGCTACGTGCTTACTACAGCTCTGATAACGCCAATGTGCATCGCGGGGCGCACCAACTCAGTGCACGGGCCACAGAGGCATTTGAGGGGGCGCGTCTGATCACCTCCCGGTTTGTGGGGGCAGCGAGTTCCAGCGAGATTGTGTTCACTCGCAATGCCACTGAGGCCATCAACCTGGTGGCACGCACATGGGGTGATGCCGAATTGAAACCCGGTGATGAGGTGCTGCTCACCGTGATGGAGCACCACAGCAACCTGGTGCCATGGCAGCAGCTGGCCCAACGCACCGGCTGCGTGCTCAAGCATGTGGTGGTGACCGACCAGGGCACCCTGGATCTTGAGGATTTACGCCACAAGGTCAACGCCCGGACCCGGCTGGTGGCCCTGGTGCAGATCAGCAACACTCTGGGTTGCTGTAACCCCGTGGAGGAGGTGGTTGCCCTGGCTGCCCAACACGGTGCTCGGGTACTGCTGGATGCCTGTCAAAGCTTGGCCCACAAACCGGTGGATGTTGCGCAGCTCGGCATTGATTTCTTGGTGGGTTCATCCCACAAGCTCTGTGGTCCCACCGGGATGGGATTTCTCTGGGCCAAGGAAACCTTGTTGGAGGCCATGCCTCCGTTTCTTGGTGGTGGCGAGATGATTCAAGACGTCTTCCTCGACCACAGCACCTGGGCCGCATTGCCGCACAAGTTTGAAGCTGGCACGCCAGCCATTGGCGAAGCGATTGGGATGGCGGCGGCCATGACCTATCTCCAGGATCTGGGCCTGGATGCCATTCAAGCTTGGGAGGCGCAGCTCACAGGCCATTTATTTGAGCGTCTTCAGGGCATCGATGGCCTTCGCATCCTCGGTCCTACCCCTGAGCAGCAACCGGAACGGGGCGCCTTGGCGACGTTTCTTGTGGACGCGTTGCACGCCAACGACATCGCCGCGATGCTCGACCTCAGCGGTGTTTGCATCCGCAGCGGTCACCATTGCTGTCAACCCCTGCATCGCCATTACGGCGTCTCAGGATCTGCCAGGGCCAGCCTCAGCTTCACCTCCACGGTCGCTGAGATCGACTGCTTCGTGGATGAACTTCGCTCTACGATCCGCTTCTTGCGGGAGCACAGCTGACCCAAGCACCCCAAGGCAGGGGGCTTTTACAGAGAACGCAAGGGCCGATTGCGCTTGAGCACCCCGCGATGGCCGGTCAGTTGTTGCGGCAAGGTGGTCCAGGCCAGGGGTTGGCCGTTGTTGGCGGCATAACTGGTTTCGTGCATGGTTCCCGCCGACCAGTCCACATCGAGGGTGGTCAAGGTTTGGCGGGCCGGCAGGTTGCCGTTGACCAGACGTCTGGGGCCACTGCCCAGCGCCCCCAGTTGGATGAGATCGAGTGTGCCGCTGCGGGCGGGAAACCAGGCGTGCTGGTGGCCGCTGATGTAGGCCTGTACGTTGCCGTCCTCCAGCAGCGCTTGGATGGCGGCGGCCTGGTGCAGCACTTCACCAGGGCGGTCTCGACCCTGGCTGAGGCCATAGAGCGGAAGATGCCCGACCACCAACCGCAGGCCGGCGTTGCGGGCCTGGGGACTGGCGAGCTGCTGCCGGGCCCAGTTGAGCTGGTCGGTGGGGATGCGGCTGGAGCTGGCGTCCCACACCAGCCAAAACACGTTGCGATCCAAAACGCTGTAGTGAAATGGAAAGCCGCTGCTGGCCACAAAGTTCAGCCCCAGTCCCTGGTGTCTCGCTTGCCAAAACTGGCTGGCGATGCTGCGGTCGGTGGTGAAGCCCGGTGCTCCGTCATGGTTGCCGATGGCCGGTAAGAACGGCACACCTTGGCGGCGTACGGGCTGGAGTACATCGCGGGCGAATCCATCCCACATCCGTCCCAGTTGGGCTGCGTTCAATCCCCGCTTTTGGCCCGCCACCATGTCGCCAGCACACACCACCAAGGCGGGGTCAAGGGCTAGCAGGTGGCTGAGGCCCTGATGCACGGTCGGGATGTAGGTGGTGGAGCCATAGCTGCTGTTGAGGTCACTGATCAGACCGAGACGCAGTGCTGCACGGGAGGGGGTTGGCGGTGACGGAGCTGCCGTGGATGGCTGGGAGGTGGCCCGTGCTGCGAAGGCGGCGGTGCCGAGGGCTCCAGCGGCGATGCTCAGCAGATGGCGGCGATCACAGCGCATCGACACACCATTCCAATAGACACCATCCCAAGAGACACCGTCCCAGCAGACAACAACCCATCCGTGACGGTTCCATCGAGGGGCAGCATGGAGCATTCCCCGCTGATCGGCAGCCGATGAACATCGATGGCAAGGCCTGGCGCACCATCTGGCTTGAGAGCGATGGATGCTCGGTGGGGGTGATTGATCAAACGCTGTTGCCCCATCGCTTCACCACGCGTGTGCTGTGCACCTGCGACGACGCGGCTGAGGCAATCCGCACGATGGTGGTGCGTGGTGCACCCTTGATTGGGGTCACCGGTGCCTATGGCCTGATGTTGGCCTTGCAGAACGACCCGTCCGATGCGGCGCTGCAGGCTGCCTTTGATCTGCTCAATGCCACCCGTCCTACGGCAGTGAATTTGCGCTGGGCCCTGGAACGGGTGCGCGATTGTCTGCAGCCCTTGCCTCCTGAGCAGCGCGCGGAAGCGGCCAAGCGGGAAGCCGCGCGGATCGCTGATGAAGACGTGGCCATGTGTGCCGCCATCGGTGATCACGGCCTGGCGATCTTTCAGCAGTTGGCGGCGGCTCGCCCTCCCGAGCGCCAAGCCGATCCCTTCCATGTGTTGACCCACTGCAATGCCGGCTGGTTGGCCACGGTGGATTGGGGCACCGCGCTGGCGCCGATCTATAAGGCCCATCGTGCTGGGCTCCATCTTCATGTTTGGGTGGATGAGACCCGTCCTCGCAATCAAGGGGCGTCACTCACGGCCTATGAGTTGGCTCGGGAGGGGGTGCCCCATACGGTGATCGTCGACAATGCCGGTGGCCATTTGATGCAACATGGCCAGGTGGATGCCGTGATCGTGGGCACCGATCGCACCACCCGCCGCGGTGATGTGTGCAACAAGATCGGCACCTACCTCAAGGCCTTGGCGGCCCGGGATAATGACGTGCCTTTTTATGTGGCCTTGCCAGCATCCACGATCGACTGGACCCTTGATAACGGTGTGGCTGAGATACCGATCGAGGCGCGCTCCACGGTTGAAGTGACCCACATTCAGGGCCGGGATTCCACCGGTGCGATCACCAGCGTGCAACTCACACCCGATGGCAGCCATGGCTTCAACCCCGCCTTCGATGTCACCCCTGCACGACTGGTGACCGCCCTGATCACCGAACGGGGTGTGGCGGAGGCCAGTGAAGCTGGTCTCAAGGGGTTGTATGCCGATGCCTGAGCAGGCCTTGCGTGCACAACTGGTGGCTGTGGCTCGGCGCATGAATGCGGTGGGTCTGAATCAGGGCACCTCTGGCAATCTCTCGGCGCGTCTTCCCGGGGGGTTGCTGATCACACCGAGCTCCCTTCCCTATGCCCAGATGGAGCCCAGTGATCTGGTGGCGATCGATGCTGAGGGCCGTCCGTTGGCACCAGGCGGCCGTCGCCCCTCCTCTGAATGGCGCCTGCATGCGGATGTGTTGGCGGCTCGGCCTGAGCTACAGGCCGTGTTGCATTGCCACCCGATCCATGGCACGGCCCTTGCCTGCCACGGCAAAGCCATTCCTCCTTTCCACTACATGACTGCCGTGGCTGGGGGCGACGACATTCGCTGTGCCCCCTATGCCACGTTCGGCACCGAGGAACTGTCCCGCTTGACTGTGGAGGCATTGGAGGGTCGCAAGGCGTGTTTGTTGGCGCGTCATGGCCTTGTGAGTGCTGGCGACAGCCTGGATCAAGCGTTGAGCATCGCTGTGGAGGTGGAAACGTTGGCCCAGATGTATCTCCAGGCGCTGCAGTTGGGAGAACCACCGCTGCTGTCAGCTGCACAGATGCAGGCCGTGCATGCCCAGTTCCGTGGCCTCCACTACGGCCAGCCGGATCCATCCACCCGTCCGTGATGATCTTGAGGTGCCGATCTTCAGGTGCCGATCTTGAGGTGATGGCGGAAGAAGGCTTCCGTGGCTTCCAGCACGGCACTTTGCACGGCGCTGTCGCGGAAACCATGGCCTTCCTCGGGGAAGGTGAGCACCTCCACGGCGATGCCGTTGCCCCGTAGTGCGGCTGCCATGCGCTCGGTTTGCTCTGGCGGCACCACCTGATCCTTGAGCCCCTGGAAGAAGATCACTGGGCAGCGAATTTGATCGGCATGGAGCAGGGGTGAGCGCTGGTCGTACAGCGCTTGCGCTTGGGGCCAGGGGCCCACTAATCCATCGAGGTAGCGGGCTTCGAAGCGGTGGGTGTCGGTGGCCATGGCGGTGAGATCGCTGACGGCGTACCGGCAGGCGCCGGCTTTGAACACATCGGTGAAGCACAGACAGGCCAAGGTGGTGAAGCCGCCGGCGCTGCCCCCTTCCATGGCGATTTGGTCGGGATGGGCGTGGCCGCTGGCGATGAGAGCCCTGGCTGCGGCGGCGCAATCCTCCACATCCACCACGCCCCAACCAGTCTGAAGACGGTCGCGATAGGCCCGCCCGAATCCGGTGGAGCCGCCGTAGTTCACATCGACGACACCCCATCCTCGCGAGGTCCAGAACTGAATCCCGAGGTTCAGGCCGGTCCGGGCCATGGCGGTTGGTCCGCTGTGGCCCTTCACCAGCAGGGGGGCTGGCTGGGTGCGTTCCCCAAGGGGCGGGTAATACCAAGCATGGGTGCGCTGTCCGCCACTGCCCTCAAACCAGAGGGCTTCGGCGATGCTGATCTGTTCCGGGTCCAGTCCGGCGTCGCTGGCGACCGAGTGGGTCCAGTGGCCCCTCACCAGGTCGAGTTCGAGTAAGCCCATACCTGTGCTGGCGTTGCTGGCGATGGCGACGACTCGCCCATCGCTGGCTCGAAGACCGGCGAGGTCGCTGAAGGGTTGGTCGACGGCATCAATGGCACCGTCGTCGCTCAGGCGTTTCAACTGCCAGACCCCCTGATCGCAAACGGCAGCCACACCATAGTCGCCATCCCAGGCGGTGGTGCTCATGCCGTAGATCCATTGCGGCATGGCGGCTTCTGCCGCCATCGGCCAGGGCCGATGCCACGCCAAAGGAGTGGTATCGGAGGGAGGCGCATGGCTCACCATCAGATTCCACCAGCCACTGCGGTCTTCTGCGACGAGCAAACGTCCGTCTGGCAGCCATTGCGGCTGAAACACCGAGAGCCGTTCTGGACGGGATGGGTCACTGCCTGCCACCAGGGATGGCGACTGCGGCATCCCCGCGTCATTCAGTGCTGCCACCCAAAGGCTGCTGGCGTCCCAGGGCATCCAGGGCTGTTCCCATTCCACCCAGGCCAGTTGCTGCCCATCGGAACTGAGGGCCATGTAGCCGGCAAAATCCCTTGGTGCATGGAGCACTTCGGGGATTTGATTCTCGTGCTGAAGGCTCACGCTCACCAGCCAGTCGCGGCCTTTGTCCTCCATCACCCCCAGCCAACGCTGACGCTGAGGATCGATCAGGCCATCGGCCAGCACCGCACCAGGGGTGGTGAGTCGACGCGGTGGGGCCATGGCGTCCAGGGCAGCCGCGTTGTCGCTGCTCTGATCCAACCCTTGCCAGCGTTGACTCCACAGGCAGCCATCGCCATCGTCGATCCACACCAGCAGCAGCTGGTCGCCATCGGCATGGCAAGCCAAAACACCGCCGCCGTAATCGTGCACGCGGCTGCGCAGGTTGCAGGGGGCTGGTGTGAGCTCCTGGGGTTGGCGGTCTGTGGCCTGCCAGGGACGAATCAAGGCGGTGGTGCGTCCCCGTTCCTGGGGACGCTGTTCCAGCCAAAGCACCCAGTGCCCTAGGGGTTGTGGATCCCGCAGCACCGGTGTGCGACCGAGGGCCACATCGGCCGGCAGCGGTCGGGACTGGGGAGAAGCAGGGGGCATGGTCACGGCAGGAGGGGTGGCGCAGTGGCAGTGAGTAGTGGCAGTGAGCAGGCCTGGTGATCGCCAGCTCTGCCTAAAGTGGCGTTAATACGATCATTGTGAGAAGAGACTCTTGGCCCGCAGCTTCGCTCAATTGGCACGGTCCGCTGAACGGAGTCGTTCATCCGTCGTGGTTCCCAAGGAGGCCCTCGATGTGTCTCCTCTTGATATCCATGTATTGGGTGATGCGGTGCTGCGGCAGGAGGCCAGGCGCATCAGCAAGGTGGATGAGTCGGTGCGGGAGTTGGCCCGCGACATGTTGCGCAGCATGTACACCGCCAAAGGCATCGGTTTGGCGGCCCCTCAGGTAGGTGTGCATCAACAGTTGCTTGTGATCGACCTGGATCTTGAGACCCCGACATCGCCGCCACTGGTGCTGATCAATCCAGAGATCACCGCCTCCAGTGCCTCCGTTGACACCTACGAAGAAGGTTGTCTGAGCATCCCTGGTGTGTATCTCGATGTGGTGCGGCCCACGGCCATTCAGCTGAGCTATCGCGATGAGATGGGCCGGCCGAAAACGATGAAGGCCGACGGATTGATGGCCCGTTGCATTCAGCACGAGATGGATCACCTCAAGGGTGTGTTGTTTGTTGATCGCGTCACCGATTCCAGTGATTTGAACAAGGAATTGAAAGACCATGGCTTCCAAGCCGCCGATGTGCGCTCCCTCGTTTGACGCTTTAGCGCTCCCTTCTCTCCATGCCGATGAAACCCCTGGCCGGATTGTTCCTGGCCCTCGCCTGCGTGCTTGGTATTGCTGCCACTGGCTCTGTGTTTGAGCTGGCCTATGGCGATCCCGACCTTGGCGTCACTCCCACCCGCTGGATTCTTGGCCTGACGGCCCCGGCCACGGTGGGGTCACTTCTTGTCGCGATTCGATTCAATAAACCGGCCTGAGCCCTGCTGACGTGGCGCGTTGCGACTTTTACGATCCGCCTAAACCACTTCTGTCTCGATGCTGCGCTCCCTTCTAAACACTTGGGCTTTTGTTGTGGCTGGGGCCACGCTCGTGCCGCTGCTGGGACAGGCGGCATCGGCTCAGGGGTCTCTGTTCACAGCCCTCCCTGTGGACGAAGCCAATTTCATCCTGGTGGCGGCGCCGATCGGTCAGGGAGACTCATCGCAACTCAATATTTACGAGCAACGCAATAGCAAGCGCTCCTGTTTTGCCGTGTCTGGCAGCGCTCCAGCGGTGGTCGACCCACTTTTGGCCACCTTTGATTTCACCGGGGTCTGCAACCGGTATATCGACGGCAACGGCTACTCCCTGCGCGTTGGGGGTGACGATCTTGGGACCCGTTACCGCCTTTCGGTGGTGAAGACCAATCAGGATGTGGAATTGGTCGCCGTGCCCACCCGCGAACCCTTCGGTCGCACCCATGTGGTGGCGCGGGCAGGAGGGGCCGGGGATGGTTTCCTCAAGTTGGAGCTGGAGCCGGGCTGGTCGTTGATGCGTCGCCACTACGGCCAGCGTGCCCTTGGTCATCTGTACGTGTTCCGGGAGGTGTGGCCTGCCAGCACGTCTGCGCTTGAGCAGCCGCTGCAGTCTGATCCGGAAGCTGCCGGAGGAGGTGACGGTGACGCATCCTCCGTGCGTTCTTCAGGGACCATGGGGCTTTGAGCACAGGCTGGTTGCTACATTGATTGGCTGGACACCACGCTTGTTGCATGACTCAGGTCACGGTCGGAGAAAACGAAGGCATCGAATCAGCGCTGCGTCGCTTTAAGCGTCAGGTGTCGAAGGCTGGAATCTTTGCCGATCTCAAGCGTCTGCGTCATCACGAGACCCCAATCGAGAAGTACAAGCGCAAAGCCCAGCAGCGTCGTCGTCGTCGCTGATTCAGCGGTTTCGCCTGATTCGGTTTGAACAACCGGTAGTTCCACTGGTTGGCTCCCGTTGGCTTTCTTCCCAGACTGGAGGAGAGACATCGGGAGCTCGTTATGGGTTTAAAGCTCAGGGAAATCCGTCAGTGGTTTGGCGACGCGTTGTCCCATGCCATTGGCAATCCGCGCGAAGAAAAAATGCACCTGCCGCCACCCATTGGTGTGCAGCCCTTCCACGACATTCCGGTTCGCTCGAAATAGCCCCGTCGATCGATGGCAGCGGGTCGTTACGGTCCATGGACGTGTGACGGCCTCTGGTCGCCGAGGTCAAAGCTGCGGAAGCAGAGAGCTTGGGCTAAGTGGGTGTTGCCCACCTGCGCTTGGTCGGCAAGGTCCGCCAGGCTCCGTGCCACGCGCAGCACACGGATGCCGCTGCGAGCGCTGAGTTTGCGCTGATTGACCACCTGCTCCCAGCGGTCGAGCAGTTGGGGGTTCAATCCAGCGTGTTGCCCTAAGTCTGGCCCGCTCAAGGTTGCATTCAGGCATCCGCCTGGGTTGCGCGAGACCATGCGCTCCCTGGCGGTGTGGATCTGCTCTGCCGTGATGGTGCTGTCGCCGTCCTCGGCCGATGTTTCAAGGCTGGATCGCATTGTGCTGCTGCTCAGGCGATCCAGCCGCAGCTGCAGGTCGAGACGATCCAGTAGGGGGCCAGACAGTCGCGACCAGTAGCGCTGGCGTTGCAGGGCAGTGCAGCGGCAGGGGTGATCGGGATCACCAAACCAGCCGCAGGGGCAGGGATTGGCCGCTGCCACCAGGGTGATGCGACAGGGGAATTTGCACTTCAGTCGTGCGCGGCTTAACCACAGCTCACCTTCCTCCAACGGTTGGCGTAGTTGGTCGAGCACCCGCCGTGGAAACTCCGTTAATTCATCAAGAAAGAGCACGCCGCCATGGGCGAGGCTGAGTTCACCGGGTTTGGGCATGGCCCCACCCCCCAGCAAGGCTGCGATCGAACAGCTGTGATGCGGCGCCCGGAATGGACGTTGACGCACCAAGCCATTGCCTGCCGCCAAGACGCCGGCAATGGAGTGCACACGGCTGATGTCCAGCGCTTCTTGTGGGGAGAGTGGCGGTAGCAGCTGGGGAAGATGGCGGGCCAGCAGGGTTTTTCCGCATCCAGGTGGACCCACCAGCAGCAGATGGTGACCGCCGGCGGCGGCTAGCGCCAGAGCGGTTTGCGCCAGCGGTTGGCCGCGGATGACCGTGATCGCTGCGGCCTGGGTTCCGTTGTGGGCTGAGGGGGTCTGGAGTTGGTGCGCCGTTGGTGGTTGTTGCCGTCCATGCGGTCGCTGCACCGTGGCCTGGGGTGTGCCAGGTGTGCCAGGTGTGCCAGGTGTGCCACGCAGTTGGGCCACGAGCTCTTGGAGGGACCCCGCCGAGAGCACGGAGAGATCGGGCACCAGGGCGGCTTCCTCCGCATTGGCCTCGGGAACGACTAGGGCTTTAGCTCCTTGCGATGACGCGAGGCAGGCCACGGCCAGCATTCCCCGGCAGGGCCGCAGACTGCCATCGAGCCCCAGTTCGCCTGCACACCAAAGCCCTTTCAGCAATGGAGCGTCGAGTTGTCCACTGGCTGCCAGTAGTGCCAGGGCAATCGGGAGGTCAAAGGCGGGCCCCTCTTTGCGCAGATCTGCTGGTGCGAGGTTGACCACCACCCGCACGAGGGGGCCACGGAAGCCGCTGTTGCGCAAAGCGGCCCGAACCCGTTCGCGTGATTCCTGGATGGCTGCATCCGGCAATCCCACCAGTTGGAGCCCTGGTAGGCCTGGGGCGAGATCCACTTCAACAGTGACGGGGCAGGCCTCCAGGCCGAGTAGAGAGGCGCTTTGGCAGCGTGCCAGCATGACAAATCAGTCGGTGCATTCCCTCGATGCCCCGCCTGTCTCAACCCCACGTTTCAACCAACCCCTGCCTCGAGCAGGCTTTCGCCATGGCGGGTGACACCATTTTTGGCCGCATCCTGCGGGGGGAGATCCCCTGTGATGCGGTGTTCAGCGACGACCGCTGCCTGGCGTTTCGCGATGTCGCTCCCCAGGCCCCTGTGCATGTGTTGGTGATTCCACGCAAGCCGATTGCCAGTTTGCGGGAGGCTGATCAAGGGGATGATGCATTGTTGGGGCACCTGTTGCTGGTGGCCGCCAAGGTGGCCAAACAAGAAGGGCTGGAGGCTTGGCGCACGGTGATTAACAGCGGTGCTGAGGCGGGCCAGACCGTGTTTCACCTCCATGTGCACGTGATCGGCGGCCGGCCGTTGACTTGGCCACCCGGTTAAGGGCCGCCCGGTTAGGGGCCGCCCAGTTGAAGATCACCCGATACGGGGTTGGTTGGCCAAAATGGGGGCATGACTTTGACACCCATCGCAGAGAGTTCTGGATTGGCGAACCAACTGCGGAAGATTCGCAACCTTGCGCAACCGTTCTTTTTGCCCCTCGATCAGGCAAGCGGTTGGCAGTTCTGCGGACTACTGCTGGCGTTGTTGTTCTGCGTCGGTGGCCTTGTTCTCATCGCCTTAACGGGACTCACCAACCTCTCGGAAAGCCTGCTTCCCGAGCTGACGGAGAAATATTTCGGGGGCGTCGCTTCCACGATTGATGGGATTTGGAGTGGCGCGTGGGGGATTGCGTTCAGCGCTCTCTTCCTGATCGGTGTCGCATCGTTCATCGCAATGCGTCAACAGCTGCGGAGTCGTCGCTGGCTGCATTGGCTGATGCTCGGCGTGATCGTGCTGATGCTGCTCACTGTGAATGGAATTAATGCAGGAATTGGTTTCATCGCCAGGGATTTAAACAATGCCCTGGTCGCCAAGCAGCAGGATGGTTTCTACAGGATTTTGATCATCTATGCCTGTTGCTTTGTGGTGGCTCTGCCGATCCGTGTGACGCAGTTATTTGTCACAGCGAAGCTTGGGATTATTTGGCGCGATTGGTTGTCGCGGAGCCTAATCGGCGACTATATGCGCAACCGTGCCTATTACGTTCTCAACCCCAACGACGAACAGGCAACGGATGTTGATAACCCCGATCAGCGCATCACGGACGATGCGCGATTCTTCACGGCGCAGAGCCTGGGATTCACATTGGGCATCTTTGACGCAGTGCTCACCTTTTCCCTCAATATCCTGATTCTCTGGAGTATCAGTACAAAGCTGACGTTCTCTTTATTTGCCTACGCAGCGTTTGCCACCGCAGTGCTTGTATTTGCTGGCCGTCGCTTGGTGAGAATTAATTTCGACCAACTCCGCTACGAGGCTGATTTCCGCTTTGGCTTGGTGCACATCAGAAATAACGCCGAGTCGATCGCATTTTATAAAGGGGAAGATCAGGAATCGGCCGAAACAACCCGACGATTGGGTTCGGTTGTGCGAAATTTTAATTTGTTGATCATTTGGCAGGTCATCATTGATGTGATGCGTAGGTCAACCAACTATGCAGGTAACTTCTTTCCCTATGTGATTATGTCTGTCCCGTATTTTGCGGGTGACATTGATTTTGGCAGTTTCACGCAGGCGATCTTTGCTTTCAACATGGTTGAAAGTTCGCTGTTCTTTGTGGTGAATCAGATTGAGGAGCTGGCCAAGTTCACCGCAGGGATCAGCCGCTTGGAGGGGTTCCAGAGCAAGGTGGAGCAAGTGGGCCGGGAGGCGATTCCGGAGTCGCGCACGTCTGCAAGCGCCATCGTTGTACGCCATGCCGATCTAACGCCGCCTGGTGCTAATCATCCAATTTTGCGTGATCTCAGCCTCACGCTGGGAGAAGCTGAGCGCCTGCTGGTGGTGGGCCCCTCAGGGTGCGGTAAAACCTCGCTGCTGCGCATGATCAGTGGTCTCTGGGCCCCGACCACGGGGGAGATTGAGCGTCCGGAGACGGGGGATCTCCTTTTTATTCCCCAGAAGCCCTACATGCTCTTGGGTTCCCTGCGCGAACAGCTCTGTTATCCATCGGAGGAAAGTCGCTACAGCGACGACCAGCTTCGCAACGTTCTGGAGGAGGTCAATCTCGGTGCATTGCTGACCCGTTATCCCGACCTTGATGTGACCCAGGACTGGCCCAGGATCCTCTCGCTTGGTGAGCAGCAGCGACTGGCCTTTGGTCGTCTTCTTCTGAATGCGCCGCGTTTTGTGGTGCTCGATGAAGCGACCAGCGCGTTGGATGTGGCCACGGAGGATCGCCTTTACAAGCTTCTGCAGGCCCGTGACCTTGCGGTGATCAGCATCGGCCATCGACCAACCTTGAAGGCCTATCACGACAGCGTGTTGGCTCTGGATGGTCAGGGGGGCTGGCAGTTGCTCCCCGCTGCCAGCTATGACTTTGGTCATTCCTGATCCGGCGGCATGACCACCAGCAGCACTGATGTGAGCTCCCAGGAGTCCGAGGCTCGCTCCGTTCCAGCCACCAGTGCCACCACGTCGGATGTGCCTGCGTTTGGTTGGAGCGGCTATGCCGAGCGGGTGAATGGCCGTTTCGCCATGGTGGGTTTTGCGGCCGTGTTGGTGGTGGAAGCCCTGTCGCATGACACTTTCCTGCACTGGGCTGGCCTTGTGCCCTGAGGGCTACGGCAGTCGGATGATGTCCACCCCCCAGCGTCCGTTGCGGCTCACCTGCACCGCCAATGTGCGCCCGTTGCCATCCAGGCTTACTTTCCTGGGGACACCCGCTGGCACAAGCTCGAGCCGCTGCAGGCTGCCGATGCTGCGCCTGTAGAGCATCAGTTCCGTACGGCCGTCCCGTTGTTGCACAACGGCCAGCCGTTCGCCATCGCCGCTCAGGCTGAGACTGACCGGTTGGGCATCGGCCCTGTTCAATCCCGGTGTGGCCACTGGTGCACCGCTGCGTAGATCAATTAGCTCGATTCGCTCCCGTCCGTTTTTGCTGGTCAGAGTGGCGAGCCAGCCCTGGGCAAGGGCAGGCTCGCGGCGGGCATCACTGCTGCGTTCCAGGGAGCCGTTGAGGGCATGCAAGGGTCTGAGTTCGCTGTTGCTGCATCCCGTCAGGATCAGCACTGCGGCAGTGAACCCACACCCGATTGTCCATCGGGTGTGCACCGGGTGTTTCACGGTCGCTCCTCCGCAGTCGTCACCCGTAAACCGCCGGGGCGATCCGGTTCAAGCATGCCGCTGAGGTCCAGCACAGTCACGCGCCACCGTCCGCGTTCGGCCAACTGCAAGGCCAAACGCTGGCCATCCGGTGCGAGTTGGATTCGCACAGGGTTGTGGTTGCCAGGGGGGCGCAGCGGATGGACCTTGCCGGTGAGACGATCGGTGATCACCGCGATGCGGCGATTGCCCCGTTGGACGATCACCGCCAAGTAGCGGCCGTTCCAGCTCAGTGAAGGGGAGCTGTGGGGTTGTTGGCCGTTGAGGCGAGGCAACGGCAGCGGTTGATCGTTCCGCAGATCCCGCAGCTGCACAGTTGGACGCCCCCGTCGGTCTTCAATCACAGCCAGGAGTTGGCCATTGCCGCTGATGGCCGGTTCACTCTGCTGACGGTCAGCAGCGGCACCGGGAGCGCGGCGGGTTTCGGGTCCGCAGCCCAGTAGGGCAACGCTCAAGGCAGTCGCCAGGCTTAGGCCCTGGAGACTCCTGGTGATGGCAGGCCGATGGCCCATGGCGCGTCAGCCGTCGTGCAATTAGTCGTCGAAGCGGGAGCTGTTGTCGCGCGGCCTAGAGCTGCGAGGCGTTGAACGGCTCGACGGGGCCGATCCGCTGTCGGCACGGCTGGATCGAGGGTTGGATTGAGGGCGGGCTTGGCGGGATGGTGAGGCTGCCGAGCTGCCTGCATCAGGCCGGCGATCGCGATCGGAGGGACGAAAAGCGGCGTCCTCCGGAGCTTGGCGGAGTGGTACGCCTTGGGGGACGCCCGTCGGGCGACTGGATGGGGAGGATGGCAAACGCTCGGTCCGCTGCTCTTGGTCAGCACCACTCATGCGGGTGGCCTGGGGACGGCTTCCGCGCCGTTGCTCTTGGCGCTGGCTACGGCGTTCGCCAAAGGAGGAACGGTTGTCGGACGCTTCATCGCGTTGGCCGAAGCGGGCCATCCTGCGCTCCCGTTCGCTGCTGGGCTCCTCCCAGTTGTCGCTACCTTCTTCCCGGGGGCGACGGCGACTGGCTGCTTGTTCAGGAATGGCGGCCCGTGACGGGCGGCGAGGGCGATAGAAATCTTGCTCAAGATCATTGCCGCCCCGCTGGCCGTAGCCATCATCGGCACTGCCCTGGAAACGCCGCCGCAGCGGTGGAGCCTCGGGGTTGTCAAACCGGTCGTAGGACGAATCCCAGCCGCCATTGAGGCCGCCTGATGGTGCCGGTTCGTCATCGAAGTAGGCCGAACGCCGCGCTTGCTCTGTGGAGACGCCACGCAAGCGGACGCTTTCGTAGGCAAAGAACACTGTGGTGCTGGCCAGCAGGAACTGGCCAAACTGCAGGATCGGATCCAGGCGCCACCCTTGGAAAAACAAAATCCCGCCACAAAGAAGGCCAATGGCGGCGAAAAAAACGTCGTAATCGCGGGCTAGCGCAGGCTTAAAGCTGCGCATGAAGTAAAGGAACGCACCACCAACGGCCAGCACGATGCCAACAATGCTGGCCCAATTAAGACTGGCATTAACCACAGTTGTGTGCCCCCTGACTACGGCTGAAAGCTGTTAATCCACAGCGTTGAACCATCAGTCTACGGAGCGCGCCAGGGGCTTCACAGCTTGCGGTCAACCTGGTCGGTCTGGCTGAGCAGGAAGAGGCCGATGCTGGCCGGGATGACCACGATCACGGTGCCCCACAGGAGGCTGCTGAGAAAATTGGCGAGGGAGGGGGTCATGTCGACGCGGAATCGATGGCCTGGTTCCGAGGATTTTAAGGAGTGCCGGCGTCTTTCTACGATGTGGGCCCGGATGCTTTGAGCTTTGTGACGCCAACCCCCATGGCACTCCTGCCCGGTGTGCACTTGGTGCTCGGTCTGCTGCTGGCTGCTTGGACCCTGTGTTTCCTCTTGCGCATCGTGCTCACCTGGTATCCGCAGATCGACCTCAAGGCCGGCCTGTGGCCTGTGGTGGCCGTTCCAACGGAACCTTTGCTCGCGTTCAGTCGTCGCCTTATCGCCCCCATTGGCGGCGTTGATGTCACCCCCGTGATCTGGGTTGGTTTGATCAGCCTGGTGCGCGAGTTGTTGGTGGGTCAGCAGGGCTTGCTTTCGCAGCTGCTGATGCGTAGCGCTGCGGGTGGGGCCTTGGCCTAACCACACCAACGGTGTGGTGTCGCTTGGGCTTGGTCTGATTCGCCCGCCTCAGAGCATCTCCTGTTCCACGAATTTGGTGTGGATATCGCCGCGTTGGAATTCCGGGCGATCGAGCAGCCGCAGGTGGAATTCCACGGTGGTGGGAATGCCGGTGACAGCGCATTCATTCAAGGCGCGTCGCATCCGCTTCAGGGCGCTTTCGCGGTCTGGGGCCCAGATGATCAGCTTGCCAATCAGGGAGTCGTAGAAGGGGGGGATGTCGTAGCCGGTGTACACGTGGCTATCGACGCGGATGCCAGGACCTCCGGGGGGCAGCCAGCCGGTGATTTTGCCGGGCGCTGGCCGGAAGTTGTGGGACGCATCTTCTGCGTTGATGCGGCATTCGATCGCATGTCCCCGCAGCTTGATGGCGTCTTGACTGACGCTGATCGGTTCGCCACCGGCAATTCGGAGCTGTTCGGCGATCAGGTCGATGCCGGTCACCATTTCGGTGACAGGGTGCTCCACCTGGATGCGGGTGTTCATCTCCATGAAATAGAACCCCCCACTGCGGTCCAGCAGGAATTCCACGGTGCCGGCACCTTCGTAATTGATGCTGCGGGCCGCAGCCACAGCAGCCTCTCCCATGCGCCGGCGTAGGTCGGGATCGAGGGCCGGGCTGGGGGCTTCCTCCAGCAGTTTTTGGTGGCGACGTTGGACGGAGCAGTCGCGCTCGCCAAGATGCACCACATTGCCGTGGCGATCAGCCAGCACTTGCACTTCCACGTGGCGGGGGCGGTCGATGAATTTCTCCATGTAGAGCCCCGGATTGCCAAAGGCGGCTTCCGCTTCCCCTTGGGCTGCCTTGAACAGGGTGTGGAGTTGCTCAGGGCCAGGCACCAGACGCATCCCGCGGCCACCGCCCCCTGCGGTGGCTTTGATCATCACCGGATAGCCCATTTGTTCTGCCAGGGCTGCGGCTTCCTCCGGTGTGGAGAGCAGGCCTTCACTGCCTGGCACGGTGGGCACCCCCACCCGTTGCATGGTGCTTTTTGCGGTGGCCTTGTCCCCCATGGAACGAATCGCATGGGGGGATGGCCCCACAAAGGTGATGCCGTGGTCGCGGCACATTTCCGCGAAACGATCATTTTCGGCCAGGAAGCCATAGCCCGGGTGGATGGCATCCACTCCTCGGGAGGTGGCCGCTGCCAAGATGTTGGGAATATTCAGATAACTCTTGCTGCTGGCGGCTTCGCCAACGCAGACCGCTTCATCCGCCAATTGCACATGCAGGGCGTTGCGGTCGACCGTGCTGTACACCGCCACCGTGGCAATACCAAGCTCTCTGCAACTCCGAATAATCCGGAGTGCAATTTCGCCGCGGTTGGCGATCAGCACCTTGCCGATGGGCATCCCGCAGTTTCCATGCAAGGGCGGATCGTATCAGCGCCTACGTCTGGCCGATGCATTGGCCGTGAGAAACATCACCCTGCTGAGGTACGTGGAGAACGTGTTGGCGGCGATGGGCCTAGTTGCGGACCACGGCCCGGTATGATCCATCCTCGACGAGGCCCGAGCGGTTAAGTCAGCCACGCGGATGTGGTGGAATTGGTAGACACGCACGTTTGAGGGGCGTGTGGCTTCGGCCTTGCGAGTTCAAGTCTCGCCATCCGCATTTTTCTTTCCCAACCCAATGCAGGCCATCGCGAGTGACGATTTGGCCTCAGCGGGTTCAAGGCCTCAGCTCTCCATTGTGTTTGTGTCCAATGGCCCTGGCGAGCTGGCCACATGGGTGCGTCCCTTAGCAGAACAGCTGCATCGTTCTTTGCAACTGCGTCCCCGGGCTCAGCAGTCGCTGATGTCGTTGCGCCTGGTGCTTGTGCCTTGCCCGAATGCCACGGGACAGGAGGCCGAGGCGGCGGCTCGTTGGGCCCAATTTGATCGGATCACACCCGCGCAACGCTTCTGGCGCTTGCTGCTCAATCCCAACCGGGACGGTCCATGGGCGCCGCGGGGGGTGGTGGTGTTTTTGGGCGGTGATCAGTTTTGGAGTGTGCTGCTGTCGGCACGCCTCGGTTATCGCCACATCACCTATGCGGAATGGGTGGCGCGTTGGCCCCGTTGGAATGACCGCTTGGCAGCGATGGGGCCAGCGGTGCTTGCGCAGTTGCCGCGACGCTTCCGATCCCGTTGCACGGTGGTGGGAGATTTGATGGCCGATTTATCGAGCCATGCTCGCGCCCAGGCGCCTCTCCCCGACGGCGAATGGGTGGCCCTGCTGCCTGGATCGAAGGCTGCCAAACTGGCGGTTGGTGTGCCATTCCTGCTGGACACGGCCGATCGGCTGGCGGCCCTGCGGCCCGGTTGCCGATTTTTGCTGCCCGTGGCGCCCACCGCCTCCGTGGCTGCCTTGGAGCGTTTTGCTGGCGAAACCAATGCCATCGCTGCGGCCTATGGCTCTGGCATCGCCCGCGTGGAACCGCCATCACAGGTGATCCCTTGGCGGCGACTGATCACCACAGCCGGTACGGAGATTCATCTCCAGGAGGATCCCCCTGCCCATGGCCCCTTAAGCCAGTGCGCCTTGGCGCTCACCACCGTCGGGGCCAACACGGCTGAGTTGGGCGCCCTCGGGGTGCCGATGATTGTGATTGTGCCCACCCAGCATTTGGCGGTGATGCAGGCCTGGGATGGTTGGTTGGGTTTGCTAGCGCGTTTGCCTGGTTTGCGCTGGTGCATTGGTGCTCTGCTCAGCGCTTGGCGGTTGCGCAACCATGGATTCTTGGCGTGGCCCAATATTTCCGCTGGGCGTGCAGTGGTGCCTGAACGGGTGGGGGCGATCCAACCTGAGGCGATTGCTGCAGAGGCGGATGGTTGGTTGTCATCCCCCAGTCGTTTGCAGGGGCAACGGGATGATTTGCGCAGTCTCCGCGGGCAGCCTGGGGCTGTGGCCGCCCTGGCCCACGAGGTGCGAGCGCTGCTGCCCAGGGCCCTTGCCGACTAGTTTGAGCGCAGTTTTTTGTGCTGCCATGACCACGCCTTCCGGATCCTCTTCTGAAGCCACTGCACGGATCAAACGCAGTGACGATGCCTGGAAGGCACAACTCACGCCTGAACAGTTCCAGGTGGCCCGCCAAGGGGGCACGGAGCGTGCCTTCACCGGTGCCTACTGGAACAACAAGGCCAAGGGCATGTACCACTGCGTGTGTTGTGGAGCGCCGCTCTTTAGTTCGACAACCAAATTCGATTCCGGCACCGGTTGGCCCAGCTTTTGGGATGGCGTCAGCTCGGATGCGATTAGCACCAAAACGGATGTCAGCCATGGCATGGTGCGCACAGAAATCAATTGCGCGCGTTGCGATGCCCATCTGGGGCATGTGTTTAGCGACGGCCCCGCCCCTACGGGCCAGCGCTATTGCGTCAACAGTGCATCGCTGAACTTTGAGCCCAAGGGCTGAGTCTTGAGCCCTGGACTTCCGCCTGGATCTCGATCACCAGGGGTCGTCGAGATCATTGGCCGTGGATCGACGGGCCGGGAGTGGTTCGGATCCCCTCAATGCGTCGCCATCGTCGAACTGTTCAACTTCGAACTGTTCAACGTCTAATGGTTCAACAGCCAGGGGTTCAACATCCAAGGGATCCCCTGGGGGTTGAACCGGGCGGCGTGCCGCGGGTCTAGGGCGGGTTCCCAATCGGGCGGGTTCGGGCTCGGATTCGACGGCACGCTCACTGTCGTAACGGTCGCGGTTGTATCGACTGTCTTCTAGGCGGCTGTCATCAAAGCGGCTGTCTTCCAAGCGGCTGTCGTCGTAGCGGCTTCTCTCGTAGCGGCTGTCTGGATAAGGGTTGTCTTGATAGCGGCTGTCTTCATAACGGTCGCGTTGAAGGTCGCGTTGCAAATCGCGTTGAAAACGGTCGTTGTCATCACGGCTGCCGTCAAAGCGATCGCGTCCATCACGGGGGCGGTCGTATCGCTCCTGGGTGGTGTCCTGATAGGTCTGCTCAGGCAGATCATCCATGTAGCGGCGGCGGACCTGCTGCTCGCTGCGGCGCTCCTCCACCTCCACATACTCCAGCTCATCGTCTGGGGGCAAGGTCGCAGCCGTGGAGGCCTGTAGTTGCTTTTGCTGCTCGTCGACTGGTTGGCCTGAACTGAGTTGGTTCTCCACCGGAACCACATTGACGCGATACCGCTCTCGCTCCTGTTCCTCCCAGCTGGGCCCCCCCACGCCGAGCTTCTCCAGCACGCCGCTATTGAGCTGTTTGAGTTTGTCTTCTGCGCCCTCGTAAACGATGATGCGATCAGCACCGCTGCTGACAATTTCGTTAACGGGCATCTCCCAGGTACTCAGCACACCCTCACCCAGTAAGGGAACCCCAAGGGCACCCATCACCAGGGTGGTCAGTTCGCCGGTTTCGATATCAAACGAAAATCCCAGCACGCGGCCGAGCACACTGCCCGACTCGGTGATCACCTGGCAGTTGATCACGCGGCTGTAGCGGTCTGGCGAGAAGGTTTCGCTGAGCGAATCAATGGAATCCACCAGGATCACGTCGCCGACCTGGCGGATGCGGTCGAGCGGCATCCAGCGGGGTAGGCCTGGCAGGAAGCGGGTGAGCGGATTATCACGCAGGCCGAGGGCGACCACTTCCCGCCCGTCGATATCCACGATCACTTCGCCCACCACACCGAGGCGGCGCCCCGTGTCGCGAGTGATCACCTGGGTGCCCATGAGCTCGGATCGGAGCCACAGCCTGTCGCTGGGCACCGTTGCCAGGGGATCGTTGGAGTTGGGGGTCGAGGTCAACGTCAGGCCTCAGCCGTGGCAATTTGAACCATTTTGACGTAACGACCTCGTGATGACTGTTCAGTGAACCCGCTGTTTCCCACGCTGGATGGTGTAAAGGAACGCTTTAGGCGGCATCGGGCAGGCCCACCACTTGGGTGTGGGCACCCCGGGCCTGGGTGACGCCAATGGTGCGTTGGGATGCGCCAATCATGGGCCGGCGGTGGCTCACCACAATGAATTGGGCATCGTTGGCTTGGCGAGCGATCAGGGAGGCGAGGCGCTCCACATTCACGCCATCGAGGAAGCTGTCGACCTCATCAAGGGCATAGAACGGTGAGGGGCGAAACCGCTGCAGTGCGAACAAAAAGCTCAGGGCTGTGAGGGATTTTTCTCCCCCCGACATCGACGCCAGCCGTCGCACGGATTTGCCTTTGGGGTGGGCCACAAGCGTGAGGCCACCGTCGAGGGGGTCTTCAGGGTTGTCGAGCTGCAGATGCCCGTCACCATCGGAGAGGCTCGCGAAGATGTCGCGGAAATGGCCATCCACAGCTTGAAATGCCTCCATGAAGGCTTCCTGGCGCAGCGTGGCCACGGTTTCGATCCGCAGCAGTAGCTCCTCCCGTTCCTGGCTGAGCACGTCCAAACGTTCGATTAACTCGCTCAGCCGTTGGTCCAGCTCTGCCAGTTCATCGAGCGCCAGCATGTTCACGGGTTCTAAGGCCTCCATGCGCTGCTGCAGTGCCTGGAGGGAGGTTTGCAAGGCCTCCAGCCCCGCGGTGCGCACAGCCTCGGGGATGTCCGGACGGGGGTCGGGCAAGGTGTGGCTCAGTTCTTGGAGACGGACCCCACCACTGCGGACCTGCTCCGCCAGCCCGCTGCGTTCCTCCCGCAGCCGCTCCAGGTCCCAGCGGGCTTGCTGCAGGCGCTGGCGCTGCTCAGCCACGCTGGCTTCTGCTTCATCACGGGCGCGGCGCTGCTCCCCAAAGGCGGTTTGCAGGGCTTGGTATTGGGCGTTGAGTTCGTTGCGTCGCCCTTGGAGTTGCTGCTGCTGCTCTGTCCAAGCCTGATGGGCTTGGCTCAAGCGCTCCACCGCCTCCTTGAGCCGTGCTTCTTCCGCATCCAGGGCCTGGTGTTGATCGCTGAGGCGTTCAAGGCTTAAGTCGCGTTGCCGTTGCTCTTGCACCAGCAGATCCTTGTGGTTGCGGGCCTTCACCAAGGCAGCATCAGCGGCTTCCAGGTTGGTTTGCAGTTGTTGCCAGGCCTCGATGTCCCCCTCCGCCTGGGCGTTGTGTTCTTGGCCGGTGAGTTGCTGCATCTCCGCTTCCAGTGGTTCAAGCGCAACAGCGAGGGCCGCGAGTCGTTCGCGTCCGCTGGTGGCTGTGTTGCGCAACGCTTCGAGGCGTTGATGGCGCTGTTGGCAGCGTTCCATCAGTGGACCGTGGGCGCGGCGGGCGGCACTGCGCTCTGCATCGAGTGCGGCTTGGCGTTGTTCGAGCTGTTGCACCCGGGGTCGACCGGCGTCGATTTGGGTCAGCAAGCGTTGTTCTTCCCTGCGACAGGCCACCAGGGTTTCGCCGAGATCCAGCAGCCTGCGCCGCAGGGGTTCCGCCTCGTCATTCTCGCTGCTGGTGCCAAAACTGAGGCCGCTGCTGCGTTGCGAAAAGCTGCCCCCGGTCATCGCGCCGCTTTTTTCCAGCAGCTCGCCTTCCAGGGTTACGGCGCGGGTGCGTCCGAGCTGTTGGCGTGCCGTTTGCAGATCGCTGAACACCTGGGTGTCACCGAACACATAGGCAAAGACATCGGCGTAAATCGGTTCGTAGCGAACGAGATCGACGGCGCGGCCCATCAGGCCTCCACCACCGCTCATCTCCGGTCGCCGACCCCGTGCCATGGCAGCACCGCCACCACCACCGGCTGCACGAATTTTGTTGAGGGGCAGGAAGGTGAGGCGGCCTGCGCGGCGGCTTTTGAGCAGGTCGATGGCTTGGGCTGCAATCCGGTCGTCATCCACCACCACCTGCCCCAGTCGTGCCCCTGCGGCCACATCAAGGGCAAGGCGGAGGTGGTCGTCCACCTCACCCAACTGGGCGACGGGCCCATGGATGCCATCAAGCCCTGCCTCCAGCAGCAGCCGTAGGGCGCCGGTGCCACGGCTTTCCTGCAGTGCTTCCCGACGGCTGTCCCATTTGGTGATGTCGCGTTCCAGGCGGGTTTGTTCCTGCTCCAAGCGCGAGCGGGTGCGCTGTTGCACCGCCACCGCCTCCACCAGCTGCTGCAGGTTGTCTTGGCTTTGTTGAAGGGCTTGCAGCAGCGCTTCCCAGTCCGCGTCGAGTTGGCTCAGATGGGCTTGAACGCGTTGGTCTTCCGATCCGTCCTGCTCCAGCTCCTGCTGCAGCTCCAGCAGGCGTTCCTGGTCTTGTTGCAGTTTGGCTTTGCGCTGCTGCTGTTCTTCCTGCAGGGGGGTGATCTGTTGTTGTAAGGCGAGCTTGCGTTGGCTGCGCTGCCGCTGTTCTTCGATCCAGGTGCCTGAGCGGCCCGCCACATCACCGAGGCGACGACGTGACACCTCAACGGCGGCTTCTGCCTCGCGGCAGGTTTGTTCGGCAGTCGCTAAGGCATCGCTGGCGGGAGCCTGCTGCAGGGCCTGGGCTGAATCCTGCAGTGCCCGTCGTTTGGTGGTGAGGTCGTGGCGCTGCCCTTGCAGGGTGTCCCCCTCCTGCTTGTGTTGCGCGGCTTGTCGCTCCAGTTCCCTGCCTTGACTGTCGAGGCCGGCCAGTTCGGCTTGCACCGCTAGCAGCTTGTCTTCCCCGAGGTCTTTGACGATCTCTTGAAGACCTTGCAGCTCGGTTGCCGCTGCGGTGAGGGCTTGTTCGGAGACGGTGAGGGCTTCGCTGTCGTGTTGCTCCTGTTCCCCCAGCTGTTGATGGCGCTGTTGCAGCCTTTGCAGGGCCACTTGGGCAGCGTCGTAGGCCAGCACCAGTTCTTGCCGCCGGCCCTCTTGCAGCTGAGCGCGCAATGCCTGATAGGTGCGTGCCTTGGCGCAGTCTTTCTCCAGCCGCTGGCGCGCGGCGTGCAGTTCCTGTTCCACGATCCGGCATCGCTCCTGACGTTCCTGCACGTCATCGAGCTTCCGCCGGGTTTGTTCAATTCTGGTGTCGAACAGGGCGACACCAGCGAGCTCATCGATCAGGCCGCGGCGATCGCGGTTGCTCATCGACACAATCCGGGTTACATCCCCCTGCATCACCACATTGCTGCCTTCTGGGTCGATGCGCAGCCGGCGCAGTTGGGTCTGCAGCTGCTGAAGATTGCAGGGCTCTCCGTCGGCGGTGTAGCTGCTGCTGTAGGAGCCACCTGGCGTCACCCGTAGTTTTCGGGTCACGGTCCATGCGGTTTGATCGGCCTTGATCCAGGGGCCATCGTCGGGGGCTTCCATGCCCTCTTCTGCAGGGTTAGGCCGCCAGTCGCTGAGATCAAAGCGCACACTCACGTGCGTTTCTGCTGCTTTCCCGGCTTTAAGAATGCCGCTGTTGATCAGGTCGGGCAGACGATCGGCACGCATCCCACGGCTGCTGGCCAGCCCCAGGCAAAACAACACGCCATCAAGGATGTTGCTTTTGCCGGAACCGTTGGGACCGGTCACCACCGTGAAGCCGGTGTCGAGGGGGATGGTGATCGCCCCCCCGAAGGACTTGAAGTGCTTAAACCCAACCTGATTGATATGAACCAACAGGATCAGGGGGCTGTCAGTGTTCTGAAATTAGCGGAGCATCCGCAAAGCTCAAGGGATTGCTGAGCTAAAGCTCAAGGGATTGCTGAGCCGTTCCGTTGTCTTACGGGCAGCTGCAGAGGCAACAGTGGCCAGCTTCGATGCGCAGCAGCACGCGGTTGGGCCAGCCGCGATGGTGCAAACCGCTGAGCACAATCTCCACAGGATCCGCTGGATCGAGGGGTAGGGTACCGACGTAGTCGCCGCCAGCAAGGCGGCGAGCCCAACCGCGCCCACCGGAGACCGCTGCGGATTGGCGATCGAGCCACACCAAGCGATGGGGCGGTAGGGGGGTGGCGGTGAGGGCTTCACCATCGATGGTGGGCCAGTGATCCAGCCTCCAGGTCCGGCAGTGGTCGCCGTCTTCCAGCAGCCAATCGAGGTGGCAGCCCCGGGGATCATCCGGAGCTCCGGTGTGTTCGAGAACGACGTAGCGCGGCATTGGGGTTTCACCTTCCCGACACCATCCCTAACCTGCGGCTGAACACAGGAGTGTGCATGGAGTCGGCGCCATCCCCTGCGGATGACCACACCAATCCTCAGCCTGAGGCCGCGGCATCGTCAGGCGGAGCGGCGGCGTGGTCTGCCGCTGAGCAATTCCGCGAACGTTTTGATGCGCTGTTGCCGGAACTGCAGCGTCGATGGCCTGAGGTGACGGCCCACACCCTGGAGGCCACCCGCGGCAGCCTCGATGAAGCGGTGCGGGTGATTGCATTGCAATCGGGCCGTGCCGCCAACCTGGTGCAGGCCCAGCTGGAGGAGTTGCTGCAGTCGTTGGGGGATGGCGGCAAAGACGTCGGCAAGGTTCTGCAACCGCTGGAGCTGCAACTGGAGCAGCTCCTGGATGACCTCAATCAAACGTTGCGGCCTCGGATTGAACGACCTGTGCGTCAGCGTCCCCTGCTGGCCTTGGCGGTGGCTGCCGGCGTGGGTGTGGTGCTTGGTGCGTTGCTTGTGGGTGGGAGGCGTTCTGAATGAGCGATCGCAATCAGCCGGCCATGGACCGCTCTGAACCAGGCCGCTCTGAATCAAGCAGTTCAGAGCCAGTGCGCCCCCGTGGTGTTGGTGCGGCGGGTCGCGTCACGGCCCTGGCGGCTTCCGTGATGGATCTGCATGTGCGCATTGCGCTGCAGGAGGTGGACCGGGAGCGGCGGCGCTTGATCAGTGGTGGGGTGTTTCTGGCCTTCGGTGGCATCTTGATGCTTCTCGCCTTGATCGCCGTGCAGGTGGTGCTGGTGCTTTGGCTGGAGGAGGCTTGGGGCCTGAGCCTGGTGCGAGCTCTGCTGGCCGTGGCGATCAGCAACGTGGTGTTGGCTGGCATCAGTTTGCGGGTGGGTGGCCAGCTCACCAAAGGCCCCTATCTGCCCCAAACCCTGGAGGGCATCAGCCGCACCACCAAAGCGGTGTTGGGGCGCTAATTGCCAGGGTGGCGGCTAGCGCACGTGGTAGTGGAGCCAGCGGCAGTCGATGCCGCCATTGCTGATGGGGATCCGCCGTGAGGCCTTCATCTTTAAGGCGCCGGTGATGCCTGCATTGCCGCTCAGGATCCAGGCATCCCATCCCGATGCTTTCGCCTTCAGCATTTGGCCAAGGTCGGTGTAGAGCGCTTCTAAGCCGTCGTGATCGCCCACCCTCACGCCATAGGGGGGATTGCAAACCACCGTGCCGGGTACTGCTGGCAGGGAGAGGTCGCGAAAGTCACCACAGCGGATGGTGATGCAGTCGCTGAGTCCAGCGGCGGCCACATTGCTGCGGGCTTGGTCGGCAATGGCAGGGTCTTGTTCGTTGCCGATGATCGGCGGCAAGGGGTGGTGCTGCTGCTCACGTTGCCGGGCCCGTTGCTCCTCTGCAGCCCAGAGCGCAGGATCGAAATCGGCCCAGCCTTCCAAACTGAAGGACCGCTGCAGCCCCACACAAAGGCCCCGCGCCAGGCTGGCGGCTTCAATCAGCAAGGTGCCAGATCCGCAGAGTGGATCCACCAACGGGGTGGTGCCATCCCACCCGGTGCGTTGGATCAGGCCGGCGGCCAGATTTTCTTTCAGCGGTGCCAGGCCCATGGCTGCGCGATAGCCGCGGCGGTGCAAGCTGCCGCCACAGCCATCCAGGCTGAGCACAGCACCACTTCGGCTGAGGTGCAGATGTAGGTGCAGGTCGGGCTCGTTGAGATCAATGGACGACCGTTCGCCCCACAGATCGCGCTGACGATCAACGATGGCGTTTTTGACCTGAAGGGCGCTGTAGTGGCTGTGGTTCAGCCCTTGAGCACTGCCGGTGGCATCCACCCGAAAGCTCATCGATGGGTGCAACCAGCGCTCCCAGTCGACGGCCTGTTGCACGCCGTCGTAGAGCGAATCCCGGCCATCACAGGGAAAACTGGCTAGCTCCCGCAGGAGACGAAAGGGCAGACGGCACTGCAGATGCAAGCGGTAGAGGCAGGCCTGATCGGCGTCAAAGGCCACGGCACGGCGTAAGGGGCGAACGGCTTTGGCCCCCAGGGTGCTGAGTTCCTGCGCGCCGGCATCTTCCAGGCCCTGGGGCAAGACGGCAATCCCGTGGTGGATCTGGCTCTGCCGACGGTTCTCCCTCTCCAATGGTTCGTGCTCCTGATCACCACTGCTGTCACAATGGCAAGGTCCGGTTTCGACCGGACTAGGTGATCCACACCAATGTTTCGGACAGCGGTTCGATTCCGCTCAGCTCCATTCCCCCTCACGGGGCTGCAATGGTTTCGACGGGGCATGAGGAGGGTGACTGAAGCCTGCTCGGTGAGAGCAAACCCGTAACTGCGAACAACATCGTTCGTTTCTCCCGTCAA
>JBMHDE010000014.1:0-23157 GCA_049889555.1 Synechococcus sp. | reverse complement strand
CATGGATCCTCCAGCAATGGCTCCAATCAGGCTGGCCAACACCAGGGCACTGGAGGAACCAAGAAATACCGCCAGCGGGCGGTTGGATGTGCCGCTGATCGCCACGGTGGCAAGTTGGGTCTTGTCACCGAGTTCGGCCAGAAAAACCGTCAAAAATGTGGAAAGCAGTAGGGGGAATTCCATGGTTTTGAAAGCTCAAAGCGATTGCTGGATCAGGGATTGCAGAGCCTGAAGCCCTAGCCAGAGTCCTAAGCCCACCATCAACACCCCGGCCATTTGCTCCAACCGTTCGGGCGGAAGAATCGTTGAAAGCCATTGCCCGACGAGGACGCCCACAAGGCTGGAGCAAATCAAGGCGAATGCAGCGCCGATAAACACCAACCAAGGTTCCCCTGACTGGGCGGAGAGCAGCAGCGTTGCCAGTTGCGTTTTATCGCCCAACTCTGCAACGAACACCGTCGTGAACGTGCTGAGCATCACGGCGGTAAAACCGAGGCTCTGTGGTCGTTCGCTTGCGGCATCATCGGCTGACGACAGCGATGTGTCGTTCGTGGTGTCGACCTCAGGCATGCCTTTGGGTGGATCGGTTTACAGCTCGCGTAAACCTACGCATCTCCCTGCTGCGGCCGCCGTAGAGCGATCGAATCTGCTGCTGGCAACAGGCGATCGCAAAGGCGTCGGCCTGGTCAGTTGGCACCTCAAACAGCTCAGTGAGACTGCTGACGCGGCAGAAATCAGGACGCTCGGCATAAATCCGGCACCGTCGCCCACCACTGTCGTAGTGCTTGCACCAACCATCCTCGCCAACCATCGAGAGGTAGGCCTTGCGCTGTTCATCTGAAAGGGCCTCCAAAGCTTCTTGTCGTTCTTCAGGCGCTAATCGGCAACAGGCTCCGCAGTGATGGATGCAAGTCCAGGTGGGTGCTGATCGTGTCATGGCTGCAGGCTGTGACAAGCCATCACAGTGGCAGGGGAGATGGGACGGATTCCACTGGTGCGTTCCCTAACTTGATGGGATCATTGCCACGGATTACCGCTCTCTCCCATGGGTCTCGACTTTCATCTGATCGCTAATTTCGGGGCTCTGGCCTTGATCGCCCTTGCTGGCCCGGCCGTCATTTTCATCCTCTTCTACCGTCGCGGCGCTCTCTGATCCAGGCTCAGAACGGGACATCGGGGCTGGCGATCCCTTGCTAGCCCCTACAGGCGCCAATGCCATCGCCGGTTGGCCTCATGGCTGTAGGCCGAGGCCGATGGCAGCGTCTTGAATCAGGCTTGCAACGTAGGGATGGGAAGCGCGGCTGTCGTCGCACTGAAGCAAGCCGTTGTCTCCTGTGTGCACCATCAGTTGTGCTCCTTCCGGGTTGGTGAGGCTGATCTGCCTGTGATCAAGTCGTTCACAGCTGTAGGTCTTTTGCCCGCGTTGTAGGTGCATGGTGCTGTGATGGGCACGCAAGGCCTGGATCTCCAGTTGCAGACGCTCTTCACCTTGCCAGCGGTTCATCGACAGCCGAAACGCCACATCGATTTGCTCCGGGATGGTTGCCTGCTCACGCCAACGCCAGGCGATTGCATCGTGAATGGTGTCCTGTTGGCGTAAGCGAAGCTTCAGATGGCCTCCGCGCAGCATCCGCTGCTCCAACACATCACATTGTCTGGCCCAAAACAGTGGTGCCGGGTTGCCAATGCCGAACGGCTCCAACCTCAGAAGAGATCTCCAGAGGGATCGATCAATTTGCTCAAAGCGCAGCAAAGCCTCGGGCTTGACAACACAACCCTGCAAACGCGACTGCATCCATTGCTCTGCAATGGCGTTGAGCTGGGCATGAAGTGGCGCCACTCGCTCCGCTTTGACGGTGAATCCACCGGCGGCGGGATGGCCACCAAAACGCTCAAGATGGTGGGCGCATGCGTGCAGAGCCTGATCAACAGCAAAGCCCTCTGGAGCCCTGACGGATGCACGCATCTGTCCGTCACCGTCGGCGGCCAATAACGCTGCAGGGCGCTGATAGCGCTCCATTAAGCGCGCAGCCACGATTCCAATTACGCCATGGTGCCAATGGCTCTGTGCCAGCAAGAGGAAGGGTGCCATGGTGTTGCCCGAAGCCTCCACCAACGCCACGGCTTCCGCTTCAATCGCGTCACAGAGTTCACGGCGCTGTCGATTGAGGCCATCACATTGACGTGCCAGTTCAATCGCAGTGTCGGTGTCATGTTCAGTGAGGAGATCCACCACCAGCGACGGCTCCCCTAAGCGACCAACAGCATTAATCCGAGGGGCAATCTGAAACCCCACGTCATCGGCGCGCAAGGGGCGATCGTCCAGACCGCTCAACTGTTGAAGTGCCCGTAAACCAGCGCACTGGGTGCGGTGCAGTTGACCCAACCCCTCCCTGAGCCAAGTGCGGTTGGCACCTGTGAGGGGTGCCATGTCCGCAATCGTGCCAATGCAAAACAAGTCGCGAGCACTGGCGATCGCCCTGGGTTGTTCAAGCGTTTCCGCCAAGGATCGCGCCAGCACGTAGGCCAAGCCCACACCCGCCAGACCGCGATAAGGGGAGTTCTGCGGTGTGGTGGCCGGATGAAGCAGGGCTAGGGCCTGCTGAGGGGGGGTTGGAATCGTGTGGTGATCGGTGATAATCACGTCCATGCCCAGAGCTTGGGCCCGAGCGAGAGCTTCCTCTGCCGCAACCCCGTTGTCGACAGTGACCAACAAGCGAATCTTGCGGCTGTGTAACTCCTCCACCATGCGGGCATTCAGGCCGTATCCGTCGTCCATCCGACTGGGAATCGCTGCAATCGGACGGGCGCCAAGCGGTTGCAGGGCCCGAATCAGCAACGCGGTGCTGGTCATGCCATCGGCGTCGTAATCACCGCAAATCGCCAGCGTTTCGCCGGATTGGCAGGCGACTTTCAACCGTTCAACAGCGCGCTGCAGATCGGGAAAGTGCAGCTCAGCAGGCGGAAGTTCCGTTGGGTCAAGCCATTGCATGGCCTGATCGAGGCTGACGATGCCACGGCGGCTCAGTACAGCCCGCAGCGGTAGCGGTAGGGAGAGCGCTTGCAACGGCACGTCATCTGTTGACTGCGGCAATTGCCAGAGCTGGGGCTGAGCGGCGAACGACACAGACGGTGCTGTTGGTGTGTTGCATTGTCGAGTCTGGTTCAATCGATTTCATCGTTTGCAACAGCGTTGATGTCCGGATTGCAGGCCGTGTTCTGGGATGTGGACGGCACGCTGGCCGACACGGAGATGGAGGGCCACCGTCCCGCCTTTAATCAAGCGTTTGCGGATCTGGGTGTGCCCTGGCACTGGGATCGACCGCTGTATCAACGCCTGTTAATGATTCCTGGCGGAGGGCAGCGGATGGCCCACTACGCCGAGCACGAAGGGCCATCACTTCACCGTGACACCTTGGAGCGTCTCAAGCAGGTCAAACAAACCCACTACCTGAACCGTATTCGCAGTGGAGCTGTGATGCTGCGCCCAGGAGTTGCGAGGCTCCTCGCTGAATTGAAGACCGCAGGCGTCCAGCAATGGATCGTGACCAGCAGCGGTCAAGCGTCTGTTAGTGCCTTGTTGGAGGGATTGTTCCCGGACGCCAAGAACCCATTCACAGGGGTGGTTAGCGCCAATGATGTGCAGCGACACAAGCCCCATCCAGACCCTTACCGATGTGCTTTGGAACGCAGTGGCATCGACGCCACGGCATGTCTGTCGATTGAAGATTCTGCGGCTGGCTTGCTGGCTTCAACGCAGGCGTCGATTCCCTGTCTGGTGACACCTTCACCCTGGGATCAACAACTTTCTGCCAGCATTAATCGCGCCGTCGCCGTTGTGAATCACCTGGGTGATCTCCACCAACCACTTCAGCAAACGTCAGGCCCCCCTTGTGTGGATGGATTAATCACGCTGGAGTATCTCCAGTTGCTTGTGGAGACAACCCGCTAATGGTGCTGCAACGCACCCGCTTCGAACGGCTGCAGCGCCATTTGGGTGATCAAATTCAACCTGCCGTCCATGGTCCATGGCGTCGCCGCAGTGTTGAAGCCTTGGTCCTACTGCTGGGTTTCGTCCTCGGCAACAATCTCAGCACCTATTACCTTGAGAAACTTGGTCAGCGTCCCTTTGTGGCGTTGGCATTGGTGTTGTTGATTGAACTCACGGTGCGGTGTCGCACTCGGGTCACAACCACGCCCTGGCCCCTGGCTTGGAGATTGGTCGATAATCTTCGCGTCGGTGTTCTTTACGCCGTGGTGTTTGAGGCATACAAAGTTGGCTCTTGATCGCTTCGCTTCATCCAATCCCCACACCATTGCGGGCCTCGGGGCGTTTCTGGAGGCGATGGGCTGGAAGCTGGATGATTGGGTGGAGCACTGGGAAGCGCGTGGCGGCATCTCCCTGGCGGAGCACGCCTGGCCCTTCCCCGTCGATCCGGGTTGGCTTTGGGGCGTGGGGTTCCCGTTATTAACGGCGTTGGAGCAGGCTGGCACGCAACAACAACGTCAACTCATTGGTCTGAATGGGCTCCCCGGCTGTGGCAAAACAAGCCTGGCCCATTGGATTGAGCAAGCAGCACAGCAGATCAACCTGTCTGTCGTGGTGGCATCGCTTGATGATTTTTATTGGCCAGCAGCCCTGATGGATGCGGCGATGGCAGGCAATCCATGGTCAGTCCCCCGCGCCTTGCCGGGGAGCCACGATTTGAAGCTCATGGACGACACCCTGAAACACTGGCGGCAACATGGCCAACTCAAGGTTCCGTGCTTTGACAAATCACTGCGCCAGGGCAAAGGGGATCGCACGGGCTGGCGTACCCACACTGCCGATGTGGTTTTGCTCGAAGGATGGTTTCTTGGTGTCCATGTCGAGACAGACACCAGCCTGGATCCGGCTCTCACAACTGCAGAACAGCGCTATCGGCACCAGGCCCTCGACCAACTCGAGCGCTATCAGCCGATCTGGGACTCGTTGGATGATCTGTGGCATTTGCGCGCCCCCAGCGTGGAGGCAAGCCGCCTGTGGAAGAAGCAACAAGAAGATGCCATGCACCAAACAACAGGAGTTCGTCTCTCTGATCACTCCTTGGAGGGTTTTGTGCGGATGATTGAAACAGCGCTTCCCCAGAAAGCTCTGCAAACCATTGATCGCGCCAATGTTGTCGTGGAGCTCACGGCTGATCGCCTCGTTCGTGAGCTCCGCAGACCTTGACCTCAGCTCTCGCTGTCGTCGGCGTCTGCAACGGGATAAACGAAGCCCTGGGCGCGGCCGCTGAGCACGGACTTACCGATCGACATCGCCCGTTGTGCTGCGGTTGCGGCCTTGGCTTTCCAGACGGCATGGCGCTGATTGCGCTTGCTCTTGGAGGTTTTCTTCTTAGGTACAGCCATTGCCGGCGGATTTTCCAAACAGTGATCTTCTCCTGCCGGGAGTCCTCTCGTCAAATCGCTAGGCTTCAACTGTCGATGAATTGTTGTGAGTTCAGGCCCCGCGACACCAGCTCAAACACAAGGCCCTTCGGCTCGATTGAGGCCGGATCAACCTCGTATCTACAGTGAATTACTGCGTGAGATCCAGGCCGGTGCAGTCAAGGAACTAACGCTGATCCCGCAACGTCGCGAAGTTGTCGTGCACTACAGCGACAACCGCGAAGCGACTGTCTCCATCCTTCCGAATGATCAGCAGATCTTGCGGACGGCTGAAAGCGCTGGTGTACCACTCACCGTCAAAGACATTCGTGGTGAACAGGCTCTCGCCGGGCTCGTTGGCAACCTCGGTCTGGTGTTCATCTTGATCATTGGTCTTGGTTTCCTGTTGCGGCGTTCCGCCCAGGTGGCCAATCGCGCCATGGGGTTTTCCCGCAGTCAGCCCCGGGTCAAGGCCGAGGAGGACCTGACAGTTCGCTTTGAGGACGTCGCAGGAATTGCAGAAGCGAAGGATGAACTGCAGGAAGTCGTCACTTTCCTCAAAGAACCCGAGAGTTTTATTCGTCTAGGCGCGAAAATCCCCCGCGGGGTGCTGTTGATCGGTCCGCCCGGCACAGGAAAAACATTGCTGGCAAAGGCCATCGCTGGGGAAGCGGGGGTTCCATTTTTTTCCATGGCCGCATCGGAGTTCGTTGAACTGTTTGTTGGCGTCGGTGCTTCCCGGGTTCGTGATCTCTTCCGTCAAGCGAAGGAAAAATCCCCTTGCATCGTGTTCATCGATGAAATTGATGCTGTTGGCCGGCAGCGCGGTGCAGGGATTGGAGGGGGGAACGACGAACGTGAACAAACACTCAACCAATTGCTCACAGAAATGGATGGGTTCGCCGATAACTCCGGCGTGATTCTCTTGGCAGCCACCAACCGTGCTGATGTTCTCGATACAGCCTTGATGAGGCCTGGTCGATTCGATCGCAGAATCCACGTCGATCTCCCTGATCGGCGTGGCCGTGAATCCATTCTGGGTGTCCACGCCCGCACCAAGCCGCTGGCAGAGGATGTCGACCTGAGCGATTGGGCGAAACGGACACCAGGGTTTTCCGGTGCCGATCTGGCCAACCTGCTCAATGAAGCAGCCATTCTCACGGCACGTGACAACGCCTTGGCCATTGGGGATGGTCAGATTGAGCGAGCTCTTGAGCGAATCACGATGGGCTTAACGGCTGCCCCGCTTCAAGACAATGCCAAAAAGCGGCTCATTGCCTATCACGAGATTGGCCATGCCTTGGTGGCGGCGCTCACTCCAGGAGCCGGACGGGTTGACAAGGTCACCCTGTTGCCCCGTTCCGGAGGGGTGGGTGGCTTCACACGCTTCTGGCCGGATGATGAGGTGGTTGATTCGGGGTTGCTGACCCGTGCGGCCTTGAGGGCCCGTCTGGTGGTTGCCCTTGGGGGCAGAGCCGCCGAGATTGTGGTGTTTGGACCTTCTGAAGTCACTCAGGGTGCCAGTGGTGATCTGCAGATGGTCAGTCAGCTGGCGCGGGAGATGGTGACCCGATTCGGTTTCTCCAGCTTGGGACCCGTGGCGCTCGAAGGTGGCGCGAATGAAGTGTTTCTCGGGAGGGATTGGGTGAACACCAAGCCCAGTTATGCCGAAAGCACAGGCAGCGCGATTGATGCCCAGATCCGCAGCCTCGCCAAGCAGTCGTTACAGGAAGCGATTGGTTTGCTGCAGTCGCATCGCAAGACCATGGATCGCTTGGTCGAGGCTTTGATCACCGAGGAAACGCTCAACACCACCAGGTTTCTTGAGCTTGCCGGTGTGTCGGATGCGGGGATTCCCCCCGCTGTTGAGGCAGGGCCCCGGTCTTGAGCACCACTCCGGCGCGCACAACACGACGCGGGATCGGAGGTCCATGGGCGTGCTGGATCGCAGGTTTGGGGCTGGCGGCGCTCGTGGTCATGCTGCTGCGCGTGCAAGTCGAGTGGCAATGGTTCGGTCAGTTTTCCCTTCAAACGGTGCTGCTCAAGCGCTGGGCCATTGCAGCGACAGCAGCCTTGTGTTCATTGGTCTTCAGTGCAGGGCTCTTGCTCTGGCGTCGGTCGTGGCTGCGACTTTCTCTTGTTCACGCTGATCAACGGATTGCCAACGGCAACCTTCAGCTGCAACGCCATCGCCCGCAACGCCAACAACTGGAGGGGTGGCGCTATGGCCTGAGCCTTTTGGTGGCCACAGGCGTGGTGATTGCCGTTGTGGCGGTCTTGCTGCGCATCACCTGGGTGGCCTGGAGCAATCCTTTCGCGTTAGGGCAATGGTGGGATCAACCCTTTCCTGGAGAGCCCCTTCCTTCGATCTTGGCCCTCCTTGCCCTCTCCGGCTTGCTCACAATCGTGGCAAGGGCCAGCAATCACAGCTCTTTGCTGCTTCTAGGGAGTGTTTGCGTTTGCATCACGGTGGCACGGGGTTGGGGGCTTTGGACCCTGGCACTGGCGATCCCAACGAGCGGCATTCAAGATCCGTTGCTTGCTGCCGATCTCAGCTTTGGGCTGGGCCGTTTTTCTGCGCTCGCCCTGTTGCTCCAACTCCTGCTGGCTCAGTTGGTGCTGGCCACTGGATCCGGATTGCTGCGCCGTTTAACGGCCTCTCCTGCTCTGTCGGACTGGTCGTTTCCAGGTCTGAATACCGCTGAAAAGCGTGCTCTTCGTCCCCTACTGGCGGCGATCTTGTGTGGGTTGGCTGGTTTGGTTTGGCTGTCGAGGCATCAATTGCTTTGGAGCCAAAACGGCGTTGTGGCGGGAGCTGGATGGCTTGATGTGCATTGGATCCTGCCCCTGCGTGAGGGAACAGCGTTGGCCCTGTTGGCTTTGGCCGTGCTGGTGTTCCCGATTCCCTGGAGGATCTCTCGGCACCGATGGCGCCGTTGGGTGAGTGTCGTTGCCCTGGGTTGTTTGTTGCTTGAACTGTTGCTGACGCCGTTGTGGAACTGGTTGGTGATTCGGCCCCGTGAGTTGGTTCTTGAGGCCCCCTACATCGCTCGCGCCATCCAATCCACAAGGCGTGCGTTTCAACTCGATGCGATCAGCACGCGTTCGATCACACCCGCCTCCCGGCTAACGCCTGAGGATTTAGTCGACGGTGCCAGCACGTTGCGCAATGTGCGCCTATGGGACAGTCAGCCGTTATTGGCGACCAACCGCCAGCTGCAGCAACTGAGGGTTTACTACCGCTTTTCAGATGCATCGGTTGATCGTTATCAACTCACCGATGCTGATGATCAGCGGCAACAGGTGATTATCAGCGCTCGTGAGTTGGACCAGGACGCTCTACCGGATCGATCACGCACCTGGCTGAATCGCCATTTCGTTTTCACGCACGGATTCGGTTTCACCTTGAGCCCTGTGAATACCCGTGCCCAGGACGGCTTGCCGGACTACTTCATCAGTGATCTCGGGAAAGCCACGCGCATCCAGGGGAATCCATCCCTTGGAATCACGCAAGACGATGTGCAAGACAGGGTTCCGATTGGACGCGCAGCCCTCTACTTCGGAATCCTGCCATCCCCCTATGCCGTTGCACCAACAGCGATTGAGGAGTTGGACTACCCCGAGGGTGATGACAACACCTACAACCACTATGACGGTACTGCTGGACTCTCTCTAGCCAATCCCCTGCAACGGCTGGCTGCTGCCGTTTATCTGAAAGAGCCCCGCCTATTGAATACCGGGGCGCTGCAATCCAACTCCAAGCTGTTAGTGCGTCGCGAAGTGCGTCAACGCCTTAAGGCTTTAGCCCCGTTCCTTCATTTTGAAGGTGATCCCTACCTTGTATCAGTGCCTATTGCTGCAGATACGCCGGGATTTGATACCAGTCAAAATCAATACTGGATCGTTGATGGCTACACGACGTCTACAACCTATCCCTATGCTGCAGACCTATCTGGCGAATCGTCGCTCCGCTATATTCGAAATTCTGTCAAAGCAGTCGTTGATGCTTATAACGGCAGCGTTCATTTGTATGTGAACGAGCCGGCGGATCCAATCATTCAGGGATGGACATCTGTTTTTCCGGAATTATTCCAGGACCTCAAGGCAATGCCACCTGAATTGCGCAGTCATCTAATGGTGCCCAATTACCTATATGAATTGCAAGTTCAACAATTGCTTCGCTATCACGTGACTGATCCACGTATTTTTTACAGTGGAGATGATGTATGGCAGGTGCCGATGGAGCTCTATGGCAATCGCCAGATTCCTGTTGCTCCTTATCACATCACAGCCCAATTAACTCCTGCCACTGAGTCTGAGTTTCTATTGCTCCAACCATTAACGCCGTTAGCGCGTCCTAATCTGTCTGGTTGGTTGGCTGCCCGTAGTGATGGAGAGCATTATGGGGAGCTGGTGTTGCTCAGATTTCCATCGGACTTGGCCATCTTTGGCCCCGAACAAATCCAGGCGTTGATTAATCAAGATCCAACCATTAGTCAACAGTTTGGACTTTGGGATCGCGCCGGATCTGATGTTGTCCAGGGGAATCTGCTGGTTCTTCCGGTTGGTGATGCCCTGCTCTACGTCGAGCCGGTTTATCTGAAGGCCCAACAGGGAGGTTTGCCGGCGTTAACGCGCGTGGTGGTGAGTGATGGCCGTCGCGTCGCCATGGACAATAATTTGGCTGATGCCATCCAGGCGTTATTGCAAGGAGAAGAGGCCGATTAAAAGCCATCAAAAAGCCGCCCCGTAGGACGGCTTCCGATTTCCCTGAGCGGTGAGGCTCAGTTGACAGCAGCAAAGAACTCTTTGCTGCCAACAGGATCGGGCTTCATGGTTTTTTCACCGGGAGTCCAGTTGGCAGGGCAAACTTCATCAGGGTGAGATTGCACGTACTGGAACGCCTGAAGAACACGCAGGGTCTCATCGACGTTGCGACCCACAGGCAGGTTGTTAATGGTGGAATGCATGATCACACCATCGGGATCGATGATGAACAAACCACGCAATGCAACGCCGGCTTCTTCGTCAAGAACGTTGTAGGCGCTGGCGATTTCCTTCTTCAGATCAGCCACGAGGGGGTAGGCGATATCGCCGAGTCCACCCTGGTTGCGGGGGGTTTGGATCCAGGCAAGGTGGCTGAACTGGCTGTCCACCGACACACCCAACACTTCGGTGTTCTTGCTGGAGAAGTCTGCGTAGCGGTCGCTAAACGCCGTGATCTCCGTGGGGCACACGAAGGTGAAGTCGAGGGGGTAGAAGAACAGCACCACGTACTTGCCGCGATACTGCGAAAGGGTGACCTCTTGGAATTCCTGGTCAACCACTGCGGTGGCGGTGAAATCGGGGGCCTGTTGACCCACGCGCAGTGCGCCGGTGGCGGTCATGATGGAAGAGCGATGGTTCAGCTCTGGCAACAAATCCACTTTTTACGCAAAGTCGATTTGACTACCAGTTGCTTTTATCAATTTATCACGGTCGTTCTGGGATCGAAGCGTTGGGCTGTATTGGATAGCCGCTGGTACGGCATTACAATGCAGTGATGATTCAACGCTCAATGACCTGGGATCAGGCCCTGCTGCGCAAGTTCAGCAGCACTGGCCATTTCCGTCTTCTCAATCAGGTGCGCAATGAACTGAAGGCACAACCATTGCGACGCAATCAGCAAACAAAAGCCCTTGAGCTTCAAGTGAAGCCCATGCGCGGACAGCCTGTGCGGGCGCAACGCCGACCGAATGCCCTGGAGCAACACTCTGGCGACAACCTTGTCCCAGAACAAACAACTGACACTCCCCGTTCCTTCCGTGAGCGCCTCAACGCCATTGAGATGCGTTAAAACACCAAAATAAGCAAGGATTCAATAGCCAAAACCCACCAAAACGATGAGTCAAAAGAATGACAAGGGGGAGACTTGAACTCCCGACCTGCGGGTTATGAATCCGCCGCTCTAACCAGCTGAGCTACCCTGTCGGACTTCAAAAGTTTAAACGATCGCCTGTCCGCAATCAGGCTTGACGACTGGGTAGAAGTCGCATCGGATCCACAGCTGCTCCACCAGCCTGGCGAATTTCAAAATGCAGGTGGGGCCCGGTACTACGACCAGTACTTCCCATTAATGAAATCGTTTGACCCTGGGGAACGATCTGCCCTTGACGCACAAGCAGACGGCTGTTGTGGGCATAGCGGGTTGAGGTGCCATCACCATGATTCAGCTCCACCAAATAACCATATCCACTACTCCATCCGGAGTACTTCACAACCCCAGCCTTGGCGGCAACAATCGGCGTGCCCACATTGTTGGCAATATCAATCCCGCGATGCATCCGCCCCCAACGCCAGCCATACCCAGACGTAAACACTCCTTTCGCTGGCCATAAGAACGTCTGCGGCTGATTTGGACGTTGGCGTCCTTCTGGCAACTGGGGCAGGGCAGGCCAACTGGCACCACCGGAAACGCTAGGACGCACGGCAAGCAGAGACCTTGGGGCGGCATTGGCAACGCGGAGCTCTGATCCGATCACCAAACGGGCCAGATTGACGCCAGGATTCAATCGACGCAACTCAGCTAAGCTGAGGCCATGCCGGTTCGCAATCGCAGAAAGGGAGTCGCCACTCGTCACCTTGACGACGTTGTGTGCAGCAGGAGGAGCCACCAACGGCGCGGTGGTTTTCACCCTCGTTGTATCGAGAAATGCTGAGAGCTTCAGTCTGCGGTCGTCAGTCTTGGGAAGAACGACCCAACGGCCTTTCTTCAACGTGACATCGGCCGTCAGGTCATTCAGCGTCTTGAGCGACTTGAGGCTCAGATTCAGTTCCGCAGCAAGTTCGCTGGTCTGAACGTCCTTGACCAATCGAACCCATTGGCGTTGGGGCGTTTGCGGTATGGCAGGAGGGGCAGAGGCGAGAAGAAACTCCTGGGCTCCGGTGTTGTGACGACCATCGGTGATGCCCGGCATCGTGCCAATTGCAGCAAGCCCAACAACGGGCAACACGGAGCTCAAGGCCAGGGTGACAAGGGGCCTCATCTCAGCGAGAGAAGAACAACATCTCTAAAAAGCCGCCACAACGAGAGACCGCCTGAAAATAGCGAGCGCCCCAACGCACCGCAAGCGATCTTGGCCCAGGTTGTGGATCACCACAAACCCAGTTGAAGCCCGGCTTGAAAGCTCACCAGAGCGCAAGACACCGACAGATTCAGGCTGCGAACATGCTCATGGCCTCGCATTGGAATCGTGCAGATGGCATCACAGCGATGGCGAACGGCGGTCGGTAATCCCGTGTCCTCGCGTCCAAACAGCAACACATCGCCTGGCTGAAACTGAAAGTTGCTCAAGGATTCACCTTGATGGCGACTGCAACCAATCAACCGGTGCGGATCCGGCAGGTCGGCAACAAAACGCTCGAAGTCGCCATGGGTGGTGACCTCCACATGGGGCCAATAATCCAAGCCGGCGCGTTTCAACGAACGATCATCGATGCTGAAGCCCAGCGGCTCAATCAGCGACAAGGGCAATTGAAAGGCTGCACAGCTGCGGGCAATGTTGCCCGTGTTCGGCGGAATGCGCGGCTCAAACAGGGCAATGCGCAAGGGGGATGGGGCCAAAGTCATACCAGGACTCCCAGCGCATGAAGATCCACGGCCCTGCCCTGCACCACAAGCCAGCTGCGCTGACTGTGGCGTTCCAGTATCTGGGCGAGGGCCCCTAAGCGATCACGGAAGAGCCCTCCAATCGCCGTGGGGGGCACCACTCCCCAACCGGTTTCCTCAATCACCACAACAGTCATCCGTTGGCGTGCTGTGAGGGCCGTCACCAAGCCTTGGCTGCAGTGCCCCCAGTGATCATCAGAACAGTCCAAACACCAGGCCACATATCCACCCAAACTATCGAGCAACAGGTGGTGATCCGGCGCGATCCTGCTCACCGCATCAGCCAAGTTGGCCTCAGCCTCAACCAAATGCCAATGCGAGGGCCGACGTTCACGATGCAGCCGTAACCGTTCTTGCCAAGCTGCGTCATTGTCGCGACGCGCAGCGGTGGCCACATAGGTGACCGGGTGTTCCTGCGCGAGCAGCCGTTCAGCCCATCGACTTTTGCCGCTCCGACTGGGCCCACTCACAAGCACCAAACCCTGCTTAACCACCTCCATTCATGCCGCGTAGGGTTGCCACAGAGGAGGGACTCACCCGGTTGAGATACCGGAAAATCCAGTATTTGAAAATCGTCGCCAAGATCACAGGAAATGTGGCGATAAAGAGAAGAATGAAATTTTCACGGGCCGGGAAACCAAAGTGGCTGGCAATTCCATCCAATAGGACAGTCCAACCCTCTGGGCTGTGGAAGCCCACGAAGATATCGGTAAACAAAATGATGGCGAAAGCCTTGGCTGAATCACTCAGCCCGTAAACCGCCTCATCGAAGAAGCCGCGTAAAACGCGCAACTCCTCACGGCTGGTGAAGCAAACAACCACAAAGGCGAGCAAAGCAACAAGGTCGGACAGCACGTTTTTGACAGCCTGGGTGCTGGCGGCATCCGCTTCCTCCTTGAGTTGCGCGGCTTTGGTGGCCAAGGCTTGCTGCAGCTCCTCCTGGGTGGGGATGGCCTTGCCTTTCAACAGGGCATCAAATTCAATCTCAGCTTTGTAGACCCTCAACTTTTCAACCGCCTCCTCCTCGAGTTGCGGCTTGGGGTAACTGAGAAAAGGAAGATCGGGAGCAAACCGATCCACCATCGGACTGATCAGATAGGTGCGGCTGGTCTGTTGAATCAACAGCGGCACAAGGATCAGCAAAAGCAACACCTTGAGGGAAATCAACGTGGAGTCACGCCGCCGTCGGAACCCCGCCACTAAGGTCGCTTCCGCAGTGGGATCAAATTGCCGTCGCACACTCTCGACAACCCGTAGCAGTGAGCGGGGCAGCGGGTCAGGAGCCCTGCTCATGGTGGCCGCCGTGGCGTTGCGACGGGGAACATAGCGATTGACCACCACCTCGATTAACTGAAACTGGCGCAAATCCTGGGTGTCGAATTGACTGCGGACAGGCTCCAACTTGTCGAGGCTGGTGGTGCAGATCTGCAGTGCCGCCCTGAATTTGCGCAGCACAGTCGCCTGCACTGAGTTCGGGACAGCAAGCTGAAGATCGGGTCGTATCGGACGATCGCCGTAGTACTCAAGTTCGAGGCTTTGAATCAGCAGTGCTGCTTCATAGCCGCGATCAAGGTCATTGTGGAAATCACGGGCATTGGCCTGGCCAATGGTGTTGATCCAGTTTCTAGATGCCATGACGTTGGATGAATGCGGCTCACCGAGAGAAGATCCACCAAGTGGCCATGGGCACAATGGTGCCAACAACCAACAGCACCACAACCCAAGTGAAAGCATTGCTTTCCCGGGTTTCTTCCACCGTGGGGATGTTGGTGGGAAGCGTGGTGCGTTCACTCTCAACCGGCGGGCCTGGATCGGCGCCACCCTTCAACACCACATCCAGCCGACTGATGCCATCAAGACTGGCCTGGCGGTAGCGATCACCATCCCGTAGAGGTTGGCTCATGGTTGTGCGACCGGTGCTTTTCAGCAATTCGTCAGGCAAACGATCAAGGAGCAAGGGGTCAGCAACCACGGCGGCCTGCTTGTTCTGAGACTCGATCAACAGCAAGAGAAACGGAAGGTCCGTTGGATCAGACGACCAACGGGCGAGCAACTGGTCACCAAATTGATTCAAGCTCAGCCCGTAATCCAGCCGGCGCACCGTCACCAAACGGGCATCCACACGCTCAGTTTTGAGTTGTGCCAGTCCGGTGCTGATGTCAGAACGACTTGCACGGCTGAGCACCTCTGCGGAGTCGATCACGTTCTCCTCTGGAGCAGTGGCAGGGAAATCGACTGGGGCAACAGCAAAGCTGGCCGGCACAACCAGTAAAAGACTGAGGCAACTGGCCAGCAGGCCGGCGAGGAGGGATCGTGTCCGCAGCATCATTCCTGGCGATCGGTGACAGCAGTCTGCCTTTAGCCGGCGAGGCTGTCGCGATTGAGGGCCGCGATGGCAGAAATAATTGCCTCTCCCCGCTCCTTTCCTGAAGGCAAACGCTCACACAGCGTGGCGAGGAAAGCGCGTTCTTCCTCTTCCACAACTCTGTCGGCATGCACCAATTGTGCGGCTAAGGCAAGGGATGTTTCCTGTTGTTGGGCATTCAAAACAGGTAAGGCCTGGTTAATCAGGTGATTCAGGCCCTCGTCTTGGCGCAGCACGGTCAGCAAGCCATCAAACATCGCCCCCATCTGTTCATCACTGCGTTCGCAATAGGGGGTGCGGTATTCGAGATGGCGACGGAGAGCATGGGCTTCTTCTCTCCCTAAGACGCCGTCACAGGCCACAGCGCCCAGGGCAATGGCAGCAAAGGCTTCTGCAGAGTCCATGGCATCTGGTGCTGATAACCCCATTTGAGCAAGAGTGGCACGATTTGCCACCCCTCTTGTCCGATGCCTTTTGGAGCGCGTGTCAGTCTTTCGGCAGGGGTGGTGCTCCTTTTTCTCGCCGCAACCAACGCGTTCACAGCACCATCAATTGAGCCAAGCCTGCAGCGGGCTGAAGTGTTGGCTGGGATGGCAGCCGTGGGCTTAATGCTCGTTGCAGTGCTCTGGACAAGGGCTCAGCCTTTAGCCCCCACAGCTGTTGAACTGGGGGGGACGCAAGGGTTACGCCTGCGGCCAGGCCTCAATGACGGCAGCCGGACGGAATTGGCCTGGGGCAGTCATCTGCTGTTAACGGCCACCTCGGCCGCCACCATCCTTGTGGCATGGGATGGGCAGGTGCTGCTGCGTCGGGGGCTGATCCCCGATGGACTACCACCAACGGCCTCGGACGGCATTGCTGATGATTCCTTCACCCCGGGCGCGATTTGTGAGCGCGCTCAACAGCAAGGTCAGTTGATCTCCATGGTCAAAACGGCGCTGTATCCAGGTCGTGGTGAGTTCGATCCGGTGTTACCCGGTTTGCCAGCGGTGATGGTGCAACCGCTGGGTGATCGAGGATGGGTAGTGCTTGGGGGCTGGTCGGAGCGATGCTTCAGCCGCACAGATGAACGTTGGTTTGTGGGTTGGTGTGAGCGACTTAAAACGACACTGGAGACAAACGATGGGGCGTCTGCGATGACGGGCGACCTAACGCGTCGTTGATCGAGAGCTGGGATTGAACAGATCCTCCAGGGGAGGACAACACAATCGAGCCCTGAGGACCAATAGATCCCTCCAGACGATCGCTGCGGGTGATCTGCTGATTGTCGTTGCGCTGAAGCTCCACATCCCCCTGGGCTTCAATCCGATTGGTCGTCCAATTCCAAACGCAGCGGGACGCCCTGAGTTGCTCACCGGGTTGTTGGAGGCGACAACGATCAAGCACGGAGACCGTCGTCTCGCCCATGGCAACACGAAACGCTCGCCCTGAAAGATGGGACTCCTCCATGGATGCCGTGAAGGGGTATTGACTCACCAAAGCATCGTCTGCAAACAGCCATCGCGTGGTGGCGGCATCCAGTTGTCCATCCCGCTCAGGAATCAAGACCTTGACGGGGCCAATCAGATCGAGAAATCCTTTCGCCGTGTTGCCACGCAACCGTTGGGCATGCAAGTGCTGGGAGGATTGATCCGTTGTGCTGCGACGCTGCCCCACCACAGGGCCCTGGGCTTTAAACGCACCGGATTCAAGGTTCCAGGTCGTTTGACGAACGCGCACAACAGACTCAGCAGGGCTCCCGGTTTGACTCCCTTGGGCTTGGGTCCAGCGCTCCAATTGGACATTGCCCAGTAGGGTCAGATCTTGGCTGCGCTGCATGAGCTGGGCGCGCTGGCTTTTGATCCGGGTGTGGCGATCAATCGCTTCTGGTCGTTGTTCCATCACCAACACCGCCTCGGGGGGAGTCCAGCGCAGGCGATCACCCTGAATCAACACCTTTTGGCCCTGCAATTGCTGCAGTTGCACACCCCCTTCCAACATAACCAACTGGCCGTCATTGATCACCGTGGCTCGCTCGGCACGGATCCGATAGGCCGGCTTGTTATCGCGATACAGAATGGCCTCCGGCTGGCTTGCTTTGACAAGACGCCGGCTGAATTCATAGCGGGCTTCCGGGCTAGTGAGATCCCAATCCCTTTCCCCATTGGGGCGTTTCTGGCGCAGCTCCAAGGCACGAAACACAAAAGGAGGTGCCTTCGCGGATGACGAATCGCGCGCTCCATCGCAGCCCGCAAGGTAGAAGGCGATGACCACAGCACCGATGGCTGACCGCCAAAGCCGCAGCGTGGTCAAAGGGGTGACTCCAATTCCAGTCGTTGCATCACCGGATTGGGCTTCGGCAACGGCTGATCACTGGCGAGATTGCCCCAGATCAACAGGTCTTTCCATTGCTCTGGCATGGGCTCTTGACCCAACTGATCGAGGATCCGTCCACTGAGATCAGGCACCAGTGGGTTCAGAAGCACGCCAACAATGCGACAGCACTCCAGCACCGCATAAAGATCGGATCCCACGGCTGCTTCCTGGCCAGGCTGTTTCATCAGGCTCCAAGGGGCACGTTCGTTGAGGTAGCCATTGGCCTGAATCGCCAACTGGAGAACAGCTTCAGAGGCACGTTGGAACGCCATCGCAGGCATCGCCTCGCGCACCTGATCGATGGAGGCTTCGGCGTGTTGACGCAAGGGATGGTCGCTCTCAATGGCCGCTCCTGTCGGTGGAACAGCATCACCAAACCACTTGCGCGCCATCGATGTTGTTCGATTGAGCAGGTTGCCGATGGTGTTGGCCAGATCGTTATTCACCAGATCACTGAAGCGCTGTTGCTGGAAGTCACCGTCGTCCCCAAACAGAATGTCGCGTAGGAGATACCAACGAACCGCGTCTGGTCCACATCGCTCCAACAGGACCTCAGGATCGAGCACATTGCCCAAGGATTTGCCCATTTTCTGACCTTCACGGGTCAGGAATCCATGGCCAAAAACGCGGGCAGGCACCGGCAGCCCGGCTGACATCAGCATGGCAGGCCAATACACAGCATGAAAACGAAGGATGTCCTTTCCGATCACATGCATTTGTGCAGGCCAGCCCACCGAGGTGAGGCGATCCAGATCCACCGTGCCGCCGTCATCGAGCAAGGCCGTGAGGTAACCCAACAGCGCATCAAACCACACATAAAACGTGTGACCCGGATGGCCAGGAACCGGCAACCCCCAAGACACGTTGACGCGCGAGATGGAGAAATCCCGCAATCCACCAGCAACAAAGTTTTGGATCTCCTTGCGGCGATTGGCTGGCGCAATGAAGTCAGGCTGTTGGATTAAGGCTTCGATTCGCTCCTGGAAATTCGACAAACAAAAAAATAGATTTTCCTCATCGCGCCACTCCAGCGCTTTTTGATGAATGGGGCAGATGGGGTCCTTGGCCTCTGCAGACTCATCCTTGAACTCCTCACAGCCAACGCAATACCAACCGGTCTGGTGGCCTGTGCGGATGTCACCGTTGGCCTCACACCGTTGAAAAAAAGCCTCGACCAGGGGCCAGTGGCGTTCGGCTGTGGTGCGAACAAAACGATCGTTGCTGATGCCCCACGCCGACCAAAGCGAGCGATAGCGCGTCGTCACCGCATCGCAGTGCTCTTGCGGGCTGACGCCCCGTTCAGCCGCGGTGCGTTGAATCTTCTGGCCGTGCTCATCCACTCCGGTGATAAACACAACGTCGTGGCCTTCGAGCCGCTGAAACCGGGCCAAGGCATCACAGGCCAGCGTGGTGTAAGTGCTGCCGAGATGGGGTTTGTCGTTGACGTAATAGAGAGGGGTCGTGAGGCTGTAGGTCATCTCTCCGACGTCTGCTCCATGCAATGCCCTGCACTATGCCGTGGGGGCTAATGGGGCTGGATCCTAGGCCCCTCCCTTGCTGGGATTCAATCCAACTGCGAATCTCAAAGAGGGACGGGGTTTGTTCGTGCGCGCCAACGTGGACAACGCCGATGTGGTGGTCTGGGGGGGAGGCACCGGTGGTGTCGCAGCAGCGATCCAAGCAGCGCGGTCTGGGGTCCAAACCCTTTTGCTCACACCAGGGGCCTGGCTGGGGGGCATGGTGAGTGCTGCCGGGGTGTGCTGCCCGGATGGCAATGAGCTAACGCCCTGGCAAACAGGGCTCTGGGGTGCATTTTTAAGGACCCTGGAACAGGCAGAACCCAGCGGATTGGATCACAACTGGGTGAGTTGCTTTGGCTATCGACCGATCACTGCCGAAACGGTCCTGCAGTGCTGGGTGCTTGAGGAATCCCGGTTGCTCTGGTGGCCGTGTTGCCGGCTGCTGGATGTGGAGCGTGATGGATCACGCATCAGCGCCTTGCAGCTGGAGTGCGCAGGAGAGCGCCGGCGAGTCATGGGTTCTGTGGTGATCGACGGCAGTGATCGCGGTGATCTGCTGCCGTTGGCTGAGGCTCCCTATCGCTTCGGTTGGGAAGCGAAAGAAGACTGGAACGAACCCAGTGCCCCTTCAAGAGCAAGGCTTGAAGGTGACCCTTTCTTCCGCGACCAAGCGCTGCAATCGGCCACCTGGGTGGTGATGGGACAACTGCCTAAGGATGCAATCCCCAAGGTTGGCGCTGCTGCCCAGACGCGCCAAGATTCACCCGTTCTCCCTCCGCCCTTTACGCAAAGCTGTGCCGCCTTCGGGCTGGAACGCACCCTCACCTACGGACGTCTACCCGGGGGACTGGTGATGCTCAATTGGCCTTTGCACGGCAATGATTGGCACGAGGGTTTGGAGCGCGGATTTTCAGGCCATCCAGGGCATGAAGCGGAGCTCTATGCCGACATGCAGGCCCATAGCTTGCAGTTTGCGGAGGCCCTGGGATCAGCCAGTCGTGGCCAGCTTTCACTCGGCATGGCCTTTCCAGAGTCATCAGGTGCTCCAGCGCCCTGGCTTGCGCCGATGCCCTATTGGCGAGAGGGTCGACGGTTGGTCGGTCAGAGCACAGTGCTTGAGACCGATTTGCTGCCCACCCGGGCAGGACAGGCCATCGCCCGTTTGCCACTCTCTCCAACGGGGGAGCTGCAATCGATTGCTGTGGGCAACTACGCCAATGATCACCACTATCCCGGCGAAGATTGGCCCCTGGCTGCAAAGAGTTGTCGCTGGGGAGGCCGCTGGACCGGAACTCCTTTCTGCGTGCCCTATGGCGCTTTGGTGAGTGAAAGCGTCGTCAATTTGTTGGCAGCGGATAAAGCCATCAGCACCAGCCACATGGCCAATGGTGCGACGCGACTTCAACCGCTGGTGATGAATGTTGGACAAGCTGCAGGGTTAGCTGCAGCCCTGGCTGTGCGGCGTGGCTGTGAGCCTGCTGATTTGGCCGTGGGCGAGCTTCAGCGCGCCTTGATTTGTGAGACCCGTGCCCCATCGGCGGTGGCGCCCCTTTGGAACACGCCCTGGCACCATCCCCAGTGGCGGGAGCGGCAGCTGCAAGCCCTGGATCACCCCTTAGCCGCCATCAGAGTTGATAGGAACCAGCAGGACTCACACCCTGCTGACGTCAACAGTGTTGTGCACAGTCCGCAGGCGCAACAATGGCGTGGATGGATTGAACCAGAGGAACACGGCACCGTCAGATTGCACTGCAACGATGGCCAGAGCTGGCCCTTGATCACGCTGGAGCCATCCATGCATCAGTGGTTGGGGCAGGTGGAGCGAAAGCAAGCCACGCAAGTGATTGCCACGGCCAATCCTTGGGGGCCTTGGTTGCGCGTTAGTGGGCTTGCAACCTGAGCTGATCACGGATGGGATCCACCATCTGCACCACCACCTGCAAGGGATCTCCTGGTTCGCTATCGATGGGGCACTTGGCAGCCAAGTCGAGGGCTAAGGCGTCGATACGAATCAACCCCAACCGATCTTGTGGCCGCAGCCAGCGCAGGAAATCAGCCTGCCAACGCTTGTGGCGGTGTTGCTCAAACCAAACCTGTTGCCAATAGCGTTGATCCTCACGACTGATGCCAAGTCCTTCCCGCGTCGCAAGCTCCACCGTGCTTAGGAGGTTTTGCAGTTCGTCTTCGGTGAGCGTGGTGGTTCCGTCTTGATGGGCCTGGATCTGACGTTGCACGATGAGATCGCTGTAGCGACGGATTGGTGATGTGGCCTGCACATAGGCAGGAAGCCCCAGGCTGAAGTGGGCCGCAGGTTGTGTTCCCATCAGTCCACGACGAAGGCAACGTTTAATGGCTGCAAAACGAACGGCACCCTCAGGTAGGGCATGCAGTTCGGCGGGAGAAGGAAGATCGGCCGGTGGCTGGCTGCGGTAGGGCAGCGGTAAACCGTGATCAATGCCGTATTGGGCATTCACCGCTCCGGCAAGAATCATCGCTTCAGCCACCATTAATCGCGATGGGGAAGGTTCGGTGATCTCCAGGGTGGCGTCATCATTGCGGCAACGAATGCGTCCTTCGGGGAGCTCCATCACCAGAGCACCGTTGCGCTGTCGCCATTGCTTGCGGCATTGAAGCAAGGCATTAAGGTCAGCGAGATCGGGATCTTCCGGAGGTGCCAGATCAATCAGTTCATCGGCATCGTCATAACTGAGTTTGTAAAGCGGCTTCACCCAACTGCGGGTTACGCCATAGGCGTCGATGGCCCCTTCAGATGTCAACTCAACCCAGGTGCTCCAAGCAGCATTGGTGTGGCCAGCGCGAAGGCTGAAGGGCCCATTGGCCAATGCTTGGGGAAACATCGGCTCATTCCCACGGGCGAGATAAAGGCTGCTGCCCCGTGCTGCCGCTTCGTTGTCGAGGGTTGAACCTGCGGTGATCAATCTCCCCGGATCAGCAATATGAATCCAAATGCGCAAGCTGTTGTTTGGACGCCGCTCCAGCGACAATGCGTCATCGATCTCCGATGTTTCGGGATCATCAATGGTGACGCAATGCAGATGACGGAGGTCAACGCGGTGTTCATCACCTGGTTGCGACGTTTCGCTCGCAATCAGTAGGTTTTCAGCATCGTGCAACTGTTCGACGCTGAACCCAGTCGACCAGCGACTGCTCTTCATTACTAGGAGTGAGCGAATGCTTTGATCCGAAAGGTTAATCCCTGGGGTTTTTCGATCCGTAGACCTCACAGCGGATCCCATCCGTGAGCATCAACGAGTCACGATGGCCGAGGGCCAACCATGACCGTGTTTCTGACCTGAGCCAACAAAAAACCCCAACGTCAACGCTTAAGTCGAAGTTGAGGCTCTTAGAACCATTGCGCGAAACAGCTTCAATCCAGGGAATACCAAGGCTTGAAAGTGTGAATCAGCGATCAGCCTTCAGGATTCACGAAGGGCAACAACGCCACAATTCGAGCGCGCTTAACGGCATTGGTGAGGTCTCGCTGCTGCTTGGCCGTGAGGCCAGTGAGACGGCGGGGAAGGATTTTGCCCCGCTCAGTGATGAACTTTTTAAGCAGATCCACATCTTTGTAATCGATGGGATCACCCGGCTTAATGGGGGAAAGACGCTTCTTGAAAAACGAGCTGGACATGGATTCAGAACGACTGGGAAATGATGAAGACCTGCAAAATCACTTGATCTCTTTGTGGACCGTTGATTTGTTGCAGTGGGGACAGAACTTCTTGATCTCCAGCCGTTCGGTGGTGTTCCGGCGATTCTTCTCGGTGGTGTAACGGGACACACCGGGAGAGCGCTTGGCGGGATTGGACCGGCATTCGGTGCACTCGAGAGTGATCACG
>JBMHDE010000013.1:0-22492 GCA_049889555.1 Synechococcus sp. | reverse complement strand
TGGTCAATGAAGGTGGTCGGAGTATTCACACTGTGCCGCTGAAGCCTCAGATAGCTGCAGTGTGATGATCTGGCTGCGGGCTCAAGCGGGTCTCCTTTTTTGAGGCTGACTCCAGATTCACTTTCTCAGGAGACCCCAAGTGATTAATCAATCGCCAAAGAACCAGCCGTAGCTGTGCAAACCAATGCCCAGCAGATTGACACCGATATAACAAACAACGATCACCACCAAACCGAGAGCTGCCACCAGTGCAGGCTTGCGGCCCTGCCAACCACGACTCAACCGCGTGTGCAGATAAGCGGCATAGACCAGCCAACAAATCAACGCCCAAGTTTCCTTGGGATCCCAACTCCACCAACTGCCCCAAGCTTCATTAGCCCAAACGGCACCACTGATGATGCCCACCGTTAGCAACAAGAAACCCACGGTGATTGTTCGATAACTGAGGTTATCGAGTTGCTCCGTACGGCTGAAAGTCACAGCATGCAAATCCAAATCAGCCGTCGCGACGCCAGCATCCAAAGCAGCCCGGCGAAAACCTCCACTACCAATGGAGCTGCTACGCAACTCGAGTGCATTGTCACGATCGGTCAACAACACAGCCACCGAGAGGAGTGAGCCCACCAGCAACGCCGCATAGCTCACCATGATCACGCTCACATGCATCACCAACCAACTGGAGCGCAGCGCCGGAACCAAAGGAGATGCTTCCTGCAGCCGGTCGGGTAGGGCAAAGCTGGCAAAAGCGACACAGCCCAAACCCATGGGTGTGGCGGCTGCAGCAATCAGGGGGGAAGGCCAGCTCCGCTCCACCAGCAGTTGGGTCAAGGTGCAGGCCCAGGCCAGGAAACAGAGGGATTCGTAGAGATTGCTGATCGGGAAATGGCCGGATTGCCACCAACGCAGCACCAGCTGTGCCGTGAGCGCCAAATTGGCGAGGGCAATCATCACCCTCACCCCCGTGGAGATTTTTCCGCTCGACAACGCCCAAAACCCCCAAGGGAGGGCCAACAACAACAGGGCAAAGGCCGACAGCCCCAAAAGCAGCACCGGATCGTCGCCTGCAATGGGCATAAGAAGCATGGTTGCGAATGAAGGAGAGTCTGACGTGAACACTCAGCGACTGGCCTGACGCAACAAGAACCAACCACCTGCCAAAGAAATCAACACAGGAGACCAAGCCGCGAGCAGAGGAGACAAGGTGCCCTTCACACCAAGGGAACTAAAGCTAAAACTGAGAACGTAGTACACCAGGATTAACACCACACTGATGCCAAACCCCTGGCTGCGACTGGTGCGGTTGTTAGGTTTCGCACCAAGACTGCTGCCAATCAAACCAAAAACAAGGCAAGCCATCGGCAGCGTGAACTTTTCCTGAATACGCACCTGCAACCGACGCGCCTCTTTGCGGTCTCCCGCATCACGCAGCAACTGCTCTGCTTCCACAGCTTCCAACACCGTCATGTTGTTGGCATCTTTCGGCAACTTGGCGATCCGCACCGGTGCTGCACTGAGGGGATAGAGATAACGATCAAACTGCGCCGTCAGGGTTCCTCCCTCCGGCGTCAAGGTCACACTCTGACCATCCAAAAATTCCCACATCCCCTCCTGCTCACTCCACTTCGCCTCCTTAGCCACCAACAGCTGGGTGAAACCAATCCGGGAGTAATCAAGAACGGTGACTCCTTGCATCGTTCCCTTGCGGAATTCTCTGGCATAAAACAGTTGTGCCAAACCACGCGAGCGATCGCCATCAACCCCTCCATCCAGACGCCCAAAGCGGGAATAAACAATGTCGCTGCCTTGTTCAGTCGCGATTGACTTCCCCAACGCTTGCCGCAGCGTCACCTCGGCACTGCGGTTGGTGCGCGGCACGATCACATCGTTAAAAACAAATGTGAGCGACGTCATCAGCAGGGAAAGGGCTAAAGCTGGAGCCACCATGCGCCGCGCCGTCACGCCAACACTGCGCAAGGCCGTGAGCTCGCTGTTGGCCGATAAGCGGCTGTAGGCCAACAACGTGGCCATCAACGTGGCCATCGGGAACGAGATCACCAAAAAGCTGGGCAAGCGCAGCAACAGCACCTGGATGGCGATCAACACCGGCAAGCCCGATTCCACGATCTTGCGCACCAGGTCGAACATCACTCCCACGGAAAGAGAGACCACCGTGAAAGCGGCAACCGCAAACAGCAACGGTCCGACCAATTCGGCCATCAGCCAGCGGTCGATCAGGGGAATCCACCGCGTCCAGCGAGCAACTGTGGCTTGCATCATCGCGATCACAGCCGAAAGCCCTCCCCGAGATAGTGACGGCGGACTAGGGGGTCATGGGCCACCTGATCCGATTGACCGGAGGCCAAGATGCTGCCATCCGTGAGGATGTAGGCCCGATCCGTGATCGCCAGGGTTTCGCGCACATTGTGGTCAGTGATCAGGATGCCCATGCCGCGCTCACGTAGGGAATGGATGAGAACCTGGAGATCGGCCACCGCCAGGGGGTCCACACCGGCGAACGGTTCATCCAGCAGGAGGTAACGCGGACCCTCAAGACCCACCGCCAGGGCTCGTGCCACTTCTGTGCGCCGCCGCTCGCCGCCCGACAACTGATATCCCTTGCGTTCCACAAAGGGCTGCAGGTGGAATTCATCGATCAGTTGATGCAGGCGATCCCGCCCCTGAGCGGCAGACAAACCGCTCTGCGCCAACACGAGTTGCAGATTCTCACGCACTGTTAGTTGGCGAAACACGCTGGGTTCCTGAGGGAGATAACCGATCCCAAGGCGTGCGCGATCCGGCATCGACAAGGCCGCGACGGGGTGACCATCCATCAGCACCTGGCCACTGTCGGGACGCAACAGACCAATCACCAAGTTGAAGGTGGTGGTTTTGCCGGCACCATTCGGTCCCAGCAGACCGATCACTTCGCCGGGCTCCAAGGTGAGGGACACATCCCTGACCAGGGGACGTCCAGCAAGGGTGAGGGCAACCCGCTCCAGGGTGAGGCTCATGGCGTTAACGGTATTGGAGCCTGACGGTCACCACCAATCACCATCTGGCTGAACACCTGCTGCCCAGCCATGGGGACCGCCTCCGCCCGTTCCTGATCCAACCGGTAAATCACCCGCTCAGCCCGCAGAGCGTTGCCGTTCTTTTCGATGATGTCCACATCACCGCTGAGCACAAGCCGGCTTTCACGGCTGAAATATTGCGCTTGGCGGGCTGTCGCCACCATGCCGCGGGATGGATAGGCAATGCGTACGTTTCCGATCGCCGTCACCACTCCCGTGAGGTTATCGGCGCTTTGAGTGTCGGATTGAATCGTCAGGACATCAGCCGAGGACGCTGAGGGTGCCGCCCCCTCCACCATGGTTTGCACAGGCGGTGCCATCTGCATAGGCGGTGCCATCTGCACAGGCGGAGACAACGCACCTGTGTTGTGCAGCTGAGCAGCGACCTGCTGATCCGAGAATCCAGCCGCGAACGCTGGGAACAGGACGGTGATTCCCAGACGGCGAGCGCGTCGCAGAACCCGATGGCGCACAAAGGCAGGCAACGACCATCCCGCAATCAACTGGAGCCAATGTACCCAGACGTTCACGGACGATCGACCAGCACAGGGACGGGACAGGAAGCGGGATCATCTCCCTGCTGAAGCGCATGCAAACGGGCCGCAACCCTGGCCCGGAGCTGCGGGAGATCCAAACCAAAATCGGGTAGATCCCGACCCGTTAAGCGACCTAATCCCTCCCCGAGAAGGATGGTGGCGCCTTTGCGATTACCGCGTTCGAGATGAACGTGGGCGACAGCCACCTGAATGAGGCCCTGCAGCACACGCCGATGGGGGTCCGCCGTTTCATGCCAAAGCTCTTCGAGCACGTCGTGGGCCTCATACCAAGCTGCAGCATTAAAAAGCTCGACACCGCGCTGAAAGCGGGCATCGAGCCGAATGGGATCGTTGGAGCCAGGGATGGAGTTGGCGTTCAACGCTTTGCCATCTTCTTCGCCGGCAATTTGCGCAGACGAATCGACTCTGGCGTGACTTCGAGCATTTCATCGGGCCCGATGTATTCCAAAGCACGCTCCAAGGTCATCTGCATTGGTGCCTGCAGGGTGTCGAGTTCCTCAGCGCCGGCAGAACGCATGTTGGTGAGTTGCTTAGCCTTGCAAACATTGATCTCGAGATCTTGGGGCCGGTTGTTCTCACCAATAATCATTCCTTTGTAAACCTTGGTGCCAGGAGCGATGAAGAACTGGCCACGGTCTTCTGCATTTTTGAGGGCATAGAACGTGGCTGTGCCTTCTTCAAAAGCGATCAACACACCGTTGCGACGGGTTTCGAAGTCGCCCAGCATCGGGCGGTATTCAAAGAAGGAGTGGCTCATGATGCCCTCGCCGCGGGTGGCGCGAATGAACTCTCCGCGGAAACCAATCAAGCCCCGGGAAGGAACAAGGAACTCCAGCTGCGTTCGGCCATCCGAGCTGGTTTCCATATTTTGCATTTCACCTTTGCGGGTGCCCAGCTTTTCGATGCAAGCCCCCACAGCCGCTTCAGGAACGTCCATCACCAAGGTTTCGACAGGCTCGCAAGGCGTGCCATCGATGGTGCGGAAGATCACTTGAGGCTGCGACACCTGGAATTCATACCCCTCACGACGCATGGTTTCAATCAAGATGCCGAGGTGCAGTTCACCGCGGCCGCTGACGGCAAAACGATCGGGAGAATCGGTATCTTCCACCCGCAGCGCCACATTGGTGAGCAGTTCACGCTGCAAGCGATCACGCACCTGACGGCTCGTGACGAATTTGCCTTCCTTACCAGCGAAAGGTGAATCGTTGACCACGAAGGTCATCTGCAAGGTGGGCTCATCCACCTTGATCAACGGCAGAGCCTTGGGCTCATCAGGGCAAGCGATGGTTTCGCCGATATTGACGTCATCGAAACCGGCCACAGCTACCATGTCGCCAGCGGATGCTTCCTCGATTTCCACCCGCTGCAAACCCTCAAAGCCCAGCAACTTGCTGATGCGACCGCATTTGACGCTGCCGTCGTCTTTGATCAATGCCGCATTTTGGCCCTGACGAATCTTGCCGTTATGGACACGGCCAATGATGATGCGACCCAGGAAGTCGGAATAATCAAGGGTGGTGATCTGAAGCTGCAAGGGCTTCTCAACGTCACCAACCGGCGGCGGAACGTGGCGCAGGATGGCATCAAAGAGAGGACGCATGTTGTCGCTCTCGGTCTTCATGTCGGGCTTGGCAAAGCCCCCCAGACCACTGCCAAACAAATAGGGGAAGTCACACTGATCATCATCGGCACCGAGCTCCAGGAACAGGTCGAGCACCTTGTCGACAGCGGTCTCTGGATCGACACGCGCACGGTCAATTTTGTTGACAAACACGATCGGACGTAGGCCCTGCTCCAGCGCTTTCTTCAGCACAAATCGGGTCTGGGGCATGGGCCCCTCGTTGGCGTCAACGATCAAGAGACAGCCATCCACCATGCCGAGCACCCGCTCCACCTCACCACCGAAGTCGGCGTGACCCGGTGTATCAACGATGTTGATGCGGGTGTCGTTGTAATCAACCGCAGTGTTCTTGGACAGGATCGTGATACCCCGCTCACGCTCCAGGTCGTTGGAATCCATCACACAGGTGGGCACCGCTTCGTTGTCGCGGAAGATGCCTGACTGCGCCAGCAACGCATCGACCAATGTGGTTTTGCCATGGTCGACGTGGGCGATGATAGCGATGTTGCGGATCGCCTTGTTATTGGCGCTCATGATGTCCGTGACGTTCTGTGTATGAAGCCTGAACGCCCGCAGGCGTAGCTGGGTTAGGTTATCTCAACGTGAGATGACTCAGGTATCAATTCGGCTGGTCCGCTCCGGTCTGGCTGAACGCAAACTGCCTCGTGTGACACCGAGTCGGTGGTCAATTTGCTCACGGCGCCAGACATCTGCCGAAGGAATTGAGCCTTCCAGCGCCTTGGCATAAAGCGAAACGCGCCGTTGCGTCGCCTGCGAATCTTCCTCCAGGAGCTCCAACCGAAAGCGTCGCAGTCCTGCCTGAAGCAGGTCAGGCAGAGCTTCAACACCACTTTGCGCACGGCCGTTGAACAACGTATTGCGGCAGCCGAGGTCGGCCATAAGGGGATGTTCGACCCCACTGCGGTCCCGCAGGCGGACCTCATGCTGTTCACAGGGGCGACCACAATCGGTGTGGTCATGGCCATCGGAGAGAAACGCACAAAACAGGCAATGTTCCATATGGAACAACGGCATGTGCTGATGCAAGGTGACCTCAAGCCAGCGGGGGTTCGTGCCGGCAGCTAAGGCAAGCAACTGCATCAAATTGAGGTCATAGCTGGCAGTGAGACGCTCCAGACCCCAAAGCTCGCGATACCAGTGAAGGGTGAGGGGATTGGCGGTGTTGAGGGAAAAATCCCCATGGCATGGAGCCAGTGGCGTGAGTTGTTCCAGCTGGTCGGCGTTACGCACCAGGTAGCCATCGGGTTCCGCCCGCATCAGTGGTTCCAACGTCCAGGCCTCATCAGGGCGTGTGATCCGTGGCCCCGCAAGCCGTAGTCCCTCCGCCCACTGACCACGCCCCAGGGCCACGGCCTGCTTGAGCTCACGGGGCTGCTCCAGATCCGCAACAACGCCAGCGATCCAATCGGGACGATCCAGGGCGATCAGGGCCTCAAGTTGGGGGATGGTGCGCACTAGCACCACAAGCTGGGGAGACACAGAGGCAACCGATTCAGGGTCAGCCGGCTGCGCAGCAGAAAGACACTGCCCCAAAACAGTTGCGATCGCCGCTGGCGTTGCTGTGGCCTGAGGGGGGGCAACATGCTCCGGCCTCAAACCACAGGCGTGCATCTGCTCCAGCAGGTTGCGACGCATGCGATTGAGTTCAGCCACGGGCAAAAACAACCCGTCCTCAAGGTCGAGCTCAAGCGACTCGAGTCTCCAACCCGTCCCCCCAAGACGGCCCAACTGCCCGACGAGCCGCTCACGGTCGAGACCCTGCCCCGTGGCTGGCTGGAGATGAAGTGAGCTCTGGAGGGAAAGCGCAGATTGATCCGGCGGAAGGGGATGGCACAGGTCCAACACAAGGGGAGCTCCCTGCACACCCCGCACACGCAGGCTCAGAGGCTGGGCAATGGGGTCCGTGCTGCGGTTCGCCTGCTTCGTCCAGGTGCTTTGCCATTGGGGGTCATTCGTCAGCCACACCACGGCACCGGGCTGGAGACCCCGCAAGCTGATACGACCCGGACCGAGCCGAATCCGGCAGCGCCCACGGCCAAGGTTGTCCAGTTGCATGATCCGACCGCCAATTTCCGGTGGAGGAGCCAAGGGATCCGCACAAGGGCGGGGTCGCGCCTCAAGCACCAAACCCTGACCACACTGCAAAGGGTCTTGAAGCTTCAAGGTCAACCAGCCTTGGGCATCCCAACACTCCAAATGCCCCACCACAGGCCCCCGCTTCTTGCTCCAGCGCCCGTGCACCAAATGGCGATGGTTGACTCCTTTCAGCCAGCCAGTCGATAACCCCCGGGAAAAACCCAACTCAAGCTGACGACGCACTGCAGCGGGATCAGACACCAAGCCATCGAGCTGTTGGCGGTAAGCCTGCGTGGCAGCGGCCACATAGGTGGCGTCCTTGAGGCGTCCTTCAATTTTGAAACTGGCGATGCCGAGCTCCACGAGCTCGGGGATTTGCATCCAGGCCGACAGGTCCTGGGGCGAGAGGAGATAGCGCTGATCGTCGAGATCTAACTCCTGGCCATCAACCACCAGTTGGTAGGGCAATCGGCAAGCTTGGGCGCACTCGCCACGGTTGGCACTGCGTTGACCAAGGGACTCACTGGTGAGGCACTGACCCGAATAGGCCACGCACAACGCACCATGGACAAACACCTCGAGGGGCATGGCCAACTGCCGCTTGCGCAGCTGGAGCTGGAGCCGTTGAAGATCCTTCAAGGCCAATTCACGGGCAAGCACAACCCGCTCACAGCCTGCGTCCGCTGCTTGCGCCACCCCTGCAGCACTGGTGATCGACATCTGGGTGGAACCGTGCAAGGCCAAACCAGGCACGAGTTGCTTCGCCAATCGGCACAGGCCCAAATCTTGAACAATGAGGGCATCAACCCGCGCCTGGTGGGCCGCCACCAATAATTCAGCCGCTTTGGTGAGTTCATCGCTGAACACCAACACGTTGAAGGTGAGGAAGCCGCGCACGCCCCGGGCGTGCAGCCAATCCATGATCTCGCCCAGGTCCTCCAAGCGGAAGTTCTCTGCGCGCAGCCGGGCGTTAAACGCTTCAACGCCGAAATAAACAGCATCGGCACCCTGGGCGACCGCTGCCTTGAGGGCAGCCCAATCGCCAGCGGGAGCCAACAATTCAGGAGAAGCAGAAAGCGTCAACGGGGCTGGGTAAAACGGCGTGCAGGTTCAAAGAGGCGCAAGGCCTCAGACGAGCCCTCAAAGCGCCAATGCCAGGGTTCGTAACTCACACCCTGACGATTCTCCTTCGGGAACGACAGTGTGAAGTGATAGGTGGCGGCATGGTCTTGTAACCAACGAAATGCCGGCGTCCATTCAAAGGATTGCGAGAGATTGGTCTCAGGGGCATCTCCATCACCAACGTCGACAGCCAAACCGGTGCTGTGCTCGGAATAGCCCGGGGGAGCACTGACCTTGGCCCTCTCAAGAGCCGTCTGGTTGCGCTCCGATTTCACATCAAAGAAAATCACATTCTGAAGAGACTTGGAGCGATAGCCACTGAGCAACCGCAAATCGATCCCATCCGACGCCGCAGCCCGCTGCATGGAACGCAGGGCATCCGCTGCATCAACCTGCAGCCTGAGGCCCGGTGTGACCTCCACAAGCATGCTCTGGTCGGCTTCGGGATAGGGGAAATGGCCCAACAGGCGACCGTCTTGGCTGGGGCGCTGAGCCACGCCATCAAGGCCTGGCGACCACCACAAAAACCGGTTCACCACCCACGGAAGGACCAGCACAGCGGCAAGACCACCACCGACCAGCAGACCGCCAACCGACAGCACCCGAGAACCGCTACGCCGGGTTCGCTGTTTCTTAGGCCGAGAACGTCGCGCCACAGGGATGTCGTCCCGACTAGCGCGGCGGGAGGCGACTGCACGAACCACAGCGATGTTGCAGTGTTGTGACGATCGTAAGGGGGGGCGCCAGGGGGCTCCCACATCAGACATCCCAGCGGTGATAGCGTCTCGCCATTGACCCAGTGCTAAGGCTCAGATGCTGCGAGTTGCCGTCGTCGGGGGTGGTCCGAGTGGATCCTGCGCTGCAGAGATTCTTGCCAAGGCTGGCATCCAAACCTGGCTGTTTGAGCGCAAGCTCGATAACGCTAAGCCCTGTGGTGGTGCGATCCCTCTGTGCATGGTCGAAGAATTTGGCCTGCCCGACGAAATCATCGACCGCAAAGTGCGGAACATGAAGATGATTTCACCGTCCAACCGAGAGGTGGACATCAAGCTGGATCCATTGGGCTATGACGACAACGCCTACATCGGCATGTGCCGCCGCGAGGTGTTTGATGCATTTCTACGGAATCGTGCTGCTGACTTAGGCACCACCTTGGTGAATGGCCTGGTTCAGAAAATTGATACCGGCACCAATCGACAGGGTCCTTACACCCTGCATTACGCCGACTACAGCGGCGGCGGTCCAACCGGTGAGCAGAAATCCCTTGAGGTTGATCTGATCATCGGTGCTGATGGCGCCAATTCCCGGGTTGCCAAGACCATGGATGCCGGGGACTACAACGTGGCCATTGCTTTCCAGGAGCGCATCAAACTTCCTGCGGAAGAGATGACGTATTACGAGGATTTGGCTGAAATGTATGTGGGCACTGATGTGTCCCCCGACTTTTACGCCTGGGTGTTCCCGAAATACGACCATGTCGCCGTTGGCACTGGCACGATGCAACAAAACCAGTCCCTCATCAAGGGATTGCAACGGGGCATTCGCGAACGGGCCAATAAGCGCCTGTTTAAAGGTGAAGTGATCAAGGTTGAAGCCCATCCGATCCCCGAACATCCCCGCCCCCGACGGGTTGTTGGCCGCATGGCTCTTGTGGGTGATGCCGCTGGCTATGTCACCAAGAGTTCGGGTGAAGGCATTTATTTTGCTGCAAAAAGTGGTCGCATGTGTGCGGAGGCGATCGTCGAGATCACCAACAAGGGCCAACGCATCCCCTCGGAGAAGGAGATTAAGTCAACTTATCTCAAGCGTTGGGACAAAAAATATGGCGCTACCTATGCCGTACTCGACATCCTGCAGCGCATCTTCTATCGCAATGATGCAGCGCGCGAAGCGTTTGTGGAAATGTGCGATGACATGGACGTACAAAAGCTGACATTCGACAGCTACTTGTACAAGCGGGTGGTGATGATGAATCCCTGGCAGCAGATCAAGCTCACGCTGCGCACCTTGGGAAGTCTTCTGCGCGGACAGGCCCTTGTTCCGTCCCAATACGACCCCGTGCCCTCTGCTGTTGGACGTTCCGATGGTGATTTCTTAGCGGAAGAAGCCGCTCAAGCCATCCGAACGCAAGCCAAAGAGAACGACAAAGTGGCGGCTAAGGCTCATTCATCCCGTTAGGGATGAGCCTGGCTGGTTGTTTTCTTCTCCATTTCAATCGGTTCAGCAAAAGCTTCGATGTCAATGACATCGAAGCTTTATTGTTGGTGCCAATAACCAACGGCTGAAGCCCAAGCAAACCCTGACCGGAGCTCAGGTCTGGATCAGATCAAAGCGGGCTAGCACGGAAGCTTGGTTACGCAGCACACCAAGAAGATTGAGGCGGTTGCGACGCAGATCAAGGTCGTCGGCCATCACCATCACACTGTCTGGACCATCGAAGAACGCTTCCAACGCAGGCGTGGCCTTCACCAAGGCATCGGCAAGCTCCTGATAAGCGCGGGCAGTGGCTAACGGTTCCAACTGCGTGACCACGGCGTGCATCACCGTTTCGCTGGGGGAAGCGAACTTGTTGCAATCCACAACCGTATCCACCTGAAGCACGGAAGCATCAAGATCGCCTTTGTCAGCCAGACGGGATGCCCGTTGCACAACGGCCTGCACCGCTCCAAGCCGCTGGTCATCCCTGAGATGACGCAAAAGACGGATGCGATTTAACACGTCGAGAGGATCAGCCAGAAGTTGGTCATCCCGCAACCCATCACCCGCCACAGCCTGCACGAAATCGGCTGGGAAGCCGTCATCTTCAAGCTGAGATTGGATGCGTTGACGCAACAACTGCATCAGATCCGCTGCCAGAGAGCGAGGCTCCACCTGAAAATCAGGGAATTGTTGTTGCCAAACCTCAGCACACGCACTGAACAAAGCAAAGAGATCCAACCGCCAAGAGCGGTCCCAAAGGATCTGGAGAATGCCGTTGCCCGCCCGGCGCAACGCATAAGGATCGGATGACCCCGTCGGACGCTGCCCTTTGGCATAGATACTCAGCAACAGCTCCAGCCGTTCAGCAAGAGCAACGACCGCACCAGCATCACTCTGGGGCAACACATCACCGGCACCGCGGGGGTAGTAGTGCTCAACAACCGCCTGGGCCACCTCCCGTGGTTGCCCCTCCTCCAGCAGATACTTACCTCCCATTAAGCCCTGCAACTCAGGGAATTCACCCACCATCTGGCTGACGAGATCGTTCTTGCAGAAAGGGGCAGCACGCTTCGCTACGTCGGCAGTGGCAGCGGGCAATTGCAGGAGGGTGGCCACCATGGCAGTGAGCTGCTCAATGCGCTCCGTGCGATCAAGAAGACTGCCAAGCCCCGCCGCAAACGTGACGCGAGAGAGTGCCTCACGACGCTCTGAACTGGCTTGCTTGCGATCAACGTCGAGAAAGAATTCGGCATCAGCAAGACGGGCACTGAGCACCCGTTCGTTCCCCCGACGGATCTGAGCCTCTGCATTGGCATGGCCATTGCCCACCAACAGGAACTCAGGACGCAGCACCTCACGGGAACCCAATCGCAAAGGATCCGGCGTCACACCGGCACGGGTGAGAGGGACGTAGCGCTGATGCGATTGCATCACCGTAATGATCACCTCGGGCGGCAAATCCAAGTAACGATCTGCGATCTCGCCCTGGATGACGCATGGATCCTCCACCAGATCGACCAGTTCTTGAAATAAATCCGCGGGGCAATCCAGCGCACCGTTGAGGGCAGAAGCACGATCGTGAAGACCAGACTGGATGAGCGCCGCACGCTGCTCACGATCGGCATGGACGCCAACAGCCGCAAGAGCAGCGTCATAGTCATCAGCAGTGGCCATTGAAACCACGCCGGGGTGAAGGCGATGACCACGGCTGCAACGGCCGCTTTCAACCACTGGATCACTCGCCGCGAGCATCACTGGAACGATCTCGGCACCCAGCAAAGCAACCAACCAGCGCACAGGGCGGCTAAAACGTTGATCACCACTGCCCCAACGCATAAAACGTCGTCCCTGAAGGGCATCGATCCAACGGGGGATGCAGGTTGGCAAAAGCGAAAGAGCCGACTGGCCCTTCACCTGCACCGTGGCGAACACACAATCGCCCTTGGGTGTAGACCGCACCTCAAGAGCGGCAGGCTCAACCCCACAACGTTTGGCAAAACCAATCGCAGCCGGTCCAGGTTGACCGTCCACAAAAGCCTGGGCGACCGGAGGGCCCTTGCGCTCTTCACAAAGATCCTCCTGGCCATCTGCCAGGGCCTTGACTTGCACCACCAAACGTCTTGGCGTGCTGCTCACGCGCACATCCCCGTGGGGAAGTCGCAAGTCAGCAAGATCACACTGCACCCGCTCCTGAAGCTGCGGGAGTGCCAAACGGGCAAAGTCGGCAGGAAGTTCTTCCGTACCGATTTCGAGCAGGAAGGTTGAGGCCACACCGGTCGGCTCGACAGAAAACAGACTGTATTGGAAGCCGCTTCGCTAGCTTCAAAGCAATGAGATCAATGCGACAGTGAGTCAGACGAGTGTCGACGCCGCAGTGAAGTTCGAAGGCGCAGGCAACGGCAAATTGGCCATGGCAGGGGAGCCGCTGCCTAAAGCGGAACAGCGCAAGCTTGATAGCGATTACCTCAAGCAACCGCTCAGCGATGAACTGGCGAATGAACTGCCTTATTTCAGCGAAGATGCACTGCAGCTGCTGAAGTTCCACGGCAGCTATCAGCAAGACGATCGCGATAAACGGGAAAAAGGCAAAGACAAGACTTGGCAGATGATGCTGCGCCTACGCAGCCCTGGAGGACGGATTCCCACTGGGCTGTATTTGGCGATGGACGACCTGGCCGATCGACTGGGCGACGGCACCTTAAGAGCCACCACCCGCCAAGCCTTTCAGATGCATGGTGTGCCGAAGGCTGATCTGAAAGAAGTGATCGGCACGATTGTTCGCAACTTGGGGTCCACGCTGGCCGCCTGTGGGGATATCAACCGCAATGTGATGGCTCCTGCCGCCCCCTTCGACAAAGGTGGCTATCCCGCTGCAAGGCAACTCGCCGATGACATTGCTGATCTGCTCAGTCCTGAAACCGCTGAGGGGTCCTACCTCGATCTGTGGGTTGATGGTGATCTCAGCTACCGCATCAAGCCCAGTCGCACAGTGAAGAAAGCACGGGCCAGGCAGCTGGAAGGCAGCGTGTTTTCAGGCGATCCAAAGGAGCCCCTTTACGGCGACACCTATCTCCCCCGCAAATTCAAAGTGGCGGTGACGGTTCCTGGAGACAACTCAGTCGATCTCCTCACCCAGGACATTGGCCTGGTGGCCTTCACCGAGGTCAACGGTGACCTGCGCGGTTGCAACGTGTATGTGGGTGGCGGCATGGGCCGCACCCACAACAAGGAGGAAACCTTCGCGCGCATTGCTGATCCCTTGGGATACGTACCCGCCGATCAAGTTCTTGACCTTGTGCAGAGCGTCTTGGCACTTCAGCGGGACCATGGCGACCGCAGGCTTCGGCGCCATGCCCGGATGAAGTATTTGCTGCATGACAAGGGGATTCAGTGGTTCCGCAAGGAATTAACCCAGACGTACTTCAAGGGCGAACTCAAACCCCTGCGCCATGAACCCAAAGCCAAACTGCACGACTACCTCGGATGGCACCGCCATCGTGCCGGTATGTGGTTCGTGGGCCTTCCTCTGTTGTGCGGTCGCCTGGAAGGTGATTTCAAGGCTGGGCTACGAAAAATTGTTGAGACCTATCAGCTGGAAATCCGACTGACACCGAATCAAGATCTGTTGTTGTGCAATATCGGCACACCACAACGGGCGTCCATTCGGGCGGCCTTGGCAGAACTGGGGATCGACACTCCCGAGATGCCAGCACCGCTTGCACGCCATGCGATTGCTTGCCCAGCACTCCCCACCTGCGGCCTCGCCATTACCGAGTCTGAACGCATTCTTCCCGATGTGCTGGAGCGCCTTGATCAGCAGCTGGAGCGCCTCGAAATTGCCAAACCGATGCTCATCCGCATGACCGGCTGTCCAAACGGTTGTGCGCGTCCTTACATGGCTGAGCTGGCCCTAGTGGGAAGCGGTGTGAACCAATATCAGCTTTGGTTAGGAGGCAGCGCCAATTTGCAGCGGCTTGCCAAGCCCTATCTTCAAAAAATGCCCTTGGATCAGCTGGAAACAACACTCGAACCTCTGCTCATCAGCTGGAAAGCAGCGGGAGGGCGGCGAAGCCTTGGTGATCATGTGCACAAATTGGGAGATGAGGCCGTGGCGGCACTGCTCAACGCTTAAGCCACTCGCCCGCATCAGATGGCGATATCGCAGCGGCCATAGATGGCATGGTCTTGACCGGTCCGCCAAGCCCAAAGCTGATCACCACAACTGAAATGCCACCACTCATTGGGGTGGCGGCAGAACCCCTGGGACTCCAACACCCGGGCTAAAAGGGTTCGGCGATGGTGACATTGGATCGCATAAGGGTCGCTACCTAAACGGGCAGCTGCGGCATAAAACTCCGGTTCAGAAACAGCATCGATCGCATCGATCGCTCCGCCGAGATCGAGGGGATTGCCGTTTTGATCCGCCAAGGTGAGATCAACGGCAGCACCGGTGCTATGCGGAGGTGGTGTGGAGGGGTCATGGCTAGGTGGCGCCCAAAAGCGACCAACGCTGCAACGAACGTCATCCAAAGCAGCCTGGATCACTGGATTCGACGACTGACCCGATGGAGGAAGGCCCCGACGCGCCGCTTCTTCCGCCACGGCGTGCTCGACCATAAAGCGCTGAACAGGAATCGGCCGCCAGGCATCCACGATGGCAAAGCGCAAATCAGGGTGATGTTGTCGGAGCTGCTGCTCGGCGGCGATCAAACGCTGACGAACGCCCACCCGCAACACAAAGGGATCAGCCCCTTCGCCGTAAGGGGCTCCTAGGGATTGATAAGGGTGGGGCCGGAGACACAGCAATGCGGGGTGCAGAGGTCGTAAGGGCTCCCCACAGTCTTCAATCAGTCGATCACTCCACGGACGCAACACCAAGGCCATCACGAACCTTTCCAGGGTTGCAGACGCCGGCACATCAACGACATTTCCACAACAAAACCAAGGTTTTCCCCAGGGCGTGTCTCATACGGCGCCCCGGTACGGCAGTGTCGCCGGGATGACACCCCTTAGCAACGCAGACAACCGACAACCATGAAGCCAAGCGTCAAATCCGCATCGATCTGCATCATCAACCCGGCAAAAAGTCTGCAGGAGAGGAGAAGTCGGCACAATGGATGTGCAAAAGACATCAGGGGCTCTCGCTGCAAGATCACGAAAAACCCGCTGTTTTGTCAGTTTGACTTCAAAATACAGACGCCGACGCGCTGGCAAGACTCATACAAGACTCACGCCTGTGGAAATCAAGCACGGTCAGTTCAATTGGCCTGCACTGGTCAATCGCTTCAGCTGATTCTCCAGCAAGGCATGGAGCACGGGGTGGCGATTCAGGTCTGGATCGTCATCAATCAAACGACGCGCTTCCGCCCGTGCATCCTCCAATACTGCCCCATCATCAGCAAGGCTTGCCAAAGCCAAATCAGGCAACCCCGATTGCCGTGTGCCGAGCACCTGGCCAGGGCCTCTGAGACGCAAATCCATCTCAGCAATTTCAAACCCATCCGTGGATCGCACCAACACATCCAAACGCTGGCGTGCCAAAGGATTACGACTGTCATTCACCAACAGACAGTGAGAAGCCGCAGCGCCACGGCCAACTCGCCCCCGCAACTGATGCAACTGTGCCAGCCCAAAGCGATCAGCATGGTCGATCACCATCACACTGGCCTCAGGCACATCCACTCCCACCTCCACCACTGTGGTGGAGACGAGAACCTGACAATCACCACGGGCAAACGCCTGAATGACCGCCTGTTTCTCGGCACTGCTCAACCGCCCATGCAGCAGTCCAACGGAACAATCAACAAAGACCTCTTCAGCAAGTTGTCGATGCACATCCACGGCCGAACGGAGGTCTACCTTTTCCGACTCCTCCACAAGAGGCAACACCACGTAGGCGCGTTGCCCAGCACTCACCTGTTCACGGATCAAGTCATAGGCCTGATCACGATCGGACCCTGAAAGTTGACGGGTTTGGATTGGTGTACGCCCCGGGGGTAACTCATCAATCTGACTGACATCCAGATCACCATGGAGCGAAAGCGCAAGGGTGCGAGGAATCGGTGTTGCCGTCATCGTGAGCAGATGCGGTTGCAGGCCCTTGCTGAGCAATCGATTGCGCTGCCGCACCCCGAATCGGTGTTGCTCGTCAACGACCACGAGCCCAAGGCGAGAAAATTCGACCGGATCCTCCAGCAGGGCATGGGTACCCACCAAAATGCGCAGCGTGCCATTGGCAAGATCGGTGAGCATGCGCCGACGATTGGGTCGGGAGGTGGACCCCGTGAGTAGCTCAACGCTGATATGCAACGGCGTAAGCCACTGGCACAGACTGCGGTAGTGCTGTTCTGCCAACACTTCAGTGGGGGCCATCAAGGCGCCCTGCCATCCCGCATCCACGGCATTCAGCAGAGCAGCAACGGCAACAACGGTTTTGCCACTGCCCACATCCCCTTGCACCAGACGGGCCATGGGTTCTGCCTTGGCCAGGTCGGTTTCAATCTCCGCCAGCACCCGTCGTTGCGCTGCGGTCAACTGAAACGGCAACAAACGGAGAAAACGACCCACAAGGCCGTCACGCTCACCAATCCCTTCCAGGCAGGGTGCCTGACGCTGCCGCAACGCAGCCCGACGCTGCATCAAACCAAGCTGGAGCAGCAAAAATTCGTCAAACACCAAACGGCGACGGGCCCGATCCAGGGCCTCACGATCTTTGGGTCGATGAATCTGCTCCAAAGCCAGCTGACGTGGAATGAGATCCAATGCTGTGCGCCGATCTGGGCTGAGGGGCTCGGGCCAATGCTGCGCCGCTGGCAACACCAGGTCCACCAACCTGCGCAGGCGATCGGCAGTCAGTCCCTCGGTCAGGGCGTAGACCGAAAGGAGCCGCCCGATCTGAGGGGAACGAACCGGGGCATGGGCACTCTCAAGCACCTCAATCAACGGATCTTGAAAACTAATGCCATAGGGGCCAGCTTTCACCAAACCACTGATGGCAACGGTGGCGCCAACGGGATACTGGCGCGTCTGGCTGTGCAATGCCGCTGGACGACTAAAGCGTTTACCCGCCAAAAATCGCGTCACCTTCAGGCGACCGGTCGGATCTTGCACCTGCAACTCAAGAATCGACAGATTGGGATTGCGAGGACTCGTGAACCCATGGCAACGCCGAACGGTGGCGACAATCGTTGCTGTTTCACCAGGTGCGAGCGCTTCGATCCGCCGCATCGCCGAATAATCGACGTAGTCGCGAGGGTAGTAAAGCAACAGATCACGCACCAGCAGCAGGCCCAGCGAGGCCAACCGCTCCGCCAATTTCGGGCCAATCCCCTTCACCCGAGACAACGGAGCATCCAGGGCAAGAGCAGCTGAAGCTTGAGCCGATGGATGTTTGACTGATGGATGTTTAGCAGATGGATGTTTGGCTGATGACTCCACCGTCCGCAGCCGCGGAGGAGCCATCGGACGGATGGGCTCGAGGCGCTGGCGTAAGCCATGCAGCCACTGCCGGGTAATCGTGACTAAGCGGCGGCGCGACGCCTCATGGAGACGGGGATAATCGCGATACGACACCACGAACTCCTGCAGCTTTGCCTGGCTATCGGCGGGAATCGCAATCGGAGGGGGCGCCGCCAGTTGGCGAACAAGAAAATGATGAAAGCGTTCTTGGCGACCCTGTAGATCGCCGAACCCTCGTTCAGCCTCAAGCGTCAGCGCCGTCTGCAGGGGCCGCAACCAGGCGCCGAGCAGCGCAAGATCAGCGGCTGAACAGCCCTGATTCAGATCGGTGGCGGGTTGGTTGGAGGACTGGGCCACCACTGCGTCTGCACCTGTTGGGTCTGGGCACGCCGTTGCCAATGGCGTTGCTGTCGCACCATTGTGAGCAGATTGCGGCGGCGCTGGCGAAGCTGGGCCCGGCTGCGACGCAAGGATGCGCTATCAAATTCCAATTCGGAGAGGCGCAACAAGACGCAAGTCAGATCGATCAACGGCTCACCGGGCGCCGTCATCGGTAGGGGCACGCGCAACTTGAGCAGATTGGACGGAGCGGGCAGGGTCTCCACTTGACCACTAAGCACAGCATCGAGAAGGCTCATGGGCAGCAGGCTGCTGGCGAGACCAGCGCGCAACAGCTCCACATTGATGGCATGGGAAAGGTTGCGCAATCGGCGCACAATGGCCTGGTCAAGTCCATCCAGCCATCGCAACAGCTCGAGCGGCATGGTGGGCATGAAGGTGGGCCCGTCCGTGGTGTTAACGGCGTCGCTGATGGCGTCATCGTCAGCAGCAGGTGACGATTGCGCGTCATGTCCATCATGACCATCGATGGCTTGACTCTCCATCGATTGGCCAGCCATCACGAACAGGGAGCGCAGAAAGTCGAGCTCACTGTGTCCTTCAGCAGCCAACGAAGCCGTGCCTTCAGCAGCCTGCACAGGGTCATCCAAAGGATCGTCAACGGTCAGATCCAGCGCTGCCGCATCGTCGGACGGAGGATCGGATGGGTCGTCACGCAACTCAAGGGGTGCCATCAACCCCTCCAACAGCGCTGGCTGATCGATTGGTGGAGCAAAACTAAGCGTGACAGAACCGTCAGGCGCTTCAAGCGGCTGAGCGGATTGGGACGACTGTTCGGTCGGCTCTCCATCCGAGGAACCCGTCGAATCCTGCAAGGCATCCACCATGGCTTGCTGGGCCTGACGCCGCTGCAATCGACGCTCACGGGCCAATTGTTTCGCGAGCAACTGCAGCTGCTCGATCGTGAGCAACGTGGTGCAGCGCTGCACCAATTGATCAATGCGTGCCTGTAGCGACTCCCGTTCCTGCGTCGACACTTGACTCAAGCGGTCGGGATCCAAGCTGCACAACCATGCCGCTAAAGATCGATGCACCGCTGAAGCCAACCCCTCACGCAGAATCGCCAAATAGTGCGCTTGATCAGCATAAAAATCTGGTGCCGTTTGACGACACCAGCTTTGGAGACGGGCAAATTGCTCGTCTGGCCGATGGGGCATCAAATCGTCTTGATCTGAGGCCAAAATCAGCCTTTGGTCATCGATGCCACTTCTGCAGCGAAGTCGTTGTCTTCGACCTCAATGCCCTCACCCAGGGTGTAGCGAGTAAAGCGACGCACTTTGACGTTTTCACCAATTTTGCCGGCCGTCTGCTTCACCAGTTCGGCAACGGTGATCGAGCTGTCTTTAATGAAGGGCTGCTCCATCAGGGCCAGCTCTTTCAAGCGTTTGCCAATGCGGCCCTCAACGATCTTTTCCTTCATCTGCTCAGGCTTGCCGTCGAGGTCATCGCGGCCCATCTCGATCGCCTTTTCGCGCTCTTTGATTTCAGTAGGAATGTCAGTCGTGGAGACGTACTCCACTCCAGGACAGGCCGCAACCTGCATGGCGACATCACGCAGCAAGTCTTGGAACAAATCGCCACGGGCGACGAAATCGGTTTCGCAGTTGATCTCAAGCAACACGCCCACCCGGGCACCGGTGTGGATGTAGCTACCGATTGCACCTTCAGCTGCAGTGCGTCCAGACTTCTTCTCAGCACTAGCAATGCCCTTCTGACGCAGCCATTCGATGGCTTTAGTGGCATCACCATCGGTCGCTGCAAGAGCTTTCTTGCAGTCCATCATTCCCGCGCCGGTTTTGTCGCGCAGGTCCTTGACGAGCTTGGCGGATACGGCAGCAGCCATCGGAGGAGGAATTAAAAATGATTGAACAAAACGAACCGCCATCCCGCTTGTGCGGGAAAGCGGTTTGAACTTAGCGGTTCAACGCGATCAGCCCTGGCTGTCGTCGCCACCACGTTGGTCGTTAGAGCCATGGCGGCCTTCGTTGATGGCATCAGCCAAACGGCTCAGCACCAACTGAACGGAACGCACAGCATCGTCGTTGCAAGGAATGGGCACCTCGCACAGATCGGGGTCGCAATTGGTGTCCAGCATGGACACGATGGGAATATCCAGCTTGCGAGCTTCAAGCACAGCGTTGGTTTCACGGCGCTGATCCACCAAAACCACCACGTCGGGAAGACGACGCATGTTTTTGAGACCACCCAAATACTTCTGAAGGCGATCCAACTCGCGACGCAAAACTGCCGCTTCTTTCTTCGGACGCATTGCGATTGCGCCACTGGACTCCATGCGCTCGAGATCCTTCAAACGATCGATCCGCGCTTTCATGGTGGTCCAGTTGGTGAGCATGCCACCCAGCCACCGCTGGTTCACATAGGAGCCACCACAACGGGCTGCTTCGAGAGCCACCACTTCGGACGCTTGCTTTTTGGTGCCAACAAACAAAAAGCGCTTACCGCTGCGCGCAGCAGAACGCACCCATTTGTAAGCACTGTTCATGCAGACGGCAGTCTGCACAAGGTCAATGATGTGGACACCATTACGCGCGCAATAGATATAGCGCGACATCTTGGGATTCCAACGACGGGTCTGGTGCCCAAAGTGGGCGCCAGCTTCCATCATCTCTGCGAGAGTGACAACAGCCATAGTTTTGGAGGTTTCGGGTTCGCCTCCACCTGTCAGGGATGGTCAGTTAAACCAGCACCCGAAACAGACAGGTGTGCGGTTTGAAAGAACTTGAAGACCTTATCAAAAAGCCGGTCAACGAATCCCAAGGGCCCTGGCTTCTCTGTAGAGAGCGCGAACCCCGATCCGATTGAGCGGAAGGCGGAGCAGCTCCATCGCCATGGCGGCACGGCCATGGTTGATCAACCAACGCAGCACCGGTCTCAAGGACCGCTCATTCACGACACCCCCGAGGGTGATCACTTCCCAAAGCAACCAATGAAGCCACGTGAATTGAATGATGAAACGCACGCGCCGGGTGGGGTGCTTCCGATAGAACACCAACCCCATCTTGGCCCGTTCTCTTTCCACCCGAATCAGATCGGGCACCTGCTCCAGGCTCAACGCCGGGTGCCAGTGATACCCCACAGCCTCAGGGCATTTAACCAACACAACGCCCATCTGCCGGAGGCGTTCTCCCAGCTCCAAATCTTCCCATCCATATAGGCGAAAGCTGAGGTCAAACAAGCCCGAGCGCTGCAGCACAGAACGGTCGATCGCCACATTGCCAGTCGCGAAATAAGCCCACGACAAGTCCCGTAGCTTGTGGCGTTCTGCTGTCGGATGCTCAAAGTTGGCGGTGTTGATCACAGCGCCGTAGGTGAAGCACAGGCGATCCCCCCGCTGCGTCCACGTACGCCGCAGAGCACGGGCATGACGCGCAAGAAACTCTGGAACCACCACCAGATCACTGTCGATAAACACGATCACATCACCGCGCGCATGATCAACGCCGCGGTTGCGACCCTCAGCAGGCCCGCCATGGGCCTGTTCAATCAACCGCACATGGGGAAAGCGATCCGCCTGTTGACGCAAGCGATCAGGGGTCCCGTCGGTCGACCCATCATCAACCAGAACAACTTCATAGCCCTCAATCTCCCCAGAAGGCGTTTGGCCCTCCAAGGCCACCAGACACTTCTCCAGGATCGGCCAGCGGTTGTAGGTGGGGATGACAACGCTGATCAACATCCGCGCACAACCAAAGTGAAGAGACAACCAGCCTAAAGACCACAAAAAAGGGGGCCAAAGCCCCCCTTCGCCAATCACAAAGCAGGACTGACTCAGTCAGCAGCACCGCCATTGTTCGCTGTTCCGGTCACACCATTGCCAGCACCTTCACCACGGCCGTCGTTACGCATCTTGCGCTTCTTGAACTTGCGGGCGTAGGCGCGGTTGCGCTCCTGCTTTTCCTTCTTGAGGTTCCTGCGCTTGGCCATCGCGTGGGGTGATGAAACGA
>JBMHDE010000012.1:0-10823 GCA_049889555.1 Synechococcus sp. | reverse complement strand
GGCGGTGGATATGCACCGTTCCCGTCCTTCAGGACCAGGCGGTGTCTTTCCTTGGTTTCGCGGTCATAGAAGTAGAGGGACCAGCGACCACCACCGCGTCGGGGGTCTCGGTACACGTAGGCGTTTGGATCCGCGGGGATGTCCTTCTTGTCGAGGATGAATTTCCCCTGAGTTGAGGACATCTATGGCCAATGGGTGTCAACGGACTGTCAACGGTCAGACCGTGGGCAGTGCGATTTCGACCACTTTCGACCACTGTCAACAGTGTGTCAACACCTGATTTTCTTTTAAAACCACGTAGTTGCAAGGGTTTTGTCGTTACGTCTGTCTTAACGCCGACTACACCACGTAGTCGGCAAGTAGGTGCTCGGCACTCTCAATTAGCACCCCAGTTGTTGTAAGTCTGATGAATGTGAGGGTTCTAGAGAGCTGGCTCTTTTCGTGATCAGGTTGCTGACAGCACGTGCTGAATGGATTCTTGGATTTTGTTTCCATTGATGGAGGCTATGCGCTTTGCAGAATCGCCATTGATCTCATGGGCGTCCTCCCAAAGATGAAGCCGAGATCGTTCATGGGTTTGGATGATTTCGTGCATCTTTCGTGAATCCTCTGCAGCATGGATTCATTATGGGCTTACGCGCGTAGGTCTTTTTGTCTTGTATTGCTCAGAGGCAAAACATTGTCCTTGCGCAAGATTGGGCAAAGATCAATTCAGCATCGATGTCGCGTCGCGTACTAAAGGCAGGGTGATTGATTTGTTCGTCTCAATAGGACGACTGATTGTCCAGATGGTATGGCAAAGCTGGTTGAAAGTATGGTCTTCAAAATCGCTCAAGAGGCCATACATTGGCCTTGGTTTAGCGAGTTGGTTTGCGTTGATTTCTGAGTAATCGGCATTGTGCTCAGCATTGTTGTTTCATGATGCCGTTGTGGTTGAAAGGTTTAGCCCTCCCCCTGCTGAGGGCGTGGCGGTCCCGCTTGCGGCTTGGCCGATTCATTTGTCCAAGAGCAGTTGCTTGAGATGGTCTTGCCCAGGGCTGTCAAAATGACAAGGTTTATTGCGTCTGTTGCCGTGCCCCCGGAGACTCAGCCTGCTTCGGTGAGTCGGCCTCAGCGCCGTCCGCGTTTCTGGGTTGGCCCCCTGGTGGCAGGAAGTTGTTTTGCGTTGGGTTTTGGTATCACCCATCGGATCGTGGCCATCCAAGCCGGTGCGTCTGGGCCTCGGCAGCAGGTTTTTGATCCACAACCCTTCCCTGGCGAGAGCTTGCAGCGGCTGCGGGATCGTTTTGCAGGAGAATTGAAGCCGTTGCAAGCCGATGTGGCGGCGTTGGAAGCGGAATTGGTCAATCGGCGTTTGGCTGCTGAAGCTCAGCGCCAAGAGCAGCAGATGGCGACGCGCTTGACGCCGGAGCCGCTTTCCCCCGTGTTGCCATCGTCAGCCACGACACCGGCCCTGTTGGCACCTCCGGCGCCCATCACCCCTTAGGCCATGTGGGTGGGGGTTTCGGTTCTCCTTCACAGGGGCGGATCTGCCACAGTCAGCTCAATGCAGTTACGAGGCCATGCCTTCCCCTGATGCCCTGCTGAAGGCCACGGTCAGTCGTTTGGCGGCTCGCTTGGGCCATGGTCTGGCCGAGGTGGCCGCAGAAGTCGCCGTGCTCGCTCAGGACGCGCCGGAACGTCTTCAGCGTGAGTGGGATCTCTTCCAGGAAGAGGTGCAAGCGGAGGCCGAGCGACTGGAGCACGGTGGTGCGTCTCCGCAAGCTTCCAACCCCGAGAACACTCCACAGCCATCTCCTCCCACCACGACTCCCCAGGAGCAGATTGATCGTCTGCGGGCCAAGGTGGCAGACCTCAACACCCGCATGGGGGGCAGCCGCTGATGGGCCGGTTGCGGTTGCGTGCGCCGTTGCGAGGGACTTGGCGGGCTCTGCGCATCTGGCGATCTGTTTTGGTCCTAATCGTTGCTCTCTGGTGGGATGCCCGCCCATGGACCTACCCACGGGGTTGGACACCCGAACGGCGCGCTGCGCGCCAGCAGCGTCGTGCCCGCTGGTTGACGGCTGAGCTGCTGGATCTTGGGTCGGCTTTTATCAAGCTCGGGCAGTTGCTGTCGGCTCGTCCTGATGTGCTGCCGGCCGCTTGGGTGGCTGAACTGGCTGATCTCCAAGACAAGGTCCCTTCCTTTTCGTTTGCGCGGGCCCAGTCCGTTCTGGAGGAAGAACTTGGTCAGCGCTGCGCTGAGATCATCGATCTCGACCAGCAGCCCCTCGGGGCGGCATCGTTGGCTCAGGTCCATCGCGCCAGCCTGCGCAGCGGGCGTCAGGTGGTGCTCAAGATTCAGCGGCCTGGCTTGGAACGGTTGTTTCGCCTCGATCTTGAGGTGATGCAACAGGTGGCTGCCGTGCTGCAACGCCATCCGAGTTGGGGACGCGGTCGCGACTGGGTGGCGATCGCCCAGGAATGCCGTCGCGTGCTGCTGCGGGAGCTTGATTTTCGGGTGGAAGCGCAATATGCCGCTCGCTTCCGTCAACAGTTTCTCGACGACTCCCGCATTCGTGTACCCGGCGTGATCTGGGAGCTGAGCAGTCGTCGTGTGCTGTGCCTCGACTATTTGCCTGGCATCAAGATCAATGATCGTGCGGCGCTGCTCGATGCTGGGATTGACCCCTCTGCGGTGGCGGAGATCGGAGCTGACAGTTATCTCCAGCAGTTGGTGCGTTACGGCTTTTTCCACGCCGATCCCCATCCAGGCAATTTGGCGGTTGCTAGCGATGGCGCCCTGATCTACTACGACTTCGGGATGATGGGGTTGCTCTCAGAACGACTCCGTCGTCGCCTGGGATCGATGGTGCGGGTGGCGGCGGCTCGTGATGCTTCTGGCTTGGTGACGGAGATGCAGGCTGCAGGTGTGATTGCTTCTGATATTGATGTTGGTCCTGTGCGGCGTCTGGTGCGCGTGATGCTTCAAGAGGCCCTCACGCCTCCCTTTGCACCCAATGTGATCGACAAATTGTCAGGGGATCTTTACGAGCTGGTGTACGACCAGCCCTTCCGCTTGCCTGTCGAGCTCATTTTTGTGATGCGCGCACTGTCCACGTTCGAGGGTGTGGGCCGCAGTCTTGATCCCGGCTTTAGCTTGGTTGGCATTGCCAAGCCCTACCTTCTCCCCCTAATGACCGCCAGTGGATCCGGCCCCAACGATCTGTTTAACGAGCTGGGTCGTCAGGTGGGTGCGTTGAGTAGCAAAGCCGTCGGCATTCCCCGCCGATTAGACGAAAGCCTTGAACGCTTGGAACAGGGGGATCTGCAGCTGCAGATTCGGATGGGTGAATCCGACCGTCAATTCCGGCGCATGGTGACTGCGCAGCATGCCCTGAGTCAATCGGTCTTGCTTGGGGCTCTGGTGCTTTCTGCAGCTCTGTTGGGTGCGAGTGCTCGTCCGCTGTGGGCCCTCGTGCCCGCCGCGGCAGGTGTGCCTGTGGGGCTGGGTTGGTTGCAGCTGCAGATCAAGTTGCGTCGCGATGCCCGCGTCGAAGGGCTATCGACCTCAGGCCGTTGAATCTGCAAACGACCGGTCGCTTGCTGACCGGTCGTTTGTGGTGTGATCAGCTGGACCTTTAGTTGCTGGTTGGCTCCAGATCAACCCAGGTCAGCCGTTGCCCCGAGGCCCCTGCCCAGCAGCACCGGCGTAGACGGCTTGGTTGCCCAATTCATCTTCAATGCGCAGCAACTGGTTGTATTTGGCGACGCGCTCGCTGCGACTCAGAGAGCCGGTTTTGATCTGGCCGGCGCGGGTGGCGACCGACAGGTCGGCGATGGTGGTGTCTTCGGTTTCGCCGCTGCGGTGGCTGATCACGCTGGTGTAGCCAGAGCGGCCTGCCAGATCGATGGCCTGCAGGGTCTCAGTCAGGGAGCCGATCTGATTGACCTTGATCAGGATTGAGTTGGCGACGCCCTGGTCAATGCCCTGTTGCAGGCGCTTGCTGTTGGTCACGAACAGGTCATCTCCCACCAGCTGCACCTTGCTGCCGAGCCGCTCGGTGAGTAGCTTCCAGCCGCTCCAGTCGTCTTCCGCCAGGCCGTCTTCGATCGACACAATCGGGAAGCGGTTGACCAACTGCTCGAGCTGGCCCACCATCTCAGCACTGTCGAAGCTGCCACCGTCAAAGGCATACCGGCCATCGTTGAAGAATTCGGTGCTGGCCACATCAAGAGCCAAGGAGATTTGCTCCCCAGGCGTGTAGCCAGCTTTTTCGATCGCTTGCACCAGCACATCACCCGCTTCGATGTTGCCCAGGTCAGGAGCAAAGCCCCCTTCATCACCGACGGAGGTGCTGAGGCCGCGGTCATGCAGCAGGCCCTTGAGGGTGTGGAACACTTCGGTGCCCATGCGCAGGGCTTCCCGGAAGGTCGGGGCGCCGTGGGGCACCAGCATGAACTCTTGGAAGTCAAGGCTGTTCGCCGCGTGAGCGCCGCCGTTGATCACATTCATCAGCGGCACTGGCAGCAGCGATGCCATCGGCCCACCGAGATAGCGGTAGAGGGGCAGGCCCACGCCATTGGCGGCCGCGCGTGCTGTGGCCATGCTCACAGCCAAGATGGAGTTGGCCCCTAACTTCGATTTGTTTTCGCTGCCGTCGAGTTCCTGCATCGTGGAATCAACGGCGGCCTGATCCAGCGCCGACAGGCCACAAAGTGCTGGAGCAATCCGGTCTTCGATGTGATCAACTGCCTTGGTCACGCCTTTGCCCATATAGCGGCTACCGCCGTCACGCAGCTCATGGGCTTCATGGGCGCCAGTGCTGGCGCCACTGGGCACGATCGCCCGTCCGCTGGCACCACCTTCCAGCAGAACCTCTGCTTCCACTGTGGGGTTGCCGCGGGAGTCGAGCACCTCCCTGGCCACGATGGTGTCGATGACGAGATCGAGGGAGTCGAACACGTGTGGCGGGTCAAAGATGAAGAGATCCTATGGAATGCTCCGACCGGCCCTCTTCCGTGTGCTTTGGCACCATGCGGTGTGATCAGGCGGAATCCCTGCGCATGCGCATGCTTCACACCATGCTTCGGGTCGGTGACCTGGAGCGGTCCCTACGGTTCTATGTAGACGTGCTGGGAATGCAACTGCTGCGTCGGAAGGATTACCCCTCGGGTCGTTTCACCCTCGCTTTTGTCGGGTATGGCCCCGAAAGCGACCACACGGTGCTGGAGCTCACCCACAACTGGGACACCTCGGACTACGTGGTCGGCGATGGCTACGGCCATATCGCTTTAGGGGTCGAAGACATCGTTGGCACTTGCCAGGCCATTGCGGAGCGGGGTGGACGGGTGGTTCGTGAGCCCGGCACGATGAAGCACGGCAACACGGTGATCGCCTTTGTGGAAGATCCCGATGGCTACAAAGTGGAGTTAATCCAACTGTCGTCCCGTTCCGACGCCGCTTAGGCGACGGTTCAACACGCCATGACCTCTTCGGCCCGCTCCAGCGTTGAACCCCCTTCGAGCCTGACGGCTGAGCCGGATCGCTTTAGCGACGAAGCTTGGGATTTACTCCTCGCCGCTCAAGATGTGGCGCGGCGTTGGCGCCATGGTGAATTGGATGTGGAGCACTTGCTCCAGGTGTTGTTCAGCGATCGCCATTACCGCGATCTGGTGGATGCTCTGCCATTGGATGCCGAGGAGTTGCTGGATCGGCTCGAAGGTTTTCTGGCTGAACAACCCATGGCCCGTGGCGATGGGCTGTTCATTGGCGAGGACCTGGAAGAGTTATTGGAAGCCGCTGATCGTTGTCGGGGGCTGTGGGGCTCCCGCCTGATTGATGTGTCCCATGTGCTGATTGCCATGGGGCGCGATCCACGGGTCGGTGCCGAAATGTTTGAGCGTTTGGGTCTGCCGGCCGATCGGCTGGAGGTGGAAGTGCGTCAGATGCGCTCTGGTCAGCGAAACGCCCCGGCTGTTGTGCGTAACGCAACGGCTGTTGTGCGTAACGCAACGGCTGTTCCGCGTAACGCAACGGCTTCGTCCGTTGACGCGCCGCCAGCCTTCTCCCCCCAGGAGCCGGCGCGACAGCCGGAGGTGGTTGCCGCTTCCGCTGCTCCTGTGGCCAGGGTTGAACCCCAATCGGCTGAGCTGGTTAACAGGGATCCAGCCCCACAAGCGGAGCCCACGGCTTTGCAGTTGTATGGCCGTGATCTCACGGCTGCAGCTGCCCAGGGGCAGCTCGACCCGGTGATCGGTCGCGATGCCGAGATTCGGCGCTTGATCAAAGTGTTGTCCCGCCGTGGCAAGAACAACCCTGTCTTGATTGGTGCACCGGGTGTTGGCAAAACCGCCATCGCTGAGCTGCTTGCGCAGAGGATCGTCGCTGGTGAGGTGCCGGAGTCGTTGCAGGGATTGCGCTTGGTGGCGCTGGATGTGGGGGCTTTGATTGCCGGCGCCAAATTTCGCGGTCAGTTTGAGGAACGCCTGCGGGCGGTGTTGGCGGAGGTCAGCGATCCGGATGCCGGCGTGGTGCTGTTTGTTGATGAACTGCACACGGTGGTGAGTAGTGATCGCTCCAGTGCCGATGCCGGCAGCCTGCTCAAGCCAGCCTTGGCCCGTGGGGATCTGCGCTGCATTGCCGCCACCACCCCGGAGGACTACCACCGCACGGTGGAAAAGGATCCAGCCCTGCATCGCCGTTTTCAGCAGGTGCCGATCCTTGAACCATCGTTAGAGCTCAGCATTGACATCCTGCGTGGGCTCAAGGAGCGGTATGAGCTGCATCACGGGGTCACAATCACCGATGAGGCCTTGGTGGCATCCACGCGCCTTGCGGATCGCTACATCAGTGATCGCTGCTTGCCCGATAAGGCCATCGATCTGATTGATGAAGCGGCGGCTCAGTTGAAAATGGATGTGACCTCCAAACCCCAGGTGGTGGAGGATGCGGAAGCCGAACTGCGCCGGGTGGAATTGTCTTTGCTCGCGGCAGAGCAGGCTCCAGAAGTGGAGCGGGTGCAATGGCAGCGGGCACGCTTGGAGGCCTCCAGGCATTTGGAGCAGCTACGGGATCGCTGGCAGGCGGAACGGGACCAGCTGACGGAGCTCCGCCAACTTCTCCAGGACGATGAAACCCTGCGTCATGCCATGGCTGAGGCCGAACGCAGCGGTGATTTTGAGGAAGCTGCGCGCCTGGAATACGACCAGTTGCATCGTGTGCAGCAGCGCCGCGATGCCTTGGAGCAGACCTTGGCCGAGGCGCAGGCTGCAGGTACGGCATTGCTGCGGGAACAGGTGGAAGCTGGCGATATTGCGGATGTCGTAGCCCGCTGGACTGGCATCCCTGTGCAGCGTCTGTTGGCGGGTGAACGACAGAAACTCTTGGAGCTGCACACCAATCTCGGTGAGCGGGTGATTGGTCAGCCGGAGGCGGTGCAGGCAGTGGCGGCAGCCATTCGGCGTGCTCGGGCGGGCATGAAAGATCCTCGCCGGCCTGTGGGCTCCTTTCTGTTCCTCGGGCCGACGGGTGTGGGCAAGACGGAACTGGCTAAGGCGTTGGCAGCTTTGCTCTTCGATGAAGACGAGGCCTTGGTGCGTCTGGATATGAGCGAGTTCATGGAACGCAATGCCGTGGCTCGCTTGCTCGGGGCGCCTCCTGGTTATGTCGGTTACGAGGAAGGCGGTCAGCTCACGGAAGCGGTGCGACGTCGTCCCTATGCCTTGCTGTTGCTGGACGAGGTGGAGAAAGCCCATCCGGATGTGTTCAATGTGTTGCTGCAGGTGCTCGATGACGGCCGTCTCACCGACTCCCAGGGCCGCACGGTCGATTTCCGTCACACGGTGGTCGTGATGACGAGCAACTTGGCCAGCAGAGCCATTCTCGACAATGCCCGTCAGGCCCAGGAGGACGGGGCCGATCAGGCTGCTTTGGCGCAAACGCTGACGACCCAGGTGGATGACGCCCTCGGTCGTCAGTTCAGGCCGGAGTTTCTCAATCGGATTGATGAAGTGATTCGCTTTCGCCCTCTGGGGGTCGATGATCTGGAGCGGATTGTGCGTCTGCAGCTGGCGGATCTGTCGACGCTGATGGCCGAGCAAGGGCTAGAGCTGCAGGTGGAGCCTCCAGTGGTGCGGGCCCTGGCCCAGCTTGGTTATGTGCCCGAATACGGTGCTCGTCCGCTGCGTCGAGTTCTGCGTCGCCACCTGGAGAACCCTTTGGCCACTGAACTGTTGGAGGAGCGTTTTGCCGGTGCAACAGCGGTGAGGGTCATGGCCGGTGATGCGGCAGCTGATCCCTTCCGATTCGCCGCTGAGTCTTGAAGAGACAGGCATCCGGTATGGTGATCGTTTGCTGGCAGGTGTGTTCAGCATCGTCGTCAGCACCGGCCCAGGATCCGTGACCACCCCCACTTCCGAGGACACAGCAGCAACAACGCCTCAGGCGCCATCCGGCGAGAGCCGGAAGGGCGGGTTTTTGGCAGCCACGTTGGCGGAGCTCAAGCTTGTGGTTTGGCCCACCCGCCAGCAGTTGTTCAGTGAATCAATCGCTGTGATCTTGATGGTGGGCCTGTCGGCAGCGGCGATTGCCTCGGTCAGTCGCTTCTTTAGTTGGTCGGCCACCCAAGTGTTCCGTTGATCGCCGGATGCATCTGGTGATCCGTTGGTCTTGCTTTTACGTTTTTTCTAATTCCTTAGCCCGTGTCTGACGTCGATCTCACTGCCCAGAGTGCTGATGTGCTCGACCTGCCTGCACCGAATGAGGGTGAGGTGGGCACAGTATCGTCAGCCGCCCGCACATCTGTGGCTCGCTGGTACGCGGTACAGGTGGCGTCCAGCTGCGAGAAAAAGGTGAAGGCCACCCTTGAGCAGCGGGCCGTCACTTTGGCGGTCAGTGACCGCATTCTTGAGATCGAAATCCCCGAGACGCCGGCGGTCAAAATTAAAAAAGATGGCAGTCGCCAGGCCACGGAAGAAAAGGTTTTTCCTGGCTATGTGCTTGTTCGCATGGTGCTCGATGAAGAGACGATGATGGCGGTGCGCAGCACGCCCAATGTCATCAACTTCGTTGGTGCTGAAGACCGTCGTGCCACAGGCAAGGCGCGCGGCCACATCAAGCCCCGCCCTCTCAGCCGGTCGGAGGTGGATCGCATCTTTAAGCGGGCCGCCGAAAAGAAGACCGTGGTCAAGGTCGATCTCGCCGAGGGCGATCAGATTCTGGTCACTGCTGGCCCCTTCAAAGACTTCCAAGGCGAAGTGATCGAAGTCTCCGGCGAGCGCAGCAAACTCAAGGCTTTGCTCGCCATTTTTGGCCGAGAAACCCCTGTCGAGCTTGAGTTTTCTCAGGTCAGCAAGCAAGGCTGACCCCGCGGCGGCCGTCTCCCTGTGGAGGGCGGCCTTAGAGGTGGTTCGCCACTTCGCCGCACCTGCCCTGAAGGTCAGGTGATCCGCAGATGTCCAACCCCGCTAGCCGATGGCCAAGAAAGTCGTAGCTGTGATCAAGCTGGCCCTTCAGGCCGGCAAAGCCAACCCTGCACCGCCCGTGGGTCCTGCCCTCGGTCAGCACGGGGTCAACATCATGGCGTTCTGCAAGGAATACAACGCCCGTACGCAGGACAAGGCCGGGTTCGTGATTCCGGTGGAGATCTCGGTCTTCGAAGACCGCAGCTTCACCTTCATCACCAAGACGCCTCCCGCCTCGGTGCTGATCACCAAAGCCGCTGGCATTGCCAAGGGTTCCGGTGAGTCCGCCAAGGGAAGCGTTGGTTCAATCAACCGCGCCCAGCTCGAGGAAATCGCCAAGACCAAGCTGCCCGACCTCAACTGCACCAGCGTTGAGTCGGCCATGCGTGTCATTGAAGGCACCGCCCGCAACATGGGCGTCGCCATCAGCGACTGACGCACGCAGCGCCTCCGCGTTTTCCGTAATCCGTTCACCCCATTGGGGGAGACCATCTCGGTCGCCTGCACCCCACATCTGACATGCCCAAACTCTCCAAGCGTCTGGCCAGTCTCGTCACCAAGATCGAAGACCGCGCCTACGAACCCCTTGACGCCATCAAGATCGTCAAGGAAAACGCCAACGCCAAGTTCGACGAAACGATCGAAGCTCACGCGCGTCTTGGTATTGACCCCAAGTACACCGACCAACAGCTGCGCACCACCGTGGCCCTGCCTGAAGGCACCGGTCAGACCGTGCGCATCGCCGTTGTCACCCGCGGTGAAAAGGTGGCTGAAGCCAAAGCTGCCGGTGCTGAACTGGCTGGTGATGACGATCTGGTTGACACCATCGCCAAAGGCGAGATGGACTTCGACCTGCTGATCGCCACCCCCGACATGATGCCCAAGGTGGCCAAGCTGGGTCGTGTGCTCGGCCCCCGTGGCTTGATGCCCAACCCCAAGCCCGGCACGGTGACCACGGATCTGGCTGCTGCCATCAACGAATTCAAGGCCGGCAAACTTGAATTCCGTGCTGATCGCACCGGCATCGTGCACGTGCGTTTCGGTAAGGCGAGCTTCTCTGCGGATGCTCTGCTGAACAACCTCAAGACCCTGCAGGAAACCATCGACCGCAACAAGCCCTCCGGTGCGAAGGGCCGTTACTGGAAGAGCCTGTATGTGACCTCCACCATGGGTCCCTCCGTGGAAGTGGATATCGCTGCACTGCAGGACATCGCCCAGGAAGGCTGATCCGGCCGAGCCCCATGGGCTCAACCTCTGCCCTCCACTTCGGTGGAGGGCTTTGTTGTAGGTTTGTGAGCTGGCGAAAGCCAGACGGGCACGCGCCCGGCCCAAGACAGCAGGTGATCAAGCGGGTTGAACTTCGGTTCGTCTGCCCTGAT
>JBMHDE010000011.1:0-51955 GCA_049889555.1 Synechococcus sp. | reverse complement strand
GAAATGGCACTGGTCCTGGATTACCAGGGTCTTTCCATCAAGGAAATGTCTGATCTGCGGACCCGTCTGCAGGCCAGCAACGGTGTGTGCAAGGTGACCAAAAACACCTTGATGCGCCGTGCCATTGATGGTGACAGTGCTTGGTCGGATCTCGACTCACTTCTGAGCGGCACTAACGCTTTCGTCCTTGTGAAAGGCGATGTTGGTGGTGCTGTGAAAGCCGTTCAGGCTTTCCAGAAGGAGACCAAGAAGTCTGAAACCAAGGGTGGCCTTTTCGAAGGCAAGCTCCTGTCTCAGGCCGAGATCAAAGCCATTGGTGACCTTCCTTCCAAGGAAGTGCTCATGGCCCAGATCGCCGGTGCCGTCAACGCAGTGGCCACCAAGGTGGCTGTGGGCATCAACGAGGTTCCCTCCGGTCTTGCTCGGGCGCTCAAGCAGCACGCCGAATCCGGCGACAGCTGATCGTCTTCGACCCGACTGTTTTTTTGATCTGTTGCTGATTCCCAACCATGTCTGCTACTACCGACCAAATTCTTGAGCAACTGAAGACGCTCTCCCTGCTTGAAGCTTCCGAGCTTGTCAAGCAGATTGAAGAGGCCTTTGGTGTGTCCGCCGCCGCTTCTGCTGGCGTCGTGATGGCTGCCCCTGGCGCTGCTGCTGGTGGCGGTGAGGCTGCCGAAGAGAAGACCGAATTTGATGTTGTGTTGGACGGCTTCGAAGCCTCCGCCAAGATCAAGGTCCTCAAGGCTGTCCGTGAAGCCACCGGCCTGGGCCTGGGTGATGCCAAGGCTCTTGTCGAGGCTGCACCTAAGGCCGTCAAGGAAGGTGTTTCCAAGGACGAAGCCGAGGCCCTCAAAAAGGCCATCGAAGAGGCAGGTGGCAAGGTCACTCTCAAGTGATCGCCGCGCCGGGGGGGTCTCCGGCACTTTGCCTTGTTGTTTGCACCGGTTGTTCCCTCGGGGAGCAACCGGTTTTTTTCGATGGATTCTGCTTAGGGGCGGAAGGGAATCACCTGCAAGCGAATGGGCCCGGAAGTGCCAACACCCATGCTCACGTTGGAGGGTGGAGGCGGGGGAGACATCGCGAACCAGGCACTGGTCTCTCTCTGCTGAACCCGGGCAAGTTGCACCTCAGCCGAATCAGGATGGGCAAAATAAACATGGTTGAGCGCGCGCCCGCGGTAGCTCCGGCGCTCAAGATGCCAATCCGGTTCTAAGTCAAAGCGAACGAAGGCATTGCGATCGCGCCGATTATCTGTGCTGCGTGCGATCAGTAAGGTCTGATTGCGCTTGCTGTCGATCGCGAATAGAGAGAGTCCGCGGCTGTCAGCTTCGACTTTGAGGCGAAATGAAGCCGCCATATCGGATTCGCCAGTGCGTAGTGAATAGCCGTTGCTATCGAGATAACGGCGACAAACGCCAGCGAAGTTAAATTGATTGAGGGAGGGTTTGACTAACCCATCGTTTCGTTCTTCCCAGCACAGCGGCCGCGCTTTGATCTGCTCCAGCACCAGAAGTTTCCAACGGTCCTCGCCGACCGCTTGGGCCAAAACCGCGAAGCGTTCTTTGTCGACGGGATCACTGTCAAACAAATTGGCGGCAGCGAGCGGAATGCCTGCCAGTGCCCCGCTAGCGAGGGCAATGAGGGCTGCGATTTGCCCTGTTTTGCGGGGCTGCTGCCGCGGCCGTTCGGGGTGGGTTCGCGGCATGGCTGATCTCCCTCAAGACAACGAATTTGTGTTTTACCGAACCTGGCGTCAAGAAACCAATGGTTGAGGGCCACGGACGGGTGGTGGCAGTCGCCACGGATGGTGCTTGCAGTGGCAACCCGGGGCCGGGCGGCTGGGGTGCATTGCTGCGTTACGAAGACGGCAGCGTAGAGGAATTCGGTGGCTTTGATCCCGCCACCACCAACAATCGGATGGAGTTGCAGGCTGCTTTGGCGGTGCTTGAGCGGCTTCAGCAATTGCCTCGCCATCCCGACCTACGCCTGCGCACCGACAGCAAGTATCTGATCGATGGGCTGGGCTCTTGGATGAAGGGATGGAAGCGCAAGGGTTGGAAAACTGCGGCCGGGAAACCGGTGCTGAACCAAGACCTTTGGCAGGCCCTCGATCAAGCTCGGCTGGATGATGTGCCCTTGGCCTATGTGAAAGGACACAGTGGCGATCCCGATAACGAACGGGTGGATCAGATCGCTGTGGCGTTTTCACGCGGTCAACAGCCCGTACCGCTCCAGAGCGGTGAGGTCACGGCAGGGGAGCGCACTGGCGCTTACAAGCGGGTGGCCTCTGGCGCAACACCTAACGCCCCGGTGGTGGAGGTGATCAGCCAGCCAGCAGACAAGCACGACCCCGCACCTCCAGCTCTGCAGCGGTTGCTGACGCGCCTGGAGCTGGCGGATCGTTTGGCCAGGGGTGGCTACGGGCTGACGGCGATGGAGCTGGCGCAGTTGGTGGAGCAACCGCTTTCCAAGTTGGGTCGACATCAGAGGGCTTGGCGCTGGCGTGATTGGGAGGTGCAACCGATCGATGGGGGCAGCCGCTGGCGGTTGCACCGTGACGCGGCAGGATCAAAGCAGAACGATGAGGCGGGCGATGGCTGAGCCCACACGCAAGCTTGCCGGGGGTTTTTATCAGCGTTGGTTTGGTCCAGTGCTGGCCAATGACGAGGGCATCGACGCTGAGCAGTTCAGTCGTGCCGCCCTCACGGCCTTGGGTCAGGCCAGCCTGCGCCGGACCTGGCCGGGGATCTCCACCGTGCTCGATGGGGTGGGTGCTGAGTTGCAGCATCAAGACCTCCGCTTGGAGCAAGTGTTATTTGGTTGCCGCTTCAGCAATCCGGTGGGTCTGGCAGCTGGGTTCGATAAAAACGGCGTGGCCGCTGGCCTCTGGGATCGTTTCGGCTTTGGATTTGCTGAGGTGGGCACCGTCACCTGGCATGCCCAGCCCGGTAATCCCCGCCCCCGTTTGTTTCGCTTGGCGGCGGAGCAGGCGGCTCTCAACCGCATGGGCTTCAACAATGGGGGTGCTGCAGCGATGCTGCGCACGCTTGAGCGTCAGATGTTGCCGCCTCCTGGACAACGCCCGGCGGTGTTGGGAATCAATTTGGGCAAATCCAAGATCACCAGTCTGGAGTTGGCTCCCGACGACTACGCCTCGTCTTTGGAGTTACTGGCGCCGCTGGCGGATTATGCCGTGATCAATGTCAGTTCTCCTAATACACCTGGGCTGCGGGATCTGCAGGATTCCGCCCAATTGCGCCGGCTGGTGGAGCGGCTGCGGCGTTTACCCGCCTGTCCGCCTCTTTTGGTCAAAATTGCTCCCGATCTCGACGATGAAGCGATTGATGCGACTGCGCGCCTGGCCTATGAAGAGGGTCTGGCTGGTGTGATTGCGGTGAACACCAGCTTGGATCGGTTGGGGATGGAGCAGCGCGTGGTGGCCCAAACCGGTCGCCGTTTGGCGGATGAGGCCGGTGGCCTCAGTGGCGCGCCATTGCGATATCGGGCTTTGGAGGTGATGCGCCGGTTGCGGGCGACAGCTGGTCCGTCGTTGCCGCTGATCGGTGTGGGCGGTATTGATTCAGCGGAAGTGGCCTGGGAGCGCATTACCGCAGGGGCTTCATTAATTCAGCTTTACACTGGATGGATTTTCCAGGGACCTGATTTGGTGCCCCGAATCCTCCAGGGTTTGAGTCGTCAGCTGGATCAGCATGGCTTCCGTCACCTCCGCGATGCGGTGGGTAGCGGCGTACCTTGGCGATAGTTGATACGCTGCGATTAAGGATGCATTCAACCATTGGCGCTGGCTGAACTCTTGGATCTGGCTGCACTCATTGATAATGTCCCGGTACTGGGTCGTCTGGATGGATTGTCGCGGGACCTCTTCCGCAGGCAATTAGTGCAGATGGCGGTGCAGGGCGACACCCTCACCTTGAGTTGGCGTCAAGATGAGGAACAATACTGGCGTCGAGCGGATCTTCCTGCCGATCTTTGTCAGGCCGGTCTGCCGATGCAGCGCCAGGCCTTGGGCGACTTTTGCGCTGATCTCCTGCTCGACTGCGGGCTGACTCCTTCAGCGGTGGATCTCGAGCTGCTGCTGCCTCTGGAGTCATGCCAGTGGCGCCGGTTGGCAGGCAGCGGTCCTGGCGATGATCTGAGAGGTTTGGATGTCGCGATGGTGCGTCAGCAAGGCTTGTCCTTGGGCTGGCCTTTTGGTCTCGACGATGCCTACCTCGCGTTCACGAAGACAGGCAAAGCTGAGCCGGCCTCCATGTTGGTTGGGACTCAGAGGTTGATGCTGCAGGCCTGGGTGGCTGTGGTCGAAGCAGCTGACATTAGCCTCCACCGGGTGGATTGGCTGATGGCAGCTGCCTGGCGCGGGTTACGTGCTGCCTTTGATCACGTCCCAGAGGAGGTGGTGTGGCTCATTCGTGCCAAGCGCGGTTGGCGCGTATTGCTGATGGATGAAGGTTATCCAGAGCTGGATCGTTGGCTCAGCGACGAAGAGCTGGATCCTTCCTTGTCTCGTGCTGATGCGTTTCGGGATGGTTTAGAGGCGATGTTGGCGGCCTGGGAAGAACGCCCTGGCTATGCCGGCGACCAGTCCCGCTGGGCACGCCACTGGTGGATTACGGCCCATGCGGAGGATCATGAGCAGTGGCTGGGTTGGCTAGCGGCGACGGTGGAGGGCCCCGTGCTGGGGCGTTCTCCTTTGCAGGGAGGCACGGTGGATCCCCAAGCGGATCCGTTGATGACTCTGGCTTTGGCGGGTGGTCAGGGACTGGATCTGTTGGAGGACTACCGTCCTGAGCTGGGGTTGCCAGCTCCGACACCCGTGCTGCATGCGGGTAATCAGTCGCTAACCCAAGGGGCCATTGTTGGCGGTGGTGTGCTGGCCGTTGCAGGGATCTGTCTGGTTGGTCTTGGTTTGCATGAGGGTTTTCAAACTCAGCAGTTGAAGGCTTTTGAGCCGGTGGAGCAGCAGATGCGGGCGACAAAGCTGCAATTGAACAAACTGTCGGCCCGCTTGAGCAGTCTTAAGACAGATAACCAAGTGATTGCCAATCAACTGGTTGCCGTGAGTTCCGGATCGGCGTTGCTCGAGCAATTGGTGCAGAACACGCCGATGGGCATTCAGATCAAGGATTTGGCTGTCCAAGGCAATGTCATCGACCTTGAGGGTCTTGTGGCTACTACTTCCTCGACCCCTGGTCCACTGGAGCGAATTAATGCTATGGCCTTGGCATTAAAAAATTTGCCTGGAACCCAAGCCAATAGTGTGAAGGTGGTCAGGGTTGCGGATAAGAATGAGTTTAAACTGACTTGGACATTAGATCCCGCTGCGACCCCTTCGCTCGAGCAATTGCGAGCTTTAGGGGCTGAGGGGATGATGAAACGACTGCAGTTGTTACAGCGTGAAGGAGTGGAGCTATGACGAATCTCAGTTCAAATTTTCCCACTTGGCGTCGTCGCCTGACTCGGGAACGGATTTTAGTGGGAGCTCCTGTGCTTTTGGCAGCTCTTGTTGCTGTGGGATTGGTCGTTGTGGACGGCATTCCCCGCTATTGGCGGACGCAAGACCAAAAGGCTCGCCTGGATGAACTAAAAGACAAGGAATCGCGTTTGCCACAGCTGCAGAGCCAGCTGACAACGACGCGCACTGATGTGCGAAAGCAGGAGCGTCGGCAAGAGTTGCTTGTTGATCTGATTGCTACCCCTGAACAGATTCAAACATTCATGGCCCAGCTCAGTCGTGAGGCAGGTGCCACCGGGGTCGACATCGTCAGTTATGAGCCTGTTCCGGCCGACCCTGTTGTTGTTCTTGAAGACTCTGCGTCGACATCATCCCGTCCTGACGCTGAGCTGCCTAAAGATCCCTTCTTGGAACTGGGCTACGTTAAATCCAGCATTTTGTTGGAAGCTTTAGGACCTTTTAATAACATTAAAGCTTTTTTGCGTCGCATGGAGTCGCAGCGATTAACTGTTCAAGCCAGTGATCTGGCTCTTAAGGTGATTAAGGGCAAGACGGATAATAAGTATTCTAATAAAAACCTCATCAATCCTTCGTTGACTCGTCTGTCATTGCGTCTGACATTCTTTAATAAAATTTCGTCAGATGCGCAAGCTGAGCCTCCTTTGGCCTTGTCAGGGAACCAAGCTTCGAAATCCTTGTCTTTTCACGACGACTTTGCTGGTTGATCCCGGAGGGGGTCGTTAGCATTTAGTTGTTGAGTGTTGTTGGTGGAGTGTCCATGTTGTCTCCCTTGCGCCTGACCTCCGGAATGGTGGCCCTCGCCCTAGGGGCGGCCACCTTTGATGGTGCGGTGCTGAATCAGTTCGGGAGTGGTGTTGCCCGGGCGCAAAGTCAGCGACAGGGCAGCTTGCAGCTCACTTTGCGGCGTCAGGCCAAAGACTTGGAGGTGGTGCTGGAAGGTGTGGGTGAAAGGCCTGAGCTTCAGCAGCGCCTGGATAACGGTGTGTGGGAAGGCGAGTTGCGGACGCAAGGAACGCCAGAACTCATGCATGGGCCCCAGAGCCTCAGCGTGCCAGAACTGGGCATTGATGCCGTGTCGCTCAGGGGCGTTGGTGATCGTTATCAGTTGATCGTTCGACCGGTGCAGGGTCAGACCCTCAAGAACCCTGTCGTCAGTGCTGATGGCCGCAATCTGATCCTCACCTTTGCAGAGTTGGGAACTCCCCAGCTTCAGGCTGCTCAGCTCGATCGCAATGGCCTTGGCCGGGTGCCGCAGGTGCGTTATGCCCCACCCCTGCGCCCCCGGGCTGTGGCACCTCCGCTCGGAGATCTGGCGGTGGGAACCATGGTGCTGCAGAACCGCAGTTTTGTGAATCTAAGTGGCCCTCCGGTGACGCTCACCCTTAATAATGCGCCAGCGAAAGATGCCTTGATGTCGTTGGCTCGATTGGGAGGGTATGGCTTTGTTTATATCGGGGAGGATCAATCAGAGAAGACCTCTACGCGAGCCACGTCGAACACTAATTCAACAACTGATTCAAATTCAACAACTGATTCAAACAGCGATTCACCAGTTCAACGCCCGGTGTCGATGTCGTTTCAGAATGAGACGTATGCCAGAGCTGTCAATGGAATCCTTTTGGCTTCCAGTCTCCAGGGACGCTTAGATGGCAATATCTTATTTGTTGGTGAGTCTGCAGCTTCTAAGACGTTTGGCACTCAGATCTCAAAGGTGTATCGATTGAATCAAGCGAGTGCAGCTTCCGCAGCTGATTATTTAGCCAGCTTAGGGGCTTCGATTAACAAGGTCAATATTACTAGTGTAACCACCACTGAAAATTCACCAACTTCCTCTAGAAATTCACCAACTTCCTCTGGAGCTCAGGGTATTTTTGGTTCTTTGCTTTCGGCGTCAACATCAGCAACCTCAGCAACATTAACGAGTGTTGAATCCTTTAGCGCTCCTGTGGGTCCATTGCGTGGTTTAACAGGAACAACTGATTCAAGGCTGCAAACGATTACGTTGGTGGGTGATTCCAAGCTCATTGCTGTTGCGGAAGGTTATTTGAGGCAAATTGATCTTCGTCAACGGCAGGTGGCGTTGTCTGTGAAGATTTTAGACGTTAACTTGCTTGACGAATCATTATTTACGAGTGAATTTACATATAGTGATGGCCAAACGATTATTGAGAGCGGCTTAGGTGGAGCCAATCCGTCGGTTTCTGTTGATATTGGGTCCTCGCGAAACACTGATGATACTAATTCAATTAATATTGATGCATTGATAAAGTCGAATAGGACAAAAGTATTAGCTTCGCCTACGCTGATTTTAAGTGAAAATCCAGATGCTATTGAAGGAGGTGCTGAAGTTGGCGTTAGTGGTGCTGGTGGCTCCGAAGTATTAGTTACTCCTTCAATTGGTCGCCCAAGGTCTAACGAAGCGTTTGTTACCGTTGGTTCGCAGTCAATTGTTAATTATAATGTTCAGCGCAATGTAGATAATACTGTTTCTGTATGCGAGGCTCAGTTTGATACTGCCGGACTATCGTTTGGTGCTCGTATTTTAAAAATTGATGACAATGGCTTTGTTACGTTTACAATGTCCCCTACAATTTCCGCTATAACTGATGCTGTTGAAGTTCCAGGTTGCGGTCCAGTCAATGTATTAAGTGTTCGACGGCTTGATACTGGCAGCGTGAGAGTGAGAGACGGGCAAACGCTTGTTTTGACTGGCGTAATATCAGAGGCTGATATTCGGGAAGTCAAAAAATGGCCCATATTGGGAGACATCCCCTTTGTTGGTCAATTCTTCCGCAATACGGACGGTAGGCGTGAAAAGCGAGAACTGATTGTGCTTGTAACTCCACGTATCCTTGATGATGAGGGAAGTGCCTATGGCTATGGTTATCGATCTTCTCTGCCCACTACCCGCTAATTGACTGGGTTTACTGCAGCACCGTCACGATCTGCTGTGATTGTTCCTTAGTGCCGGCTGATGCAGGCCGTTCCCCCTTAGGTCTGTTGGCTTTATAGCCCTAGGCCTAGGGGGACGAGAGCTTTGAGTGCGAGCGGCGCTAAGGCTTGAGCAGCCCCAATCATTGCGTTGAGGGCTTGGCTCCCTAAACCATTGCCAGATTTGGGCTTCTTAATTTGATACTGCCTGTTTTCGATTGTTTCCGCGGCTTCAAACAGTTGCTGGGAGGTTGGAGTGTCGCCAGAGTTCTCAAAGAGTGATCCCGCATAGCGAAAATCACTTGCTGCAGCATCATCTTTGACCTGCTCGCTGCGGCTAATTCCTCGAGCCACCCAACTCAGTGGATTGCGGGGATCACGGGCAATCGCTGCGCTGAAAAAATTTTCGGCTTGAGGCCATTGGCCCGACTGCGCCGCATCCACGCCGGCGTTATGCAGCACAGCATGGCTATGGACGTCTTTGCTGATCGCCTTCGCTCCTTGCCAATGCGTTGCTACCAACGCATTGGCTTCTAATTTGGCTCCCCCCAGGTCGGCACCCCGCAGGTCTGTGCCATAAAGCTTTGCTCCTTCGAGATTGGCACCCCTGAGGGAGGCGCCGCGCAGACTGGTGAAACTGAGATTTGCTCCGCTCAAGTCGGCCCCATCCAGTCGGGCTTGGCTGAGGTTGGCGCGTTGCAAACCGGCCCCACTGAGATCGGCATCCCGCAGATCAGCGTGCACCAAATCCACATCCGCGAGGCGGCACTGCGGGCAACGCTTGTGTTGCAACAGGGTGAGCAGGTTGTCATTGGCCTGGGCCTGCGATGCCCAGGTCGCAGGCGCGGTCAGCGCTGCAACCAAGATCAAGCGGTAGCCCAAAGCTGCCATGGTGATGAGCGCCATTGATTCGTTTCTATCGCTTCTCATCGTTTTCGTCGAGCATCAAGATGTGGTGATGGAGCGTCAGCCTGTGGTCAGCCCGGCTCCTCCCCATGGAGGCAATCTCATCGCTGAGGCACGCCGTTTGGGCTGTGATCCGCGGTGTCTGCTGGATGCCAGTGCGTCCTTAGTGCCCTTTCGGCCTCCCCGTTCGCTGCGTCGTGCCTTGGTGCAGGCGATTGGTGGCAGTGCATTGCGCGACTATCCCGACCGCAGTCAGGCGGAATTGCGTTGTGCCCTCGCTGCCCATCATGGTGTGGATCCGGATGCTGTGCTTGCGGGCAACGGGGCGGCTGAATTGTTCACTTGGGCAGCCCGTGATGCCACCGCTATGGGCTGCAGTGTGCTCCCCCAGCCTGGTTTTGCGGATTACGCCCGTGCTCTGCGCTGTTGGCAGGGTGTGTGGGAGGCGAGGCCGTTGCCGCTGGCCTGGGCGGATGCTTGGCCGCAACCTTTCCCGCTGGGCCCAACTCGTGCAGCAGCATCGTCCTTGGAGCGTTGCTTGTGGATCACCAATCCCCACAACCCAACGGGACAGCTTTGGGATCGTGCCTCACTGGAACAGCTTCTGCCCCACTATGCGCTGGTGATCTGCGATGAAGCGTTTCTGTCCTTGGTGCCAGGGGGGGAAGTTCAGTCGCTGATGCCATTGGTGGCAGCGCATCCGAATCTTGTGGTGATTCGCAGTCTCACCAAGTTGTTCGCCATCGCCGGGTTGCGCTTGGGGTATGCCGTTGCTCAACCCCAGCGCCTGCACCGTTGGATGGCGTGGCGGGATCCCTGGAGTGTTAACGGGCTGGCTTTGGCCGCAGGGGCGGCGGTGATCGGTGATCGGCCAGGGCTGATGCGTTGGATGGCTCGCGTGCATGCTTGGGTGCAGCGAGAAGAACCATGGCTGCGGGCACAACTCAATGGCTTGCCCGGGGTTTCAGCCCATCCCAGCAGTGTGAATTTTTTGTTGCTTGAGGGCAGCGCCTCGTTGCTGGCTCTACGGGAACGCTTGATGCAGCGAGGGGTGTTGCTCCGCGATTGCCGTTCTTTTCAAGGTTTGGGGGAGTGCTGGTTGCGCATTGGTTTGCAAAGCCATGCCAATAACCGCCGGATTGTTCGCGCCTTGCGTCAGGAGCTGGAGCGTCAGCCTTTGGTTTGATCGGCCAATCCTTCGAGGATGGTGACGAGTTGGTGCTCAGCATCCCGCACGGCCAGTTGCTCCATGCCAGCGCGCATGTCCACGAGTGGATCGACGGTTGGGGCGCAGCCGCGTAGGCGTGGCCCGAGTAGGCGCCAAAGGGTTTGCAGTAGCACCGTGTGCTCCGGCCGATGTTGATGCACGATGACGGCGGCACCAAGCGCGGCGGCACAGGCGGCATTGGCCTCTTGATGCTGGTCGGCGGCCTGCGGGAAAGGCACCAGCACCGTCGGGGTGCCAGTCACCGCCAGCTCGCTCAGGCTTCCTGCACCCGCCCGGCTGATGGCGAGATCGGCGTGTTGCAGCAGCCCTGGTATGGCATCACTAAAGGCGAGTTCCACCAGCTTTGGGTGTTGCAGGCTGCCGGCTTCAGGGTCGTTGCTGCCGCTCAGATGCACCACACGGCAACCGGCGGCCAGCAGGTTGGGCAGGGCGGCACGCACCATTTGATTGAGGCCAACGGCTCCCTGACTGCCGCCCATCACCACCAGCAACGGTCCAGCCCCCTGGGGCACCCAGGCTGGTAACGCTTGGGGGCCTAGAAAGCTGCGGCGTACGGGAGTGCCCGTCACGCGTGGGTGGCTGCCTGGGATGCGTTCGGCTGCGGCTGGTAGTCCAACAGCGACCTCAGTGCAGAAGCGGCCCAACAGTCGTGTCACCCGCCCGGGGATGGCATTGGATTCATGCAGCACCACAGGCACGCCACACCAGCGGGCGGCCAAAATCGCCGGTGCTGCGATGTAACCACCGGTGGTGAACACCACGTCGCTGCCGCTGCGGCGGATCAGTCGGCGCACGTCGCGACTGGCAGCAATCAGCTGGATGAGTTGCAGGACTTTGCGCCAGCCTTTGCCCTGCAGACCACCAGCCTTGACGGTGGCTAAGCCATAGCACTCGGGCACGAGTGAGGTTTCGAGTCGATCCGGTACCCCAAGCCAGCGGGTTTGCCAGTGAGCGGGTAGGGCTTCGGCAACCGCGAGGGCAGGGAACAAATGGCCGCCGGTGCCGCTGGCGGCGATGAGAAGCCGTGACATGGCAGCGGGCAGGCATCAAGAGGCGCTTTAACTTAAGAGCGAAGCTTGGAACCAACGGCGTGTGGCACCTCGATTTGATCACTGGCCGTGCAAGAACCCAACAGGGCCTTCGTCGTTCTCTCAGCGCAGGGTGGATGGGGGCGTTGCTCGCGCTCAGTGCTCCCGTGGCTGTGATGGTCGGTGTCCAGTCACCTGTGCAGGCTGCCCCGCCGCCATCGGATCTGGTGATGGGCCTTGAGCAGGCTTTGAATACTGCCGACCAGGCAGCCCTGGAGGCTTTGCTGGTACCAGCGCAATGGGAGCAATGGGCGCCGCGGTTGCGTCGCTTTACGGAGAGTTTCCCCAATGCCCGTTGGCAGCTCAGCGCGGAAGACCCTCTCCCGGATGGACGCCTGCCTGTAGCAGTCCGTGTGGAAGGCCGGATGAATAACAACGGATTGCAGTTCGCGTTGACGGCGAATCAAACATTGGCGCTCAGTACGGATGCGGGGCGAATTACAGGTCAGGAGGTGTTGAAGGATCAGTCTCTGCTGGTCCATGCCCAAGGGGAGTTGCCGGTGACGTTGCTCATTCCCGACACGGTGTTGATCGGAAGTCGTTACGACGTGGATGTGGTGCTGGATGAGCCGTTGGGCCAGGCGCTGCTGGCCGGAGGTCTGACCGCCTTGACCCCTGGCCAGGTGCGTGCCCAAGCCAATCCGACCATTCCGCTTGAACCCCTGGGAGGTGGTGGGTTGTTTAAGTCGGTTCAGGCTCCTCTCCAGCCCGGCGTGCAAACCTGGGCGGCGACTTTGGTGCATCCCGATGGTGTGATCACAGTCACCAAGCAGGTGCGGGTGGTGCGGGACCGCAGCCAGTTGGATAGCTAAGGCGTCAGGTTGTTGGCCCGTGGTTGGGTGTCGGCAGTCCCCTTCTGAGTGCCGAGACATCGGCATCGCCGAGCCCTTGCGCCATCAGTGCTTGCTCCTGATCGCGCACCGCTGCTGTGATCGGCAAGGTCAGTCCGGCTGCTGCTGCGGCATCGAGAGCGATGCCGAGGTCCTTGTGATGCAGCGATAGTTTGAAACCAAGGGGGTAGTGGTCGGTGAGCATCGCCGCTGAACGGTGCTCAAGGGCCCAGGAGCCGGCAGCCCCTTGCTTCAAGGCACGCACCACCTCGTCCATCGGTAGCTGCAGGTGTTGTCCGAGGGCGATGGCTTCGGCAACGGCTGCGTAGCTTCCCGCCACGAGCACCTGGTTGATCGCTTTCACTTGTTGGCCGGTCCCCACAGCTCCGAAGTGGTGGATGGCGTCACCAATCACCTCCAGTAGCGGGCGAGCCCGTGCCAGATCTTCAGCGTCTCCGCCGCAGAGCACAGTGAGACGTCCTGCTTGGGCGCCTTCGGTGCCGCCCGTCACGGGTGCATCCAGGGCGTGCACGCCACGGACCTTCAGCCGCTGGGCCATGGCCTGTGCAGTTGCTGGGCTGATGGTGGAGCAGTCCACCACCAGGCTTCCTTCTGCGAGGGCTGGTCCTGCTCCCTGTGCTCCCCACAGCACGTCTTCCACTGCTGCGTCGTCGCTGACGCAGATCAGAAGCGCTTGGCAGCCTTGGACCACGTCGGCCGGTGATGCACAGCCGATCGCGCCTTGTAAATCCGGGTGGTGCTCAGCGCTGCGGCTGCGGGTGTGCACCCGCAAGTTGTAGCCCGCCCTGAGCAGGTTGATGGCCATCGGTAAGCCCAAGGCGCCGAGTCCCACCACGCCCAGCGGGGCGGGTGCTGTGATTGGAGGTCTTGGCATGACGGTCGAGGCGATCCCAGGGGCATCGGTTTCGATTGTGCGAGATCTTGTCGCACCCCGTCGTGCCGGATCTTCAGTCAGATCCGGTCATGGTTTGCGGGTGAGTGCGTTAGATCTCACTGCATCGCGTCCGCCATGCTGAATGCACTCAGATCCCCGGCATTGATGAGCCCAGCACAACGTTGGCAACGGCTGATCTTGGCCCCTTGCGTGGCGCTGGCTGCTGCTGCATTTCTGGTCAGTAGTGGTCAGGCGGAAGTCCGTCGCCCTGGCCCACCTGATCAGAGGCTTCAGCTCACCCAAGTCCAGAAGCAGGCATTGTTCAAGGCCCGTCGTGACTGGGAGTTACGCAGTTATCCCCAGCGCCTTGCCCTACTGAAGAACGCGCAGTTGTGCGCGAAAGACGCCACCAGCCCCGATGCCTATCGCACCTGCAAACGGCAGCAGCATCAGCTCCGTAAGGCGTTGCGTCAACAGGGCCGCAAGCGCCTCAATGCGGAACGCAAGCGCCTGGGCTTGCCGCCGCTGCCCGACAAGCGCGGCCGCCATTCTCAGCGCCCCTGGACAGGGGAGAACTGACCCTGGCTAAGGCCGTTCCCGATCGGGAACGGCCAAACGGTGCACGGATGGGTGCAATCAGGCTGCGTCGAGGGCGGCCACACCGGGCAGCACCTTGCCTTCCAGCAGTTCGAGGCTGGCGCCGCCGCCGGTGGAAATGTGCGACATCTTGTCGGCCAATCCCGCTTTCTCCACAGCGGCCACGGAGTCACCGCCACCGATGATCGTGCAGCAACCCCGACCGCTCAGGTCCGCCAGGGTGGTGGCGATGGCGTTGGTACCGGTCGCGAACTTGTCGAACTCGAAGACGCCCATGGGGCCGTTCCAGATCACGGTCTGACAATCGGCCAGAGCCTCCTGGAACACCTTGACGGAATCAGGACCGATATCCAGACCCATCCAGCCATCGGGGATGGCCGTCACAGGAGCGGTTTGGCTGTTGGCGTCGGGGGCGAAGTTGTCGGCCAGCACCACGTCGGTGGGTAGCAGGAGCTGCACGCCTTTAGCAGCGGCCTTGGCTTCGAGTTCTTTCGCCAGTTCCAATTTGTCCTCTTCCACCAGGCTCTTGCCGACGGCCAAGCCACGGGCTTTGTAGAAGGTGAAGATCATGCCGCCGCCGACAAGGATCTTGTCGCATTTGTCCATCAGCGCCTCGAGCACGCCGATTTTGGAGCTCACCTTGGAGCCGCCCACGATTGCGGCCAGAGGACGCTTGGGGGCATCGACGGCGCCTTGGAGGTACTGAAGCTCCTTCTCCATCAGGAAACCGCCGACGGAGGGCTTCAGGAACTTGGTCACGCCTTCGGTGGAGGCGTGGGCACGGTGGGCGGCGCCGAAGGCGTCATTCACGTACACGTCCGCCAGGCTCGCCAGCTTTTCAGCGAAGGCAGGATCGTTCTTCTCCTCTTCGGCGAAAAACCGCACGTTCTCCAGCAGCACCACATCGCCGTTGGCCATGGCGCCCACCTTGGCTTCCGCGTCCGGACCGATGCAGCTGTCGGTTTTGACCACAGGCTTGCTCAGCAGCTCACTCAGGCGTGCGGCCACGGGGGTGAGACGCATGCTGTCGTTCACCTGACCTTTGGGCCGGCCGAAGTGGGCTGACAGGATGACCTTGGCGCCCTTGCCAATCAGGTCGTTGATGGTGGGCAAGGCGGCGCGGATGCGGGTGTCGTCGGTGATCACACCGGCGTCGTTGAGGGGCACATTGAAATCAACCCGCACGAGAACGCGTTTGCCGCTGAGGTCGGCGCCGGTGAGGCTGGCCAGGGAACGCTTCGCCATGGGGTTGTGTCGTGCGGTAAGAAAACGAGGGGAGATTAACCCGAGTAGCGCAGATCTGGCGCTAGACCGGCGTTATCGGTGCGGCTGACGAGGGGCAACGCATGTTCAACACCGTTCTGTTTCCGATTGATCAAAGCCGTCAAGCGATCGAGACGGCGGGTCAAGCGCTCGAGCTCGCCCGCAGTCATGGCAGTCGCATGGTGCTGCTTTCGGTGGTGCAGCCGGAACGGCCGGAGATGCATGATCACGCCACGGTGGCCCCGTTGTTGAAGGAGGCACAACATCGTTTTAAGCAGGCGGGGGTGACCTGTGAGCTGGTGGAACGGGAAGGCAAGCCGGCTTTTGTGATCTGTGATGTGGCCGACGAGTTGAATGTGGATCTGATTGTGATGGGCACCCGCGGCGTGAATCTGGAAGACGACACAGAAAGCACAGCGGTGCGGGTGATTCAGTTGGCGCCCTGTCCTGTGCTGGTGGTGCCGTGAGTACGCCTCCGATTCAGTGGTATCCGGGCCATATCGCCAAAGCGGAGCACCAGCTGAAACAAAACCTCGACAAGGTGGATCTGGTGATTGAGGTGCGCGATGCGCGCATTCCCCTCGCGACCGGCCACCCCCATCTCAACCGTTGGGCGAAGGGCAAGCAGCATGTGCTGGTGATCAATCGCCGCGACATGATCACCGCCGAGGCGCGGGAGGCTTGGCAGCAGTGGTTTAAGGCTCAAGGTCAGGCCACGGTCTGGTGCGATGCCAAGGCGGGCACTGGTGTGAAGCAGCTTCAGCAAGCGGCGATACGGGCCGGTGATCAGCTCAATGCACGACGCCAGAACCGGGGCATGCGGCCGCGGCCGGTGCGGGCTCTCACCCTGGGTTTCCCCAATGTGGGCAAGTCAGCCTTGATCAACCGGCTGGTGAAACAGAAGGTGGTGGCTAGTGCTCGCCGTGCGGGTGTGACGCGCACATTGCGTTGGGTGCGGCTGGGGCAAGACTTGGATTTGCTCGATGCTCCGGGGGTGTTGCCGCCCAGGCTCGACGACCAGCGGGCAGCCCTGTTGTTGGCTCTCTGCGACGACATCGGCCAGGCGGCCTATGACGGCGAGCTGGTGGCCCAGGCTTTTTTGCGCTTGCTGGTGGCCCTGGAGCAACGGGCTGGATCCGGCGTGTCGCTGCGGCGGATGGAGGCGCGTTATGGCATTGCCCTCAGTGGTGACACTGCAGACCCTGCGCTGTGGATGCAGGCGGCGGCGGCGAAGCACACCTCCGCGGATACCGCCCGGATGGCGCAACGTTTGATGGATGATTTTCGTAAATCAGCCCTGGGCAGTGTGGCCCTGGAGCTGCCGGCGGAGCGGGTTGCATGACTCCCCAGGGGCAGCGGCGCGCACGGCCTCCTTTGCCGGAGGAGACCTTCACCCAGGCCTTTGGCGAGGGTGAAGGTGAATTGGTCACGCTCACCTACCCCAAACCCTTGCCGATGCGGCTGGATCGCTGGCTGGTGAGTCAGCGCTCTGAGCAGAGCCGGGCGCGGATCCAGAAGTTCATCGATGCCGGCTACGTGCGCGTGAATGGCAAAACGGGTAAGGCCAAAACGCCCCTGCGGGAGGGCGATGACGTGCAGTTGTGGATGCCTCCACCGGAACCGCTGCCGTATTTGAAGCCGGAGCCGATGGATCTGGATGTGTTGTTTGAAGACGACCACTTGATCGTGATCAACAAGCCAGCCGGCCTCACGGTGCATCCTGCGCCTGGCAATAAAGACGGCACATTGGTGAATGGCTTGTTGCATCATTGCCCGGATCTACCGGGCATCAGCGGCAAGCTGCGGCCAGGCATTGTGCACCGGCTCGATAAAGACACCACGGGCTGCATCGTGATTGCCAAGAGTCAGGAGGCTTTGGTGAAACTGCAGGTGCAGATCCAGAAGCGGATCGCGTCGCGGAACTACATGGCTGTGGTGCATGGCCTTCCCCAGGGGGATTCGGGCTCGATCGTGGGTGCGATTGGTCGCCACCCCGCCGATCGCAAGAAATACGCCGTTGTGAGTGGGGAGAGTGGCCGTTATGCCTGCACCCACTGGACCCTGATGGAGCGGCTGGGGGATTACTCCCTGCTGCACTTCAAGCTCGACACCGGCCGCACTCATCAGATCCGTGTGCACTGCGCCCACGTGAACCATCCCGTGGTCGGTGACCCCACCTACAGCCGCTGCCGCAAGCTGCCCATTGATTTGCCGGGCCAAGCCCTGCATGCCTTTCAGCTGGGGCTCGATCATCCGATCACGGGCGAGCGGATGGTGTTTGAAGCGCCGCTACCCGCTGTGATGGAGAAATTGTTGCGAAAGCTAAGGGCCATGCTGTGATTGAACCCCGGCAAGGCCGGTGGATGTGAACTGCGCCGGAAACGCTTGAGTGAGAGCTTGATTCAGCACTTTGTGATAAAGATCGCGATAAATTTCGTTCAAGCGTAGCCTTGCTGGGGTCGGCTTTCCGCAATATGTTGCCCCAAGATAGCTATGGTTTTCAATAATCTCTAGGCTCTCCCATGTGTCATGGGAGAGGTGAGATGTTGAACCAGGGTTCAAATCCAGGTAGTGAGCGATCACAGTGGTGGAGCACATGTTTGCATTGAAATATTCAAGGCGTTCTTGGTATTCAGTGTCTTCATGGGCTTTCAGATTGACCAAGTAGCCATACATTTCTAGAATTTCCGTTCTAGCGATAAAGCTTGTGTGGCCTGTGTGGCCAAATCGATGGTTGCGTAAAACGAGTTTGCCGGTTTTTAGGATGACGCGGGAATAGGAGGTGTTGATTCTGATGGCTTGTGTATTGGTGAGCCGAAGAATGCCGTGAAGGCTTCTCAGGGGATGGATGACGTCATTGGCGTCAAGCCAGCTAAAAAACTCAGTGGTAATCTTTTCCATCCCGATATTGCGTGCTGCCGCTACGCCCTGGTTGTGCTCCAATTGGATCACCCTTGTGTTGATTGAAAGATTATTTGGGGCGAGGCAGGCGGTGAGTGCGGCTGTATCCGCCGGATTTTTTCCATCCAGAATGAAGATTGCGCTGACTTGAACGGCAACTTGTTTGCTTAAGCTTTGAATGGTGTGGGCAATTAAGTTCGGATCGCAGTTATGTATGGGAATAATATAAGTAATTTCTGGAAGCGAGATTAGCTTTGCGCCGCTAAGGTTGCTGATTTCTTTTAAGGTCTCGTCAACAATAGAGTCGGATAGAATCTTATTGAAATTAGGGAATTGCTGGTCAAGCCACTGCAGTTGATGGTAGATGGCCGGGATGGACAACTGGTGCTTAGCGCTTTCGGCACAATTTTGTGCCAAGGCGATGGAAAGTTGGGCGGCTTGTCGTGCGTGCCGCGATCGCGTTTCATGGGGCTCAGTGGTTGATGAATGCATGGTGTTCATCGTGTTGGTGCGTTGGATATCGTCTTCAGCTGCTCGTAGGTGATGCCGGTGGCGATCGCTATGGCAATCAGCTGTTCAAGCAGGTCATCACAGGCTCCGCCATTGTTGAATGCATCAAAGTTTTCGACGGTTTTTTCAGTGTAATGATTGAGTAGGATTGAGCTGCTAATAAAACGCCCGCTTGGGTCTTTTGCGCTTAAGGAGTTCGCGTCGATTTGGAGGGCGTCATTGTTGATGAGGTTGACAAAGTTGATCTCACCAGTATGTAAAAAATTACCGTCGAGTGTGACTGCACAAAGATTGTCTTTCGAGGGTGTAATCCCCGTCTGGGTGGTGGTCATGTGCGTTCTATGGTGACTGATCTCCTGTTGCCTTTGCGATTCGCTCTTAGGCCTTTTTGGCTCTGAATACCCGCAGCGGGTCACTGGAAGGGCATCAATGATCGCAAGTTTGCCAACGATTGGGCTGCACTTCGTGAGCCAAAATGTTTCGATACCTTTTCCGTTGCCAGCGTGCAGCTTGAAACCGTCTGCGCATTCTTTAAGGATTCTTGACTGAAAAATGGGACATAAAAATTCAACAAAATTTGTCCAGCGATGAAGGAAGCTTCCGTGCTGTTTTGTGATTACATGGTCTGATTGGCTTGCGCTGGTTAATGCGGGTTGGGCAATGTAAAGGTCAAGGAGTTCTGTGTATTGAAATAGTGCATTGAGTGTTCTTGGGTTGCTCTTGATGGTGTCGTTAAAGATTCCAATGCGTTCGTATTGGTCGTAAATCCATGCATTGTTGTGTAGCCATTGGTGGTAGCTGGGTGATATCTCACCGTCAATGCGTTCGCTTGCATCGAGGCCTTGGGTGGAATCCAGGTCGAGGTCTTCGCTGGCAATGCCGATCACGTCGTAGCTTCGCTCGGTTTCCCTGCTGCTCCACGTTGGATGCAGTGAGTGTCTGCTGCATCGGGTGAGGATGAGGTTTTTGCGATTGCTGCTCCGAAGCAAGGATTGGGGGTTTTGACTTTGTGTCATTTCAATGGATTGGGGTGATGGGGTCTTATGTCAATGTTCGATCTCACGAAGAACACCGTTGGTCAGCACAAATCATCACTTGATTTTAAGTCGGGTTTTTTGTGGGGCCACGGTTTGGCTGTTGGATGATTGGATCCCTGCCTTCTTGTTAGATGCGTTTGTTTGGGGTTTGTTTGGATCGCGTTTGCTTAGGCGCTGGGTAGGCGTGGACAGGCCTTCACCAACGTTTGGGTGATGGTGGCCTGCGGTTGCCGCAGCAGTTGATCTCCGGGCCCCTGCTCCACGATCCGGCCCTGATCGAGCACGATCACCTGATGGCAGAAGCCGCTTGCTACCGCAAGGTCGTGGGTGATGAACACCATGGCTAACCCCAATTGGCGTTGTAGGGAGCGCAGGAGCGCCAGCACCTCTGCCTGGATCTCCGCATCGAGCATGCTGACGCTTTCATCGCAGATCAGCACCTTGGGCTCTAGGGCGAGGGCCCGGGCGATGGCCACCCGTTGCTGCTGGCCACCGGAGAGTTGACGGGGCAGGCGGTTTTGAAACTGTTCGGCAGGTGATAGGCCCACCAGTTCCAGCAGTGCTCTGGCCCGTTCCCGGGCCGCGGCTTGGCGCGCGAGCCCATGAATGAGCAGGGGATCGGCAATGGCATCCCCCACCGGCATTGCCGGGTTGAGGCAGGCGAGTGGGTCTTGAAACACCATCTGAATGGAGCGCCGCAGCCGCCGTTCGCTGCGCCCCCGCTGCCGCAGCAGTTGCTCCCCATCGAGCCAGACCTGCCCGCCACGGACTGGGTTCAACCCCATCAGTGCGCGGCAGAGGGTGCTTTTACCGCAGCCAGAACCCCCCACCACCCCGATCGATTCCCCAGCCTGTAGGGAAAAACTGACGCCATCGACGGCTTTGAGCCACCGCGGAGCCCAGGGGGGACCGCCCAGGTGGTGCCAGCAGCGCAATTCCTCCACCTTCAACAGGATTGGGGCATCGGCGGCATGGGGTGTCTCGCCCCCTTCCCGTTCTCGTGCTGCCGCCACCAGCCGTTGTCCGACGGCAGAGCTGGGACGGGTGAGCACGGCTGTGCTGCTCGCGAGTTCCACCACCTTGCCCCCATCCATCACCGCCATCCGGTCACACCAGCGGTGGGCCATGGCCAGGTCGTGGCTGATCAGCAGCAGGGCGCTACCCAGCTCATCGCAGAGTTGGTGCAGTTCTGCCATCACCCGTGCTGCGACGGCCACATCCAGGCTGGTGGTGGGTTCATCCGCAATCACCAACGGAGGTTGCAGGGCGATGGCCAAGGCAATCGCCAAACGTTGCCGCATGCCACCGCTGAATTCATGGGGGTAGGCGTTGAAACGGTCAGCGCCGATGCCCACCCGCTCCAGCAGGTCGCAGGCCCGGTCGCGCCGTGTTGCCATCGACTGCTCAACTTCGTGGGCCCGCAGGGTGTCGAGCAGATGGCCGCCCACGGTCATCAGCGGGTTGAGCCGGGTCATGGGGTCTTGAAACACCAGACCGACGGCTGTACCGCGCAGGTGGCGTTGCGCAGCGCGGCTCAACGTGCGGGGGTCCTGGCCGTTCAGCTGTAGCCCCCCTTGGCAGAGACTTCCAGGGGGTAGGAGTTGCAGCGCAGCCCGGGCCACCGTGCTTTTGCCGCATCCGGAAGGGCCGACGAGGGCCAGATGCTCTCCGGGGGCGATGCGCAGATCCAGACCATTTAGGGTCCAGTGCTTGCTGCCCGGATAGCGCAACTGCAGGTGGTCCAGCGCCAGGATCGCTGCTGGTGCGTTGCTGGAGTGGGGCGATCTGGAGTCAGGTGATGGAGGCATCGAGAACGGTGCAGCACCCATGATTCCCATACCATGGTGAAACCCTGCCGGGTCGGATGCTGAAAGGCGCCTCTACGACAGAACCGACACAGACCGATGCGGTCGGTGCAGGGCCATCGGCTGGCCTGCTTTCGTTTCGTGCCCATCCGATTCGCAGCATCGAGGATTACGGCATCGACCTGCCCCAGTGGTTGCAGGAGTGCCTTGAGCACGTTCCTCCAGGCGCGGGATATTGCTGCCCGACCGATACAGAAGCGCTGTTAGCCGCTGCCTTTGATTTCGCGTTTCAGCTCCATGAAGGGCAGTTCCGCGCTAGCGGCGACCCTTACATCATTCACCCTGTGGCGGTGGCTGATTTGCTGCGCGACATCGGTGCCAGCGCGCCGGTGATTGCGGCTGGTTTTCTGCACGATGTGGTGGAAGACACGGATCTCACCGCTGATCAGTTGGAGGAGCACTTTGGCCCTGAGGTGCGGGCCTTGGTGGAGGGGGTGACCAAACTCGGTGGCCTCCATTTCACCAATCGCACCGAAGCCCAGGCCGAGAACCTCCGCAAGATGTTTCTGGCGATGGCCAGCGACATTCGGGTGGTGCTGGTGAAGCTGGCGGATCGGTTGCACAACATGCGCACCTTGGGGTCGCTCAAGCCGGAGAAGCAGCAGCGCATCGCCCGCGAAACCCGTGAGATCTACGCCCCATTGGCCAACCGTTTGGGTATTGGTCGCTTGAAGTGGGAGCTGGAAGACCTTGCCTTCAAGCTGCTGGAACCGGAGGCGTTCCGTGAGATCACAGAAGAAGTCGCCACCAAGCGCAGTGAACGGGAAGAACGGCTCGGGGTCACCCTCAAGTTGTTGAGCGATCGGTTGACAGCGGTTGGCTTAGACAGCTGTGAAGTCACCGGTCGGCCCAAGCATCTCTACGGCATCTGGAGCAAGATGCAGCGCCAGCAGAAGGCGTTTCACGAGATCTACGACGTGGCGGCGGTGCGGATCATCACCCCCAATCTCGAAACCTGTTACCGAGCGCTGGCGGTGGTGCACGACACCTTCCGGCCGATCCCAGGCCGGTTTAAGGACTACATCGGCCTGCCCAAGCCCAACGGTTACCAGTCACTGCATACGGCGGTGATTGGGCGTCATCGACCGATTGAGGTGCAGATCCGCACGGCGGAGATGCATCAGGTGTCGGAATTTGGTATTGCAGCCCATTGGAAATACAAAGAGGGGGGATCTCCCGCCTCCGGTGGTGACACCGAGCGCTTCAATTGGCTGCGGCAGCTGGTGGATTGGCAGCAAGAGGGCGGCAGCGACGATCACAACGACTACCTCGCCTCGATCAAGGAAGACCTTTTTGATGAGGAGGTTTTTGTGTTCACCCCTAAGGGCGACGTGGTGGGGTTGCGCAAGGGTTCAACTGCCGTTGACTTTGCCTACCGCATCCACTCGGAGGTGGGGAACCACTGCAATGGCGTGCGCATCAACGACCGCCTCTCGCCGTTGTCCACAGCCCTGCAGAACGGTGACTTTGTCAACGTTCTCACCAGCAAGACGGCGCATCCCAGCCTGGATTGGCTGAATTTTGTGGCCACGCCCACGGCGCGCAACCGGATCCGGCAGTGGTACAAGCGCAGCCATCGCGATGAAATGATCCAACGCGGTAAGGACCTGTTGGAGAGAGAGCTGGGCCGTAGTGGCTTCGATGCCCTGCTGTCGAGTGAGGCGATGACCCGCGTCTCAGAGCGCTGCAACCTGCTCAGCACAGACGATCTGCTGGCATCCCTTGGCTTTGGTGCCGTCACCTTGCATCAGGTGCTCAATCGGCTGCGGGAGGAAGTTCGCCTGCAGACGCAGGCCCAAGCCCAACCCCTCAGCAATGAGGACGTGGCTCGCAAACTGGTGGAGCAGCAGGCCGATGGTGCGCTAGCGCGCGAACGCCATGGCGCGTCGCAGCCGATCCTGGGGGTGGAGGGTCTTGATTACCGCCTTGGTCGCTGTTGCGGCCCCCTTCCCGGCGAAGCGATTGTGGGCACCGTCGCCCTCGGCAACCACGGCATCACGATTCACCGTCAGGACTGCCCCAACATCGAGGTGATCCCGAGTGAACGGCGCCTGCCGGTGCGTTGGAGCCCTGCCGTTGGCCAGGAAGGGCAGCGCTTCCCCGTGCATTTGCGCATTGAGGTGATCGATCGGGTCGGCATCCTCAAAGACATCCTGATGCGCCTCTCGGATGGCTCGATCAACATCAGTGATGCTCGGGTGAAAACTGCCTATGGCAAACCCGCACGGATTGAACTGCAGGTGGAGTTGGGCAGCGCGCAGTTGCTGCAGCGCACCATGAATCAGATCCGTTCGATGGCGGATGTGCTCGATATCGCTCGCACTGGCCAGGGTTAAACGCGGTTGCGCGTGCTGCGCATGCTTTGCCAGCGAAATAACCACCACGCCGTGCCACCGCAGACGAGGGCCATCGCGCAACCCACCACGCTGGAGCCCAGCAGTAGGCGGCTGGTGACGCTCCAACCCTGGGCCCAAAGGTTGGCTGGGTCGATGGTGAGGTCAGCCGGTTCAAGGGCCCCCTGCAGCAGGGCATGGCCCACGTGATAGTTGAACCAATAAAGGGGCACGTAGGTGAGGGGATTGCTAATCCAGGTGCCGATGGCGGCGAGGAGGTGGTTGCCGCGTACGACGTGAGCCAGGGCGGTGCCTAGCAGGGTTTGTAGACCAAAAAACGGGAAGCAGCCGCAGAAAATGCCTGCAGCGAGGCCCCTAGCCCGCTGGCCAGGGCTTCCTTCCATGCGCCAGATTCGGGTGCAGACCCGTTGGCAGCGCTGCTGGAGCTGGCGTATCCATCGGGCCATTGAATCTGCGCTGCCGCTGGCAGGAGCGGACCAAGGTTGGCGGGGATCGTAGGAAGGACATTTGGAGCCCGTGATGCCCGCGCCCCAAGCCGGCAGTGTGTTGATGGCCGACACCATCGCGGCGGTGGCCACGGCCGTGGCACCCGGACAGGGCGGGATCGCCGTGATTCGTTTGTCGGGCCCTGAGGCGCAGCCGGCGGTGCAAGCCATTGCCCACTTCCCGGGGCAGCAGGAGTGGGCGAGTCACCGGGTGCTGTATGGCCATGTGCTCGCTGCCGATGGTGTGGAACGGCTCGATGAGGTGCTGGTGCTGGTGATGCAGGCCCCCCGCAGCTTCACCACGGAAGACGTGGTGGAGATCCATTGCCACGGTGGCGTCATCGCTGTGCAGCGGGTGTTGGCTCGCGTGTTGGAGCAGCCCGGGGTGCGGCGGGCACTGCCTGGGGAGTTCAGCCAGCGGGCTGTGCTGCACGGTCGTTTGGACCTCACCCAAGCGGAAGCAATCACGGATCTGGTGGCGGCCCGCAGTCAGCGGGCGGCGCAGTTGGCCATGGCTGGTTTGGATGGCGGCATTCAACGCCGGATCGCAGCCTTGCGCGAACGCCTTTTGGATCAGCTCAGTGAGTTGGAGGCACGGGTCGACTTTGAGGAGGATCTGCCACCGCTTGATGGTGTGGCCTTGCTGCAGGAGCTAATGGCCGTGCGGGATGGCTTGCTGGCGTTGGTGGCGGATGGCGAACGGGGCGATGCGCTGCGCAGGGGGTTGCGGGTGGCTTTGGTGGGGCGCCCCAATGTGGGCAAAAGTTCACTGCTCAATCGCCTCAGCCGCCGTGAGCGGGCGATCGTGACGGAGTTGCCGGGCACGACGCGGGATCTCTTGGAGAGCGACATCGTGTTGGAGGGGGTGCCGCTCACCTTGGTTGATACCGCAGGGATTCGCACCACCACCGATGCGGTGGAGCAGTTGGGGATTGCCCGCAGCCACGACGCCCTCGCCAGTGCCGATTTGGTGCTGCTTTTGTTTGACCTGGCGGAGGGTTGGATGGCCGATGACCAGGCGCTGCTCGATCGCATGCCTGCAACGGTGCCTTATTTGCTGGTGGGCAACAAGGCAGATCTGGTGCCATCGCAGGGCGCTGAGGTGCCGGCAGTCGATGTGCTGCAGCTCAGTGCGCAAACAGGCGCAGGGGAAGCTGCGTTGGTGCGGGCTGTGTTGCAGCGCTGTGGTGCGCTCAGTGAGCAGCCGTTGCTGGTGGCGCTCAATCAGCGTCAGGCTGATTTGGCGGCAGAAGCGGCCGCCGCGTTGCTGCGCAGCCAGGAGGTGGCTGCACAGGGATTGCCGTGGGATTTCTGGACGATCGACTTGCGGCAAGCGATCCAGAGCCTGGGGGAGATCACGGGAGAGGAGCTGACTGAATCGGTGTTGGATCGGATCTTTTCCCGCTTTTGTATCGGCAAATGAGGCCCTGGTCTGCGGCCAACATGGGGTCTTCACCCCTGAGCTGTTCAACGGACTGCCATGGCTGCTGCATCGCTGATGATCACGCCCCGGTTACGCCATCAGTTGGAGGAGTGGTTGCAGGAAGATCTGGGCCGCGGCGATCTCAGTGCACCGGCGTTGGAGGGCATGCACGGCCAGGCCCATTGGGTGGCCAAGGCCGATGGGGTGTTTTGTGGTGGTGTGTTGATCGAACCGTTGCTGCAGGCCTTGCAGCCCAACACTGAAGACTGGCGGCTCCAGCATTGGGTGGCGGATGGCGCTGTGGTGCGCGCGGGAGACCGTGTGCTGGATCTGGAGGGGCCGGCTGGGGTGCTGGTGGCGCTGGAGCGCACGGCACTGAATGTGGCGATGCGGCTGTCGGGGATTGCCACAGCCACCTCGGCGCTGGTGGCCGAATTGGAGGGCACCGGTGTGGTGTTGGCCGACACACGCAAGACCACACCTGGCCTGCGGGAGCTGGAGAAATACGCCGTGCGTTGCGGCGGCGGTGTGAATCACCGCCTGGGGCTTGATGATGCGGCGATGTTGAAAGAGAACCATCTCGCTTGGGCCGGTGGTGTGGCAGCGGCCATCGCTGCGGTGCGTGCCCAGGCCCCCTGGCCGGCACGGGTGATTGTGGAAGCGGAAACCACCGCGGAGGCCCATGCGGCTGTGGCCGCTGGGGCCGATGGCGTGTTGCTGGATGAATTCACGCCTGCAGCGCTGCATCAGTTGGTGCCGCAGCTGCGGGCACAAGCGCAGAGCCGTTGCGGTGGGGCGCCTGTGGTGCTTGAAGCCTCTGGGATTCAACCATCGGATCTGGCGGCCTATGCCGCCACTGGCATCGATCTGATCTCCACCAGTGCACCGATCACCCGCAGCCCTTGGCTGGACTTGAGCATGCGCTTCAGTGGGCCTGTGTTGATCTGACCCAAGCCTTGCCCCACGGCGGGGGATGATCGGGTGCTGCCCTTGTCCCGCTGCTGTCCATGCTGCGTATCGCCCAGGCCCTTGAAATCCAGCTGCGCGGCGCCCTGCAGCGGGCGTTCCCCGATGCCTGGGCTGCCACCGATGGAGCGGGGCTTGATCCGCAGTTGGCGCCGGCGAGCAAGCCGGAATTCGGTGATTTCCAGGCCAATGGCGCTTTACCACTGGCGAAACCCCTGAAGCAGGCACCCCGCCAGATCGCTAACGCGATCGTTGAGCAGCTGCAGGCGGATGCTGCCTTCACTGCGCTCTGTGGGGAGCCCCAGATCGCTGGGCCGGGCTTCATCAACCTCACGATTCGGCCTGAACGGTTGGCGGCGGAGGTGGCGGCGCGGCTGGGGGATGAACGGCTTGGTGTTCCTGCGGTGGAGAACGCAGCACCAGTGGTGGTGGATTTTTCTAGCCCCAACATCGCCAAGGAGATGCATGTGGGGCATTTGCGTTCCACGATCATTGGCGATTCTTTGGCACGGGTGTTGGAGTTTCGCGGCCATCCCGTGCTGCGCCTCAACCATGTGGGCGACTGGGGCACCCAGTTTGGAATGTTGATTACGCACCTCAAGCAGGTGGCCCCAGAAGCGCTTGAGACGGCCGATGCGGTGGATTTGGGCGATCTGGTGGCGTTCTACCGGCAGGCCAAGAAACGTTTTGATGAGGATGAGGCGTTCCAGACCACATCCCGGGAGGAGGTGGTGAAGCTTCAGGGTGGTGATCCGTTGTCGTTGAAGGCTTGGGGACTGCTGTGCGATCAGTCGCGGCGTGAATTCCAGAAGATCTACGACCGGCTTGATATCCGCCTGAGCGAGCGGGGTGAGTCGTTTTATAACCCCTTTCTGCCGGCGGTGATTGAGGGGCTCAAGCAGGCGGATCTGTTGGTCACCGACGACGGTGCCGAATGTGTGTTTTTGGAGGGTGTGAGTGGGAAGGACGGCAAGCCGCTGCCGGTGATTGTGCAGAAACGCGACGGTGGTTTTAACTACGCCACCACCGATTTAGCGGCGATCCGGTATCGCTTTGCTGCAGCACCGGCGGGGGATGGTGCCACCCGTGTGGTGTACGTCACCGATGCGGGCCAGGCGAACCACTTCGCTGGTGTGTTCCAGGTGGCGGAACGGGCTGGTTGGATCCCAAGCGGTGCACGGCTGCAGCATGTGCCGTTTGGGTTGGTGCAGGGGGATGACGGCAAGAAGCTCAAGACCCGGGCTGGCGACACGGTGCGACTGCGGGATTTGTTGGATGAAGCGGTGGCGCGAGCGGAAGCGGATCTGCGCTCTCGCCTGAAGGAGGAAGAGCGCAGCGAGCCGGAGGCGTTCATCAATCAAGTGGCCGCCACCGTGGGGCTGGCGGCGGTGAAATATGCCGATTTGAGCCAAAACCGGATCACCAATTATCAGTTTTCGTTTGATCGGATGCTGGCCTTGCAGGGCAATACGGCCCCCTATTTGTTGTATGCGGTGGTGCGGATTGCAGGGATCGCGCGCAAGGGGGGAGACCTGGAGGCGGCAGCGACGGCGCAGCTGCAGTTCAGTGAGCCGCAGGAATGGGCATTGGTGCGGGAACTGTTGAAGTTTGATGCGGTGATTGCTGAGGTGGAGGAGGAATTGCTGCCCAATCGTTTGTGTAGCTACCTGTTTGAACTCAGCCAGGTGTTTAACCGCTTCTACGACCAGGTGCCGGTGCTGAAGGCGGATGCAGAAGCGCTGCCGTCACGTTTGGCGTTGTGCCGGCTCACGGCCAACACGCTCAAAGCGGGCCTGGGGCTGCTGGGGATTGCCACGCTGGAGCGGATGTGAGGCCTTGATGCTTCCGTGAAGTTTTGAAGTTTTGGTCGGGTTGCTCGTTGTATGGGCGACAGTTTATTGGGAGTTCGAATAGATCAATCACCCAGCAAGCGAACTCTGGTTGTATGTCTTGGCTCCAAGATGCATTTGGATCGGCCTTGTTTATAGTAGTATCGAAAACGGGTGGCAAATATCCGGCTCTTCTTTGATTGAGGCAAACACAAACAGATAGTGGTCGTCGTCAAAAATTTGAAAGATCGGGTCGTCTGGATTTGGCAGCACTCGCCAGATGCAGACCTTAAGAAGGAGGCTGGCTTGCGTCAGTAGGCCGACGGGGCGGCTTGGCTCCAGGAGATAATAAATACATGAGGTTTAGGCCGTGATCACGTTGGCGATTCCACATGTAGCAGACGTAATTGTCGATATTGTTCAAAGCAGTACGGCGTGCATCGGTGTTGCCGTTCTCGGCAGCTTCAGCCAACCGACGCGGATTTCCTCCCTTGAACAGTTTGCGACCTTCATCCACATCATCACGATCCCGGTAGCACATGTTTTCCTTTCGAGTCCAACCACCCGAGCACAAGTCATGGCGTTCATCGCGCGGTTTAAGAAGTGCAGTAGAACGATGCCCCATTTCATGTAAAAGTGTGATTGTCTGCTGGTTGCGGGAAAGATTGAAATAAGCGGGCGTTAATTCGATGGTGTTTTTAACCAAATGTCGGCCAAGGGTGCCATCTCCAATGGCGCCCACTGATTTGCAGCGGATGAAAACGGGTAACAAGCCACGAAACCCAGCACAGAACGCCATTGACCATTCGGTAAGGATGCCTTCGATCTTGATGAGCATCCGGTTCATCTGGGCGGGGCTGTAATTAGCGCCAAACCAATAGGCGAGAGAGGCTTCTTCGTACTTCACAGAACCGTGCCAGAGAATTCGTGCGTCGGGATTTCTTGAGATTGCGTTGATTTCTCTCCGCGTCCCTTCGACGAGGCAGTAAGCCGCCAGATACGCGCGTTTGACAGCCTTTAACTTGTTGCCCGTACATTTTCCAACAGCAACGCGTTGCCGGCGGAATTTTGGCACGTCGGGATCGATCTCGGGGCCAACGGGGTGATTGTCAATGATCTGAAAAGGATCGGTACCGGTATAGAGGCCCGGACTCACAAGGTCGGAGAATTGCAGAGCAGAAGATGTGCGCCTCGACTGCCGGGTTTGGGGTTTTGGGTTAGTACGCCTACTAGCTAAAGTGCGTTTTCTTGCCTCTTCACGCTCTTTGGCCTTTTGCCGAACCAATATGGCAGCCATGGCGTTGGTCATTTGTTTCGGTTTGGCTTGATTGTGAGAAATCGCCGCCATCTGAGTGGACATATCTGTGGCTGTGATTTGAACTTCTTCCGCGCCGTCATAGTGCTTAAAAAAGTCTCGAAGATCGTCCAGGCTTTCAAAATCCTCCCGACGTATTTTTTCATTTGGCCCGCCATACTTGGTGCGCAGTTCCATTACAAGTGATTTGAAAGCAGCAGGAGATAGTTCAGTAATTGGTTGTTCAGTTGGCATCTGAAATCCCTCCTGAATTACGCGATAGACTCTTTGTAAGTAGTGTATTAAGGCCGACAACCGTTTTCATTGAATCTTCGCCTCAACCATCCTGAGGAGGTCACCAAGTCTATAGCGTCTGCTTCGAATAAACGCAAACGCTTGGTTTGGCCCACATAACAGTGTTTCGGCGGTCCGAATAAGATGCCGTTCGTTTCTCTTCTCATGAACCAACTTCCTCCTCTTGGCAAGACCACTACCCCCCCCCATCCGGCAAGGTTTGTTACACGGTGTACGTAAGATCCTTAATGTTTTGAATCTTGGCTGAGCTACATATTTCTTCTAGAGATCATTTCAACTAATTCCTTGACTGCCAATATTGTTGGCTTTTCCCCTGTCCTTCATCTCGCCAATAGACGGCTCTTGGTAGTCGACAACGTAGAGCACTGATCCCTTGGTGAGACTGCCGGTCGCTTCGCGGCGAAGTCGCGATGAAGCTTCCTCGCCTAGGGACCGGCATCGATCAGGGCGATGATCTCGGCCTCAGATTCGATCGGCTGGACCTGCTCCGGATGACTCGTGCCATCAACGTATCCGTTCGTGTCGACGTCGAGTAACCAGACACCCTCTACACCTTCTGCATAGTGAATATCGGCTGAAATGGGGGTCTTGTTGCGGGGGGAGCCCATCCTCATGCGGAGCGTGTCTCCGACGCGAACAATGCGGTCGCTGTCGGTGTTCTTCAGGACGCGTGATACTTTCAATACACCGATATCTCTTACGTACTTTACCTCCCGTTGCAAGGGCTCGCCCATTTCGACATGCTCGATTTTTCCAACAACGATGAGCGGCTTCTGGTCGACCATCCTGTCGAGAGGGACACGCATCCAACAGGCGAAGCCAGACGCTGGAGTCAGGACCGCGAAGAATGAGGCTATGATCTCGCGTTTGATATTCATGATGCCAACAGTGTTTCGGCGGTCTGCATAAGCTACCACCAGGCGGCCTTGTGCCGCATAAGATGCCATTCGTTTCTTCTCTCAGGAACCGGCTTCCTTCTCTTAGCAAGACCACTGCACCCCCCCCCAATCCGACAAGGTTTGTTACACGGTCTGCATAAGATCCTTGATATTTTGAATCTTGGCTGAGCTACATACTCCTTCTAGAGATCATTTCCACTAATTCCTTGACTGCGAATGTTGTTGACTCAACGACGACGCCTAACGTCGTGACTGACCGGGCCGCCGTAGTGGAGTTGATTTGTAGTAAGTTGAGCGAAGCGAGCCACAAGTTTCACGGAACGGAGGTGTGTACCCGTGGATTTTTTTGTTAGCTTGCTTCACCCGGTTTATTAAATCCTTATCCCGCGTCAACTTGGTGTCAGAGCAAGATGACACCTTGGCACACTGCCAAAATTGCCAAAAATCAGATATTCATGCCCTATAGCAACAAGCCTGGGAAGGCAAGAAGAATTTATTTCCATGCTACCAACAGGCATCAACTTAAATGGATCAGGCTTCCCTTTAATTGTCTCAAGCACTCTTAGGACATTCTCTACTTGTTCTTGACTAATGAGCTTTGATTCAACCACGTAGACAACCTGCTCATCACCATGCAACAGATCAGCAGCTGGCGTGAGATCGTGCACTGGCGCATCGGCATGCCCCGAGCGATGTGGTGGGATTTGACGGTCTCAAAGATCTGCTCGCCCAGATCGTGCCTCTGCAGTAGATGCCGGAATGTCAGGGTCTTGGTCTCATCCAGAATGCTGAGATGCCATGGCTGGCACGGCTTCTTCGTTGATCTGGCTGAACTGTAGCCGTTGTTGATGGATCCGATAACCCTTCTTGTTGATCGGATGCTGGCCTTGCAGGGCAACATTGTGATCTATGGGGTGTGTGCAGTAGCTGGTGCCATTCTCGTTGGTTTAAAATTTAACTTGCCAGTCGCGGATTGCTGCAAGGTAGTTGTCCATTTTGTGGTCAATGATGACATCGAGTTGTAGCTTCTTGGCGGATTCAATCGCTCCATCAATGGTGTCTAGAAACCGGAACCAAAAACCGGGGTCGCGATGGATTTCTCCCTCTTCTGAGATGTAGATGCATTCGCCAACGTGGCTGTAACCGAGAGCACGGGCGGGGACGCGAGAAACGATATCACTATTGTTTTGAAATCTAAAGAAGCGATCCTTGGCCACGATGTCAAACGCAATGCGAGTTTTGCGATCGACGGCCCTGGGTTGCCCAAACGTGTAGCACGATATAAATGGGTGGTCTAAGTCAAGAAGGCGTGCAGCGGCAACGGTTGCCATTGCCCCACCTAGGCTGTGCCCCGTGAGAAATAATGGGCGGCGGCGTGATGGGCCAGCTTCATCAATTTGGCCAAGATTGATCTTTCTAAGCTCTTGATACTTTGCCCATAGCGAAGGCCATACATCATCCAATGAGCCGAGAAAGCCACGATGGAACTTGCCAAAGTCCGTTTCTTTAACGCCAAGATTGAGATTGTCGACCCAATCTGCTTTTTGGTCTGTGCCGCGAAAGGCCAAGACGAAATAATGAATGTGCTCAACGAGGATTGCTTGCGCCGAGTTCTTTGAAGCTCCCGTCACCGACATGAATCTTGGGTCTTCCGCCTGCAGATTTGCCAGAATTGCCTCCTCATCTGGCCTGCCATCGTCATGGGAGAGATAGGCAACTTGCGATAATCTCGCCATCCAATAAGCATTGCCATGATCTAAAACTGTTGTGTATCGATTAATTTGCATCTTTTTCGTTGTGCTGCTTAGAAAGAGATTAGCGAATCGGGTCGCTTTGGTCTTGGTTTTTAATAGTTTTTGAATGCGTGTGCTGGTCCGATCGGTTTGCGGCTTGACTAGGCACTGATCACACCAAGCCCGGAATCACCCCAACAATGTGATGGATTTTGATGCGATTGTCTTGGCTTAAGTCCCCAGGATTCGACCCTGGCTCACCTTCCGGCACCGCAAGGCCAAAACGCTGGTAGTAACTCATCCATGTGGGATGAGGTGGCGATGTTGTTCAATCAGGCGGCCCACTAGATAACGCGGTGCATCATGCTCGTCATGGGAACGGCGTATGAAAACGGCTAAGCGAGTCAGCCGTACTTCTGGGTGAAAGGCTTCGAGGACGAAAACGCCGCGGGCGTTTCGAATCACCATGCCCACGTGATTCACCCTTGCCCCACGGAACCCTTCCGTGACACCGGATATTGCGTTATGGGCGCTGCCAATGAAGGAAAAGATCAGGTCGCCGTTTTCCATGGTCATGTCTTGACTCCCTGATGTGATCATGTTGTCTGTTACTACGGATATGCACGCTTTGTGCAAAGCCAGCACTCACGTGCAGTGCTGGCCTGCACAGCTTTTATAAAAGCCGACGCTAAGCGTAGCCAGGGTGTGCGGAGTTGACCGTCAATCGATTGAAACAGCGCAAGACTGTCCTTCAAAACTGGGGCGGCTTTCTGGCTCAGGTGACGGATGCGATGAGGTGCAGCGTTGAGCGGTGTGAGGTCAACCCAACAGAATACATGCGATTAATTTAGCTTTCCAGTCTTAGCCTTCCCTGCCAAAAACTTGCACAGACAATACGATATCGTTGAAGTCTTTGTCGCTGTCACCGTTAACAGCAAATAAGTATGTTTGCAAATAATTGAAGGCTGAGCGTCTTGAGGAAACCGTGCTGAAAATATTCGATTCGCTTCTCAGAATGTTGGGCAAGTTGAAGTTAATGGTAAAATCACCGCCACATTCCGAGTTAAAGGAGCACGAGGGGAATTCTTTTAATCTGCCATTGCTGCTCGTTAGCTTGAGTTGGCAAATGTTTTCGCCGCGCGGACCTTTGACTTCGGCAGCTAGAGTTCCAGCCGATTGAACAGAGCCTGAGACAAGCACTAGTTTGTTGGGGGCAATATTAATGGTCTGAGGGCCACGGAGTTCTGGGCCTGCGAAAGAAGAATGAGCGACTCCAAAGCTTAGGGCGGCCACGCAAAAGGAAACCGCCAGAAACTTGATCAAATTTTTAATTAGATTGCCTCTTTAAAGCTGTGCAAACTTACCGCAATTTTGTTGCAGTAGATAGATTTTTGGCGTTGCGATGAATTGCAGCAACGCCTTGACCTTGAAAAGGCTATCCTTGCCATTCAGGGGGCGCTTGAAGTTAAGGCTGCAATAGCAATAAAGCTTTAAATTGTTTCCGAGCAGTTGGAATTTAGTTGAATTAGTCTATTAAAGTGTTGCAAGATCTTCATCTGGTGTATCAACATATTGCTCGTTCTGACAGGGCGAGTGGGCGCATGAGGATGACGGGCTATCCCTGTCTAAAGGTGGTCTCCCCGGCCATAGGCTTCTCTCTCTCTGCGTGTTTCACCTTCCAATTGCCCACCTGATCTTTGCGCAGTTTCACTGTGAAACGTTCACCATAGAGTGAATCGTCGGGATACCCATAAATTCAACGATCACAGTGTATTTCGTGTGATTCTGCTCTGCATTCCCGATAGCCTTGATGGTCTCGCGGTACGCAGATGCATTACTGTCAAATGAACCCCTCGATAGGAAACGGGCAGTCCGGTCAACAAGTTTGATCGGTTGCTGAACGAAGAGTTTGTTGGCTCTAGCTTTTTCTGCTTCTTGCGATGAGGTGCTGGTTTCTTGCGTTTGTTTGTTGGGTATTTGGATAAAGTTAGCGAGCACCGAGCAGGATTTTGCTATCTTTTATTTCTGAATTACGCGCAAGTCCAGCTTCGAGTTTATTGTGCTGATATATCGAGATTATCAGTAAATCTTCTTGATTTCGTAGTTTAAATCTGAGGCTATTTCTTTTGCCAATTTAATTTGCCTCAAACATTGATGCAACCGTGTCTCTGAGTCCCAGCTGTCGCGAGCAGAGTCCGAATAGTAAAGCCATGCGTTGTGTGCGTATGTTGCGAAGCCCCGAAGCTTTTGATCCATTTGCTCACACTCAAATGGAGCAGAAGCGAACGTGTTCAACTCGGCACAAAGGCTGCCGAGTCGTTTGCGTTCAGTGTCAGTTGATTTGAGGAATGCCATCTCGTCGATTGTTTGTGAAGCCAGCTGATTGAGGCTCCCCTCCAATGCGACAATTATTTTTTTGAGTTCTTCTATTCGTGGTAATACATTAGTTAAACAATTCTCTTCCGAAAGTGTATTGCTGTAAAAAAAAGATTTGCGATTGGTTCGTAGCTATTGTTCCACTCCACGGTAATTTGATGGCCAATATTTTCACCATCAAGCCCTATCGGACGAAATTTAGGATTGAGATCGCCGCTTATCCAGGTCGAGCGGCAAATGTGATTTCTACGTGCTTGATCTTCAGCACTTGGGTATATGTATGTATATATAACATGGGCATCTGTGTCTCCCCATCGGCCTTTGGTGAGATTCGTTCTGTAATAACGTCGTTTTTTCTTTGCTGGAAACATGGCGAATGATCGAAGCAATTTCCGCCTTAGTTGCAGTTCCATTAAGGGCAATATCGAATGAATAGCGTTTTGCAGTATTATGGTTAACATCCTCCACTCGGAAGATTGAAGATTTTTGGTCAGGGGGTACAGGTGTAAGTAAATTTTGAAATAATTTTTTTGCTGTCGAATCAACTACTTGGCTGGTTGGCACGATGACCTTGAATTTCTTGCCAGTTGATTCTGTGGTTTCTTTGGTAACGACCTGCCAGTAAATGCAAAATTTATCTAGATCGCAAAGGCAGATTATTGCTGGCAACGAATGGTTGAGCCAGTACTTAATATGCGCCTCATCCGTACGAAAAACGTAGCCATCTGCAACAGTTTCTCTTAAGTAGCTGCGACCAGATTTAAGCTAAATGCCAAGTTGTCGACCGGTAGGTTCCTCGTTAATAATTAACTCGGCGTGCGCATCGATACCGTAGTCACTTATGGTCTGTTCTCGAAACGCATAGCCGATGGCTTCAAACTTTGTAGTTGCAATACCAACGCCCTTCCTCTCTGTTCGATCATTGTTTTGAGCTTTCAAGATCATATCTCGATTGGCGGCACGGCTTTTCGGCCATTCTACTGTATAAAATTAATAGCTTTTTCGATCAGATGTTTCTTTTTTTGAAGTGCTTCTTTCTGGGCTGGTAAATCCAAAAAACTGTTTGCTTCGTCAAGGGTCGAAAATTCGCCTTGACTGCTTAAATGAAATAATATGAGACTGTGGAAATAATGCTGAAGCTGGTAGCAATAGAATTTAGCATTTTCGCTTTCATCGCCAGAGTGAACATTGGAATTTCGATATTCTCTTAGGTGCTCTAAAATTTGCATGTGATAGTCACGCTCTTGGAACAGAAACGCGCATCTTCGGATGACTAAATCAGAATTAGCTTTTGACGGAGCTGTTGCGGCTTCGAGGGCCCCCCATAGCCTTATAAAGGCCGTATTTTGGTCTTTTTCGTCTAAGGCTCTCACATATCTTAAGAGAGCGTCTTTTAGGTGTGTATTGTATTGAATTTCTTTCAGCTTACTCAGGGCCCATTGGCAATTTTTTGTATAGGCGCTGATTGCTTTGGGTTTGAAAAGTGTCGCTGATGAGAAGTTTGGTTCACTCCAAAATATGTCGTCAATAATGTTTCCCATATCTTCGTGAATAGTGTGCAAGCTCCCAAGTCGAACTTTATTTATTGGCTTCCATTCATCGCCTATTATTTCTATTGATGAATTTCCGAATAAGCACAAAATAGATCTAAGTATGTCTAATGCCCGGAGAGATTTGCTTGCAGCGCCTCTTGCGGATTTGTTTTTTAGGCTGACTATGACTTTTGCGTAGTTTGCAGGCGTCCTGGCTATGTGCGAATAGCTATTGCTCACTCCACTCCTGCCTTGGTATTTGCCTGGATAGGCTCCGGTAAGAATTCTGACTTTTGAGTTTTCAATTGTAATTTCTTCAATGGGATATGGCGGGGCAAGTGAAATGCTTGTCAGCAAGTGATATTTGTGCTCTGTGGTGGCTAATTCTGCAGTGACGATTTTATTGATCTCTTCCATGATCTTATCTTTTTCGAGTTTGTGATCTTTGGCAATCGTATGTACTGCTTCAGTAACAATTATCTGATGATTTAATCCGTCGCAGTGGCGAGGGAAATCAACCATGTTGACAAGAGCGGCTAGTGCATTCAGGAAATCTCCAGGCCTAGAATAGCTTACACGCTTTCTCCCTTCTTCTTCGGCAATGGTTTTCATGTTGTCGATTTTTGATAGAAGAATATCTGGCTTCAGTTTTTTATTTCTATTCCATTGTGCATTCATTTCTCTCTTTTGTGATTAGCTATTTATTGAAAGGATCCAGACACCATCTTTAGGGTGGCCTTCCCTCCCTGGATGCACGCCATTTTGATGGTTCGCTGCCCCTCCGATTACTGGCAAGACATCGCTATTACGTCAGTTTGGCCTCATTTTAATCGCCGTTAACGGATTTGGGAGTCATCTCCCTGCATTTTTCGGGTTTTGGTTGACCCTTTGCCGCGCTCATGATGAACAGCTGTAGTGCGCAATCCCGCCGGTATTCAAGAGTGCCTGTGGTCGCCGTTGGCAGTACTTATCTTGCACGGCTTGGCTAGGGGTGGCATACGGGTTGCTGAACACCTGCTGCAGCTCCTGGATCAATTGCGTGTCGCCCTGCTCCGCCTGTTGATAGGCCGGTGCAATCAGCCATTCCCGCCATGTGATCGCTGGATTCACCCGTTCCATGGCCGCTGCAATCGCGCCGTGACCGTTGCTGGGGCCGAGCTGGTGGCGCCAACGCCCTAGCCATGCCTCCCACCGTTGCGTGAGCGCATCTGAACTTGGCCCGTAGAAGCTCTGTTGCAACGGTTCCACGCTGGTCGGGATGGCCGACAACGCACGAAACAACAGCGTGTAGTCGGCCCGTGATTGCGCCATCAGTGCCAGCAGTTCCCGCACCAATGGCGGGTTGGGTTGGCCTAGGCCGAGTTTGTTCGCCCACATCCCATCCAGCGCCTCCTCCATCACCCCCGCGAAGCCATCGCGGATCTGCTGCAGCTGCTCCAGCGCGGCCGGTTCGCCCTGCAGCAGCGGCACCATCGCGCGCCAAAACATCTCGAAATTGGCTTCCGCCGCGGCCGGTTGATTGAAGAAACAAAAGTGATCGCCGCCGCCGGTCCACGGTTGAAAGCGAGGGTCAAAGATTTCGCAAAAGCCAAATGGTCCGTAATCAAGGGTGTAGCCCCCGGCTGCGCAGTTGTCGCTGTTGAAGTTGCCCTGGCAATAGCCAACCCGCATCCACCCAGCCACCAACTGGGTGAGGCGTGTGCGGAACTGGCGTGCCAGTTCCACCACCTGCTCGGCAAATGGCAGGGCTGGATCAATCGCGTCGCGGTAGTTGCGACCGATCAGATGGGTTGTGATCTGTGCCAACTCCTGCAGCGCCTGGGGATGGGCCTCGCTGCGTGCTCTGCGGGCAAACAGCTCCAGCTGCCCCACCCGCAAAAACGACGGTGCCACCCGGGTGGTGATCGCTGCAGCGTTATCCACCATCACATCAGGGTCGAGCGACTGCGATTGCTCCGCATACCAAGGGCGCAGCACCCGTTCGCTTGTTGAGCGATAAAGCGTCAGCGATCGCGACGTTGGCACCCCCAACGCATGCATCAACTCCTGGGCTAAAAATTCGCGCATGCTCGACCGCAGCACCGCTCGGCCATCCCCGCCTCGGCAATAGGGCGTCGGTCCGCCGCCCTTGAGTTGCATCTCCCACCGCTGACCCTCGAACACCCCTTCAAACACCGATAGGGCTCGACCGTCGCCATAGCCGTTGCCGGTGCCAAAGGGGCACTGGCGGTTGTATTCGGTGCCGTAAATCGAGAGGGCATAGCCGGTGGCCCAGCCGTAGGGCGGCATGGCGCCGGTGGCAACGCTGCTATCACCGGAAAACCAACGCTGGAAGTCGCCATCGTGGGCGAGGGCATCGCTCAGCCCCAGCTCCGCAAACAGGCTTTGGCTATGGGCCACATACTGCGGTTCGGGCAGCGGCGTGGGGGTCACGGGCACGTAATGGCCGGAGCGCACTTCCCGGGCCTGGTGGTCGTTGCCGTCACTGCTGGCATCGGGATCTCGCGTCAGCGCCTCCAGCAGGGAATAGTCGGCGTGGTTCGCAAATGCCGTGAATGGGGTTGGGGCTGGCATCAGCGGTGCGGTAGCGGACTCCCATCATCGGCTTGGCTGCTCCGTTGGGCGCGGCAAGCTGGGCAGACTTGCCTCGGTTTCTGGAGAGGTGATCACAAGCTGATGGCGATGACTGACCCCGCTGCGACCGTGTTGCCCCCCACGCCGTCTCCAGGTGTGCCGCCCGCTCGCCCCGATGTGGAGCGCCTCAAGGCCTATAGCGCTCCCCTGGAGGGCAGACGCGGCCTGTTGCGGCTTGATTTCAACGAAAACACGGTTGGTCCGAGCCCGAAGGTGGTGCAGGCTCTGCATGCATTGCCAGCGGATCAGCTAGCGATTTACCCCGAATACGACGGCCTCCGCGAAGCAGTGGTGGCCAATTTGGCGGCGGCGCCGGCAGGGTTGGCCCATGGGCTGAGTGCCGCCAACGTTGGCATTTTCAATGGCGTGGATGGGGCGATTCACGCCGTGTTGCAGGCCTATGGCGCTGCCGGTGACACCTTGCTCACCACCAGTCCCACCTTCGGGTATTACGCCCCCTGCGCCGGTATGCAGGGCATGGTGATTGAGGCCGTGCCCCATCGGATGCCGGGTTATGGCTTTCCATACGCTGCGGTGCAGCGCGCCCTAACGCGGCGTCCGCGGGTGTTGATGCTGTGCAATCCCAACAACCCCACCGGTACGCGCTTGGCACCAGATCTGGTGTTGGCCTTGGCGGCAGAGGCCCCCGACACCCTTGTGGTAGTGGATGAGCTCTATGAGGCCTTCACGGGAGACAGCGTGCTCCCCAGCGTTGATTTTGCGGCGATGCCCAATCTGCTGGTGTTGCGGTCGCTCGCCAAAACGGCCGGGTTGGCCGGGTTGCGGATTGGGTTTGCCATTGGGCATGCCGAGGTGGTGGATCGCGTCAGCCGGGTGACGGGGCCCTATGACGTCAACAGCCTGGCGGTGACCGCTGCCTATGCCGCCCTAGACGATCAGGCCTACACCGATGCCTATGTGGCAGAAGTGGCGCGTGCGCGGGATTGGCTCGTTGCAGAGCTAACGCGCAGTGGTGTGCGCTTCCATGGCGACGGTGGCAACTATCTCTTGCTTTGGCCCCTGCGCGGGGTGGCTGCTGTGGAGGCTGAGTTGCGGGCCGCGGGCATCTTGGTGCGTTCGATGGCGGGTAAACCCCAACTGGACGGGGCCCTGCGGGTCAGCCTCGGCACCACGGAACAGATGCAGCGTTTCTGGCAGGCCTATCAGCGCATTGATGCTCCATCAACTTGAGCCGTGACCATCTCCTCCCCTCCTGCGACGTCTCGGCCGGCGGTGCTGTTGCTTACCACTGGCGGCACGATCGCTGGATCCGCTGCCGTCAGCACCCAGGTCAACACCTATGCCGCTGGTGTGCTCAGTGGTGAAGATCTCTTGGCAGCCGTGCCAGATCTGCAGCAGCTGGCTACGGTGCGGGTGGAAGCGATTGCCAGTGTCGATAGCGCCTCCTTGCAATTTGAGCATTGGCGCCTCTTGGTGATGCGCATCCGTGAGGTGTTGCAAGCCGAGCCCGATCTCGCTGCAGTGGTCGTTACCCATGGCACCAACACCCTGGAGGAAACGGCCTGGCTGTTGCAGCTGTTGCTTGATGATCCCAGGCCAGTGGTGCTGGTGGGGGCGATGCGACCGGCCACTGCGCTCAGTGCCGATGGCCCCTTGAATCTTTATCAGGCGGTGGCGGTGGCGATCGACCCCCAAGCGCGTGGGCGTGGTGTGGTGGCGGTGCTCGATGGCGAAATCCACAGCGCCCGCGCGGTCACCAAAGTCGCCACCCAGGGCGTCGGCGCCTTTCGCAGCAGCGAGGCTGGCCCGCTCGGTTGGGTGGATGATGCCGGTGTGCATTGGCAGCCCATGGCCCCTGCGCCGCTGGTGCCCTTCGCGGCAGTCCCGCTCCCGTCGTCGTGGCCGCAGGTGGCGATCGTGCATGGTTGCGTCGACCCTCCGGCTGCCCTGATTCCTGCCCTGCTTCAAGCCGGGGTGCAAGGCTTAGTTTTCACGGGCACCGGTGCAGGGCAACTGTCGGCCGTGGAGCGCAAGGCCCTCGCGGCATGGGCTGGCCCTCTGCCTTTGATGCTCCGTGCCAACCGTTGTGGTTCTGGACCGGTGCATCCCTGCACCGACCATGGCGCGTTAGGGCTGCTGCCGGCTGGCACCCTCAGCCCCCAGAAGGCTCGTGTGCTGTTGCTCTTGGCGTTGATCGCCGGCTACACCCACGCGCAGTTGCAGCACCTGCTGGAACGCCTGGATCGAATCACGGCCTGAGCGCTTCAACGCATCACATCCACCACGGTGGTGCTGTTCAACTCGGAGCTGTCCAAACCAGAGCTGTTCAACTTGGAGGGCAACGTGAGCGTGGTGCCCACCCGTTGCACGGTGATGCCTGCCGCCAAGGCATCGAGGAATGGTTGGATCCCGCCTTGGTCACAGCCGGCCGGTGCTGGCCCGTTGACGTATTGCACAGGGATCACCCGGCGTGGGTTGAGGGCTTGGATCACGGCGGCAGCTTCTGGGCCGTCATACACCTTGCCGCCACCACCAACGCCAAGGATCAGCACATCCGGTCGGCCCAGCAGCACGATGTCGTCGTCACTCAGGGAGGCGGCCGTACCACCCAGATGCACAAAGCTCAGGCCCCCTTGTTGCCAGCGCCACAACGTGGATTGGCCATAGCGGCGGCCGTTGACGCGGTCGTGCGGTGCGGCGATGCCCTCCAGGTTCAACCCCCCCACCCGGTAGGAGCCGGCTGTGGCCAGGAAGGTGCCGCTGGCGATGCGTGCCCCTTCATCCGGTAATTCCGAGCTGGCCAAGATCACCGTGGCCGCAACCCGTGGTTCCTTCAGCCCTTGGGCGCAACCCACCGCTTTGAAGGGATTCACCAGCACCGCTTGGCTCTTGCTCTTGATCAAAAGAGCGCTATGGCCATAGCTGGTGATCGACACCCCATCGGCATGGGCGGGCAGCACCTGCCCAACGCAGAGGCTGGCCCCCAGCAGCGCCGCTGCAGTTCGAGCGGCCGTGAGCGGCTGACGAGCGGGCATGGGAAGGAACCGTCTGGTTGGGGAAGTTAGCAGCGATGCCGTTGGGCCTTAGCCGCTTTCCGCTTGACGCAGGAAGTTGGCCAGCAGCTGATGCCCCGCTTCGGTGAGCACGCTTTCGGGGTGAAATTGCACCCCTTGAAGGTGGGGATAGTCCCGATGCCGTAGTCCCATCACCATGCCGTCCTCCAGCCAGGCGGTGACTTCCAGGCAAGCCGGCAGGCTGTCGCGGTCAGCAACAAGGCTGTGATAACGGGTGGCGGTGAGGGGATGGGGCAGCCCCGCAAACACCCCTTCGCCGTTGTGCAGCACCGGTGATGTTTTGCCATGCATCAGTTCTGGAGCGCGCACCACCTTGCCGCCATACACCTGGGCCAGTGCTTGATGGCCTAGGCACACCCCAAGGGTGGGCACGGTGGGCGACAGCTCCCGCAGCACATCCAAACAAACCCCAGATTGGTCGGGGTCACCCGGGCCGGGAGAGAGCAAAATCGCCGATGGATTCAGGCGCCGGATCTGCTCAAGATCCAACGCATCATTGCGCTCCACCGTTAGGTGCGCCGCCACAGGGTGACGACTGGCTAGCTCCCCCAGGTATTGCACCAGGTTGAAGGTGAAGCTGTCGTAATTGTCGATAACCAGAAGCATGGAGCTGATTATCCCTGAAAGTGCAGCAGCAACGGCGGTAGCAGCAGCAACAGCGCCACCAACATCGCGCTGATCGCCGCCACCAGCACAGCAGCAGCGGCGCAATCTTTGGCAACCCTGGCGAGGGGATGGAAGCGACGGCCGATCGCCAGGTCCACCACGGCTTCAATCGCGGTGTTGATCAGCTCAAGCACCAGCACTGCCGCCACAGTGAGCACCAACACCGCCAGTTGGAGTGCGGGTAGGGCAAGCCATAGCCCCAGGCCAAACACCACACCACCGGTGACCACATGGATGCGGAAGTTGCGTTGGCTGGTGAAGCCATACACCAGGCCTTGGCTGGCGTAGCGGAAGCTGGAGGGCAGATCACCGGCGATCGTCCAGGCACCACGGTGGGTGGCGTGGCTGGCGCTGCGTCGTGTTCGCCAGGACTTGGTTGGACCGAGATCGTCGGGCACGTTGGTGGCGTGTTCAGGGCGCGGCTGCGGATTTTGGGCTTCGATTAACACCCCTATTCCCCGCTGTGCTGAACCATACCCCCGTTGTGCAGCAGCTGCTCTTGGCGCTGCACCATCGCGGCCAATTGCCCATCATCGGGATGATCCCAGCCCAGGAGGTGGAGGAATCCATGGCTCACCAGCCAGCGCAGTTCCCAGCGCAGGTCATGGCCATGGTCGGCAGCCTGTCGGCGTGCCGTGGGCACCGACACGATAATGTCGCCCAGCTCCACGCAAGGATCACCGCCAAAGGGTGGTGGGGCCTCCTCTAGGGCAGCAAAGGAAAGCACGTCGGTGGGCTCGGGCTTGTGGCGCCAGGCGCCGTTCAGGCTGCTGATCGTGGCGTCATCGGTGAACTGAAGCCCCAAGCTGAATGCCTGGGCTTCACGCACGCTGTCGGGACAGGCCGGAGGCGAGTCTTGCCGCATTGCATCCAGCCAGGTGCACAGCTCGCGGATCCAGGGGTCTGGAGTGTGAAGACAGTCCCGTAACGGCGCAGCATCCTTGGGGTCGATCACAGCCGCTGGTGCCGGATCGAAGGCCAGATCGAGCGTGATCATTGGGGCAAGGTTGGCCGTCCCAGCCAGGCCACCACCACCAGGAAGCCGACGAGGCCCACGGCGGTGAGGCCAAAGTGCAGCAAGCTTTTGCTGCCTTTGCGCACCATGTTGCGCATCGCTTGCTTCACGAAGCTCGGCGGCGGTGTGCTGCTCGCCGGTTCGGTTTTGGTTGGGGGCTGACCTGAAGAGTTGCTCATGACTTAACCGTCATCGTCGCTGCCTGGACTGTCGACACCCTGATGCAGCAGGGCTTGGATGAAGGGATCCAGATCACCATCCATCACGCCTTGCACATCCGTGGTTTCCTCCTGGGTGCGCAGGTCTTTGACCATTTGATAGGGGTGAAAGACGTAGTTGCGGATCTGGTTGCCCCAGGCTGCTTCCACTATGTCGCCACGGATATCAGCAATTTCTGCTGCCCGTTGTTCTTGGGCGATCACCAAGAGCTTGGCCTTCAGCAGCGCCATGGCCTTCTCTTTGTTTTGCAGCTGGGAGCGCTCTTGGGTGCAGCGCACCGCCAAACCCGTGGGAATGTGCAGGATGCGGACGGCGGTTTCCACCTTGTTCACGTTCTGACCACCCGCACCACCGGAGCGGCTAGTGGTGACTTCCAGGTCTTTCTCGGGGATGTCGATGTCGACCTCCTCCTCCAACTTGGGCATCACTTCCACGCCAGCGAAGCTGGTTTGGCGTTTGTCGTTCGCATTGAACGGGGAAATCCGCACCAGCCGATGGGTGCCTTTCTCATTGCGGAGATAGCCGTAGGCATAGCGCCCTTCAATCTCGATCGTGGCGCTTTTAATGCCCGCTTCTTCCCCCTCCGAGAGTTCGTTCACGCTCACCTTCATGCTGTGGTCTTCCGCCCAGCGGGTGTACATGCGCAGCAGCATCTGGGCCCAATCCTGGGCATCGGTGCCACCGGCCCCTGCGTTGATCGACAGCACCGCCCCTTCTTTGTCGTAGTCACCGCTGAGGAGGCGTTCCAGCTCCCAACGGTCGAGCTCGGTGCGCAACTGGAGCAGCCCGTTTTGGGCTTCGCTGAGCATGTCGTCATCCGGCTCTAATGCATAGAGCTCGACGGTGGCATCAGCGTCATCCACCGCACGGCGCCATTGGCTCAGCTGCTCCAGCTGGGCTTTCACCTCATCGAGGCGACGCATCTGTTTCTGAGCGTTCTGCTGATCGTCCCAGAAATCAGGTTGGGCGGCGAGTTGTTCGAGGTCCTGCTGCCTGGCGTTCAGTGCAGGAACGTCAAAGACAGTCCTGAGCATTGCCCAGGCGGTCAGTGAGCTCAGAGAGGTCGCGCTTGAAGTCGGTGAGGTCGAGCAACGGAGATGGGTCTGTTGAAACGACGCTATCAGCGAGGTTGGCCTGCATAAGATCCGGTGGCACCTGTGTGAGCAGTCCCATGGCCAAGGTCGAGATTTACACCTGGAGCACGTGTCCGTTCTGTGTGCGCGCCAAGGCCTTGCTGGATCGCAAAGGCGTGGCCTATGTCGAGCACAGTGTTGATGGTGATGAGCCCGGCCGTGATGCGATGGCCGCCCGCGGCGATGGCCGCCGCAGCGTGCCTCAGGTGTTCATCAACGACGTTCACATCGGTGGTTGTGACGACCTGCACGCCCGTGAACGCGCGGGTGACCTGGATGCGTTGCTTGCCCAGGGCTGAACGGAGCTGTCATGCGCCAGTTGTTTGTGATGGATCCGCTGGAGCGGATCAACCCGGCGAAAGACTCCACCGCTGCGCTGATGCAAGCGGCGCAGCGCGCTGGCCATGCGGTGTGGGCATCGACCCCTGCCGATCTCATCGCCTTGGGGGATGAACCCTGGGTGGTGGCGGTGCCCGTGGAGGCTGAACCGTGGCTGACGATTGGTGCGCCCCAGCGGCAGCAGCTGCAGAGCTTTGATGCCATCTGGATGCGTAAGGATCCACCCGTGGATGAGGCTTACCTCTATGCCACCCATCTGCTGGAGGTGGCTGAACGGGCCGGGGCCTTGGTGCTCAACCGTCCCTCGTCCTTGCGCAGTTGGAATGAAAAGCTCGGGGCTCTGCGCTTCAGTCGCTGGATGGCCCCCACCCTGGTGGCTGGTCGCATTTCCGAATTGGAGGCCTTCGCGAAGGAGCAGGGGGAGGTGGTGCTCAAACCCCTTGGCGGTCGGGCCGGTTTGGGGGTCGTGCGCGTTTCGGCTAAAGCGCCGGGCCTTGGCGCCTTGTTGGAATTGGTCACCGAACAGGGGCGTTTGCCGGTGATGGCGCAGCGTTTTCTTCCTTCAGTCACCGAAGGTGATAAACGCATCCTGCTGGTGGATGGTGAACCGTTGGGTGCCGTAAATCGCAAGCCCAAGCAAGGGGAATTCCGCAGCAACCTGGCGGTTGGTGGTCACCCCGAAGCCACTGAACTCACCGATCGCGAGCGGCAGATTTGTGCCGCCTTGGCGCCGGCGTTGCGCGCCGAGGGGTTGTTTTTTGTGGGGATTGACGTGATCGGTGGGATGTTGAGTGAGATCAACGTCACCAGCCCGACGGGGATTCGGGAGGTGGAACGGCTGATGGCTGTGCCGCTGGCCGACAGGGTGATCGCCCAGCTTCAAGCGTGACGCTGGGCCTGGGATCGATCGCTGGATTGCAGATCGAGCTGGTCGGCTAGAACGGCCAGCTTTAGGCCCACCTCTTGCAGTTCCCGTTCGGCCAGGGATCCGCGCACAAGGCCTGCACCGGCCGTGAGCTCGAGGCGATGGCCGCGGGCATGGCCGCAGCGGATCGCCACCCGTAGCTCGGTATCCCCGGCACTATCGATCCAGCCCACGGGGGCGGCATAGCCCCCCCGTTCGAACGGTTCGAGATTGCGCAGCCAGGTCATCGCCTCGCGTTGGGGGAGGCCAGCCACCGCTGGGGTGGGATGCAGGGCACCCGCTAGGGTGAGGGGGGCGAGGCCGTTTGTTGCTGCGGTGATAGGCGTGTGCAAATGCACGAGCTGGCCATGGCGAGCTAGCTGAGGCCGCCGGGGGCGGCGGGGGCTGAGGCCTTGTTGCTGCAGGTGCTCGGTGATCGCTTGCACCACCAGCTCATGTTCCCGTCGGTCCTTGTCGGATTGCAGGAGCGCGTCGCCGCAATCCCCCAGTCCAGCGGTGCCGGCCAGGGCATCGCTGCGCAGCTGCCCGCCGCGCAGGCTCAACAGGCGTTCGGGTGATGCACCAAAAAAGGCATCGTCGTGGCTGCGTTGCCAAAGAAATCGGCAGCTGCCCGCCTGCTGTTGACGTAAACGGTCGAGGAGCGGCAGGGGATGGAGTGGTTCGCGTAGGGCAATGCTTTGGCGCACAGCCAGCACCACTTTGTGAAGCTCGCCGCTGTTGACCAGTGCAATTCCTTGCTCAAACGCCGGGGCATAACACTGCTGCCAAGGCTTGTCATTGCTGACGGCTCCCACGGGGCCATGCCAAGGGACGGCGGTGCTGTCGTGGTGCGGGGACGGGTTGAGCAAGCGGTCGCGCATCGTCCAGAGGGCTTCCACCAGTTCGCGCACATCTCCGCTGTGTTGCGCGAAGCCTTGGATTCGCAACCAGCCTTGACGGCCATGGCGACTCAGTTGCCAGCGCGGCAGCACCGCTTGCACCGCCGGGATGGCATCGGCGGGATCAGGCTGTTCTCCCCATCGCTGCGGTTGTTGTTCACCCGGATGGGCAAAGAACGTAAAGGCGAGAAGCACACGGCTGCGGGCCTGGGCCGGAGCGCTGGGGCTGGCATCAATCAACCGGGCCAAGGTGGCGTCACTGAAGCGCTGGGCTAGCTCAAACCGCTTGGGGCCAGCGAGATCGAGGTGATGGCAGCGGCCACTTGCGGCGAGTGAAAGGCCTGGCGCACCATCCCAGAGAAAACGGAAGGGATGGGGGGCTTGAAGCAGGGGCAGCTGCTGCAGGGGATCCACGCCCTGCAGGGGTAGAGCCATGGTGAACACCCCATCGTCGCCGTGCTGGCGTTCCCAGGTGCCTAGGGCTGACGCGAGCACCTCAGCGAAGCGTGCATCATCCGGTCTGGAGGCGGAAGCGGCCTGCATCCAACGGAGAGAGACAACATGCTGCTCAAATGTATGGGCCTTTGTTCGGGCTGCAGGGCTCGAATCCATGCCAGATCCGCAGGCTGTTGCATCCCGTTACGCCCCATCTCTTGATCGCCGCCGCCTTTGGAACGCTGCGATCAAGTGGCCCATGTATTCAGTGGCGGTGATGCCGGTGCTGCTGGCCGCCGGTTGGCGGCTGTCGGCGGCGCTGCCGGTGCGTTGGGATCAGTGCTTTGGGTTTCTTCTGGCAGCCGTGTTGTTGCTCCTCTGGGAGAACCTCAGCAACGATCTGTTTGATGCCGATACCGGGGTCGATGCCGTTGGTAAACCCCACTCCGTGGTGGCCTTGCTGGGCCAGCGGCGCCCCGTGCGGCAGTGGGCCTGGTCGGCGCTGCTGCTTGGCCTGGTGTTGATGCTGCTGTTGGCGTTACGCAGCACGCCCTGGGTGCTGGCCTTGGTGGCTGTCAGCTGTGCGATTGGGTATGTGTATCAAGGCCCCCCCTTCCGCTTGGGTTATCTCGGGCTGGGGGAACCGCTGTGCTGGCTGGCGTTTGGTCCTTTTGCAACGGCAGCGGCCCTACTGGTGTTAGCGCCAGCGGCCCAGATCCAGGGCATCCCTTGGGGTCCGGCTTTGTCTTTGGGGTCCGGCCCGGCTTGCGCCACATCGCTGGTGTTGTTTTGTTCCCATTTCCATCAGGTGGAGGAAGATGCCGCCCACGGCAAGCGCTCCCCCGTGGTGCGTTTAGGCACGGCCCGGGCCGCGGCATTGATCCCCTGGTTTGTGGCCAGCACCCTGGCCTTGGAGTGGATGCCCGTGCTGCGGGGGCAGTGGCCACCTTCGGCGCTGCTCGGTGCCCTTGGCCTACCGGCAGCGGTGGCGTTGGTCCGTTTGTTGCGCCATCACCACCATCAACCTGAGCGCATTCAGCACAGCAAGTTTTTGGCGCTCCGTTTTCAAGCGCTCAATGGTCTTGGGCTCAGTGTTGGTTTGGCCCTTGCGCCCCTGCTGGGATGGGGGCTGCAGGCGGTGGGGTGACAGCCATGGTGCTGCGGTTGCAGATCAGGCCCTATGCCTTTGCGCTCACGCGTGCCTTGCAAACTGCGGCTGGTGCGTGGCAGCAACGCCGGGGTTGGTTGGTGCGGATTGAGGCCCCCGGTGGTCGTTGCGGTTGGGGTGAGGTGTCACCGCTCACGCTCGATCAACAGCTCGCTTGCAGCCGATGGTTGGCGCAGCAGTTCAACGAGGTCGCCAAGGAGGCCGTAGTGGTGGCTTCCTTGGAGGCCGTCGAGCAGCTCCTGGTGAGCAGTCCGGCGGAGGTGGCGTTCGCGTTGGGTGCAGCCCTGGCTGAGCTCCAGGGGGTGGTGGGCGAGACCAGTCCCTTGGGGTGGTTGGCGGCTCCTGCATCGGCCCGTTTGTTGCCGGCCGGCAGGGCGATGCCAGCAGCCTTAGCTGAGCTGCTGGCGGTGCTGCCGGCGGATGCTGCGTTGACGGTCAAGTGGAAGGTGGCGGCCGCGGCGGATGGTGAGGAACGGCGTTTGTTGGCCCGGTTGCTGCAGCTGCTGCCGCCCCAGGCGCGTTTGCGTTTGGATGCCAACGGGGGCTGGACCCTGCCGATCGCGCAGCAGTGGGCAGATGCCCTGGCGGCAGAGCCCCGGCTGGAGTGGATCGAGCAACCTTTGGCGGTGGATGATCTGGCGGGCCATCAGCAGCTGTTGGCCCAGCTGCCCGTTGCCCTGGATGAGGGCCTGCGCCACCACCCCGATTGGTGCAGCCGATGGTTGGGTTGGCAGGTGCGACGTCCTGCTTTGGAGGGGGACCCCAGGCCGTTGCTGCGCGAGCTGCAGCAGGGGGTGCCCCATCGGATGGTGAGCACGGCGTTTGAAACCGGCATCGGTGCCCGCTGGTTGGCCCATTTGGCAGCCTTGCAGCAGCAGGGGCCGACGCCAGCGGCGCCGGGTTTGGCCCCGGGGTGGTGTCCGGAAGATGCCCTGTTTTCGTCTGATCCTGAGGAGGTGTGGACTGCAGCGGGGGATGCGAGATGACGGTTCTCAAGCGGTTGACTGTGGATCCCACCCAGCTCTCAGCGGTGCTGGAGGAGCTGGCGCAAGCTCTGTTGGATGGGCAATGGATCCAGTTGCAGGCGCCTAATGGAGACGCATCTGAGGGCCCTGCGGCCAGTGCCTGCCCTCAAGGAGCGGGCGTGATCATGGCCAGCGGAGGCTCCAGCGGTGGTCGCAGCTGGTGTTTGCAGCCTGCAGATCACCTCGACCAATCCGCGACCGCAACCGGACGCTGGTTGATGGGTCTCGGTTTGCAACCGGAGCAGATGCTTGTGCTCAACCCCTTGCCGGTGCATCACATGAGCGGCCTGATGCCCTGGTGGCGCAGCCGTTTCTGGGGTGCTGATCATGTTGTGTTGGCCCCTGCTCTGATGCGTGATCCGCAGGCGTTGTTGTCTCACTGCCGAGCCATGCCGCTCTGGCGCAGCAAGCCGCGGGTGCTGTCGTTGGTGCCCACGCAGTTGCGACGCCTGCTCGATCACCCTGCCGGTGTGCACTGGTTGCGCGATTTGGACGTGATCTGGGTGGGTGGAGCCGCGCTCCCCATCGATCTGGCTGATCGCGCCCGTGCGTTGGGGGTGCGGCTGGCGCCTTGTTACGGCGCGACTGAGACGGCCGCCATGGTGGCGGTTCAATCACCGGAGCGCTTCTTGGCGGGTGAGCGGAGTTGTGGAACGGCTCTTGGCGATGTGGAGCTGCGTTTGGAGGCTTCAGGGGCTCTTTTGGTGCGCACACCGCGGTTGGCCATCGGCCGTTGGAGAGAGGGGGCTTTGCAGCCCTTGGTGGATGGCAACGGCTGGTGGCGATCGGGTGATGGAGCATCCCTGGAGTGGGCTGCTGACGGGAAGCCGTTGCTCACCATTCATGGTCGCCTGGATGATGCGATTCACTCAGGCGGGGAAACAGTCTTCCCTGATCAGTTGGCCCAGCGTTTGTTAAGAAAAGCCCACGCTGATGGATGTGCCCTTGATGGGGTCTTGTTTCTTCCTGTAGATCACCCTGAGTGGGGGCAGCGTTTGGTGGCTTTGGTGCGCTGCCGAGAGGGGTGTCTTGGCACGGATCAATGGCATCATGTCCAGTCTTGTTTGGAAGGTTTGACGCGTGATTGGCTCCCTGCAGAACGACCAGCCCGATGGCTGCAGTGCCCAGACCTCGACGTGACAGATGCTGGAAAGTGGGAGCGAAAGCGTTGGCAAGCCTGGGTTGCTTTGCAATAATTGCTTTGAAATTGCTCCGAAAGGATGTCCGCCCTCTCTGAGTCGGAAATCAGCAGCAAAAAACTGACCGCCGGTCTCCTGGGCATCTTCTTCGGAGGTCTGGGTATTCATAAATTTATTCTTGGCTACAACAACGCAGGTATCATCATGCTTGTTGTCAGTCTCGCTGGCAGTATTCCAACCTGTGGTGTTGCGTACATCGTGATGCAGGTGATTGGCCTGATTGAGGGAATCATTTATCTCACAAAAACTCCTGAAGAGTTCCGTGAGACCTATATCGATCAGCAAAAAGCCTGGTTCTGATGTCGTTGCCGTCCCTGCGGCGCATTGCTCCCTCCGGTTTGTTGGTGGGAGCCACAATTGTGAGTGCTGCTGCAATTTCGGAAACATCGCAAGGAGGGTTTCACCCTCTTTTGATTGCGGCCTGCATGCTGCCGCTTCAATGTGCTGCGCTGGTCTGGGCCTGGCAGCGCAAGCCGAATTAGAGGCTGCTGAGGCGCCCCAGGTTGGATGCCTCAAGCCAGAGGTCGATG
>JBMHDE010000010.1:0-34249 GCA_049889555.1 Synechococcus sp. | reverse complement strand
CTGGTCAATGAAGGTGGTCGGAGTATTCACACTGTGCCGCTGAAGCCTCAGATAGCTGCAGTGTGATGATCTGGCTGCGGGCTCAAGCGGGTCTCCTTTTTTGAGGCTGACTCCAGATTCACTTTCTCAGGAGACCCCAAGCAACGGGGACTGACGGCTCAGAGCGCGGAGCGCTGGCGCTTGGGCTGCAGCGCCAAGCGGTTGGTCGTCCCGCTCTGTGATCCAGCTGGAGCGGTGCTGGGCTTCGCTGCGAGAAGCATGGGCGATCAAAGGCCCAAGTACCGCAACAGCGCGGCTGATCTGCTCTTTCAGCGCAACAGCGTGGTGTTTGGGCTCGATCAGGCGCGGCACTCCATTGAGGCGGGTGGCGTCGCACTGCTGGTGGAGGGACCGTTGGATGTGATCCAGCTGCACCAGGCGGGCATCGAGCATGCGGTGGCTTGCCTTGGAACCAGCGTCTCGGAGCTGCAGCTCGCGCTGTTGCAGCGCCATGGGATGCAGCCCTGCGCCGCGCGGTCAAACACTGCCGCTCGCGCAAGGAGCTGATCCTCGCGGCACGTCGACTCGGCTACCGGATCACGCGTATCGATATGCAGCGCTCATGGGAGGAGGAGCAGCGGGAGAAGCAGGCCGAGGTCTAAGGCGCTTCCTCTCTTTCGTTGTTCGCACGAAAATTCAGGTGGTCCTGCACGGTCGGTGAAACAGTCGTTTCAGCGATCCACAGCCCCATGCAAGTCATCCGCCTTGAGCGCAGCGATTGGCAGTTCTTCTGCCCGGCAACTGGAGAAGCGGTCTTCCAAGAGAGCGGTGAACCCAACGCCAAGAGCGTGCGTGGGGTTTGGGTTGATGCCGACACGAGCGATGCGCTGTTCATCACGCCTGAGCTCGAGCCTGCTTGGGAGCAACACAAGAAAGAGCGAGAAGCCATTGCGGCCAGCGCCGGTTTGCCGGTGCGGCGGCTGCGCTTGCTGCTCACCCTGGTCACGGCCTTCACCGTGGTCTCCGCGATGACGGCCGTTGGGGTGGTGCTGGTGATTGGCCTGATGGCGGCTCCAGCGCTGCTCGCCCTAAGGGGGGCCAGGAGTGTGCGCCAGGCGCTCTGGAGAGCCTCCCTTGCGGGCACAGCCCTCAGCGGTGTTGGCTTCTGGTTGGCGATTCAGCCCAGCGTGAACCTGCCGCCGGGCCCCTTGATCGGAGTGCTCTCCCTGCTGTTGTTGCCCTTAGGGCCGCTGCTTGATCGCCATCGGTGAGCCACCGATCGCGGCCACCGGCATGGCGGCAGGCACCTTGCTGGGGATGGTCGGGGAGGCCAGGTTGCTGAGCAGCTCTGGGCGGTTGCTTTCAAAGTGCAGATGGGGACCACTGGTCCAGATCCCTGTATTGCCGCAGGTGCCGATCAGATCGCCGCGGCTGTAGCGGCCGGCCGCCTGGGCGCTATTGAGGTGGCTGTAGCTGGTCTGCAGGCCGTCTTCACCCGCCAGCACAAAGGTGATCCCGTGGGTGTAGCTGCGCTCCACCCGTCCGATGCCGTCGTGGGCGGCATGCACCGGGGTTCCCACCGTGCAGGCGATGTCGATCGCGGGATGTCCCGGTCGCACGTCCTGGGTGACCACCCCTGCCATCGGATTCAGCAACTGGAGGGCGGGAACCAGGAGGGCAACTGGCAAGACAGCTTCCGCAAAGGAAATCGGAAGAGAATCTTAAGTCACGACCCCTGAGACCCATCTGTCGTCTATGCGACCGATTTGGGACTCGCTGGCCACGGCGCTCGCGAAGGTGTTGGATTTCCGACAAAAGCCTCTTGCAGGTCGGTCTTACTAGAGGGATGGGGGATTATTGCCGCACTGGCGTTCCCGCTGCCCCATCTATGCCTCTGTTTCGACCTGCCCTTGTTTCCCTTGGAGGGCTGCTCGTGCTGGAGGCCCAGGCCTCCATTGCCGTGTTCGCAGCAGCGGAAGGGGTTAAGCCTCGCGATGGCAGCCTGGAGCAGGTGACCTCGATCACCCAGTTCTCTGATGTGCAGCCCACCGACTGGGCTTATCAGGCGCTGAGCAACCTGATCGAGCGCTACGGCTGTGTCGCTGGCTACCCCAACAGCACCTACCGCGGCAGCCGTGCGATGACCCGCTATGAAGCGGCCGCACTGCTGAACGCTTGTCTCGATCGGATCACCGAAGTGACCGACGAGCTCAAGCGCCTGATGAAGGAGTTCGAGAAGGAACTTGCCGTTCTGCGTGGCCGCGTGGATGGCCTCGAGGCCCGCGTGGGCGAGCTGGAAGCCACTCAGTTCTCCACCACCACTAAGTTGAAGGGCTTAGCCACGTTTGTGGTGGGTGCGAATACCTTCAGCGGTTCCGCCATCAACACGGGGGCCAACTCCGTGAACCGTGCTCCCAATTCCATCACCGGCGCACCACGCAGTGCGGTGGCGTTGCCCAACGCCACCACGTTTAACTACGACGTTCAGCTCACCTTCGACACCAGCTTCACGGGCAAGGATCTGCTGCGCACGAATCTGCGCGCAGGCAATTTCGCCAGCAGTGTGTTCGGCGGGGAGCCCCATGCTCTCGCCCTGTCTGAGCTGGAAATCGCCTTTGAAGAAGATGCTGGCCCCAACATGGTGGGCATCGACAAGCTCTTCTATCAATTCCCCGTTGGCCAGTTCACCTTCACCCTGGGTGGTCGTGTTGGCCAGGAAGACATGCTCGCTCTCTGGCCGAGTGTGTATCCCGCAGACACCATCCTCAACGTCATGACGGTGAATGGTGCCCCCGCCGCTTAAAGCACGAACCTCGGCGCCGGCGCCGGCGCCTGGTGGCAACAGGGTGGTTTCAGTATCAGTGCTAACTATGTGGCCTCGAATGGTCAGTCGGGCAATCCCTCAGTGCCCGAGGGAGACGGTGGTGGCGGCATCGGCAACAAGTTTTCCGGCGCGACAGGCAGTGTGCAGCTCGGCTATCAGCAGGAACAGTGGGGCCTGGCAGCCATCTGGAATTATGTGCAGCCTGACACCCAGTTCGTTCCTGGGACCACGCCCTCCACGCATGGCGCCATTGATCACAACGCGAGTGCCAAAACCAATGCTCTGGGGCTTAGTTCTTACTGGCAACCACTGCAGAGTGGTTGGTGGCCTTCGGTGAGCCTTGGCTGGGGGATCAACAGCACCAGTTACAGCGTGCCGCAACCTGCGGGCAGTCTGAGCACCAGCCAATCTTGGATGGTGGGCCTGCAGTGGACCGATGTGTTCCAGAAAGGGAATGACTTTGGCTTTGCTGTTGCGCAGCCCGTGTTTGCCACAGCGCTCACCGGTGGCGTTACACCCAATGACGGCAACTATGTGTGGGAGTGGTGGTATAAGTTCCAGGTGACCGATAACATCACGGTCACGCCGGCTTTGATCTACCTCAGTCGCCCCCTGGGTCAGGTAACACCGGTGGGTGAGAGCTTCAGCCAGTTCGGCGGCTTGGTGAAGACGAGCTTCCGCTTCTGATCGGAAGCTCGCCGGTGAGCCAGCTGGTCGGCAGCTCTCAGGCGCTCCTACTGAGGGGCGTTCTGGGGAGCTGCCGATCCTGTTTGGGAAGCTGGTGTCGAAGTGGTGTGATGCTGTTGACCGGGGCGTGCGGGCTTGCGGTAGCTCCCTGAACCCCCGCCGCCACAGGCCAGGGCGGAACCTGTTAAGGCCAGCAATGTGACAAACAGAGCGAACCTGAGGCTGCGTAGCAAGTTCATGGAATCAGTGTTGGTGTGTTGAAGGTTGGCTGGGATGTTCTGAGCAGGGCATCCAGAGATCGCCCATGCCCACGACGCAGGCATTCACCACGCCCATCCCGACGACGCCAAGGCTGAGCACCCCCATGGGCACGACCCCGATACTCACGACGCCCATGGGCACCACTCCGATCGAGATGATGCCCAGAGGGGCGATTCCCACGGCGATCAGCTTGGGAGGTTCACCGCAGCTACTCATGCCCGATCTCAGTAGTTGTGCTGGGTGTTGCCGCCGGTTTGCCCATGGCTTGCGCAAGGCATCCATTGGTTGCCCATCTGGTGGGCCCCAGTGCAGTTGAAGTGCTTCTTCGCGGCGGCCTCGGCCTCTGCCTTGGTGGCATACAGGGCAGGCACGCCGCCCGTGTTGGCTTGGGCCGCTCCAAGCAACGGAATGCCCGTGGCGATCGCGATCAGACCGAACAGCTGAGAAAGCCTTCTGACGGAAGGGGCCTTCGGCATGGACACGTTGATGAGAGCTTGGCATTAAGCTATCCCAACTCTCCAGTTTGAAGGATCTGGCGGAGCCTTGATGTCGTGAAATCGTCACCCCTCCATCTCCCCTTAGGCTGAGGGCAGATTCCCGCGTTTGGAGGGTTGTACGTGGATGCTCCGGCCCTGCGAATTGGCCAGGTGGCAGAGGCCGCGGGCTTGCCGGTCAAGACGGTGCGCTTCTATTGCGATGAAGGTCTGATCAGCACGGTGGGGCGATCGTCTGGTGGGTATCGCCTGTTCGATCCCAGCGTGGTGAACGAGCTGGGTTTGATTCGTGCCCTCCGTGCGATGGACGTTCCCCTCCCCGAGCTCAAGCGCATTCTTGATGTTCGGCGATCAGGACACTGCAATTGCAGTGCCTTGAAGACCATCATTCAGACACGGATCCAATCGATCGATCAGCGTTTAACGGAGTTGGTGGCGATGAAAGCGGAACTTGCCCAGTTGTTGGGCTCCTGGAGGGAGTGTGGGGGTGTCAAGTCCGCTTGAACCACTCCGGCACCGCTTCAAAGCAGGCGGCATTTTTCTCGTTTTCCCGAGCTTCCACCTTCCAGCAGCAGCTGCGGCCTCAGTTGTCAGCACCGCAATGCTGAAACGGTGATTTACGTGTTCGAGGGGCAATTGCGCACGCTGATCGGCTTGCACGGAGAGGTTGTTGTTGAAAATAAAGCTGGTGACTTTCTGTTCATTCCAGCGGGCGTGTGGCATCAGCCCATGAACGTGAGTGATCGTCCTGTCGTGGCGATCGAGGCTCGCGCTGATGTCGATGATCAGAGCAATGTGATCCTTGCTCCTCATCAGCCGTAAGCGGTTAGTCGCCACCCGGCGGCTGTGGTGGTCAATCCGTCACGCGATCGATTTGAGATAAACCTGGATCATGTGCTCCATGCCCTTCTGGGTGCGTCCATGGGGCCGGAGGCCTTGATCAGCCCATACGCGATCGAGTTGCTCGCGTAGATCCTCCGGAATCCAGCACGACAACATCACCTTGCCATCACGGCTGGAGCTGCAGCGGCGAGCAGGAGCAGTCATCACCCTTATGTGCACATGTACACAATTTAGTGCGACGAGGTGCCCCGCCAGCAGCTGCCGCGCATCCATGACGGGATGGGTGTTGATCGGTAAGAATGAGAACCGTTCTCGCCGGCAGTGGTCCATGGATCAGCAGTCCGCTCAGATCCCAGTCACGGTGCTCACCGGCTTTCTGGGTGCTGGTAAAACAACGCTGCTCAATCACATCCTGAGCAACCAGCAAGGCCTGCGCAGCGCCGTGCTCGTGAATGAATTTGGTGAGGTGGGCATCGACAACGAGCTGGTGGTGGCCACCAGTGACCAGATGGTGGAGCTCAGCAATGGCTGCATCTGCTGCTCCATCAATGGGGAACTCCAGGACGCCGTTCATCGCGTCCTGGAGCGACCGGAGCCCCTGGATTTGATTGTGGTGGAAACCACGGGGCTGGCCGATCCCCTGCCGGTGGCCATGACTTTCATGGCGGGCGACCTGCGGGATCACCTACGCCTGGATTCGATCATCACCCTGATCGATGCGGAAAACTTCAGTGCGACGTCCCTGGACAGCCCGATTGCCCGTGCCCAGGTGGTCTACGGCGACATCCTCCTGCTCAACAAGACTGACCTGGTGGATGAGGCGCGTCTAGCGGAGGTTGAGGCGGAGCTGCGAGCGATCAAAACCGACGCCCGCATCCTGCGGGCCAGTCATGGCGATGTGCCGCTGGGATTGCTGCTGAGCGTGGGCTTGTTCGAGAGCGATCGCTTGGCCGCCCTGCAGGCGCAGGAGGACAAGCCCGCCACACACCATCATCACCACGACCACGACCACGACCACGACCACGACCACGACCACCACCACGCTGGGGGCCATGACCATGCCCACACCCCGGAGCTAGAGGGGTTCAGTTCGTTGAGCCTCTCGGTCGAGGCCCCCTTCCATCTGCGGCGCTTCCAGAACTTTCTGGATAACCAGCTGCCCGAGTCAGTCTTCCGCGCCAAGGGCGTGCTCTGGTTCCGCGAGAGCGAGCGCCGTCACCTCTTTCACCTCTGCGGCAAGCGCTTCACCATCGATGATTCCGATTGGCCTGACGCTGGTGAGCGTCACACCAAGGTGGTGGTCATCGGTCGGGATCTGGATCAGGCTGTGCTCAAGGCCCAGCTTGAAGCCTGCTTGGTGGAACCATGAGCCAGACCTGGCTCATTTCCGGACCACCTGGCTGCGGGAAAACGTCCTGGATCCTCGAGCAGATCCATGCTCATCGTGGTGCCAGCGGTTATCTGCGGCTCAACGGCTATCCCGACGAAGGACTCTCTCAGGCCAAAGACGGTGGTCTTGATCTGGCCTATCTCCGCGATCAGTGTCCTGCTCTCCTGGATCTGGGCGACCCTGACCAGGCGCTGGCCCCCCATCCCGCCGACCTGCTCGCCCTAATCGAGCTGCCTCAGTTTCATCCGCCTGCGCAGCCCGGTCTGGATGGCGTGGATCGGCGAGTCCTGCCCCAGTTGCAAGCCCTGCATGTCACCCCCGATCGCCATCTGCATTTCGGCCGGGATTCTGAGCTGCCGCAACAGGACACGCTGGACTTCAGCCATCTGCAGGCCTGGAGCCTGAATCTCAACGCCACCGTCTGGGATCCCGACAGCCTGAGCAGCTTCTGGTTCGAACTCGTGAATGGGGCCTATGGCGACGTGTACCGCGCCAAAGCCCTGATGAACCTGCCGGACGGTCGGGGCTTCTTCTGCAACTGGATGGTCAGCCAGGAGGGATCTCAGTTCCTGCCCCTGCAAACGCTCGCCCCACCTGACGGTCGCCCGGAGCGCCTTTCGCGCCTGGTGGTTCAGGGGAGGGACCTTGACCCAGCGGCTATCGAGGCGACCGTGCGCGACTGCCTGCTCAGTGATGCCGTGCTCGAGCTGCAACAGGCTCCCATGCGCCAACGTCACACCTCACCCACTCGTTCTGCCTGACCGCCATGGCTCACGCCGTGATCTCCTGCCTGCACGCCAACCTGGCCGCCCTGGAAGCGGTCCTGAGCGACATCGATCAACGGGGCATCACCACTATCACCTGTCTGGGCGATCTGGTGGGCTACGGCCCCCATCCCAATGAGGTGGTGAACCTGGTTCGGGAGCGGGGCATTCCGAGCTGCCAGGGCTGTTGGGATGAGGACATCATCGAGGGACTCAACGCCTGTGATTGCAGCTATCCCTCTCAGCTGGCGGAGCGCCGGGGCCATCGGGCCCATCAATGGACGGCCGAGCAGCTGAGCGACGACAACAAGGTCTTCCTCGCCAGCCTGCCGATGGCCTTGCGACGGGATCGGCTGGTGTTTGTGCATGGCAGTCCCAACAGTCAGCACGAGTACCTGTTGGCAGACATGGACGCCTTTGCGGCTCTGGAACGGGTTCACGCGGCTGACGCCGACACCCTGTTCTGCGGCCACACCCACCGCCCCTACGTGCGGGAGCTGCGGGATGGAGTGATCCGCGTGCGGGTGCAGACGCCAATGAGTTCGCAGCCAGCAGCCGAGCATGAGACCGCATGGCCCGTACGCCGCATCGTTAACGCTGGCTCGTTGGGTGAGCCTCGCCACGGCAACACCCATGCCACCTATGTGATTCACGACGAGGCCACCGGCAACGTCGAGATCCGTGAGGTGCCCTACGACGTGGAGCGGACCTGTAGGGCGATCATTGAGGTCGGACTACCACCCGTGTTCGCATGGCGGTTGCGCCATGGCTTTGAGTACGCCGAGCGGGCCGACGACGCCAGCCACGTGTGTGAGCGCTGATGGCACGCTGGGCACTGGTAAGTGGGTTGCAGGGCGATCTTGAGCTCTACGAGGCGATTCAACGGGATCTGCGCCAGCTGGGCCGGGTTGACACTCTCTTTGTCTTAGGTGATCTGATTGGTCCCGATCGGGATGCCAATGCTCTTCTGGAACGGCTACAGGATCCCCGCCGAGGTGAGCTGGCGCCGCAGTGCATCTACGGCTGGTGGGAAGACCAGTTGCTCGCTGAACGTGGCTATCGCGGTGAGCGGCGGGCTGAACTTCTACGTCAGCAGTTTGGCCATGCCGCCGTGGAGGCCCTGGAACTGGCTGTGGATCCAGGGCATCTGGCCTGGCTGGCAGCCCTGCAGTTCGGCTTCATCGAATTGGATTGCGCCCTGCTGCATGGCAGCTCGGCCGATGTGGGCGATCGTTTGGGGCCGGAGAGTTCACCGCTGTTGCTGTTGGATCGTCTGACACGCATGGATGTGAATCGCCTGTTCACGGCCCGCAGCGGTGAGCAGTTCTGCGTGGAGCTGGCGGGCGGAGGCATCGCGTCCACCGTTCGCGATCTCGCCGGCGAACGGCAGCTGGAGCAGGCCGTGCCCCAGCGCAAGGTGATCGGCATCGGCTCCGGGCCTCGCTACACCCTCTACGACCCGGGCAACGACAGGATCACCTTCAGGAGCGTGGGCCAACAGGTTGGATCGCGCGGTCGGGGGTTCGCATGAGACCTGTCCTTGGAGGAGCCATCGAACGCCTGCAGCTGGATCTGGGAGGTCACCAGCTGAGAGTGGCCCTGGAGCGCTCGGGGCCCCGATCGGCCCCACTGTGGTTGCTGCTGCCGGCACTGAGCACGGTGTCCAGTCGAGGCGAATGGAAGCCCCTAACGAATGCCGTCGGTGAGCAACGCTATCTGGTCAGTTTTGACTGGCCGGGTTTTGGCGACAGCGATCGCCCAGCCATCGCCTATTCCCCTTCGTTGCTGCGTTCTGCGCTCCGGGCCGTGTTGTCCTATCTGCGCTCGACCCACCAAGGACGCATCACTGTGGTAGCCGCAGGCCATAGCGCGTCCATCGCTCTGGGCCTGGCTGCCGAGTGGTCGGCTCATTGGCAGAGCCTGGTGACGGTTGCCCCCACCTGGCGTGGACCACTTCCCACCATGACCGGCAGGCCACCCCAACAGTTCAGCTGGCTGCGGAAGGTGATCGCTGCACCGCTGATCGGACCGGCTCTCTACCACCTCAATACCAACCAAGCCGTTCTGAAGTTCATGTTGCGGCGTCATGTCTGGGTGGCCCCTGACCTCCTCACCCCCCAGCAGATTCGGGAGCAACAACAGCTGGCCCGCCGGCCGGGGGCGCGTTTCGCCAGCGCGGCGTTTGTGACAGGCGGTCTTGATCCAGCCGTCGATCGATCTTGGTGGCTCCAACAGGTCCGCCTGTTGCAATGCCCACTGCAGCTGGTGGTGGCCGCTCAGGCACCACCGCGCTCTCGATCCGAAATGGAAGCCCTGACCGCAGTGGCGGATCAGGTCAGTGTGATGCCTGGCCGTCTGGGGCTCCACCAAGAATGTGGCGCCTTGCTGGCTCACTTGCTGCTGGAGAATGATGCGTCGTTTGACTCATAATCAAGGCACCTAAAAAGCCCAGAAACTGCACCATCACCACACAAGGCCCTGAGGGCAGGTTCGTTAAACCTGAGCCCAGCAATCCCAATAGGGCACAGCCCCCTCCCATCAGAGCTGAGCTGACCATGTAGATCGGAAGGCTTCGGCTGAGCAAGCGCCCTGCGCAAGCCGGAATTACAACAAATGCACTGATCAGCAACACGCCCACCGCCTTGATTGAGACCGCGACAACCACCGCCAGCAAGACAATGAAGGCCAGGCGGTGCCAAGCACTGCGCACACCCATGGCCCCCGCAAGATCTGTGTTCAATGTGAGCAGAACCTGAGCCCTTAGGCTCAAGGTCAAATACAGCAACGCAACCAGGAGCAATCCAGCGATCACGCCGAGATCCACCCAGCTGATGCCCAGAATGTCGCCGAAAAGCAACTGCTGGATTCCACCGCGATAGGTCTCAACCAGGCTGAAAGCCAGCACAGCTGCAGCCAGTGAACTCGAATACACAATGTTCAGTAGTGCATCGGTCGGCAGAGCGCTGCGCTGCACAAGTTGATGAACGAGCAAGGCGAAGACCACAGCAAAAGGAAGCAACACCAAGGTGGGATTGATCCCCAGCAAGATGCCGATGGTGATTCCCAGCAAGGCCGAATGGCCAAGCGCATCACTGAAGAACGACAGCTGGCGCAAGACCGCAAAGCTGCCCAACAAGCCACCCAGACTTCCAGTGAGAAGCCCCCCCACCAGGGCACGCTGCATGAAGGGTTCAGCCAGGATGGCGGTGAAGACAGGGGCGTCAGCCATGGTGCTGATGCCGATAGGTGATCATGTTGGGCCCGTAGAGGTTATGCAAGCTCTGGGGGCTGAGGGCGTGGTCTGGATGACCACTGCAGCGCAAATGCCGATTCAGGCAGAGCACCTGATCGCAGCTGCGGCGAACCATGTCGAGGTCATGGGAGACCTGCAGAACCGTCCAGCCCTCCTGACGCCGCAAGTTGAACAACAACTGTTGAAACTGCTCATTGGCGGGCGCATCCAGGCCCGCCTGAGCCTCATCCAGCACCAACAACTGACGGGGGCGCACCACGCAGAACGCCAGGAGAACCCGCTTGAGTTCACCGCCTGAGAGCTCGCTCAACAAGCGCTGGCCCAGCTCTGCGCAACCGGTGCGCTGCAAGGCCCGCGGCACTGCCACAAGGTGATTGCGACGATCACTCCATGGAAGTCCCAGTCCTGGGAGGGTGAAACCGAAGCCGACGAACTCCGCCACGGTGAGCGGAAAACGCCCCTGCAGTGCCAGACTTTGTGGTAAGTAAGCGATCTGGGCGCGTACGGCCCTTGGCAGTTGCCCATCGCTGCGCAGCGGTTGGCCGAGGATCTCCACGGCACCGGATCGCCGCGGGATTAGACCCAGCAAGGCGGCGACCAGGGTGCTTTTGCCGGCACCATTCGGCCCGACCAGGGCGGTATCGCTTTCCGGAGGGAGGACGAAGCTCACGTCCTCAACGGCAAGCCGGCCGCTGCGCTCAACGCTGAGGTTGTTGACCTTGAGGACGGGCTGACGCATCAGGACTCAGCCGCCAAAGGCCTGGATCAAATCAGCCACGTTGCGGCGCATCACCACAAAATAGGTCTGGGGGTCTTTGGCCGACTGGACGGAACCTGTTTCCAGGGGATCGAACACGCTGATCTTGACTCCCAGATCCTTGGCGAGCGTGTTGAAAGAGCGCTGGCCCTCCTGCGGTTCGCTCAACAGGGCCTTGAGCTGTGTTTGTCTGACTTCAGCCGCCACCCGCTGCAGATCAGCCGGGCTTGGGTTCAGTTCGGGAACATCCACCAGGAAGTCGGCGTTCAGGTTGTAGCGCTGCGCGAAGTAGGGGGCGAAATCGTGAAAGGCAATGAAGGTCTTGCCGCGATAGGGCTCCAGCTGGGAGGTGATCTCCTTGTTCAGGGCCTGCAACTGGGCGGTGTAGGCCGCTGCATTGCGCCGGTAGCCCTCAGCGCAGCTCGGGTCGGCTTTCACAAGGCCATCGCGGATGGTTTCCACCTGCTGCATCGCTCGCAGAGGGTCCAGCCAGATATGGGGATTCACCTCGCCGTGGGCGTGGGCATGGCCGTGATCGTTGTCATGGTCAGCCCCAGCGTGCTCTGGCTCCTCAGGGGACTCAATGGTGGCCACACCCTGGCTGGAGTCGATCACCACAAGCGAGGGGTTCTCGGCCGATGCCACCAATTTGTCGAGAAAACTCTCCATCCCCAAGCCGTTCTTCACCAGCACCCGCGCATCCCGCAGGGTGGTCAGATCACCGGGGGTGGCCTGAAAGTCGTGCGGTCCACTGTTGGGCGGCACCAAAGCTTTCACCGTGGCGCAGTCGCCCGCTACGGCGCGGGTGAACAGGGTGATCGGCAGAAAGGTGGTGACCACCTTGAGCGGCTGTCTGGCTGATGGGTCTGCAGCCTTCTGGCTGGGTGCGCCGCAAGCCGCCAAAGCGAAGGCAAGGGAGAGGGCGCCGAGACGAGCCATCAACTGAAGTGCGGGCTTCATTGGCAGAGAGCGAGCGGGCACAGGAAGCACGGCATAGCGGCCGAGCACCTGACACCGAGCGCATTGGGAATCATTCTCACCCTAGTCTCCTGTGGCAGGTTGCGCCAATGGGTGCTCCGCGCGGTCGAGCGGTTACGACCCGGTGCCTCCAGCCGCGAATCAGCCAAAGCCACTGCCCGCAGAGGCCCGCTGACGCTCACGGGCTGGCACCGCCACAGGCCACAGCCACCAGCGCCCGTTGGCATCACCGGCCGCCAGGTGCTTGCCATCGGCTCGCCAGGCCAGGGCATTAAAGCCGCTGCCCTGACCCTCAAGCGGCTGCAGCATTCGGCCTCGGCCATCCCAGAGCGCCACAGTGCCATCGCTGGAGGCACTGGCCAACAGGGTGCTGCCGGGCGCAAAGGCCAGGGCATTGACGCGTTTTTCATGCCACAGCAACGGCTCGGGTTGCCAGGCCTGCGATCCCTGCTTCACCTGGGTCCACAGGATCACAGCGTCTGCTGCAGCGCTGGCTAACAGCGGTGCGAGTCGGCCGGGCTGATCGCACCAGGCCAGCTGACGCACCTTGGCGGGGAAACCGCTGAATTGCCAGGGCTGGCCATGGCAGCCCTGGGGCCACACCAGTAGGGAGCGGTCCAACATCCCGCAGGCCAGATGGTGTCCAGGCCCGGAAAAGCTCAGCGCTAGCCCGGCCGAGGCGATGGCCTGCCGCAGAGGCGGATCGGGCGGGGTGCTCAGGCAGGGCTGCCACAACACCAATTCACCGTGGCAGCTGGCCGCCAACTGCACCCCATCGTCACTCCAGTCCAGCGACTGGATGGTGCCAGGTAACTCGAGCGGTGGCTCCCACCAGAGGCGGCTGCCCCCATCCCAGATCCTCAGCTCTCGACCAGCCGCCAACGCCAGCAACAACCCATCCGGCTGCCAGCCCGCCGCATCGATCCAACCGCCGCCTAGTGGAATGGGATCCATGGCCAGAGGACGCACCCCCGTACCGCCCAGTTCCCAAAGCAGCAGCTCACCGCTTTGGCCGGCGGCCATCAAAAACTGACCATCGTCACTGAAACCCACTACATCGAGGCTGCTGTCACGATCCCCCCTCAGCAGCTCCTCACAGCCGGCGAGGAAATCGAGCAGCAGCAGTTCACCACCGGCGCTTGCGATCGCTAGAAACGCTCCATCGTTCGACCAGGCCAGGGTGGAAATCGGTTGCTGCAGATCACCACAGAGCCGTTCGGAAACCAGCGCTGCCTGAGCCATCACAAGGGTCAAGCCACACAGGCCTGGAAGCCGGAACGCAGGGCCTCAGCATCGAGATCGCGACCGATGATCACGAATTCGGTGCGGCGCTGCTCGCCGTCCTTCCAGGGGCGATCGAAATCATCGTCCAACAACATGTGCACCGACTGCAGCACATAGCGCTCATCTTTGCCGGCTAACTGGATGATGCCTTTCATCCGGAATAGGTCGGGCCCACGGGTGCTCACCAGATCTGAGATCCAGCGACCCAGCTTCTCCAGGTCCATGGGTCGTTCCTCCACTAGGGCAACGGAACCCACGGCATCGTCGTGCTCGTGTTCATGCTCATCCGCCAGGAATCCTGGATGCAGGCTCAAAGCGCGTTCGACCTCAAAGGCCTCCACACCAAGGATCTGCTCCATTGGCACATCGGCCATGTGGCTTGTGAGCAAACGAGCCATTGGGTTGATGGTGCGCACCCGTCGCTCGATCGCACCGCGCTCCTCGTCATCCACCAGGTCGGCTTTGTTGAGCACGAGCACATCGGCAAAGGCCAGCTGCTCCTGCACCTCCTCGGCCTGCCAGTGCTGCTGCACATGCATCAGATCCACCAGGGTCACCACAGCATCCAGTCGCAGCTCATCACGCAGGTCTTCATCCACAAAGAAGGTCTGGATCACCGGTGCTGGATCCGCCAGGCCTGTGGTTTCGATCACCAGGTGGTCGAAGCGGTCACGGCGCTTCATCAGGTTGCCGATGATCCGAATCAGATCGCCACGCACGGTGCAGCAGATGCAGCCGTTATTCATCTCGAAGATCTCTTCATCGGCATCCACCACCAGCTGGTTGTCAATGCCCACCTCGCCGAATTCGTTCACGATCACGGCCACCTTGAGTCCGTGCTCGTAGGTGAGGATCCGGTTGAGCAGGGTGGTCTTGCCGGCGCCGAGGTAGCCGGTAAGCACGGTCACCGGCAGACGCTCGGCGGCAGAAACAGGACTGGAGAAGGCCATGGAGGCATGGCGCGAACCGCGGTTCCACGCTAGGCAAGAATGGTTCTCGTTCTAGCAAGCCCGATCCAGGGGCTGTCTCGTTGGCTGTCACCGCTACGCGACTACGGAAGCGCCGCCTGCTTGAGCTCCTGCGCCAAGCCGACCATGAGCTGAGCGCGCAACAGCTCCATCAGCGACTGAGGACTGAGCTGCCAACCAGTGGGCGCGCCACCGTGTACCGGAATCTCAAACTGCTGGTGCAGGCGGGAGCCGTGCGCTGCCGCTTGCTGGAGAGTGGAGAAACGGTCTATGCACCACTGGAGCGGGACGAGCACCACCTCGTCTGCGTCCAGTGCGGCCAGACCAAGACCTTGCCGCACTGTCCGTTCGGTAGCGGTGATTTGAGTCTGGGCGCTCTGATGTTGGAGGGCTTTCAGCCGCTGTTCCACACATTTGAAGTTCACGGACTCTGTCGTTATTGCCAGCTCGAGCAGGGCAATCGTGGTGGCTGATCTGGTGGTTGCCGGTGCCGGGCCTAAGGCACTCAGCCTCTGCTGTCAGTTGCTGCAGAAACGGCCGCGTTGGCGCCATCGCCTACGCGGCCTCGATCCGGCCGGCCGTTAGCTCAGCCGATGGGAGCGGCAAATGCAGCAGTTTGAGATTGCCTTGCTGCGCTCGCCCTCAACGCATCATCCTCATCCCAATCCGAATGCATTGCGGGGCTATGCCCAGCTGCACCACCGCAGCAGCCAATTTGAAGGTCCCTATGGCCAGCCTCAAACCGGATTGTTCAACAGCTTCTGCCAGCAGGTGGTCGAAGACTTCGGCCTCACCAGCGCCGTGGAGCCACTGGCCCTGGAGACGATCAGCGTTGCAAGCGATGCGCGGGAACCACTTCAGCTCAGCTTCAGCGATGGGACGCAGCAGAAAGCCAGGCATCTGGTGATTGCGACTGGCCCCACCGCTCCTGTTCTGCCCTCCTGGTTGAGCGAGCTACCCCTGAGGACCATTCCCCGGATAGCTCTCCAACACAGCCAAGACGTGGATCTCAGGGCCGCAGGACACCTTCAAGATCAGACGATTCTGATTGTGGGTGGTGGTCTGACAAGCGCCCATCTCGGCCTGGGTGCGATCAAACGTGGAGCCAAGGTTGAGTTGCTGCTGCGTCGCGAGCTGCGTAGCAAAGTGTTTGATGATGATGCTGGTTGGCTCGGGCCGAAATATCTGAACGATTTCCATCGCCAGACTTGCTGGCGCCATCGGTTTCAGTCAATTCATTTTGCACGCAATGGTGGCTCAATCACACCAGCTCTGGTGTATGCCATGAGGCATGAGGAGAACAGGGGGCGACTTCGATTGCACGAGCACTGTCAGGTCCAGTAGGCTCAATGGTGCAAGGATCATTGGGTTGTGACAATGCAGCCAGAAGGCAGCGAATGTCACGCTGATCGCATCTGGCTGGCGACCGGGCATCAAGGTGGCGTTACGCACAATCCTTTGACCGCCCAACTCCAGGCCCAGCGGCCGATTGAACTCATTGATGATTGGCCTGTGCTTGCGGAGGATCTGCGTTGGCCTTCCACAACGGTGCATCTGATGGGGGCCCTGGCTTCTCTGCAAATTGGCCCAGCGGCTCGCAACCTCTTTGGTGGGCGAGAAGCGGCCCGGAGAATCTCACGCGCCTTGACCAAAAGCCGATGAGCATCTGCTGAACCGCGTAACAGTTGCTGCAATGCCGGCCGTTGTCGGCTACCCACTGCATTGTCGGCACATCATCGATGCACTGTTTCATGCATTCTCCTGTTTTTGCTGCCATCTAGAGGAGGGCATCCCCCTGAGACGGTAATTGCCGATCCTGGAAGATCCCTATCGGATGCCGACGATTCCTGTGCGTCCTTTTTTGCTCCATTGCCTTTGACACAGTCTGTTCCTTACGAGGATTGAGTCTTAGCCATTTGAAAGAACACTGTTCAGGACTAACTTTGTCAGACTGAGTGCCCGCCCACCGAGACGCGTACCAACGGAAAGCAATAGGTGGTGGCGTGGTGCAAAGCTGGTTCAATCGCAACTGAGCTCTGTACCACCGATCCGCTGAGACACCTCCTTCTGTTGGTGCTGCTCCTGGCACCGGGTTGCAGCGTCGAACCTTCACCCTGCCGCACGCCAATTCGTACTGTACTTTGCTGGCTACTGCAACGGCAATCATCTGCCAGTCGATGCTTATTGCTGTTCAGTTTCTCTGATGTGAATTCCTAGAATCTCTGCATTTAGCTCAACTGCCTTGAACATTAAGCCTAGATCGTCTCTTGTGTATTCATTAAGTGACGAGTTTCCAGTCTTGCCTGTAACCATCTGAAAAACGCGAGCTGGAAGCCCGCTGTTGACTGAATTGTTGATAAAGGCTCTTCTCCATCCGTGAGTCCCTGGATAGTCTTTGCATTTATCTTTCATCCTCCTTTTGAGGTTGTCTCCCCAGTTCTGGTTGACGGTTTTGGGCTCCTCTTGAGGAAATGCTGGCTCCTCTGACTTGCTGTCTGAGTATTTATCCCATATGCTGTATGCCCGTTCGGGTAACGGGATGATCCTCTGGGAATAATTTGTCTTGAGGCCACCGCGAGACCCGATCGTGCCTAGCCCCCGGCCCTCCCAGTGGATAATCCTGATGCATTTAAATATTTCCTCGCCTCCTTTTCTCTCGATGAAATCACACCTACGCAGGCCAGCCACTTCTTGAATCCTGCATCCTGTCATGGCTTGCAGGAAAAGGGCGTCGAAGCTGGGGTCCGCTTTTCCACGTTTATTCTTTCTCATGGTCGCGCAAATCTTTTGCGCAGCCGTAGGGTCGATGCATCCTTGGTTGTCTAAGCTCTTGGTCCTACCCATCTGCGTTTGCATTGCAGCTCTCCTGTCTCTTGGTAAGTTCTTGAAAGGACTAACGTCGAGTAGGCCCTGCCTGACGGCTGCATTAAATACGCTCTTCATGTATTTCATCTCTTTGCTGGCAGTTGATAAGCGCAGTCCAGAGTTGCTGAAGAGGAAATCGCGATATTCCAGTGCCAACTCTGGGTCTAGGCCGGTTGGGAGCCTGACCTTGTAGGCAGTTGCCAGCCATCCACTAAGGCGTTCGACCGCCTTGGTGACTCCCTTGTAGGTACCTTGAGCCAGCCCTTCCCTCTTCTTTGCATCGAGCAGAGCATCCCATGTCTTGCCTCGCTTTTGAATGGTCGGTGGTGGAGGTGCTGCCTTTCCTTCTGATTTGGCAACAGAAAGCTTGTCGATGTGTTCCTTGACCAGCGTTATGAACACGCCAAAAATCGTCCTAAGACCCTGCTCGTCAGGGTTGTAACCCTGATCAAGGCAGAGTCGTTTAATTTTTCTTTCTTCTTCTACGACCCTATCGACGCAGCACAATAAAAACGGACTTGATGGAATGTCTTTGCCTTCCGTGTGGACGAATGCAACTGCATCTGGTCGCGTGTTTTTAATTTCTTCGGCGTTGCCTAGTTCTCTATTTGCCAATCTCCAGTAGTCGAGATTCAACCTCTGTAAGTTCTGTCCACGCTGGTATGCCTTGATTCATTGGTCGGCAAGCGCATGACCGATCGCCTCGAGGTCATGGCCGCTGTATGAGGTGTGTGGTCGCCTCAAGGCAAGCTTCCGTTCCTCGAGCTCCCCGGATCGTCGTTGGCAATACGCCTTGGCTTCGGCCAGTGAGACCACCAAGCTTCCGTCTGCTCTTTTGATCCACTCGTCAAACTGTCCATTCCGCTCAAAGGCGCCTGGAAATTTTTTTGCGAGGTGTGACCAGTTCTTAATGAAGATAAACCCCTCGCGACCCTTGCGCCGGTAAAGGCCAAGGCCATGAGGGGTTCCTTCGACTTTGGTTGGTTTGTCCCTGCCCATGGTGCCGCTTGATCTTGGGGAAGATCTTGGGAACCATTCTTGGGGATTTCGCAGTACCTGTCTAGTGGCGCGGGATCTGGGTCAGGCGTCGTAGTACATGGTGAACTCGTGGGGATGGGGGCGTTGGCGCAGTTGCTGCACTTCCTCGTATTTCAGGTCGATCCAGTTGTCGATGAAATCTTGGGTAAAGACACCACCTTCCAGCAGATAGCTGTGATCGGCGCGCAGGGCTTCCAGGGCACCGTTCAATGAAGCGGGCACTGTTGCGATCTTGGCCAGTTCGTCCGCCGGCAGTTCGAACAAGTCGACGTCAACACCGTCACCAGGATCGATCTGATTCTTGATGCCGTCGATGCCAGCCATCATCATGGCGCTGAAGGCCAGGTAGGGGTTGGCCAGGGCGTCGCCGGAGCGGAATTCGAGGCGCTTGGCTTTCGGGCTTGGTCCGGTGAGGGGGATGCGGACCGCGGCAGAGCGATTGCCTTCGGAATACACCAGGTTCACTGGTGCTTCGAAACCGGGCACCAGTCGCTTGTAGCTGTTGGTGGTGGGATTGGTGAAGGCCAGGAACGAGGGGGCATGCTTGAGGATGCCGCCGATATACCAACGTGCGGTTTGCGACAGATTGGCGTAGGTGCCTTCGCCAAAGAACAGGGGTGCACCCGCTTTCCAGAGGCTCTGGTGCACGTGCATGCCGCTGCCGTTGTCGGCGAAAATGGGCTTCGGCATGAAGGTGGCAGTTTTGCCGTACTTCTTGGCCACGTTGCGCACGACGTACTTATACGTCATCACGTTGTCGGCGGCCTGGATCAGCTCTGCAAACTTCATTCCCAGCTCATGCTGGGCGGTGGCCACCTCGTGGTGTTGCTTTTCGGTGGGAACACCGAGGGATCCCATGGTCAGCAGCATTTCGCTGCGAATGTCTTGGGATGTGTCGTTTGGGCTGACGGGGAAGTAGCCCTCCTTCAGCTGGATCTTGTTGGCGAGGTTGCCACCTTCTTCCACGCGATTGGTGTTCCAAGGCGCTTCGATGGAGTCGACGCTGTAGGAGCAGGACCCATTGCTGCTCTCATAGCGCACGTCGTCGAACAGGAAAAACTCGGGCTCGGGGCCAAAGAATGCCGTGTCTGCGAGGCCTGTGCTGTTGAGATAATCGAGGGCCTTTTGCGCGAGAGCACGGGGGCATCGCTCATAGGGTTCACCCGTGCGGGGATCCATGATCGAGCAGATCATGCTCAGGGTCTTGTGGCGATAAAAAGGGTCGACCCAGGCGGTGTTGGGGTCTGGCACCATCGCCATGTCGGAGGCATTAATCGCCTTCCAGCCACGAATGGACGAGCCGTCAAAGGCGAGGCCGTCGCTGAAGGCGTCTTCATCGAGAAGATCTGTGCACACGGTGAGGTGCTGCCACTTGCCATGCAGGTCAGTGAACTTGAGATCAATCAGTTCAATGCCTTCGTTCTTGATTGTGCTGAGAACGTCCTGTGCGGTCTTCCCCATGGGGTCCAGTGGCTCACCTTTATGTGACGAAGAAAACTTAGGCACCCCCAAGGCCCCTTTTTGTATCAGGAGGCACGCTTTTCTTGTTGGTTCTTGGGGCGTCGCTGAGGGGGGCGCATTGGTAACCGTTTCTGTCAACTTGATCACATCGCTGCCCACAGCGGGGTTCTGAGCCAATTGATGGTGTTACGTTTCAGCTTGACTCCGTCTATGCCTGCGCCATGCGTGATGCCATCACCGGGTTGATCGGTCGCTACGACCAGCTCGGTCGCTACTTGGATCGCAACGCCATGGACAGCATTAACGGCTATCTCGGCGAAGCTGAACTGCGGTTGCAGGCCGTTGAATTCATCAATCGTGAGGCTGCTGAAATCGTTCGCGAAGCAAGCCAGCGGTTGTTTGACGGTGATCCTGAGCTTCTGCTGCCGGGTGGCAATGCCTACACAACCCGTCGTTTGGCTGCCTGTCTGCGCGATATGGATTACTTCCTTCGCTATGCCAGCTATGCCCTGATCGCCGGAGATAGCACCATTCTCAACGAGCGGGTTTTGAATGGTCTTGACGACACCTACAAAAGCTTGGGCGTCCCCACCGGCCCCACGGTGCGCAGCATCGTGTTGTTAGCCGACGTTCTGTGCGAAATGCTTGTGGCCGATGGTGTGTCCCTCGCGCGTTGTGCCGTTGTGCGTCAACCGTTCGATCACATGGCGGGTGGTCTCGCTGCGTCTGATGTGCGCCAACGCTGATCCCGTTGCAAACCCACATCTTCGATCGTGGAGGGTGAGCTGACTGCGTAGGCTGCATCTCACGAATCGCTTCTTGGGTCTTGGCGACACCGCACTCTCATCCCCCGGTTGATCCGTGCCATCGCAGCTCTCTTGTCCCGATCGCCACGCCCGATCGCCTGCTGCTCGGTCCAGGACCTTCGAACGCTCATCCCACCGTTCTTGAGGCGCTGTCGCGCACGCCCATCGGTCACCTCGATCCGCTTTATGTGGAGCTGATGGCTGAAGTTCAGGAGTTGCTTCGCTACGCCTGGCAAACCAATAACCGTCTCACGCTTCCGATGAGTGGTACGGGCAGTGCCGCCATGGAAGCCACTCTGGCGAACACGGTTGAACCCGGTGACAGGGTTCTGGTTGCGGTCAAGGGGTATTTCGGCAACCGTCTAGTCGATATGGCTGGTCGTTACCGCGCCGATGTTCGCGTGGTTGAGAAGCCCTGGGGCGAGGCATTTTCCCTGGATGAGCTCGAAGCAGCCTTGATCGAGCACAAGCCGGCTTTCCTCGCCATGGTTCATGCCGAGACATCCACCGGTATTTGTCAGCCCATGGATGGCGTGGGTGATCTTTGCCGCAAGCACAACTGCTTGCTCCTGCTCGACACCGTCACCTCCCTGGGAGGCGTTCCTGTTTTTCTGGATGCTTGGAAGGTTGATCTGGCCTATAGCTGCAGTCAAAAGGGTCTGAGTTGCCCTCCAGGCCTTGGCCCCTTCACGATGGGCCCGCGGGCTGAAGACAAGCTGGCTGCCCGGAAAGACAAGGTGCCCAATTGGTATCTCGATGTGTCGCTCTTAAATCAGTATTGGGGCAGCAACCGGGTGTATCACCACACAGCTCCCGTCAATATGAATTTCGGCATGCGGGAGGCCTTGCGCCTCTTAGCCGAGGAAGGCCTTGAGCAATCCTGGGCTCGCCACCGCAGCAATGCGGAAGCGTTGTGGTCTGGCCTTGAGCGTTTGGGTTTGGTGATGCACGCCCCTGAGCACCTGCGCTTGCCCACCCTCACCACCGTGCGGATTCCTGATGGTGTTGATGGCAAGGCGTTCACGCAGCATCTCCTCGATCACCACGGCATTGAAGTGGGTGGTGGTCTTGGCACTCTGGCCGGCAAGATCTGGCGGATTGGTCTGATGGGCTACAACTCCACACCGGCCAACGTCGACCGTCTGCTCAATCTGTTCGAAACCGAGTTGCCGAAGTTCCGTCAGCCCGCCGCCGCCGCCGCCTAAACCACTGGGCCAGCATTGCGCTGGCTTCCTTGCCCAACACGCCGCCGATCACCTGCATGTGGTGATGGGCGCTGATGTGGGTGCTCAGGTTGATTGTGCTTCCCATCGCACCCCGTTTGGGATCGTTGGCTGCGTAAATCACTTGCCCCATCCGGGCCTGCACGAGGGCACCGGCGCACATCGGGCATGGCTCCAGGGTGACGAGCAGTGTGCAGTCGTTCAGTCGCCAATCCCCCCGCAAACGGGTGGCCTGGCGCAGGGCCACCAACTCTGCGTGACCGAGGGGGTCTTGGTCCTGTTCCCGGGTGTTTCCCCCGAAGCCGATACAACGCCCGTGGGCATCAAGGACAACGGCACTCACGGGCACCTCGCCTTGCTCTCCAATCGCTTGTGCCCGTCGCAGCAAGCGTTTCATCCAGTCTTGTTGCTGGGCATCGCTGAGGGTCAACGGTGCGTTCACGGCCTTGAATCCGGTGCTCCCTCCAGTCAATGTGCCATCACCGTGGAGAATGAACGCTGTTGATCGCGAGTTTTTGGTCGGCCAACTGAAGCCAGCAACGACCGAGCTCCTCGCTCCTTTCGCCTCACCGCAAGGTTTGGACCCCAACCTGGAGCGTTTCTTGCATGACGCTTCAACCCAGCTCTGTCGCTGGCTCGGTGAGGCGTCGACGGGTGCTCCCCTTCCCAACCTCTCCGTCTTGCCTGCTGTGGCACCGGAGCCGACGGGTCTTGGGATGGAGCGATTGCTGGAGGATCTCCAGCATGTGATGGATGGTGCGTTTCAGCCCTCTCATCCTGGCTCCCTTGCCCATCTCGACCCTCCTCCGCTGACAGCGTCGATCGCTGCCGACCTGATTTGCGCTGGGTTGAACAACAATCTCTTAGCTGAAGAGCTATCCCCCAGCTTGAGTCGTTTGGAGCGTCAGCTTTGTGGCTGGTTTGCCTCCCGTTTGGGCTTACCGCAGGAGTCTGGCGGTGTGGCATCGAGCGGTGGCACCCTCAGCAATCTCAATGCCCTCGTGGTGGCTCGCCAAGCCGTCGGCCTCGCCCATAACCCCGATGCGGTGGTGTTGGCTAGTGCTGATTCCCATGTGTCCCTCGCCAAGGCGGTGCGGGTGATGGGGTTGCGCGATGACGCCCTGCAGACCATTCCGGTGAATGACGCTGGTGCTCTGCGGTTGGATGTTTTGGAGGATCGTTTGCAGCTGTTGCGCTCGCAGCAACGCCCCTGTCTTGCGGTGGTGGCCACTGCTGGCACCACGGTGCGTGGTGCGATTGACCCCTTGCCGGCCTTGGCTGACCTCTGCTCGCGCGAACGGCTTTGGCTCCACGTGGATGCTGCGATTGGGGGCGTTTTTGCTTTGGCCCAGACCACAGCGTCGTTGTTGAGGGGCTTGGGTCGGGCACAGTCGATCACGGTCAACCCCCAGAAGCTGCTGGGTATTACGAAGACCTCTTCATTGCTGTTGGTGGCGGATCGCACCACCTTGGCGGATGCCTTCGCCACGGGCTTGCCCTATATGGAGCCCGCTTGGGGTGAAAGCCATGGCGGTGAGCAGGGGCTGCAGGGAACCCGTCCTGCCGAAGTGTTGAAGCTTTGGCTGGGTTTGCGACAGCTGGGTGAGAACGGCATTGCCGCTGTGCTCGAGGCTGCTGTCGAGAGGCGCCGCATGTTGCAAGCGCAGTTGGATGGTGAGCGGTTGCAGCTCAAGACCGGGCCGCTCCATCTTTTGGCCTGCCGGCCCGTTCGTGGCACGCATGATGCGATCGAAGCATGGTCGTTGCAAACGCGGCAGCGCCTGCTTGATCATCAGCTGATGCTGTCGCGGCCGTTCTATGACGGCGTTCATCACCTCAAGGTTGTGCTCGGCAATCCGCACACCACAGCTATCCATCTCACCCAACTGGCTGAGATCCTGAATGCATCCACTGCGCGGATTCATTGATGGCAGCACCACCATCCGCTCGAGGTCGTTGGGTGGCGATCATCACCGGCGCGTTATCCGTGGCCATTGCTGTGCTTTATCTGGCCTTGATTACCGTTCTCGATTCCCGCGGACCGATGCGTCCGCCCCCGCCCGAGGCCCTGGCCGGGGCGGTAGTTGTTTCTGCACCTGTTGTTGCAGCGGTTCCACAACACGCCGCATCGCCGTTTGCAGGAAACGCTCCAAGGCTGAATCGCGCCGGTTGAGGTCGTAGTGGCGTTGCACCACATCTTGCATGCCACCGTCCCCCCAGTCTTGATCTTGCTGGAAGTAAGTGATGAAGCTAGCGCCGGCGATCCGGGTGAGCCACGCTGCTGCGACCCCTTGAACGGCCCGTCCCACCAGCAGGGTTGGCAAATTGATGCTCAAGGCGGTGCCGATTATGGACACCCCTCCGTTCACCACCCCCACCCCCGCCAGGGTGCGGCCAACGGAGACGGCTAAGTCTTGCGCCCGCTGTCGGGTCAAGGTGACGCCATACACACGGGCCACTTCGATCACCATCTGGGCATTCACGGCTGCGGTGCCCAGCAGATCCACACCCGGTAGCGGGGTGGCGGCTACGACGCCTCCACTGATCCAGCTGTAGCGGTCGACACAACGGCGAGCTTCGCTCTGGCGCTGCTGATCCAAAAGCTGACGGCCTTTGGCTCCAAGGTGACGGCATTGCAGAAGGATGTTGTCGGCGAGAAGTTCATCGCCGTCGGTGTGCAAAACGTTGGCCAGTCTGCGCAGCAAGGCGTCCACCTCCGGAGGTGGTTGCAGGGGCTGTTGACCTGGGCGGGGCAAGGATTGGGGGCATGCGCTTGCGGCGATCACATCCGCAGGACTCAGCAGATCTGCACACCGTTGCTGCAGCAGTGCGATCAGCCGTTTTTCCTCGTCTTCGCCACGCAGGTCGCATTTGTTCAGCACCAGGAGTAAGCGCTTTCCCAGTCCGGCGAGATGGCGCGTCACCTCCAGTTCCGTGGCTCGGAGATCTCCATCCACCACCACCAGCATCAAATCGGCACAACTGGCGCGACGCCGTGCCTCTCGTTCGCGTTCACGGCCGTCACGGCCGCTTTCCAAAATCCCCGGTGTGTCGATCAATTGCAGCCCGCGCTGTAGACCTTTCAGTCGCACTCGGTAGGTCTTGCTGCTGGTGGTGGTGCCCATTGAGGCGCCCACAGTCCCGACGATCTCCTTGAGCAACGCTCGGATCAGTGAGGTTTTCCCACTGGATCCAGTGCCGAACACCACAACCCTGAGGTCGCCGCGTTGCAGCTCGCGAGCAACCCGTTCCCGTTCCTGGCGTAGACCTTCTCGATTGACGGCGTCATGGAGTTTGTCGAGCAGGCGGTCGATGCTGTCCAGGCTCTGCTCAGCGGCTTGCCGGCGGGTGTCAGGCGGTGGTGGTAACTCGGCTGGTTCTTGGGTTAAACGCTTTTGCCGTCGCTTCCAGGCTTGCAACGACGGCCCACCAATCTGGGTGACCAGGGCAACCACGAGCGCAGCACCGAGCAACAGCACCGGCCCCACCATCCAATGCGGTAGCCAGTAGCTCAGCTCCCAGAGAAGATTGCGCACGGCTTGCACCACCATGCCAATCACCACCAGGGCGATCAGGGCACTACCAGCCCAGAGCAGCCAGCGCTTGTTGCCCTTCACCTGTTGTGCATCACCGTTGCGTCCGAGAGCGTGGCTGCCAAGGCACGGGTTGTTGCTCTCCGGGTTGACATCGTTGGAAAACCCTCAGTTTTGGGGACGCCCATGCCGTTGGGATAACGCATCGATCACAAAGCAGGCAACGGCGAGATTGATGGCGATATCGGCTCCATTGAAGATCGGAAAGTCGATCGGCACCAGTTCAAGAAAGTCGGTCACGTGGCCAAGGCGCCAGCGGTCAAGGCCATTGCCCACGGTTCCGCCCAGCAGACAGCCCAGGCCCAGGCCCTGCCAGAGGGCTTGTTGACGACTTCGCCACAGCCAGACGGCCACAACCACTGCCACCAGAAGGCTCAACACACCCAACACCACGGTGGAGTCTCGAAACAGACTAAAGGCGGCACCGGTGTTGCGTACCCAGCGCAGCTGCAAGAGGCCAGGGAGGAATGGTGCGGCGACCCCGGGCTGAAGATGGCTGCAGATCCAGGCCTTGCTGGCCTGGTCGAGCACCACAATCACCACGCTGATCAGGAAGAGGGCTTGGCGAGGGAGATGGGTTGGCAGGCGGCGCATGGACTGCATTATTCGACCAACAGAAAACGACGGAGTGGCAACGCGATCAGCCCTGCAGCCATGCAGAGGGCCAGTTGGGTGGGGAAGGGGCCGAGGCAATAACTAAAAATGAGGTGGGGCAAGGGTTCACTCCAACGGCCAAAGACAGCACCGATCACCAGGTTGAGCAGACCACAGAGCTGAAGGATCAGCAGGCCCGCTAGGGCAGCCAGGCTGAGTCGTCCGACGGTATTCATGCCGTTCTGTTGGGCGAGACGGCCGCAAAGCCAGGCTGCAGGCACGAATCCAGCCAGATAGCCAAAGCCTGGGTTGAGGATGTAGCCCAAGCCTCCTCCCTGATGAAACACAGGCAGATCCACCAAGCCGATGGTGAGATAGGCCACCGATGCCATCACACCAGACCGTGGTCCACACACCAAACTGCAGATCAGAAGTGAGGGCACTTGCCAGGTGCTGGGCAGGGGCAACACCTGAACAGGCACGCTTGGAATCACAAGCGCTGCGGGGATCAGGCTGCCGACGAGGATCAACATCAGACCGGCGACAGCGCCGCTCCAGGTGGCCAATGCCCGCACGGGCTGCAGTCAACTTGTCCCATCCTGCAGTAGGAGAGGATGATTGCCCAGGGAGAATGGACGTTTCAATCGGTGATCAGGTGCGCCTGATCGGTGCGCTGCCCTACCTTAAAACGGCCGATCCGATGCCGATGTTGCGCCCGCCCGATTTGGTGGCCATCGATGAGCGAGGTGAGGTGGTGGGTTTACGGCCGATGGAGACCGCTGCGGTGCGCTTTCGCCGGGGCACATTCCTGATCCCGATGGATCAACTCAGATGTGCTGAGGAGGAATCCAGCTCTGCTCCCACTGCATCTGAAGGGCGTTGAGCGTGGCGTTAGGGCCACACAGGCTGAGCAGAGGCTGTTGCAGATGCCGTTGCGCTGCATCCTGAATCGCGGTGGCGTTGAGCCCATCCATCACCGCAAGACTGCGTTGGTCATGGTCATCGCTGAGCCCCAAGCCCCGGAGCTGCGCCCGTCGTTCTGCCCGCTGGCCCGTGGTTTGGGATGCATGGGCCAACTGGCCGCGCACCTTCACCTTGGCCAGCTTGAGATCGGCTTCGCTCAAGGGGGTGCTGCGCATCTCATCCCAGGCTTCCTGGAGCAACGACAGGGTGAGGGAGGCTTTGTCAAGACTGGTGGCCGCATGCAACAGGAAGGGGCTGGCTTCAGCACGGGCTGGGTAGTGGACGCCAACGTCGTAGGCCACACCATGGTCTTCTCGTAGCCGGCGGAACAGCAGGCTTGACATGCCATGGCCGAGATGGGCCTGAAGCAGCCGCAGGGCTGGGTCATCGGGGTGTCCGTGGGACACGGTTGGCTGGCCGAGCATCAGCACCACCTGTTCGGTGGTTTGGTCCCGTCGGCACAGGGTTTGGGCTTCCGTGAAGCGCTTGGCCGTGTACGGCGGTGGTGGCGCCGCTGGTTGGGTTGTCGCCAACGCCTGAAAGCTCTCATGGCTGTCCAACAGCGTCAGCAGCTGGTCAGGAATGGTCCCCGATAGTGCCAAGACCGTGCCGGCGCTCGTCAGTTCGCCTGCCAGATGGTTGAGGTGCTCTCGCCGGATGGCCTGAAGGTCGCGGCTCACACCGAGGGGATCATGGCCATAGCCCCCATCTCCGTAGGCCAGGTTGCGCCAACCGTCGTAGGCCAGATGAAACGGATCCTCCTTTTGGCGTTGTAAGGCCTGAAGGCTGAGGTCTTGCTCAAGCTCCACTTGGTCTTGGCGGAGGTGAGGGTTCTGCAGCATCCAACCGATTACGGGCAGTAGACGCTCCCCATCGTTGTCGCGACATTTGAGGCTGATCAGCAGCGCATCTTCGTTTGTGTCGCAACGCAGTCCCGCGCCGCAACCCTCCACGAGATCCGCCAGCTCCATGGGACCGTAAGGACCACAGCCGCGACTCAGTAACGATCCCAGCAGTTGATGCGCGCCCCGCTGTCCTGCTGGATCACTGCTGCTTCCTCGTCGAATCCAGAGCTTCGCTGCCAGCACGCCTGGTGTGGCGAGGGGGTCGAGAATGAGATCGGGAATGGCCATCAGTTTCCCTCCCCAGGCAGGGCAATCAGCGTGAAAGCTTGATCGGGATGGAGCTGCGTCAACACCTGCTGTTGCAGGGAAGCACCCCTCCAGGCGTCGAGATCCTTGAGGGGGGCGAGAGGGTTTTGTGGTGATCGCCACAGGGCCTGGGGCCCGGTCATGGCCGCCACTGACCCTGGAGCTTCAAGGCTGAAACGCAGCCCGTTGCCGACCAATTGGCGGCTCCGCTGCAGTTCCTCCTCGGTGATGGGTGAATGGCCTGCACTCGCAAGGATCCGTTTCACCTCCTGCTCCACTTGGTCAATCCGTTCTGGAGCACAGCAGGCTTCCAGCATCACCAAGCTTCCCTGCTCCAGGGTGGTGAGATCCATATCGATGGATTCAACAATCTGCAGGTCTTCACGAAGGCGTTCCACGAGGCGGCTGCGTCGCCCTTCCGCCAGCAGCGTGGTGGCCAGGTCATACCCCATCACGGTGCGTTGCTGATGGGCCGGTGCTGCGGGCCAGGCCATCAGCAAACGGGCCGCTTCCAGGCGGTCTACGGCAATCGAATCACGCCCTGGCCGGACCTGCAGTGTTGGCAGGGGATCGTTGCTTGTCTGCTCTGGCCCATCGAGTTGGGCCAAGCGTCCCTGAGTGAGACGAGTGTGGAGGTGGTTGGGTAAAGCGCCAGCCACCACCATGGCGCAGTTGGGTCCGCGATAACGCCGTTGATGAAACGCCGACATCGTTGCTGGCGTACTGGCATTCAGGCTGTCTTCCCAGCCAAGAATTGGTCGGCCGTAGGGATGGTTGCTGCAGCACGACATCAGCAGTTTCTGCACCACCACTTCATCGGGTTGATCGCGGTATTGGGCGATTTCCTCCAGCACCACGTCCCGCTCCATGGCGAAAGCGTCGCTGCGTAATGCTGGTTCCAACACCAGGTCGAGCAGGAGTTCCAGCGCTTCTTCCGCACCTTCCGGTGGCACAAGCACGTGGAAATGCACGTCGTCGAATCCCGTGGCGGCATTGCTGCTGCCCCCAAGAGCTTCCACCTTCAGATCAAACTCTCCAGCCCCGAGGCGTTCACTTCCTTTAAACACCATGTGTTCGAGGAAGTGGGCGAGCCCCTCTTCTCCAGGACGCTCAAAGGCGCTTCCGGCACGACACCAGAAATCGAGGCAGGTCAGACCTGCTTCGGCCATCGGGGCAAAAACACAGCGGCTGCCGTTGGGCAGCGTCTGATGGGTCAGTTCCGGACCGTTCAAGGAGTGGATTGCGACCCCAAGTTTTCAACGACCCAGATTATTGCTGGGCAAGCCAACCGATGGGTGCGTCATAGTCGCCAGGAGTGTTGCGCTTTTTTGGTGCCATCAGCCTCATCCCCATCCGCCCTGGATCCCCATCCGTTGGTGGATGCTTTAGCTGATCGCATCCGTTGTTGTCGCGCTGCGATGCCCGACTTGGCTCCGTTTGCGGTGGATCCAGAGCTGGAGGCCATCACCTCAACCTTGGATGGTGAAGCTCTCTTTATCCGCAACGAGCTGCACCAGTGCCGAGGGTTTCGCAAGCTGCATCTGGAAACGGCCCGTCTTGGGCTTGGATTGCAGATTCTCCACTGTGTGTTCTTCCCTGATCCCCGCTACGACCTGCCGGTGTTTGGGGCCGACATCGTGGCAAGTCCGGCAGGGATTTCAGCGGCCATCGTCGATCTTTCTCCGGTGACAGAAGCCCTGCCGGTGGCGGTGCAGCGCCTCCTGGCATCCATCCCCCTGCCGGCCTTTGAACAGGTGCGAGAGTTGCCGGCATGGGGGACGATCTTTTCCCCTTATGTGCGCTTTATCCGCCCGGTCAACAGCAGGGAAGAAGGGTGGTTTGTTGACTTGGTGGGTCAGTACCTCAATGTTCTGCGGCAGGCGGTTGACACCACAACACCCGACGCCGCAAATGCTCCTTCTACGATTGCTCGCTATCAGGGTCAGCTCTCCTATTGCCTGCAACAGAAGCGCAACGACAAGACACGCCGCGTGTTGGAGAAAGCCTTCAGCATCGAATGGGCCGATCGTTACATCGAGGAGCTGCTCTTCGACAATCCGCCCATGCCCTGATGCGGCATCCTGCTCTGCTGCTGTTGGGCTGTGGCCTTGGCTTGGTGGTGGTGGTGGGTTTGCTCCAGCTGCTGCGACGCCAACCCTCGGTTCCAGCGCCCCCGTCTGTTCCTCTGGTGCGTGCCCCTGAGGCGGTGGCTGCCCTTGGACAGCTTGAACCAGCCGGTGATGTGCGCCGTTTGGCCGCACCCATCAGCGGCTTTGGTGGCACCCCACGTGTCGCCCAGCTTTTGGTGTCAGAAGGTGAGCGTTTGCGGAAGGGGCAGGTTTTGGCGCGGTTTGATAATCGCCCTCAGCTTCAGGCTGATTTCGATCGCGTAAAGGCTCGGTTGCTCACCTTGGCAGCATCGATCAGGATTCAAGCTCGAGACGTGCAGCGCTACAGCAAAGCAGCCCAAGTGGGTGCGGCCTCTTTGGCTATTGTTGATGAAAAGCGCGATGCGTTGTTGCGTCTGCAGGGCGAGCAACAGCAGGCCGAAGCTGAACAGCGCAAGCTCTTGGCTGACCTTGCCAACAGCGAACTTCGTTCCCCACTCGACGGCGTGGTGCTGCGCATTCATGCCCGCGAAGGGGAGCGTCCGGGGGCCGATGGCGTGATCGAAGTGGGTGCCAATCAGGCGATGGAAGCGGAGGTGGAAGTCTATGAATCCGATATCAACCGCGTTCGTCTTGACCAGGAGGTTGCATTAATCAGCGAAAACGGTGGCTTTCAAGGAACTCTCAGCGGCTTTGTGATCGCCATTAGTCCTCAAGTGCGTCAGCGACGCGTGCTGTCGACGGATCCCACAGGTGACGTCGATGCTCGGATTGTGGAGGTCAGGGTCAAGCTCGATGCCCAGTCTGCGCAAAGGGTTCGTTCCCTTGCTGGCATGAAGGTGATCGCCCGTTTTCGTGCGCAGTGACCGTGGGTTTTTGGCAGCGCCGGCGCATTCCCCTGGCCTCGTTGATGTTGATCCGTCAGCCCGTGCGGTTGATTGTTGCGCTGGCTGGGATCAGCTTTGCGGGCATTTTGATGTTTATGCAGCTCGGTTTCCGCGACGGGCTATTTGATGCCAGCGTCACCGTGCATCGCCGCTTTGATGCTGATCTGGTGCTGATCAGTCCGCGCTCCACCAGTTCGGTGAGCATGGCCGGCTTCCCCCAGCGTCGTCTGATTCAGACCATGGCGGTTGCCGAGGTGGATGGCATCACCCCTGTGCATTGGAGTTTGATGCTTTGGCGTAACCCGGAAACGCGAGGCACCCGTTCGATTCTTGCCCTTGGATTCGACCCTGAAGATCCGTTCTTTGAAGATCCCGAGTTGGCGGCCAAGACCAAAACATTGTCTTTAAAAGGCAGGGTGTTGTTCGATGAACGCTCGCGCCCCGAATTTGGTCCGGTTGCTGAGTGGATGGAGCAGGGGCGCACGGTGGAGAGCGAAATCGCTGGAAACCGCGTTCGCGTTGCTGGGTTGGTGGCTTTGGGAACCAGCTTTGGTGCCGATGGCAATTTGCTCACTAGCTCTGAAACGTTCCTCGATCTGATGCCCAACAAGGCACCAGGCAGCATTGAGCTAGGCCTGATTCGCCTTAAGCCAGGGGCGGATCCACTGGTGGTGCAGGACCGTCTCACAGCATTGCTTCCCCAGGACGTCAGGGTGTTGACCAAGCAGGGCTTTATTGATTTTGAGCAGAACTATTGGCGGACCAGCACCTCAATCGGTTTCATCTTCACCCTCGGTGCGGCGATGGGGTTTGTGGTGGGCTGCGTGATCGTTTACCAAGTGCTCTACACCGATGTGAGTGATCACCTGCCTGAATACGCCACCTTGATGGCGATGGGATATCGCGTGAAGACGCTTGTGGGTGTGGTGGTGCGGGAGGGCCTACTGCTCGCGCTGATTGGTTACATGCCGGCTTATTTGGCTGGCCAAGGGTTGTATTGGTTGGTGCGTGATGCCACTCGGATTCCCGTGGGGATGGATGTCAGCCGAGCGGCGACGGTGTTCACCATGATTCTTGTGATGTGCATGCTGTCGGCTGGATTGGCGATGCGTCGCCTTGTGGATGCTGATCCAGCGGAGATCTTCTGAATGTCCTCCACTGTTGCTATTGAAGGGCTGAGCCATTGGTACGGCCATGGAAGCAACCGCCGCCAAGTGCTGCAGTCGGTGGATCTGCGGATTGAACCGGGAGAAGTGGTGCTGCTGACGGGTCCCTCTGGCTGCGGTAAGACCACCCTGCTCACGTTGATCGGTGCTTTACGCAAGGTGCAAGATGGCCAGGTCACGGTGCTGGGTCAGCCGCTTCAAGGTGCCGGCCGCGGCGCCCGTCAGAAGCTGCGGCGGCGTATCGGCATGATCTTCCAGGGGCACAATTTGCTCCGATGCCTGACGGCCGAACAAAATGTGCAGATGGGAGCTGATTTGTTGCGCGGTCGTTCCTATCTCGCTCGGCGGGATTTGGCCAGGGAGTGGCTGCGTGCTGTGGGCCTTGGCGATCACCTCAGCAAGCTTCCCCACGATCTGTCAGGTGGCCAAAAACAACGCGTCGCCATTGCCCGCGCCTTGGCGGCCCATCCGCAATTGTTGCTTGCGGATGAACCCACGGCTGCTCTCGATAGCACCACGGGCCGTGAAGTTGTGGATTTGCTCAAACGATTGGCCCGCGAACAAGCTTGTTCGGTGTTGATGGTCACCCATGACCCCCGCATTCTCGATGTAGCGGATCGGCTTGTGCGCATGGAAGATGGCCGCCTCTTGACCACCGTTGGTTAGATTGATGAATCCCAATCGTTTCATCACCCCACGCGATGGCCAAGCGCAGGAACCTCAAGAAGGAAAAGCAGGAGCGCAACCGCGCCTACGCCCGCAAGTTCAAGAAGCGCAAGATGCGTAACGACGGCCGTGGTGAAGGTGCAGGCAATGGTGTGACCGGTACTGCCAACAACGGCGGTGCTGCTGACTGATTCCGCAACGTTTGCAATGTTGAAAGGGGGGCGAAAGGCCCCCCTTTTTTCATGTCTTTAGGCTGGTTGTCCACTCGCTCCGGTCGTGCGCGGATGTTTATCAGCGTCGTCATCCCCACCTACAACCGCTGGCCGATTCTGGAGAAGTGTCTGGTGGCTTTGGAGCAGCAGACGCCGTCTGGGGAGATCGAGGGCTACGAGGTCGTTGTGGTTGACGATGGCTCCACGGATGGCACCCCTGATCGGCTTCGCCAGCAGGCCGATCGCTTCCCCCATGTTCGCCTTTTTGAACAGGCCCATGGCGGGCCGGCGGAGGGACGCAACCGGGGTGTTGACCAGGCCCGAGGGGATGTCATCGTCTTCATCGACAGTGACCTGGTGGTGGTGCCGGGGTTCCTTGCCAGTCATGCCCGTGCCCTCCAACGCACCTGGACGCAGCGCGGCGACCGCCTGTGCTTCACCTACGGCGCTGTGATCAACACGGCCAACTTTGAAGATCCGACTGCCGAACGCCACAAGTTGCGGGATCTGTCTTGGGCTTATTTCGCCACAGGAAATGTGGCCATTGACCGGTCAGTGCTGCAGCAGTCAGGTCTGTTCGATCTGGGCTTCCGCCTTTATGGCTGGGAAGATCTCGAGCTGGGGGAACGCCTGCGCCAAATGGGGGTGGTGTTAGTGAAATGCCCTGAAGCCGTCGGGTACCACTGGCACCCAGCGCTGAGCATGACCCAAATTCCTGATTTGATCAGGGTCGAGCAGGAGCGGGCCAAGATGGGGCTCGTTTTTTATCGCAAGCACCCCACCCGGCGCGTGCGTTTCATTATTCAGTTCACTTGGTTGCATCGGCTGCTCTGGGAACTTCTGACTCTCGGGGGACTCATCAATGAGCGTTCCTTGCGCCCGTTGCTGGATTGGCTGATCAGCCATGGTCGCGCTGCTCTGGCGATGGAATTGCTGCGTCTTCCTCTCAATCGCATTGGTGTCAGAGCGCTGTATCGGGAAGCCAGGGCTCTCGGAATTCGTTGACCGGCTTTTTGATAAATTCACTGGGTTCT
>JBMHDE010000009.1:0-133223 GCA_049889555.1 Synechococcus sp. | reverse complement strand
GTAAGCCCTTGACGAGACTTGAACTCGTGACCTCTCCCTTACCAAGGGAGTGCTCTACCGCTGAGCTACAAGGGCATGTGGAGGATGGGCCGGGTTGGATTTGAACCAACGTAGGCAGAGCCAGCGGATTTACAGTCCGCCCCCATTAACCACTCGGGCACCGACCCGAACCACACTTCAATAATTTACCAGTCGGTCTGCACCGTGTTGCCAACCAGGATGCGATCGGTTGGTCTCGATACGATTACAAGTTCAATCAGTCCGTGAAGAGGGCGATGCGCCTGCTGTTGCTTAACGGTCCAAACCTCAACCTTCTGGGCCAGCGGGAACCTGGCCTGTATGGCCGTGCGACCCTGTCCCAGGTTGAGGCCGACCTTCAACACCAGGCTCGGGGGCTGGGAGTGACGCTCGATTGCTTTCAAAGCAATTTTGAGGGGGCTCTTGTTGATCGCATCCATCAGGCGATGGGCCAGGTGGATGGGATCTTGATCAATGCCGGCGCTTACACCCACACATCCATTGCCTTGCGCGATGCGCTTCTTGGTGTGGCGATTCCTTACCTGGAGCTCCACCTCAGCAATATCCATGCCCGGGAGCCATTTCGGCATCAGTCCTATCTGGCTGACTGTGCCATCGGTGTGATCTGTGGATTGGGCGCCGATAGTTACCGCTTGGCCTTGGATGGTTTGGTCCATCATCTGAGGGGTCGTGCTCAGGGAGCGGCCTGATGGTGGCCACGATTCGTTGGCTCGCAGCGCCCACCAGTTCCTCCTGGGTGGACCAGGCCATTGCGCGACCGATCGATGTGTTGATTGATCACGCTCACTGCGAGCGCAAGGCTGCAGGGGCTGCTGTTCAACTGATGTTTCGCTACCTCTGTGAGCCGGGCTTGGGGGAAGCCCTAAGCCCATTGGCTCGGGAAGAACTTGAGCATTTTGAGCAGGTGCTGGACGTGTTGAAAGGGAGGGGGGCCTACCTTGAACCACTCCCGTCGCCTGGTTATGGCGCTCTGCTGGCGAAGCAGGTGCGACGACCGGAACCGCAGCGAATGCTCGATTCCTTTTTGGTGGCCGGTTTGATTGAGGCGCGTAGTCATGAACGGATGGCCCTTTTGGCCGAGCACAGCCCAGACCCTGAGCTGCGCAGCCTCTACAGCGCTTTGTTGACCAGCGAAGCACGTCACTTTGGGCTCTATTGGGTGCTGTGCGAACAGCGATGGGATCGCTCTGTGATCACTCCCCGTTTAGAGGAGTTGGCCCAGGTGGAGGTTGAGATCCTGACCGGTGACCTTGTGCGCCCTGAAGATGTGCGCATGCACTCGGTGGGGGTTTCGCGGATCTAAGCGGTCGGATGCGGCTTAGGCCCCATCAAGTTTGGGAAAGTGTTCAGCAATGCTGTCTCCACTGAACCGTGCCACCCAACCTTCGGGATTGTTGAAGAAACGGATCGCGCAAAAGTTGGGTGCACTCCCCATGTCGAACCAATGTTTGGTGCCTGCCGGTACGGCAATCCAGTCATCCGCTTGGCAGAGCACCTGCAGCACTTCGTCGCCGATGTGCAAATAGAACAGCCCCTGCCCTTCCACAAAAAAACGCACCTCGTCTTCATCGTGGGTGTGCTCGCTAAGGAACTTCTTTCGGAGGGCTTCGCGGTCTGGATGCTCTGGGGTGATGCGGATGGCGTCCACCGTTGGATACTTGCCGTCGGCTTGGACACGGCCAACCTCCTCGGCGTAAGCCGTGAGGATGCTGTTTTGGTCGGATCCTGACGTCAGGCTTTGGCGTGCAGGCCAGCGTTCGAAGCGAATGCCGCGCTGCTGCAGTTCGTGCTGAATGACGCGTGGATCGGTGCTTTCGAGTCGTGGCGAAGCACTGGGATCGGTGGCGGACTGGATTCGGAGTTGGCTCATTCCGGCCCTAGCAGGGCATTCATTCTCGCGCTGGACCGGCTTGGCTTAGAACACTTCTAGTCGCCTCCAGGGGTCTGAGCTTTACCCCCCCGCCTCTTTCCGCCCATGCGGCGTCGTTGGTGCTCATGGGAGTCGGCCCCGGTGACCCGGAGTTGCTCACGCTCAAGGCCCATCGCTGCTTGAAGGCTGCCGATGTGGTCGCTTACCCGGTGGCCCGTCCTGAAGCCACAGGCATGGCCTTGGCAATCGTGGCGCCTTTTTTACAGACCTCCCAGCGGCGTTTGCCTCTGGTTTTTCCCATGGTGAGGGAGCCTGAGGTGCTGATGGAGGCTTGGCATGCCGCTGCTGCGGCTCTTGCGCATGAAGTGCGTCAAGGCCAGCGCGTGGTGTTTCTCTGCGAAGGCGATGTGTCGCTTTTTGCGACAGGTAGTTATGTGTTGTTGGCTTTGCAGCACCACCACACAGACCTCGCTGTGGAGGTGATTCCTGGCATTTCGTCGGTGGCAGCGGCAGCGGCGGCAGGTTCCTGGCCGCTTGTGTTTCAACAAGAGGGCCTCTTGATTCGTCCTTGTCCGGAGACGCCAGAGGCCATGGAGGCCCTGCTGGCCCAGGCGAAGACCACTGGCACTGTTTTGGCGCTCCTCAAACTTGGCGTGCGTTGGCATTGGCTTCAGCCTTTGCTGGAGGCCCAAGGCCTGCTGGATCAGGCCTTGTTTGCCGAGAGAGTGGGATGGCCTGAGCAACGGGTGATGCCGGCTGCTGCTGTGCAGGCTGAAGAGCGACCCTATTTCTCGTTGTTGCTGGTCCGTCAGGGCACCAGTGCCGTTTTGCCTTAGGAGGTGACCGTGACCCTGCTTTCCGTGCCGTCCCTCAGCCTTGAGCAGTGGCTGGGGCTTGTGCATCCGGTGTTGATCATTCTGTTTGTGTATCCGGTGGTGGGGGCCACGATTCGGCTGGGGATTTTGGCTCGGGAACGGCGCCTGGATCTCAATCCGATTGCCCCCACCGTGCCGATTGAGCACGCGGACCATGGACGTTGGGTGACCGCCGTTGTTGTGCTTGCTGTGCTGATTGCCCTGGCCCACGACGTGGCGACGGCGACGGTGCCTCCAGGCCCCTCCCGCATGGTTGGTTTTTGCACCGCTGAGCTTGGTGTCGTTGCTGCTTTCGTGGCCCTGCTGCGATCTCGGCGTACGGCTCTGCGCCTCGGTTGGGCGATCAGCACCTGGATCGGTTTGCTGCTGCTGGGGTCGCAGCCGGAAGTGCATCGTGCGGCCGATTGGCCTTGGCAACCTGCTTTCTGGCAGTCCCATTACTGGGGTGGCTTAGCCCTGTGTGCGTTGCTGTTGCTCGCGATGGGATTGCAGGCGGAAATCAGCCGGTCTTTCGCGATGCGTCGGCTTCATGTGGGTTTGAATCTGGTGGTGGCGTTATTGCTCGCGACCCAGGCGATCAGCGGCACCCGCAACCTGCTCACTTGAGCTGTTGGCGCATCAAGCTGCGCTGAAGTGGCCCGGGCGTCGGTGCTGGCCGCAGGATGCGGCTGAGCAAAACCAGCAGCGCTTTCCATTCTCCTTGCGCCTGTCGATCGGGCCAGCACCCCGGGCGTCCATAGAGCCAGCGGATCAACGCCTGGCGTTTTGGATCTGTTGTTGAGGGTTGCCATTGCAGTGACAGTTGGTTGCCGCGGCGTTTCACCAAACGCACTGGCAGGGCTGGCACCTGCTCGCACCAGCTCAGGCGGTGCCCTTTGACATCTTGAGATCTTGAATCCGCCATCACGACCTCGACACCCGATTCACTGATGGCGGTGATCATGCAGGGCTGCGGAGTCTCGTTGTGGTCGTCGAGCCAGGCCTGGCACTTGAGCTCGAGCCAGGGAGCAGGATCGGAGACTGGTGGATCCCAGCAGGCCCGCAGAGCGATCAGCAGGCCGACCATATTCAGCCCAGCCCACACCAGGCCAATGGGGCGGCCATCCACCTCCTGGAGAGCCAAACCGGGAGCGGGCATGAGCAGGCCCTGCAGGTTGAGCAGGCTGATGAGGGTCAGTCCCAAGAGGGGCAACACCAGTGAGGCGCTGCAACTGCCGCGGTCACGGCGTTGATGTTTTGGTGTGATCCGAAAGCCGCTGCTCGCTCGCCCTAGCAGGAGTCGCCAGCTTTGCTGCATCACGGTCAGGCTTAAGGGCACGGCTAGCACCCAACTGGTGAGTTCGCTAATCAAGGCACCGCGGGAGCGTCGGTTCAGCCAGCCAACACTCAGCAGCAGCGTGCCCCAGAGCGGCAGCAGCTGATCTCGGGCGTCTTGCCAACGCATCAGCACTGGCAGCACGTGCAGCAGCCCATAGCTCAGGGGCATGAGCAACAACACCGTGCGGGGCAGCATGTTGAACCAATGCACCGCACCTTCGAGATAGGCGATGCGCTGGGCCAGGGTGAGGTGGGGGTTCCGTAGCGGTCCGTGGCGCAGCCCCAAGCTTTGCAATGTGCCTTCGGCCCAGCGTTGCCGTTGGCGCACGAAATCAGCCATGGTTTCTGCCGCCAGGCCAGCACTGAGTTTTTCCTGGAGGTAGATCAGTCTCCAGCCTTGTGCGTTGAGGCTGATTCCGGTGACGAGATCTTCTGAAATGGCACCCTCCGCAAATCCTCCAACGCTGTCGAGGGCGGAGCGCCGCGCGACAAACGAGGTGCCGGCACACACCACGGCGCCCCATCCATCTCGTACTGGCTGAATCCAGCGATAAAAGCTTTCTTCGTCGGAGAGCAGCCAGGGCTCCATGCCCAGGTTGCGCATCACCGGGTCAGCATTGAGGAAACACTGCGGTGTCTGCACCAGAGCCACATCCGGTTTGGTGAGAAACCCGATGCAGCGGCTGAGAAAGTCCCGTTGCGGAATGAAGTCGGCATCCAAGACCGCCACCAGTTCTCCCTGACCGTGGCGCAGTCCGTTGTTGAGGTTGCCGGCTTTGGCGTGCAGTCTCTCCGGGCGGTGCACATAGTGGCAGCCCAGTTGTAGCGCCAGCTGGTGGACCTCTTGGCGGCCGCTGTCATCCAATATCCAAATGGCGGTGTGGGAGTAGCTCTGTTGGAGGCAGCCGATCAAGGTGCGTTCCAAGACGGCCAGCGGTTCGCCGCAGGTGGGGACGTAGAGGTCAACCTGCGGTCGCCAGCGACCAGCGAGCCAGTGGTGTTGCACACCATCCATCTCCTCTCGCCGATCCGGGAACCGCTTCCACGCCAGCCCGATGGTGATCAGGCCCGTGAGCAGCAGCCAGCTTTCGGTCAGCAGGAGCCCCAGGCTGAGCCCAGTGGAGAGGGCAGTGCTGAGGTTGAGGCTGTTGGTGATGCGCCAGATCAGATAGCGCGCGGTTAAGAGGGTGATCAGCAGGATCAGGCTGCGGCGTGCCCATAGCGGCCTCTCCTCTTCTGGGCGACGGCGGAGCCAGAGGGGCCAGAGCAGTGCCAACAGCGCCCACCAGCTCATCCCAGTTGCTGCAATTGGTGATCAAGAAGGTCGAGTGCCTGTTGTGGACTTGGGGCGCGCATGAGGGCATGACGCAGCTGAGGAGCTCCTGGGAAGCCGGTGCAGGTCCAGCTCATGTGCTTTCGAGCAATCAACAGGCCATGGTCGCCACGGTCGGCCACTAGGGCCATCAGCTGCTCGCGGGCGATCGCCAGGCGTTCATGCGCTCCAGGAGTTGTCGGAACCATCCGCCCCGAGAGGGCGGCATCAATCTGACCCACCAGCCAGGGAGCGCCCATGGTGCCCCGCCCCACCATCACCCCATCAGCCCCTGTTTCCGACAAGCAGCGCAGCGCATCGTCTGGGGTGTTGACGTCGCCGTTGGCAATCACAGGAATTGTGAGTGCATGTTTGACGGCGGCAATCGCCTGCCAGTCGGCACGGCCGCTGAACTTTTGCGCGCGGGTGCGGCCATGGAGGGTGAGTAGGCGTGCTCCAGCCTGTTCCAGCTGTTGGCACCATTCCACGGCATTGGCGGTGGTGCCATCGCCGTCGCACCAGCCCAAGCGTGTCTTCACGGTCACGGGAATGCCAACGGCTGCAGCCACCGCGTTCACGATCTCGGCTGCCAGGTCCGGGTCACGGATCAGGCCACTGCCTCCACCTTTGCGGGCGATTTTGCGAACTGGGCATCCCATATTGATGTCGATCAGGAAAGCACCGGCTGCTTCAGCGCGTCGTGCGGCTTCAGCCATGGTCTGGGGACGGTGATCGAACAGCTGCACTCCGATCGGTCCGGCTTCCTGGGCAAGTTCCTCCACCTTGCGTCGCCCATGGCCTAGTTCAAGACTGGTGGCATTCACCATTTCGGTGAACAGCAGGGCATCCGGCGCCCAGCGGCGGACCAAGTGGCGGAAGATGCGGTCGCTGACTCCCGCCAGCGGAGATTGCAGCACCCGGCAACGCAGTTGTCGCTCGCTTCGGCGTCCCTGCAGTGCGAGGGGAGTGGTGAACCGTTCGATGGTGGCTGGCATCAGGGCTGCCTCCTGGTTGCTCCATTCTCCCTGTATGGCCCGTTGGGCTGCAGCATCGGAACGCATGAAACGATGAGATTTCCTTCGGCCTCCACCTCCGTTGCCCCTCTGGCCCCTCAGTCGTGCGTTGCTGCAACAAATCCTGGACGATCGCACCAGTGATCGCTTCGTAGCGGAGCGTGTCTGGGAGCGGCTCGGCTATCGGCCTTCATCCGTTGCTGATGGAGTGGCGGATGGCAGTGGTCGCTGGCTGGCTGGTCCGGAGACGCCCGATCGCTGGCGCCAAGCTTTCCCTGAAGCGCCTGAGGTGATTGCCACTCGGCCCGCGTCGGTGGCCTTGACGCGGTCTGTGCCCAAGCCCTTCAAGCAATTGCTGAAGGAGCAGTTGGGATTCAAGGGCTACACCATCGGTGAGCTGTATCCCCGCCGAACGCGCCGCGCTACCGCGGTGAACTGGCTGCTCGCTTGGTTGGCTGAGCGTCGTGAGCCACTGCTCGACGAGGGGCCGCGGCCTGAGATGTGCGATCCACCGCTGAATCCTGTTTCCGGGCACCCCGGAGATCTTCCGGTGTCTTGAGGATGCGCAGCGGTTGGTGATTCGATCGGATCGCATCGGGCCAAGGATGGCTTGTGCGTGCCTCTGTAGGGTCAAGATGTTCTTCGTTGTTATTCCCCGTGGCGCGTCCGGTTGTTGCCATTATCGGTCGCCCCAACGTTGGTAAATCAACGCTGGTGAATCGTCTCTGCCGCAGCAGGGAAGCTATCGTCCACGATCAGCCAGGCGTGACCCGCGATCGCACCTACCAAGACGGCTATTGGGGAGATCGTGAATTCAAAGTGGTCGACACCGGTGGCTTGGTGTTTGATGACGACAGTGAGTTTTTGCCGGAGATTCGCGAGCAAGCCAATCTGGCTATGGCTGAAGCTTGTGTGGCTCTGGTGATCGTGGATGGTCAACAGGGAGTCACGGCTGCTGATGAGGCCATTGCCGAGTGGTTGCGCAGCCAAAATTGCCCCACGTTGTTGGCGGTGAATAAATGCGAATCTCCCGATCAAGGGCTCGCCATGGCGGCAGAGTTCTGGGGGCTTGGCCTCGGTGAACCCTGCCCCATCTCCGCAATTCATGGTGCTGGTACGGGGGATCTCCTTGATCAGGTTCTTCGCTTTCTGCCCCCCAAAGAAGACGAAGGGGAAGATGACGAGCCGATCCAGATGGCCATTGTTGGTCGCCCCAATGTGGGCAAATCCAGCCTGCTGAACGCTATTTGTGGCGAGCAGCGGGCGATTGTTAGTCCGATTCGTGGCACCACCCGCGACACGATCGACACCAGCATCGAACGTCAGGCCATGCCCTGGAAGTTGGTGGATACAGCCGGAATTCGTCGTCGCCGAAGCGTCAATTATGGCCCGGAATTCTTTGGCATCAACCGCAGTTTCAAAGCAATCGAACGCAGTGATGTTTGTGTGCTGGTGCTTGATGCCCTCGATGGTGTGACTGAGCAGGATCAGCGTCTGGCAGGGCGCATTGAAGATGAAGGGCGTGCCTGTGTGGTGGTGGTGAACAAATGGGACGCTGTGGAAAAAGACAGCCACACCATGCCAGCAATGGAAAAAGAACTCCGCGCCAAGTTGTATTTCCTCGATTGGGCGCCGATGCTCTTCACCTCAGCTCTCACCGGTCAGCGGGTGGACAGCATTTTTGCTTTAGCGGCTTTGGCCGTCGAACAGCATCGCCGGCGGGTGAGCACTTCGGTGGTGAATGAGGTGTTGAAGGAAGCGCTCAGCTGGCGCAGTCCGCCGACCACCCGCGGAGGGCGGCAGGGGCGTTTGTATTACGGCACCCAGGTGGCCAGCCGGCCACCCAGCTTCACCTTGTTTGTGAATGACTCCAAACTTTTTGGAGACACCTATCGCCGCTACGTGGAGCGTCAGATTCGTGAAGGCCTCGGATTTGAGGGCACTCCGCTGAAATTGTTTTGGCGCGGTAAACAGCAGCGTGATGCTGAACGCGATCTGGCCCGTCAGCAAAACCGCTCCAGTTGAACGATGGACTGGTTGCGTCAGATTCCCATCGGTCAGTTCGTCGATGGTCAAGTCGGCTGGCTGCGTTGGCTTGATCCTCGCTTGAAGTTGGGCTGGGTGCTGATGTTTCTACTCACGCCGGTGTTGGCTGGCCCGGTGTGGCGGCTCTCTCTGCTGCTGGTGCTTTTGTTGATCACAGTCGTGAGTGGCTTGCCGGTTCGGGTGTGGTGGCGGTCACTGGCGCTGGTCACCGTGTTGGCGTTGGTGGCTGGGCTACTGGCCACCCTGCTCCCCACTGGGGATGCACCAGCACTTCTGCCCGTGCGTCCTCCGCAGGAACTGGCGGCACCATTGCCGTCCATGCCGTCTTGGGAACTGTTGCGGCTTGGGCCGCTCAAGCTCGGCGGTTTTCGTCTCGGTCCGCTGGTGGTCAATCGGCGTTCACTTGAACTTGGCCTGAATAGCGCCACGTTGATTCTCACCCTGGTGCATAGCGTCAATTTGATGTTGCTCACCACCCCCAGCGAAGACTTCGTTTGGGCCTTGAGCTGGTTTTTATCACCCTTGGCCGCCTTGGGATTGCCGGTGGATCGACTCAGCTTTCAGTTGTTGCTTGCTCTGCGTTTCTTGCCTCTCGTCCAGGAAGAGCTGCAAAATTTGTTGCGTTCCCTCGCGAGTCGCGCGGTAAATCTCAAGCGCTTGGGCGTGAAAGCTTCGTTTGGGTTGGTGTTGGCGGTAGGAGAGCGCTTGCTGGCCAACATTCTTTTGCGGGCTGAACAGGGTGCAGAAGCGCTTCTCGCGCGTGGTGGGCAATGGCTTCCTGCTGAACATTTTCGGCCCAGCAGCCTTGCCATGGCTGGAACCAAGCCCTTGAACTGGCTGGGTGGGGTTCTGTTGCTACTGATGCTTGGCTTGCGCGGGAGGTACGGTTCCCTCTGAAGTTCACCATTGGGTGTGGGTTGTGACAGCCGAGCGTTACCTCAATCACCCCACCTTTGGCATGCTCTATCGCGTGGCGCCTGCCGGTGAGGGTCGCGATGTCTACGCGACGCTGTACGCGCAGCGGATGTATTTCTTGGTCACCCTTCAGCCCCGTGGCGCCCAGTTTGAGGTGATTCCTTTTCAAGACGCCCGCCATTACGCGGAGATCAATCTGGCGCGCAGTCGCCGTGATGGCCTTGAGGAGCATCAGCGCTGGAAAGAGCTGTTTGATCAAACTTTCATTTGACCAGTGATGGGGGAGATGGCGAGCGCTCGGGACGACAGACGCCAGCGTTGGCGAGCATTGCGGTCTCAGATTCCTGCAGGTGTGCGGTTGCTGGCCGTCAGTAAGGGGCACCCAGCGGCTTCTGTGAGGCACCTGGCGGAGATGGGGCAGATTGATTTTGGTGAAAGTCGCCTGCAGGATGCTCTCCCCAAGCAGGAGCAGTTGGCTGATTTGTCTTCAATCCGTTGGCATTTCATCGGTCGATTGCAAACCAACAAGGTGCGTCCAGTGGTTCGGGCGTTTGCTGTGATCCATTCGGTGGATTCCCTGCCATTGGCAGAGCGCATGAATCGCATCGCCGGCGAAGAGGGCCTGACGCCTGAGGCATTTCTGCAGGTCAAGCTGCGGCCCGACCCCACCAAGGGGGGATGGGAGCCCTCTGGCTTGATTGATGCCTGGCAGCAGCTCCAAGCCTTGCCCCATCTGCGCTTCACGGGGTTGATGACCATGGCACCGATGGACTGCTCGGATGATCAGCGTCGAGCCTTGTTCGCTGATTGCCGCTCGCTGGCTGATCGTTTGGAATTGCCGGAGTGCTCAATGGGGATGAGCGGCGACTGGCAGGAGGCCGTTGCCGCAGGTGCCACTTGGGTGCGTGTGGGTTCAGGGTTGTTTGGAGCGCGACCTGGGCCGGCGATCTCGCCGGGGAGGGCCATGTCGTCGGGATGACCTTCACCATGGAAATGATTGAACTGGACTAGGACGCTTGCTTGGGCTTGCAGGGGGCGCTATTTAAGGTCTAGGTTTCCGCAGGTCTCTGGTGTCGCTGATTTCCCGCCTTCGCTCTGTTGTTGCTGGCGATGAGTATCTCGATGGCGATTACGACGATCTCGATTACGACACCGGCGAAGACCTTCAAGCTGACCATGGCGCCAGCCATGCTACGGGTGGCGCATTGGCATCCTTCGAGAGCGGCAATCCATTTGCTGATGGCCAGTCGTTTTCTGGCGGCAGCTCCAATGTGATCGGGATGCCCGGCATCAGCACCAATGCTGCTGAAGTCACCCTGATGGAGCCCCGTAGCTTTGATGAAATGCCCCGCGCGATTCAGGCCCTGCGCGAGCGCAAAACGGTGATCCTCAATCTCACGATGATGGAGCCAGACCAGGCGCAGCGGGCCGTTGATTTTGTCGCCGGTGGCACCTTCGCCATTGATGGTCACCAGGAACGGGTGGGCGAGAGCATCTTCTTGTTCGCTCCCAGCTGCGTCACGGTGACCAACGCCAGTCACGACGAGGCCACGGCTCCCACCGTGATGACAAAGGATGTGGAGCAGGCGTCTGCAGAGGCCTGCGTCGCCCCTGCACCTGCTTGGGGAACAGCCAGCGCTGCGGCACTCTGAAGGGCTGATGCCTTGATTGTTTGTGGCGCTTTCTCTTGGCGTGATTGGCCTGGGCCGAATGGCCCAGGCTTTGTTGTTGCCCCTCTTGGAGCGGGGTCATCCTGTTGCGGCTGATGTGATCGCTGTGGTGGGGCAGCCCTCCACCGCAGACCGCCTTGCCCAGATGTTGCCTGCAGAGCTCACCCTTGTGGCGGCATCGGATCTTCGTGCAGCAACGGCGTGGAGGGCGCCAGTGCAATTGCTGGCGGTTAAGCCTCATCAGTTGGATCAGGTGGCTGCTACTGCACCTGCTCTGGTGCAGGGCGACGAGCCACCGCTGCTGATTTCTGTCTTGGCGGGCATCACCCTCGAGCGCTTGGAACAGTCGTTTCCAGGACGGGTTTGCGTTCGGGCTGTGCCCAATACCCCGTCCTTGGTACGGGCTGGCCTGACCGGTTTGGCCTGGGGATCAGGGGTGACCGATGCCCATCAACAAAGAGTGCAGGCCTTCTTCTCTCCGGTGAGTGAGGTGTTGGAGTTGCCAGAGCAACGCCTTGACGCTTTTCTCGCCCTCACATCCTCAGGACCGGCCTATGTGGCGATGGTGGCTGAGGCGATGGCAGATGGTGCTGTCGCTGTCGGGATGCCCCGCGATCAGGCCCTACACCTGGCCCATCGCACGCTGGCTGGCACTGCGGCGTTGTTGCATGACCAGCAGTTGCATCCGGCCCAGCTCAAAGACATGGTGGCTTCTCCCGGGGGAACAACGATGGCGGCGATTCGTCGCCTCGAACAGGGGGGGCTTCGATCAGCGTTGATCGAGGCGGTGGTGGCTGCCGCTGAACACGGCCGAAACCTGCGCTAATCAGGCAGCGAGGTGGGCGGTGAGCAGGCTCCTATAGAGCTGCTCTAGGGCATCGATGTTGCGGTTGAGGGTGTAGCGCTCCAGCACTCGCTCGCGGGCGCGGCGCCCCAACTCTGCTGTCAGCACTGGTTGGTCGCGCAACACTGGCAGCAGCGTGCGCAATTGGGTGGTCACCCCTTGGGTACTCAGCACGATGCCGGCGCCGTCTGCCAGTACTTCACCATCGGCTCCTGCATCGGTGGCCAGACAGGCGCAGCCGCTGGCCATCGCTTCCAGTAGGGCAATTGAGAGGCCTTCCACAAGGCTCGGGAGCACAAAGACCTCGGCCTCTTGCAGGAGTGCGACCCGCGTGTCCAGGTTGGATTCGTAGCCCCACCAGAGCACATTGTCGGCTGGATGGGTGTTTTGCAGGGTGGTGCGCAGTGGGCCGTCACCCACGATCACGAGTGTGCAGCCAGCAGGGTTGACCAGTTTCCAAGCCTTGAGCAGGGCTTCAACGTTTTTTTCGGTCGACACCCGCCCCATGTAGAGAAAAACGCGCTGAGGGCCCAGCCGTTCACGCACGCGTTGGCGTTCGCTTCGTTCTCCGATGGGCAGACCATTGGCGCTCAGCCTGGCCGGAGCCCATTGCTCTTGATTGACTCCATTGGGAATCACCGCCAGTCGCTGTGCTTGAACGCCAAGGCGTGTCAGCACATCAGCCTGCATCTCCGAAAACACAATCACCCGGTCATAGCGGGCCAGGGCCGGGGCGTAGAGCTGATAGGTGAGCTGTTGGGTGCCGGCGGTGAGGTTACGAAGCCCCGCATCGAAAGCTGGATGGAAGGTGGCCACCAGGGGAACGCCCAGCTGTTGGCAGAGATCGGGCAGACGGAAATCCAGGGGGGAGAGCGTCAGGCTGGCGTGCACCAAATCGGGCTGCAGGCGCTCGAGGGATTCGCGCAGCTCCCGTTGTGCCCGCGGCGATGGAATGGTGTAAACCTGCGATTTGACGAGATAGGGCAAGCTGACATCGGGGTCATTCGCCAGCAGAGAGGTGGTGCTGCTGCCAGGAGATCCAGGGTTGTCGAAGTGAATAAAGCTGATTTGATGTCCCCGTTGGCGTAGCGCCTCGGTGGTGCTCAACCCGTAGGTGACATTGCCGCAGAATGGAGACTTCTTTCCCAGCCAGGCGATGTGGGCCACCCGCTCTGTCATTCGCGTTTCTGAGGTAGCAAACTAGCAGCGCCGCCAGGGCCGCTCGAGGAGGGCCCCGATTAGTGCGAGCACTGCAAGCAGCCATAGCACTGGGGTGAGGCCCATGCTGCTGACCAGCGTGCCAGCGAGCACCAGGGGCAGGCTGAGGGCAATGTTGATCAGGTTGTTTTGCAGACCGAACACTCGGCCCCGCTGCGATTCCGGTGTTTCTTCCTGGATCGTGGCCTGGGCGGGGATGGCCACTAATGCGGCGCCAATGCCCAGGACGCCGCACAGCGCGAGAGTGCTGTACAGGGAGCCTTTGCATTGGCTTAGTAGCACTAGGGAGAAGGTGATGGTGCCCAGGCCGGCTGCCGATAGCCGTCGCCGGTCCACATGGTGTCCGAGCTGGGCAATCGCCACCGCAGCGACCGCCATCCCCAGCCCGCTCATCGCCAGCAGCCTGCCAAAGCCGGAAGGGCCGAGATCTTGAATTAGACCAGCGAGCTGCAGGGCCAGCACATAAAGAGCGGCTAGCAGGCTGTAGAGCAGCACCAGATGCACCATGGCGTTGCGCACCGTCGGGATACGTTTGAGCACTTGCAGGCCTTCGCGGATTTCATGCCACACCGATCGCTCTGAAGGGTGAATCGTCGGTTCTCGATGCCGGATGTTCAGCAAGCTGAGGGCCGCCATGCCGTAGCAAAAGGGAAGCAGCAGAAATTCACCTCCTTGAATGTCGATCTGAGCCAACAGATGGTTGAGGTGCCACAAGATCGGCTCCCCCAGGGCAAATCCCACGATCGTTGCCCCCATGCTTGTGGTCTGATACAGCGAATTGGCAGCTAAGAGCTGCGCATTGGGCACGAGCAGGGTGATGGCTGCCTGTTCTGCTGGAGCAAAGAACTGGGTGAGTACCGATTCCACGAAGGTCATGGCTAACAGCCCCCAGTAGCCCCAAGGCAGCCCCAAGATCTGCGGACCTGTGATCAGGAACAGGGGGGTGAACATCACCATCAGGGCCCGTAGCCCATTGGATGCCACCATCACGCGCCGTTTGGGCCACCGGTCGACCCAAACGCCTGCGACGCTGCCGAGCACCATGGCCGGCAGGGTGTTGGCCACAAAGATGCCTGTGGCCAGCAGGGTGATTACCTGGGTGCGGGTGCTGACATCGAAGCCGTAATCCGAGGCCACACCCGCGAACACCCCGCCCTGCTGCGAGGTGATCACGAGGTGCTGATCGATCAAAAAGATCATCAGCACGATGTAGAACTTGTCCGCTAATTGAGAAAAAATCTGCCCGATCCACAGGTTGCGGAAGTCGTTGAGGCGCAGCACAGCTTGCAGTCCGCGGCCGCCCACGGGCGTGTTGCCGGTCGGCAGGGCGGGTTCTGGACTGGTGATGGAAGGTCTGTTCAAGATCCCCAAGGAGCCAGGATCATGATCGCTCAGCTGCTTCGCTCACGGCAGGATCAAAGCGTCCCGCAGCATCCCCAGGGACCGCACCGGTCTGGGTAGGTGGCAGCGGATCCAGCATTCCACCACCGCGAGCAGCTTGAGCCATACATCCTGGGGGCCCATCAATTCGCCGTCCTTGCGGCGGGGTAGTTCGACCCGGGGAAGCCGCTGCAGTAAAGCCAGTTCCGATGGATTGAGCTGCACGGCTGCCCCGGGTTGGCTGCCGATGGCGAAGCCCTCATCGGCGAGCAGACTGCAGCGCCAGTCCCACGCACCGATCGGCGGAATCAAGGCGACTCCATGGCGGCAGCAGCTTTGCAGTGGTAGGCCGTAGCCACCGATGGCCAGCAGGTGCACGCAGGCCTGCACGCTGCTGGCAAGGGCGAGGTTGCTGGCATCGGCAGCCCCGCGGCTAATTGCTTCGAGCCGCTCGAGGTGAATCACCACGGCATCCAGCAGCCCGTGAAGGGGGGCGTTGTCTTCCACCAGACCCATGCATAACTCTGCAAGGGCTTGGGCTCCAGCCAGGGTTTCTAGCCGTTGTCCCACAGCGCCAAAGTTGTGCTGTACGCGCAGTTGGCGCACCCGCGGTAAACCGCGGTGACCGACCACCTGCAGCTCCAATTGGGTGAGGGGTACAGCTGCTGCCAGGCTGCTCTTGGGTTTGCGTGCACCGGGCACGGCCAGGCGAATCACGCCCACCTGATCACTCAGGAGGGTGAGCAGACGGTCGTGTTCTCCCAGGGGCCCTACTTTGAGAACTAACCCCTCCAATCGACGATCAGCCATTGCCGCTGTCGACGCCATCGGTGGCGCTGCTGTCGCCGGTGATGGGGGTGCGTAACGCTTGGAGCAACTGCGGGCCGCTGCTGGTGCCCAGGGCGGTAGCACCGGCTTCAATCAGGGCACTGCATTGCTCAAGGGTGTGGACCCCACCGGCAGCCTTGATGCCGCAGCGACCACGGGTGAGGGTTTTGAGAGCTCGGATCTGTTGCGGTGTGGCGGCACCGCCGAATCCATTGCTGTTTTGCACAGCTGTGGCGCCGGCATCAATGGCTGCTTCCACTGCCAGGGCGAGCTGTTCCTCCTTGAGCCGCACCATGTCGAGGATGACGGTCACCGGCAAACCAATGGCGCTGAGTTGGGCCAGTTCTTCGGCGAAGCGATTGACCTGGCCGTCGGCCAGGGCCGTCATCGCGGGCACCACATCGAGTGCTTCCGCACCCTGCTCCGCAGCCCATTCCGCTTGCGCGCGTTTGAGGGGGGTGGGAATGGCCCCGAATGGAAAAGCGATCACTGCGATCAGTTGCGTGGGGCCCGGGGCCCCCAGCTGTTCACGCACGGCCACGAGCTGGCTGAGGTTGGTGCAGATTCCGCCAAATCCACAATGACGAGCCGTGGTGCAGGCCTCCTGGAGGCGGTCGATGCCAAGCAGCGGATCCAGCAGGGCCTGATCGATCAGGGGGGCGAGATCCGGCAGCTTCTGCCGCCGGGGCGTGCGGGTCATGGCAAAGGATCTATTGACGTCAGTCTCGCGCCTGAATCACCCCATAGCCGCCGTGGTTGCGTCGATAAATCACCTGCAGTTCGTTGCTCTCCGCATCGCGGAAGAGGTAGAAGTCGTGATCGATCAAATCCAATTGGTGGCGTGCTGCCTCCACGTCCATGGGCGGCATGGGGAAATATTTGCGTCTGACGCCGGGATCGGGCAGGTGGACCTCTTTGCCATCGAGTAGGGATCCATCCACAGCCCTGTCATCCAGTACGGCTTCGGTGGTTGGGGTTGTGCTGGCGCGGTGTCCGTGGCTGTGGTGGTGATCGCTGTGCCGCTCCTTATAACGACGCAGCTGGCGGCTGAGTTTGTTCGCGACGAGATCGATGCTGGCGTAAAGGTTTTCGCTGCGCTCCTGGGCCCTGATGACGGTGCCGTTGGCAAACACGGTGACCTCGGCGGTCTGGTGGGGAACCCGGGGATTGCGGGCCACAGAGAGATGCACATCTGCTTCAACCACCATGTCGTCGTAGTGCTGAAGGGCGCGTGCCAGTTTTGATTCGGTGTACTCCCGCAGCGCCGCAGTCACTTCAAGGTTGCGACCATGGATCAGCAGCTTCATGGCATCCCTCCGGTGCCGGTTGATATTGGCAAGCTAGAGACGCCAAACCAGGCAGCCCAGCCGCCTGCGGCATTTCTTTTTGAGCCGCAGCCGTTGGTGGATTTCACCCAGGCCTGGCGGTGGCAGCAGCAGTGGCAAGACGGCATGCTGCTGGCTGGGGGAACCCCCCGAAGCGAGGTGGAGATTGCCCAGTGCCCAGAGGCGGTTTGGCTGCTTCAGCATCCCGCTTGCTACACCCTGGGTCGCGGTGCTTCCGAACGCCATGTGTTGTTTGACCTTGCACATCCACCAGCACCGCTGCATCGCATTGATCGGGGTGGGGAGGTGACCCATCACATGCCCGGTCAGCTTGTGGCCTATCCGGTGCTGGATCTGCGTCGTCACCAGTGCGATTTGCATTGGTATCTACGTCAGCTTGAGCATGTCGTGATCGATGTCCTGGCCCAGGTCGGTTTGGTGGGAGAACGGGTCGACGGCTTGACCGGCGTTTGGCTGGAGGGCCGCAAGGTGGCGGCGATTGGCGTGGGGTGCCGCCGTTGGATCACCCAGCACGGCCTGGCGTTGAATGTGAATGGTGATCTCAGTGGCTTTGCTGCCGTGGTGCCTTGTGGGCTCACGGGTAAGCCCGTGGGGCGGCTCAGCGACTGGATTCCTGGCATCACATTGGCTGAGGTGCAGCCTCTAGTGCGGGATGCGCTGGCCAAATGCTTTGGTCTGCGTTGGCAGCCTCCTGGCCATGGGCAGCGGTGGTTGGAGATTGCCGATCACCGCCAGGGGTGATAGCCCTGGGCAATCTGCTCTCGCTTGTTGTGCCGATCGCCGCTTTTGCCAGCTGGAGACCCACGCCCCGTGAGCAGTCAGCCTTAGCGGCCCATCGCCATGCCGAAGGATTCGAGCGGGTGGATCAGATGTGGCCCTGGTTGGCGACCCATCATCCGGAGGTGATGGCAGTGGATGCTCCCCATGCCGCCCATCCCGAGCGATTCAGCTACCAAGACCTCGATGGCCGGATTCGTGCCGCTGCTGCCGGTTTGCATGCCTTGGGCATCACCCGTGGGGATGTGGTGGGCTTGTTCGCTGAAAACAGTCCCCGTTGGCTGGTGGCGGATCAGGGGTTGATGCGCACCGGGGCCACCAGCGCTGTGCGTGGAGCTGCGGCCCCGGTGCCCGAGCTGCTCTACATCCTTGACGACAGTGCCGCTGTCGCCCTGATCGTGCAGAACGCTGAGCTGTTGGAGCGCCTGGCGCTGCCTGCAGATGTGCGTCGTCGCTTGCGTTGTGTGATCCAGCTGGAAGGTGAAGCCGCTGAGGGGGTGATTGGTTTTGATGCACTCCTGGCCAAAGGCGCGATGGCCAGTTCCCAGGACCCTGCTGCTGGCCGCGGCGCCGAAGCGGCCATGGAGGCCAGTTCTGTGGCGACCATCCTTTACACCTCGGGAACCACGGGTCAGCCCAAAGGGGTTCCCCTCACCCATGCCAACTTGCTGCATCAGATCCGCAGCCTGGCCTGCGTGGCCCATCCTCAGCCGGGTTCACCCGTGTTGAGTGTGCTGCCGATCTGGCATTCCTACGAACGCAGCGCTGAGTATTACTTCTTCTCCTGTGCCTGTTCCCAGAGCTACACAACGATTAAGCACCTCAAAAAGGATCTGCCCCGTGTGAAGCCTGTGTTGATGGCCACGGTTCCCCGTCTTTGGGAGGCGGTGCAGGCTGGTTTTGAAGACGTGCTGAAAACATTTCCTGCATCGCGTCAGCGTCTGTTGCGCCGTGCGTTGGCGAACAGCAGCGCCTATTGCCTCGCTCGCCGTCGTCGTCGCAATTGGATGGTGGAGCCCCTTGGCAAGCGACAGCGCGTTAAGGCCGTGCTGGAGACCTGCCGCCGTTGGCCTGGCCATGCCCTGGCGGCAACGTTGATTTGGCCCAAGTTGCGGCGGCAGCTCAGTGGTGGCCAGCTGCAGTTCCCCATTAACGGTGGCGGGGCGATTGCCCCGCATGTTGATGCGTTTTATGAGGCGGTGGGCATTGAGTTGTTGGTTGGTTATGGCCTCACCGAAACCAGCCCGGTCGTGAGTTGTCGCCGCCCTTGGCGCAACATTCGTGGCAGTGCTGGCCAGCCTTTGCCAGACACTGAATTCAAGGTCGTCGATCCCGAGACGCGTACGCCCCTCGGCTTCCGGGAGCGGGGGGTGGTGTTGGTGCGCGGTCCTCAGGTGATGGGGGGCTATCTCGGCAAACCGGAGGCCACCGCCAAGGTGCTTGATGCCGACGGTTGGTTTGATACCGGGGATCTGGGCCTCTTGTTGCCCGATGGCACCGTGGTGCTGACCGGTCGCGCCAAGGACACGATCGTGCTCAGCAGCGGTGAAAACATCGAACCAGGGCCGTTGGAGGAGTGTCTGGTGGCGAGTCCACTTGTGGAGCAGGTGATGCTGGTGGGGCAGGACGAGAAGCAATTGGCAGCTCTGGCGGTGCCTCATGTGCCAGCGATCCAGGCCTGGGCCGCGGACCAGGGCCTGGTGCTGGAGGAGGATTTGGGAGGGTCTCCTGGCCATCCGGCCTTGCTCAAACTGTTGCGGGGTGAGTTCAACCGCCTCCTGGCGGGTCGTGGTGGAGCTCGGTCTGATGAACGTCTGGTGGGCGTGGGATTGGTGCAGCCCTTCACGCTTGAGAACGGTCTGTTGACCCAGACCCTCAAACAACGTCGTGATCGGATTGCGGAGCGTGATCGCAGTGTGATCCGCAGTTTCTATGGGCGCTGATTGTTGCTGATCGGGAACCCGCCGTTCCGGCGGGTTGACCCTTGGCGCCAGGGCTGAGACGCTGAAATCTCTTCTTTAATCGCGATGGCTGACGACACCACCCTGTCCATTAAACGCACAGTTGCTGTGCGTGCCGTGGTGACTCCAGCCTGGAAGGAGGAGGCTGAACGGGAGCTGAGCAACGCGATTGCAACCACGGATCAACAGCTGGCCCAGTTGGAACAGGAAGGCCAGCAGGTGGTGGACGACGTGCGCCGTCAAAGTGCCAACCCCCTCGACCCTCGGGTGCAGGACCAGGTGGCTCAGGTGCAGCAGCAGGTGGCCGCGAAGCGTGCTGAATTGGAAGAACAGAAACGCAATCTCCTGCAGCAGCAGTCCAAGGTGCGCGATGTCGAGATGGAACAGATCGTTGAGCAAGGGCAGCTGGAAAGTTTTTGCGACATCAAGGTTGGCGACAACCTGGTGACCACGATGCAGGTGGCCGTTGTGGTGCGTGATGGGGTGATCGAGTCGATCGAGCAGGGCTGATCCTGTTTTTTGGGGCCGGCCTACCGGCCCGTAAAATCCCCCTACTCAGCCCCTCTGGAGACGGTTTTGGCAACCCACGACATCTTCATGCCTGCCCTCAGCTCCACCATGACGGAGGGGAAGATTGTCGAATGGCTGAAGAAGCCTGGCGACAAGGTTGGTCGGGGTGAGTCGGTGCTCGTGGTTGAGTCCGACAAAGCCGATATGGATGTGGAGTCGTTTAACGACGGCTATCTGGCAGCGGTGTTGATGCCTGCTGGTAGCACCGCTCCCGTGGGCGAAACCATCGGTTTGATCGTGGAAACTGCGGCTGAGATCGCAGAGGTTCAGGCCCAAGCGGACTCTGGCAGCGGTGCGGCGGCCGCTCCTGCCGCGGCTGCTCCCGCTCCAGCGGCTGCTCCGACTCCGGCACTACCTGCTGCTCCGGCCGCGGTTGCCCTGGCGCCAGCTGTACCCACTCCAGCAGCCCCTGCGGCACCTGCGCCGGTCGTTCACAGTGGCCGTCTTGTCGCCAGCCCCCGGGCCAAGAAATTGGCCTCTCAGATGGGTGTCGACCTGACCAGCGTGCGTGGTAGCGGTCCAAATGGTCGGATCCAGGCCGACGATGTTGAACGTGCTGCTGGACGCCCGATCAGCGTGCCTCGGGTGGGTGAAGGAACAGCTGCTGCTGTGGGGGTTGGTGCTGGAGCTGCACCTGCCGCCCCTAGCACTCCTGCCGGCAATAGCTTTGGTTCCCGTGGTGACACCGTCGCGTTCAACACGCTCCAGGCTGCGGTGAATCGCAACATGGAAGCCAGCTTGGCGGTGCCTTGCTTCCGGGTGGGCTACACCATCACAACCGACAAGCTGGATGCGTTTTATAAGCAGGTGAAGCCCAAGGGCGTCACGATGACAGCCCTGTTGGCCAAAGCGGTTGCGGTCACCCTGGCCCGCCATCCTCAGGTGAATGCCGCCACCACTGCCGCCGGGATGGCCTACCCCACCGATGTGAATGTGGCCGTGGCTGTGGCGATGGAAGATGGCGGTTTGATCACGCCAGTTCTGCGTCAAGCGGATCGCGTTGATCTCTACGAGATGTCGCGTCAGTGGGCTGATCTGGTGAAGCGTTCCCGCAGTAAGCAGTTGCAGCCTGAGGAATACAGCACCGGCACCTTCACCCTCTCCAACCTGGGCATGTTTGGTGTGGATCGTTTTGATGCCATCCTTCCCCCTGGCACCGGTGCAATCCTGGCGGTTGCAGCGTCTCGCCCCACCGTCGTGGCTGGCCGCGATGGATCAATCTCCGTCAAGAGGCAGATGCAGGTGAATCTCACCGCCGACCATCGTGTGATCTATGGCGCTGACGCTGCCGGCTTCTTGAAGGATCTGGCCGAACTGATCGAAACCCGTCCAGAAAGCCTGGCGCTCTAAAGCTCCATGGTGAATGGGTGCTCCTGAGACGATTGCATCTTGGTGATCACCCGATTCGGCAGCATGGACGTTGTCTTTGCCACCACTGGCTTTGCCTGATTCCAGGGATCTACAGCTCGGTTCTTACGACTACGTTCTCCCCCAAGAACGCATTGCCCAGTCACCGGTTGAACCGCGCCATGCGGCCCGGCTACTGGTGGCACCCCCTGTTGATGCATCCTTGGATCAGCTTCGCCATCAGCAGGTGTGGGATTGGCAGCAGGAGCTGCAAGCCGGTGATTTGTTGGTTGTTAACGACACACGCGTCCTTCAGGCCCGGCTCAGGGTTCGCCGTGCCGGCGGTGGGCAAGCGGAGCTTTTGGTGCTTGAACCGCAAGGTCATGGCCGGTGGCTGTGTTTGGCCAAGCCTGCGAAAAAGTTGCGCCCCGGAGATCAGGTGTGGCTGGAAGGGGTGGAACAGACGCCCATGGCCCTTGAGGTGGTGGCCGTTGATCAAGCCACCGGTGGGCGTGTGATTCAGTTTCCAACCGGTTGTGATGATGCGGTCGCGATCGAAGGACTGCTGCAGCGTTACGGCGAGGTGCCTTTGCCGCCTTACATCTCACGGCATGACGCCGCTGATCAGACCCGTTATCAGACCCGCTACGCCTCCAAGCCTGGCGCAGTTGCTGCACCTACTGCGGGCTTGCATCTCAGTGATGCCTTGCTGGCTGGTTTGCACAATCGGGGGGTGGAGATTGCCCACGTCACCCTCCATGTGGGCCTTGGTACGTTCCGACCGGTGGAAACGGAGGACCTCACCCAACTCACCCTGCATAGCGAATGGGTTGAAGTGACCCCGGCGGTGGTGCGGGCAGTGGCGGACTGCCGCCAACGGGGGGGACGGGTGATCGCTGTGGGAACCACCAGTGTGCGAGCCCTTGAGGGTGCGGCGCAAGCGGGTGGAGGCCAGTTGCAACCCTTGAAGGGACCGGTTGACTTAGTGATTCAGCCGGGATATCGCTTTGCTGTGGTGCAGGGTTTACTCACCAACTTTCACCTCCCCAAGAGCTCGTTGCTGCTGTTGGTGAGTGCCCTGATCGGCCGTCAGCGCTTGCTTGATCTTTACTGCGTCGCCATCGAGCAACAGTATCGCTTTTATTCCTACGGCGATGCGATGTGGATCGCACCGAATGCTGTGCTGGAGGAGGCCCGTCCTCAAGCTTGAACGCTGGGTTATTGAACAGTTTGGATCCCTGCCTCGGCAGGGACCACGTGAACGATGAGCCGCGTCAGGCAGCCACGGGTTGTTCGATGATGCCGGCCGGCACGTCTGCGAACAGCACCGACGACAAGTAGCGCTCGGCTAGATCAGGAAGCACCACCACGATGCACTTGCCCGCATAGGCGTCCTGTTGAGCTAAGCGGATGGCGGCAGCTGCCGCTGCACCACAGGAGATGCCCACCAGCAGGCCTTCCTCTTTGGCGAGGCGGAGAGCCATCGCAATCGATTCCTCGTTGGTGACTTGCTCCACCTTGTCGACGGTCGAAAGGTCGAGGTTTTTGGGAATAAAGCCAGCGCCGATCCCCTGAATCTTGTGAGGACCAGGCTTGATCGCTTCACCATTCATGGTTTGGGTGATCACCGGGCTGTGGCTGGGCTCGACGGCCACGGACTCAATCGCTTTCCCTTTGGTGGTTTTGATGTAGCGGGAGATACCGGTGATCGTGCCGCCCGTACCAACGCCAGAGACCAGCACGTCGATGGCACCGTCGCAGTCGTTCCAGATTTCAGGGCCGGTGGTTGTTTCGTGAATCGCAGGGTTGGCAGGATTCTCGAACTGACCGGGCATGAAGTATTTGCTTGGGTCACTGTCGGCGATCTCCTTGGCCTTGGCGATGGCACCGGGCATGCCCTTGGCCGCTTCAGTGAGAATGATTTCCGCCCCTAGCACGGCCATAATTCGCCGACGCTCGATCGACATCGATTCGGGCATGGTCAGGATGAGCTTGTAGCCGCGAGCCGCTGCGGTGTAAGCCAAGGCGATGCCGGTATTCCCGGATGTCGGCTCAACAATCGTTTTATCGGCAGTAAGCACGCCACGTTTCTCGGCGTCCCAGATCATGTTGGCGCCGATACGGCACTTGACGCTGTAGGCGGGGTTGCGACCTTCGACCTTCGCCAGCACGGTGGCTTTGCAGCCTTGCGTGACATTGTTCAGGCGCACCAAAGGAGTGTTGCCGATCGCCTGGCTGTTATCGGCGTAAATCCGAGACATGAGGAACGCAGGATGCCCAATCTGGTTAATTTAGGAATGGCGTTGCGGGTTGCCCAGCTCTTTAACGCCATGTTCAGACTTTGACAATGTCGACGCTGTTGAGCGCCTGGTCAAAGCGTTGCCACAATGTTTCGGAGGGTTCGAGTCCCACCGAAACCCGTAGCAAGTGGGAGGGTACGCCGCAGGATTCGCTCCAGGTGAGCTCGTTGTAGTGGGCTAGCAGCACGTACGGGCAACACAGCGTGAAGTGGGTGCCCAGGCTGGGTCCTTTGCTCACCACAAGGGCGTCATACACCCGTCGTGCGGCCTCAAGCCCATCCTTCAGTTCAAAGGACAGGAGGCAGCCGTGGCCGGCACCGGGACGCATCAGGGCTTGGAATGTGTCGCATTGGGCCGGATGCAACACCCGTTTCACCATGGGATGGTGGCTTAGGCGTTTGGCCAAGGCGCTGCAGTGCGCATTCAAGCGAGGAATTCGCGTCTGCACATCGCAGCTGGCTTCTTCAAGGCAGAGTGCATCTGCGTCCCCAAGACCGGCGGGAGCATCGACGAGGCCTGCTTGCAGAGGCTGCTGCCAACGGGAGTGGGGACTAACGATCAGAGCGCCAGCCAGCACATCCCCGCGGCCAGCGAAACTCTTGGTGAGTGAGCTGAACACCAGATCGGCGTAGGGAAGGGCATCGATGTTCAGCCCCGATCCGATCGTGTCGTCGGCGATCACCGGAATGCCGCGCGCGTGGGCCAGCTCGGCGAGGGCGATCAGATCGACGCACTGCAGCATCGGGTTGCTCGGTAGCTCCACCACCACTGCTGCTGGGTTGAGTCGATCCAGGGATCGGCCAATGGTCTCGGGGTTGCTGTCGGTGAGCAGTTCGGCGCCGGAAAACACCACCTGGGGCAGTTTGAGCACATCCACATAGGGGAAGCCCACCTGCAGGGTTGGGCGGCCGGGATGCAGCGCTGTGACCAGGCGCAGAGCGCTGTGGAGGGCGGCCATGCCAGAGGGGTGCAGGCTGATGGCGTCCGCGTCACAGCCGTAAATGCCTGCGAGTCGTTGGCGAATGGTGCGACGCGCCCCGATGCCCTGGTGCTCGTTGGGGGCTGCTTCCCGTTCCAGAGCGATGGCCGCTTGTCGGGAACTGGCGCCAAGGCCAGCGTGCTGCCAGAACGCCTTGGCGGCTGGGGTTGCCGCTGCATCCACGATCAAGCAATACAACCCTTTCACCATCACCACCTTGCTCAACCCGAACGATTGACTGCGTTTGCAGTGCCTATGGGCACTGTTGGCGGCGGCCAGGGTGGGGTAGGGCCAGGCGCTGCATGGGGCTTCAACACCGCAGTGGCGCAGTGCAGCCTGGGCCAGTTCTGCCACAAGAGGATGAAACCCGAAGCGGGGATACACCGCTTGCAGTTGGTTGCGGCAAGCCGGGTCGTTTTCCTCATAGGCGATCACATCGCGCCACCGGGGTAAGGCCACCGACACCGCATGGATGCTGTCGGGTAGCGGATGGCCCAGGTCATGTCCCTGCCAACAGGGATCCACCAGCAGGTTGCGGGGACTCACGACAGCAGGGTGAGGGCTTGATCGAGATCGGCGATCAGGTCGGCGCTGTCTTCACAACCCAACGACAAGCGCACGAGCCCATCACTGATCCCCAGGCGTTCTTTGACCTCTGTCGCGACGGCCGCGTGCGTCATGGTGGCGGGATGGCAGATCAGGCTCTCGACCCCACCAAGGCTTTCGGCCATCGTGAACCAGCGCAGTGCTTTGCAGACTGCATAGGCCTGCACGCGGTCCGCCTGCAGGCCCATGGTTACGATCGCACCACCGCCTTGCATCTGCTGTTGCGCGACAGCGTGTTGGGGATGGTCGGCTCGCCTTGGGTAGCGCACCCATGCTATGGCGGGATGGGCCGCTAAGTGGTCGGCCACGGCTGCGGCATTGGCCATTTGTTGACGCAAGCGCAGAGGCAAGGTTTTGATGCCGCGTGTGATCAGCCAGCAGTCGAAGGGGGAGGGCATGAGCCCCAGCGCCTTCTGGGCAAACACCATGTTTTGGTGCCAAGCATCGTCGTCGCAGCAGACCACGCCGCCGAGGGCATCGGAGTGCCCGTTGATGTATTTCGTGGTGCTGGTGAGCGAGAGGGTGGCCCCCAGTTGCAGGGGACGTTGCACCAGCGCGGTGGCGAAGGTGTTGTCGACCACCACGGGCACCCCAGCGTTGCGGGCCGTCCTGCACACCGCCGCCAAGTCAATCACTTTGAGCAGGGGATTGGTTGGGCTCTCCAGCCACACCATGGCTGGGTGGCGGGTTTCGATGGCCGCAAGGGCCGATGCATCTGTGAAGTCGATCCATTCGGTGCGCACCCCAAACTTGGCGAACACCTGGTCCAACAGGCGCACGGTGCAGCCATAGAGGTTCTCTTCGCACAGCACCAGATCGCCTTGACGGAGGGTGGAGACGATGGCGGTAATTGCACTCACCCCGGAACCAAACACCGTGGCTTTTTTGCACTCTTCCACCGAGGCCAGCACGCCTTCGAGGATGCGGAAGTTGGGATTGCCTGAGCGGGTGTAATCGAACCCCCCGGGGTTGCCGTGGGCAAACGTGGACGTCGCGTAGATCGGCGGCATCACGGTGCCCGTGTCGGCCGCAAAGCTGTCGCCGTGATGAATGGCCCGGGTGGCGAGGGCCGGCGGGTAGGGGGAACAGGAAGGGTCGGTGGCCACGGGCGGGGAAAGCGTGGAAGCCACGCGTCGATCTGTGCAGGTTAAGGAACAGCGGTTCGAGCTTTCGGCATCAAAAAAGCCGCAACGCCCGAGCCTGGCGTTGCGGCAATGATGTCGAGTGCTGGACTGACGCGATCAGACCTTGCGGGAGTAGAACTCCACCACCAGCAGTTCGTTGATTTCGAGAGCGACCCACTCTCGTTCGCAACGGCCAACGATCTTGGCGCTGAGCTTGGTCTTGTCGAGCTCGAGGTGGGGAGGCACGTTGGCCAAACCAGGGAATTCCAGGTTGGCTTCAGCCAGCTTTTTGCTGCACTTGCGCTCGCGAATGGCGATCACATCGCCGGGCTTGCACTGATAACTCGCAATGTCGGTGACGCGACCATTCACGGTCACATGGCCATGGTTCACCAGCTGGCGAGCGCCGGGCACGGTTGGACCGAAGCCAAGGCGGAAACAAACATTATCGAGGCGGTTCTCGAGCAGCTTGAGCAGGTTGGTCCCGGTGGACCCATCCTGGGCACGCGCTTTCTTCACGTAGCGCACGAGCTGACGCTCGGAAACACCGTAGTTGAAGCGAAGCTTTTGCTTCTCTTCCAAACGGATCGCATATTCAGAGCGCTTGCGACGGGCTTGGCCGTGCTGACCGGGGGGATAGGACCGCTTTGCGGCCTTCCGGGTGAGACCGGGAAGGTCTCCCAAGCGCCGCGTGATCCTCAGGCGAGGGCCGCGGTAGCGAGACATAGGGACTTCAGTGGAGGAACGATCGCGCGTTGGAGCAGGCATGCTGGGTTGATGGCCCGCATCGCAGCTTGTGACGCACGAATCAACCATCTTATCCGGCGGCCTCCTGACAACCATCAACCGCCTGTTGGCTGGCCTGATGCTGACCCTGATCCAGGGCTACAGGCGCTGGTTGTCCCCCTTGCTTGGCCCGCGTTGTCGTTTCATTCCCTCCTGCAGTGCCTACGGTTTGGAGGCGATTCAGCGCCATGGTCCCTGGCGGGGGGGCTGGCTCACGCTGCGCCGCTTGTTGCGCTGTCATCCCTTCACCCCCTGTGGCTGTGACCCTGTCCCGGACTGACGTGCAGCAACTGTTTCTCTACAGCCGCCAGGGCTGTTGTTTGTGTGAGGGGTTGGAAGCGCGTTTGCGCGCCCTGAAGTTGGATGCGCTGGAGCCCCCGTTGGAGCTCGCGGTGATTGATATCGATGCCAAGGGGAGCGATCCCACTCTCAAGGCTCGTTTCGACTTGGAAGTGCCTGTCTTGGCCTTATCGGTTGGGGTCCTCCCACGGGTTTCGCCGCGCTTGTCGGGCGACGGTTTGTTCGCATGGCTACAACGCGCCTGCATTGCTGCGCTTGGATCGGTTTAGAACTGCACCACTCCTGGTGGTCGGCTGATGGTCCAGACGCTGCATTCGCTGCTCCATGCGGTTGGCTTGCCAACACCAGAGAGCTGCCCTAATCCAGCGATCAAGGCCCTCACCTGTGATTCGCGTTGCGTCGGCCATGGCAGTTTGTTTTTGGGATTGCCCGGTGAACGCGTTGATGGCGGCAGCTTCTGGCGTCAGACCCTTGCCGATGGTGCGGCGGCGGCAGTCATCGGTGCTGAGGCGGCCTTAGCAGACCCGCCTGCTCCCCATGATCCGGTGGTGGTGGTATCTAATCCAGTCGCCGACTGGGCTGGTGCCCTGGCGGCAGCGTTTTGGCAGTCCCCTTCGCGACGCATGACCTTGATCGGAGTGACCGGAACGAACGGCAAAACCACCACCACCCATTTGATCGAGCATTTGTGCAATCAAATGGGGCGTTCTGCTGCGTTGTTTGGCACGTTGGTGAACCGCTGGCCTGGCCACAGCATCACCGCGACCCACACCACTGCGTTTGCAGACCGACTGCAGGCCCAGTTGGCAGAAGCGGTGACCGGTGGTGCTCAAGTGGGCGCCATGGAGGTGAGCTCCCATGCCCTGAATCAGGGCCGAGTGGCGGGATGCCAGTTTTCAGCTGCGGTGTTCACCAATCTCACCCAAGACCATCTCGACTATCACCCGTCGATGCAGGCCTATTTCGAGGCCAAGGCACGGTTGTTTGCGGAGCCGCTACTGATGGCGGAAGGGGCGCGAGCTGTGGTCAATATCGATGACCCTTGGGGGCAAAAGCTGGCGGATCAACTGGGGGAGCGTTGCTGGCGTTGTTCCCTCCGGCCCAAGAGTGACTCCGGTGATGTGGAGCTGCGTATGACTGATTTAACGATGACCTCTTCCGGCGTCTCAGGTCACGTGGTGACCCCTGTGGGACGGGGGGCCTTTCAGTCTCCGCTGATTGGGGAGTTCAACCTGATGAACCTGCTGGAAGCCGTTGGGGTGTTGGTGCAACAGGGCATGCCCTTGGCCCCAGTGCTTAAGGCAGTGGCCTGCTTTAAAGGGGTGCCGGGTCGGATGGAGCGGGTGGTGTTGGGATCGGAATCGGTGATGGCTTCTCTGCCTGCAGTGTTGGTGGATTACGCCCACACCCCTGATGGTCTGCGCAATGCCTTGATGGCAGCGCGTCCCTTTCTGAAGGGTTCCCTGGTGTGTGTTTTTGGTTGCGGTGGAGACCGCGACCGGGGAAAGCGTCCTCAGATGGCGTCCATGGCAGCAGCACTAGCCGATCGTGTGGTGGTCACATCCGATAACCCCCGCACCGAAGATCCTCAGCAAATTCTCGACGATGTGGTGGCTGGGATCCCTGCCCAGACCTCTCTGATGGTGAACGTTGATCGGGCCAGCGCCATTGCGGCTGCCATTGCCGAAGCGGGCGTGGATGATTTGGTGCTGATTGCGGGGAAGGGGCATGAGGACTATCAAATCCTCGGCACCACCAAAGTCCATTTCGATGATCGAGAACAGGCTGAGATTGCGTTGCGAAAGCGGGTCTCGACGGCGTCGTAATCGCCCGCCTGTTGGACTTACGCAAGCAGGGACTGGATGGCCGTGGTGAGGGCCGTCAACTCGTCGCTGGTGGTGCTCACGTGGGTGCAGGCTCGCAGGCAGGAGGGATCGCCCAGGTCGCGGATCCAGAGGCCCTGTGCTCCCAGTTGTTTCACCGTTTCGGCAGGGGTGATCGCTGTTGCTCCAGCGCTGGGTTGGATCACAAAACTCACCAGGCCCGCAGGTGGTGCATCGTCGAGCAAGGGTGTGACGCCCGGCAGGCCATGGAGCTGGGTCCAGAGCTGACGGCTCAGCTGCTGGATGTGCGTCAGGCGTTGTTCCCCATCTCCTTCCTGATCCAGTAGCGCAAGGGAGGTGCGCAGGCCAGCCAGGAGTGGCACGCAGCTGGTGGCCACTTCAAACCGGCGGCTGTCGTGATGAAACGGGTCGGGATCATCGAGCCTGGCGCGGCTTTCGTCCTGGAGGCTGCGCCAACCGATCACGGTGGGGTGGGCGTCGGCCAAGACGCGCTCCGAGAGAGCGACGCCTCCGAGGCCCTCCGGTCCGCAGGCCCACTTGTGGCCTGTGAAGGCATAGATGTCGGCGGCAGCTGCGGCTTCGGCGACGGGGATCTGACCCATGGACTGGGCCGCATCCACCAGGAGATAAGGGTGGCTCGGATGGTGTTGCAGCTGGGCGGCAACAGCAGCAATCGGCATCAGTTGGCCGGTGTTCCAGAGCAGGTGCGATAACACCACCAGACGGGTGTTGGGGTGCAAGTGCTGCTCCAGTGAACCCAGCACGGCGGCATCATTCGCAGCTTGCTGGCTGAGTCCGCCGCGGATGTGCTTCACCGGCAGGATGTCGATGGTGAGCTGCTGGCGGCGGGCCAGCTCCTGGCAGGCCGCCAGCACACCGGGATGTTCACAATCGCTGATCAGGATTCGATCATTCGGGCCCAGGGGTAAGCCCCAGAGCGGCAATACACAGCCACTGGTGACGTTTTCGCTCAGGGCGAGGCGGTGGGGGGCAACTCCGCACAGCTTGGCCAGGGCGATCCGGGTGCTGGTCACCTCACGGCTGATTGCGGGCCACACGTCTGTGGTGAAGGGACCGAGCTCCTGAATGCGCTGCCAGCTTGCAGTGATGGCATTCAGGGATGGCGTCGGAAGTGGTCCTTGGCCGCCGTAGTTGAAGTAGGTCTTGTTGGCCAGGGCTGGGCAAAGATCTCTCAACGTCATGACTGCCGAAGCGAGCTGGTGTGGCCATGTTGCACAGCTGTGATGCCGCTCTGTTGAATCACCGCATCGACATTGGCTCGACAGGCGACATTGCGGGTTTGTTAATTAACGTCGATGGATGCATCCTCTCGAACTGTTCGACCATTTTCGGCGCCGCTGGTTTGGATGGGCGTGGCTCGGGGCACAGCTTTGGGATCGCCATCCTGAGCAAGTCGCTCCTGATCATGCAGACGACTGGCTTTTGGAACCTGCGAGCAGGGATGAAGCCCGTCTGTTGTTTCCTCAATTGGATGAGGAACGCGCTTTGGTCCGTTATCAGCAACTTCGCCTGGAGATGCGGGAACGGGACGGACGTGGGTTTTGATCAGCGTCAAAGGATCGAGTCAAATCCCATAAAGACGGGCTTGCTCAATGGCGGCGCGAAACACCAGGGCGTGCCGTTCCACCAGGGGTGTGAGCGCGTCATAGCCACCGCCGATCACCGTGGCGATCGGGATCCTTCGGCGTAAACAGGCATCGATCACGAGGCGGTCCCGTTGCAATAGGCCGAGATCGCTGAGCTGGAGTCGCCCCAGTCGATCATCGCGGTGGGGGTCCACACCAGCGTTGTAAAGCACCAGATCCGGTTGAAGCCGGTCGAGGAGATTGGGGAGCTGATCGCCAATGGCCTCCATATAGGCAAGGTCTGCGGTGTGGTCGTTGAGGGGAAGATCCAGATCGCTGTTGACCTTGCGCAAGGGAAAGTTGCTCGCGGCATGCACCGACAGGGTGAACACCCGTGGATCCTTGGCAAAGCAGGCGGCGGTTCCGTCCCCTTGGTGCACGTCCAGGTCGATCACCAGCACCTGTTCAACACAGCCTTGCTCCAGCAGCACCGCTGCCGCTACAGCGCAATCATTGAAGATGCAAAATCCGCTGCCGAATCCAGGATGGGCATGGTGAGTGCCCCCTGCCAGATGGCAAGCCAAGCCCGTGTCGAGGGCCATCCGTGCAGTAAGTAATGTGCCGCCGACGGCAAGCCATGTGCGTTGGACGAGCGGGCGCGTGGCCGGAAGACCGATCCGACGTTGCTGCTCCCGGGTGAGTGTCCCCTCGCAAAAGGCCTGGTGATAGTGCCGTTCATGCACCTGCTCCAGGTCGCGACGGCTGATGCTCACAGGCTGATAAATCTGCCGCTCCCGCACCATGCCTCTCTCCAACAGCAGTTGATGCAACAGCCGAAACTTGGCCATCGGAAAGCGATGGCTGCTGGGGAGTGGGGCTGAATACAGGGGGTGGTAAATCAGCGGCAGCACTGCCGGGGTTCAGTGGACGGAGCGCCTAGCTTGTCGGTCTGAATTGGTTATGTGCGAGATTGCTGACATACAAACGGCCAGCGGTGTGGGCTTCCCGCAGCGATTGGTAGTTGCCGACGAAGTCATAGTCAGCACCGTTCAATGTGGCGGCAACGGCAAACAAGCGCCGGGAGACTTGGGTGACAGTCCAGGTGAGGTGGCATGCCGGTGCTTTGATCGGATCGCCCATGGCTCTATCTCCTGAAGTGTTGTCAGAGTCTGACAATCGCTCGAGCCAGTGGGATCAGGCTTATCGCTTCTTCACCACCTGCAGTGGGGGGCTTGAGACTGATCCACTGAAGTCTTCTTCACGCTTGGCTTTGCCCGTTGTGATTGGCTTTAAATTGCGTCCCGGCTGGTTGACGTTCCGGGCATGGTGACCACCTTTGGGTCGCGTGAACTGTTCTTGACCCAGGGCCTCGATCTTGACCGCTGGTTAAGAAGCCCTGACCATCAGCAGGTGATGCGCGTTCAGTTGTCCCGTGAGGACGACAACTCTGCGCTGGCGATGGTGGAGGTTCGCTCGGTGATGGGTGGACTGCCAACCGTGCGGCGGCTCACGCGACAGGCAGCGCTCAGAACATGGATCTGTTGCCGGCAAAATGGCTGGAGCCGTTGCCAGCCGCAGTGGTGAGCGAGCAGCATGCATGGTTGGTCAGTGCCTCTCGTTCGTGAGTCCTTCCGCCCGCGATAGGTTGCAGCGCATTCGACGTGAGGATGCCCTGAAGGACATGGACCGGACCGTTGTCCTCGAGGCTTACACCCGTCGGGAATGCCTTTGGATCAGCAAGCGCCACGGCGTCTGGAATTGGGATCAAGACGGTATTCCGGGGTGGTTGCTGCCGGTGTTGCACGATGCCGGCCTGTTGCCTTGACATGCGCGGGATTGCTATTGGTGCAAGCGTGAACGCTCGTTTTGCTCGCACGCGTGCGTGGCCACGGTCCTTGGCTTTGATTTGCGAGGCTAGTTCGATTCCTTGTGGAGCTCGGGAGTGAGTGCACAACCTGCATGGGCACGCCTGGGTCGTTATCTCCACGAGACGCGTTTGCTCGGCAGCGTGCAGAGCACGCTGTATTGGGATCAAAACACCCGGATGCCCGCTGGCTGTGCGTCTTGGCGAGGGGAGCAACTCACCCTTCTGGCCCGTCAATTGCATCAGCGCCAGAGTTCGTCTGATTACGCCGCTTTGGTGGCTGAGGCGCGCGCTGACTGGAACCTTGAAGCCCGTCATGGCACGTTGAATGCCTCTGAACGGATGGAGCGTGGTCGCAATCTGGAGTTGCTTGAGCTCGATCTGCAGCGCCAACAACGCCAGGATCCTGATTTGGTGGCTGCACTCGCTACCGCCAAAGCCGAGGGGTATGGCCTTTGGCAGCAGGCCCGCTCGGCCAGTGATTTTTCGTTATTCGCTCCAGCTCTCCGTCAGCTGATCACGTTGCGGCAGGAACAGGCTCGCCAGTTGGGGGAAGCGCGCGGTTGTTGGGAAACTCTTGCCCAGCCGTTTGAACCCGATCTGCGCTTGGAGCGTCTGACCGCGTTGTTTGCTCCTCTACGCCGCAGATTGCCGGAGTTGCTGCAGCAGCTGCAGGCGACGCCTCGGCCGCGGCAGCTCAGTTGGGATCTCACAGCAGAACAGCAGCAACGGCTGTGCAATCAGTTGCTTCAAGAATGGGGACGTGACCCTGCGATCAGCTGCGTGGCGGAGTCACCGCATCCCTTCTCCATTACCCTCGGGCCCCGTGATTTTCGTCTCACCACCCGCGTGGTGGCAGGTCAGCCCCTGTCTTGTTTCCTCGCCACCGCCCACGAATGGGGCCACTCTCTCTATGAGCAGGGGTTGCCGACTGCAAGCCATCAGTGGTTTGCCTGGCCCCTTGGGCAGGCCACGTCGATGGCGGTGCATGAAAGCCAGTCGTTGTTTTGGGAAAATCGGGTGGCCCGTAGTGCCCCCTTCGCTGAGCGATGGTGGCAGCGCTTTCGGCATGAAGGGGCGCCGATTGCCTCTGCTGCCATGTTGTGGCGCGCCATGAATCCGGTCGCCCCCGGCACCAATCGCGTCGAGTCGGATGAACTCAGCTATGGCTTGCACATCATGATTCGCACCGATTTAGAGCTCGCCTTGCTTGAGCAGGGGCTTCCTGTGGAAGACCTGCCGTGCGAGTGGAAACGGCGCTATCAGGAACTTTTGGGTGTCACTCCGGTGAATGATGCCGAGGGTTGCCTCCAGGATGTGCATTGGAGCGAGGGGCTTTTTGGTTATTTCCCGTCGTATTTGTTGGGGCATCTGGTCAGCGCCCAACTCAGTGAGGCGATGGCTGCGGCGATTGGTGCCCCTGAGGATCATGTTGCTCGCGGTGATGTGACGCCTCTGCTGGCTTGGCTGCGGGAGCATGTCCATCCCGTCGGTCGAGCCCTCAATGCTGAAGGGTTGGTGCAACAGGTGAGTGGGCACGCGCTGTCGAGCGCACCATTTTTGGCCTATCTGGAGAGCAAGCTGGTTGCTCTCGGTGCAACAGCGTGATGCAACCACTGCACAAGCGCTGGGAGCAATCGTTTGAAAGTGGGCGGCTCTCGCGTTGGATTCGTGATTGCCAAGAGATTGAAGCGTTGCGTGGCCAAGGCCAAGGGTGATCAGCCGTCGCCATAACGGTTGGCGTTGAGCTTTTGACGGCAAATCCACTCCACTTTGCGTGCGGTATCGGGCCGACCTGAGTAGTCAGTCCACTGACCCTCCGGATTGCGCCGTTCGAGTCGTGCTTCTTTGCAGAGTGCGCGCATCATCAGCGGTCGTATGGCCCACTCCGCCTTTGGATCGCGCTTGAGCAGCAGCAATCCATCAAACACAACCGCATTTTGATCGGAACGGAGATTGCTGAGGTACTCCGCAGCCTGCGTGGTTTCACTGTCAAGTGCCCCAAAGAAAATCCAGTCGGCTGGGGAGATGAGCCCCTGGCTTTGGATGCTGTCTCGGATGGTTGTCCAATGGTCTGGCTCAGTTGGGGGGTCCCATTGCGCTCCGCATGCAGGCACTGCGATGGCGGTGGTCATGGCGAAAGTCCCAACAATGAGGCGCGTGAACAGAGACGGTTTCAACGAAGAGCAGAAGGTGGGGGACAATTGAACAACGCTTAGCACCGTTCGGTTGTGCCGCTGACAAGTCCCGGCTCTGACGTGTCGATTGTCACCATAGTCAGACTGCCGTCAGCGAACTGAGGCGCAGATGGCTGATCCCAACGATCGAGGCATGGACTCTTCAGAACCCACGGTGGAGTTCACCTTGAACGGGGGTGGGTTACGGCTGCTGCTTGATGCCGTGACGTTTCGTCTTGAACGTTGGAGTGGAGGTGTCCCGGATGAACAGGTGGATTTGCAACGCATGCAAACGTTGTTGAAGGCAGCGATTCTCGAAGTCACCTTTGGTGAAACGGGGCAGCGGTGACGCCTGGGCTGGTAGGCAAACTTGGGCGAGACGCATCAGGGATGGGATGGACCACAACCAGGCACGGGAGTTGGTGCAGCACATTGCTGATGCCATGGAACAAGCGGCTGCTTCCCTCACCCCTGATCTGATTCGTTCGGCCCGGGTGACGGACGATGGCGCCAATCAACTCCAATGAATCAACTCCAATGGATGGAAGATGCCATCGGCACCATTGGCAAAGCGCTCATCCTCACTGACTTCAAACTGGATCAGAGCAAAGATCTCGACAAACTGAAGGGGTTCCGTTTCCAGCACACCTAACCCAGACTGATTGGAGCTTGTGAGGCAGTGGTGATGTCGGAGCACACCGGCCAGTCGCGATCAGCACGGGAGATGGTGCGTGCCCATGCCTATCCGGTGTTGGCGCTGATGAGCAGCCTCAGTTTGGCGGCGATCGCTTTGCTGCAGATTCCCACCGCGGTCAAAGACCATCGCTACAACCGCTGCGTCGACCACCAAGTGCAGCTCCGCAGCGCAGTGCTGAAAAATCAGGAAGGACCGGGTCGCCTGGTTTATCTCAAAGCGGCTGAACACTGTGAGGGACGCTGAAGGAAGCGCTACCCCTGCACCGCGTGGGCCTGGGTGCTGATTGTTCAGTTCAGTCAAGACAGCGCTGGGGGCTCGGCGAGGGAGCGTCCTTTCCAGGTCCAGCCCTGGCCGGTGAGGCTGCGCCACACCGAGGTGGGGGCGATCGCAGCCACAATCAGTCTTCCCAGGCCCATCAACCACCAGTGGGTCAGCGGCACGGCAAAGCGTTGCCGGGTCCAAAGTCGCAGCAAGAGTTGCAGCCCGATGCCGATCACTCTCAGGCCAGCGGCTGCCCAAGCTCGACCGACCATCTCGAGGGGTGCCGGTGTGTCGGTGTGCATCAGCATGAACAGGATGGTGCTGGCGGAAGCTGCGATCAGCCATGGACCGCTGAACATCAGCAACACCACGGCACCGGCGCCTAAGGCTTTCGCGACACTGCGATCAAGGCCCAGGAACCAGTTTTTGCTCCACCCTTCTCACAGGGCTGGCAGATCGGCATACATCTGCAGCTCCACCGCATCGAGGCCGAGGCAATAACGCAGGCGATAACCAGTTGCTTTGATGCAGCGTGCCAGTGCCAGGTCTTCCACGACTTCCGCCGCCATGGCTCGATGGCCACCGATGGCTGTATAGGCCTCTCGCCGAAACAGCATGAATGGGCCTGCAGCGAAGGCCACGGGAGATTCGGGATCGTTGGTGTCTTGCATGGGGAAGCCTCGCCCCCAGGCTGGCCATGATCGGCTGCACCATCCACTCCGCGAAGCAGCCGCACACCAGCCTGGGGGCGAGGCTTAAGAGATCGGCGTTGTCTGCGGTGGCTTGTTGAAGGGCTCGGCGCAGCGTTTGCGGTGCCAGCTGCCCATCGGCGTCGATGAAGAGCACCCAGTCGGTTCCCACCTGATCCATGGCACGGGCACAGGCCCAGTTTTTGCCCACCCACCGCTCTGCTCGAGGACGGGGACCGGCCTGGAGCACGGATGCCTGCGCCGCTGAGGGGGTGTCGGCGATTGTGGTGGCGGCAAGGTTTGCTGTGGCATCGCTGGAGTCGTCATCCATCACCAGCACCCGCCAGTCGTTGCAGGGAGGGTCGTTGCGCAGCACGCTGCTGAGGCAGCGGTTGATCGTGGTGGCTTCGTTGTAGGCAGGGATCACCACCGTGAGGGAGGGGTCTGTTGCCAACGGCTTGAAAGTCGTTGTGTGGCCGAGCACGGGGGCCGCGGCAAACACCCGTTGCAGACCGATGAGCAGGATGGTGAGCCCGAGCGCGGCTGCAGCAGCACTGAGCAGCAAGGTGGTGATGGCGAGCGAGAGCATCCGTTCAGGGTTGTGGGTTGGTTGGATTGCGGTGTCGTACGCGTCGTTGCATGCAGTGATGCCCTTGATGGATCACGGTGTGTTGCAGAACGGCACTGCCGGGCTGGAGCGGATGGTTACCGAACGGCATAACGCAAGCAGTCATTGCTGATTGGTCGATGAATGCCAGTCGTCCGCCGATTCGATTTCATCATTCCAAGGATGAGGCTCCGTGCCGATGCCTGGAGTGCCGCCGCTTAGAGGATGCGATTCGTCGGGCGGTTACAGCCCCGCCTTCCGTCACGTCAGTGTCAGCCTGAGTTGTCTGGGCAGGGATTGGCAGTTGTGGTCGTTTTGATTGGTATCGCTGAGTTCGAGGTTGAAGAACAGGGCGGTGGGGGTTTGAAAAAAAGGACCGGCATGCCAGGTGCCCTGATGCAGTTTTAAGGCTTCCCCCGGTTGGATCTTCACCAATTGCACCGTGGTGTGGTCCAGGTCGGTCGCGCGATGCATCGGCTCAGCCACGGCCAACCACCAGGGCTGGGCATCCGCTGATCCCAGGCATTGGGTGGCGCGCCGGTGGCGCGTCATGCTGCCCACAACGGCGGGTCGGCTGCGTAGACGCATCAAGTAATACCGGATGTTGTCACCATCGAAGAGCAGCTGCGCCTCTGCGGGGCCCGCAGGCGTCATGTCGTCGACCGGCAGGATGGCGGTGCCAAATCGCTCAAATTGACAATCCCGAAGTCCAAGCGCATGGAGAGTGAAGTCGCTCATGGCATCGGTTGGGCTGCAGTGCAGTTGTACGCGATGATTTCACCCCGCCGTTGCTTCCATTCCGGGTGGTCAGGATCGGCGGCGCGCCACCACCAGCGTCCATCGGTGTAGCTCGGTGCTCCTGCGTTGTTGGTGCGTGGCAGTTGGATGGTGCGTCCGCGCCAGCTGATCAACACGCCATCGCCTGGCACCGTTCCAGCTGTCTGGTTTGGCACAGCGTTGGGGAGCCCGTTGAAGTCGACGGATCCCTTGATGGGGACCATGGTTAATGGGTCACCATCACACAGCCATCGGTCTGCTGTCGCGTTCGTCGCCGTTGCAGCCAGTGGTGATGTAACCAGCACGGTCACCAGGATCAGGCTTTGCAGCAGCTTGAGAATGGGCCTTGGCACGGCGGGGGTGCATCGATATCCATGCTGACGCCGGGCCGGATCCGATGACGTCCTTGTTGGGGTTGATCCGGATCAGGTTGGTGGGTGAGATTGCCCAGGCTGCGTTGGCAATTCGGGATGGCACTCACACTGATCTACGACGGTGATTGTCCGTTTTGTCGCGCCTTTGCCTTGCGCAGTGAGCTGGCGGCTGGAGTGCCAGGCCTGGCGATTGTGGATGGACGCCAAGCGCCTGAGTTACGCCGTCAGCTTCTCGCCCAAGGCTTGAGCCTCAAGAATGGGGCCATGCTTTTGGACGGCGATCAGGTTTGGCATGGCAGTGCTGCCATTGCTGAATTCAGTCGCCGGATGCAGCCCAGTGATGCGCTTTTGCAGGGCTTGCAAACGCTGTTTCGCGACCGTGGCCGCGCGGCCTTCTTTTATCCCTTGCTCTTGCTCGCCAGACGCGGTGCTCTGGCGTTACGTGGTTTGAGCCCGGATCCAGACGCTTGAACCCCATGCCGGGAGCCCCTGCCCGAGGGATGCGTTGTTTTGAGATGGTGGGTCGTCGATGGCCATGGCGTTGATTTGTCCGTCTTTTGCTTTAAACGGAAGAAAACCAGATCTCTTGCTTTAGGGCCGGGTTGGGCTGTCTAGCGGTGCAGTGACCCATCGCGAGGTTTCACCCATGTCGATGAAGCAACTGGAGACGTTTCTGGCCAAAGCCCACAGCAATGATTCAATCCGCAGCGAAGTGGAGGCCTGCGGGAACGACAACACCTGTGTCGCCAAGGTTGGCCAGCGCCATGGCCACAAGTTTTCGCCCGCCAACCTCAGCCGTTGGCAGCGGGAGCATTAGTGCCCCTGTGGGGGAGGGAGCCTGTTGGCTCCCTCTATTTCGTGTGAACATCAAGAAATGGAACGCAGATGTGTCGGCTGCTCTGGAAGCGGAGATGCTCGGTGCATGGGAATCACTCACTGCCCCCTTTGCATCGGTCTGGCCGTTCTGTCAGCGGCGCGTTTCATGGCCCATGCCGTGATGGTGCTGCAACTCGAACGCCGCGGTGCGGAACAATCCACTCACCCCGCCAGCTTGTTAGGAACGGTGTTCGAGCTTTGAAGCAATGAAACAGCTGCCCGGCCAGACGCGCCCCCGCTGGTTGCAGCAGCTGATCGGCTTGGGCGTTGCCTTGATGGTCAGCGTTTGGCTGCTGTCTTTGCTGCCGGTGCTGCTGATCGTTGGCTTGGTGGCTGGCGTCTTACTGCTGCCTGTGCTTCGTGAGTTGCGGCGGGAATTGGAGCGTCTCGATCCCCATCAGGCAGATCAATCCGGCAGACCTGCAGATGGACTTCGCAACGCGACCCCCTGGCAGCAAAAATTGCGCAACTGGATGCGCTTTGAACGTCGATTTAGGTGATCCTGGCAGGCATGGATACTTTTTCAGGGATGCCTTTTCAGGGATCCCTGGGGTCCACGAGGGCTAGGTAAGCCTCATCGTTGAGGCGCATCACGGCATCGTCATGGTGAAGATTGCCGCAGTGATAGGGCAGGTGAATGATCCTGCCGCGATCGAGATCGCGATCGGCCACTTCTTTCCACAAGCGGGCAGTGAGCTCGCCGTCTGTCAGGTCAAACTGGGCATGGGCGAGATCACGCACCACCTGAAAGTAGCTCTGGCGGTCATTGCGCATCCGGCATTCATGGCTGGATGGACCATCCAGCGCGGAAGCTAGCCTCGCCTGTGCGCTGCTGTTGGTGGGAGTGAGCGGCGACGTGCCATACGAAGGAAACGACATGGCCCTGCTGCGGATGCCTTCACTGTTGTGAGCTCCTTCAGCGGTGGCAACGGGGTATTCATGCCTATTCCGCCCAAGAGCGTTCCCTTTTGGTAGGTCAGGCCGCGTTCTTGTGTTGGTGGCGCGGTGTGACGCTGCTGCGTTGCGAGCGGAGTCCACGACTGAGCTCGGCTGCTTCCTCCAGGATGCGTTGCGCTTCATCTCGCGAAAGACAGAGGTAGGCAGTCGCTTCCAATTTCACGAGGCGTTGATGGGCTCCGTCCATCGAAGGTAAAGCTTTGGTTAAAGCACCATTAAAGAACATTTTTTGTTCGCTGGCGTTGGCCGCTTCGCGCTTCCTTGAGTGGCCAAGCATCTGGGCTATTGACGCTGCCACAGCCGTTCCAGTTGTTCGCGCATCGCCTGGGTGGAGAGGGCGTCAGGTTGGGACCTCCCCTGCGAATCCAACGTGCCGCGCATGGCGCGGGCGAGCCGGGCGAATTTGAACGCTGCTGCTGCCGCGCAAACCCCCCCAAGCCACCAAAATCCAGCGCAAATCATGGGAGTGGGTCAAGACGCTGTGCACCGAGGTTGGCTTGGATCTCCTACCACGCATGTCCGGTTGGGGTAGCAATGGCTGTTGCGGGCTGCGGCACGTTGGTGGTGCCTAAGCCTCTGCAGCGCTTCTGACCCCATGAATGCTGTCCATCGCCGTTTCGATGTGCTGGACACCGCGTCGATGGATCTCCCGGGCATAGTCGGTCCAAGTGCCTTGACCCCAATACCGGAAACAGCTGGTTTCTAAGAGCAGGAGATGCAGCAGGCAGTCGCGGTAGTGCGCGCTGGTGGTGAGTGTTGGATCAACTTGCACTGCCGCATCAAAGCGGGCATGGAACGCTGCACTGAGTTGATGCATCGGCGTCAGCACATTGCTGTAGCCCTCCACCCAGCTCAGGTTGTTGGTCCAGGAGGCCCCATCCATGGAGAAGCTGGACTCCGTCATTTGGAGTTGTTGGATGGCTGCTGACACCGAAGCAGGAGCAAGAGGGCCTTGGATTGCTTCCCATAGGCGTTGCTGTTGCACGGCTTGAATCGGTGGGTATTGCTCCGGGTTGAAGCCTTCCGCTTCGAGGAGTTCGAGGTATTCCGTGCCGTTGATCGCCTGGGTGCTTTCGCCTCGGATTCGTTCGTGGGCCTGGATGAAGGCGGACGGAAACTCATTCATCATCACGCCACCATTTTCGCCATCGGCGATCTGGCAGACCAGAGCCGGCACTTTGCCTCCGGTTAGGGGTTGCTGTTCGAGTGCGAGGGCTTCGTAGCAGGGCTGCATCTGACCCACCAATTTGGTGTCAGAGCCCTGGGTTTTGATCAGCGCTGTGATGCTGATTTCTGTGCCATTGGAGTCGCGGGCGATCAGTCGGTTCGGCACCAGGGTCTGTGCCCTTGGTAGCGGCCTCCCTTGCAATGTCTCCACGCTGTGTTCCTGCACCAGCAGCCAGCGGTAGCCGCATTGCTTCAGTGCGGCAATCAGAGCAAACAGGGTGTCGGGATGGTTGGGGAGGTGCATTTCTGGCAAAGAGAATCCCCGCACCCGTTGGAGTGCAGCGTCACCGGCCAGCGCGGCAAACTGGTGCTGCCAGGCCTGAATCTGCAGGATGAGATCTGGAATTGGTGTGGAGGGTGCGACCGCATGGCCCCAGAAGGTTCCCAGCCATTCCACATGCCGTTGCATGCGCGGGTCACAGGCCAGGAAGCGCAGCGCTTCGCTGATGTCGTCGCGCCCCATGGCCTCCACACCCCAAAGCAGGGTGCCGGAGTAATCGAGCATGATCCGCGGGCTGCAGCCGGCATCAATCAGTCGGGGGATGAGCTCCGCCATCCGCTGGTAGCAGTGGGCGAATGGCTCGGCGTTGTGGTTATCCCCCAGCTGGGGATGCTCGAACATGAATTGGAGGTGGGAGATCAGGGCCCCGTCCGTTCCTGCTGGGATGGTGGGCTGGTGCATGTGCAGGGCACAGCAAAAGCAGGAGCGGATGGCCTGCAGTTGTCGGTCGGTTGTCGATAGCCAGATCGGATCATTTCCCCCCATCAAGTGCTGCAATGCAGCTTCCCGGCCACTGATGGGATCCGACGCCCCATGCGGATTGCTGGCGTTGCGAAAGCTGTGGAGGCCAGCCATAGGCCATGGATTGCCGCGTTGTTTTGACCATCTGCAGGATTCCCCCAGTTGTCAATGCAAAGGCATCCTGGATGTGTCGCAGATGGATGACCCATCGAGTGGCGGCCCCACCAGCAGGCCTTCGGTGTCACCCCATAAAAAAAGCCGGGAATCTCCAGTCCCCGGCCCATCCCCCAACAGGAGTACCGATGCTTGCCGCCCCGGTGATCTCTTTATCTCTCGGATTTCAGCCTGCTGGCGTCGGCATTGCTACGGATTGGGGTGTTGGTCAGCCTTTGCGCACTGGATGCGGCTCCAGGATCGTGCGGGAGTGCTGGGCTTGGGCTCAGCTGCTCTCTGGTCTTGGGCAGGGCATGAGCGGAAGGATGCCCCCTTGGGGATTGAGCCATTCCTGGAATTCATGGTCGATCGCTTGGGCATCGTCGTCGCGAGCCCGGCTCGTCAGCACTTTTTGGCGTTGACGGCAGTAATCAAGAGCTCCCTCAATGAGGGTCATTGCCTCCTCCGTTGTCATCAGGAACTCGCAAGGATTTCTTCCACTTTCACGAACAACGGACGTTTTGACCGTGCTAATAGCGACAATGAATCGGCACTCTGTGTGATTGCTGATCAGTCAACGGCCTGTCTGCGTGCGTGCAGTGGACCATGGTTCCGTTGTGGTGATGGTGGCTTGAGGGGCAGGGAACGACCTCCCTGTCGTTGAATTTGTATCAATGCGAACAGTTTTTTGCGTTCCAAGCAAGCTGAATGGATTGATTCGTGGTCATCCCCTTGGATCTGAAGGTCAAATCCATTAATGCTTCGTTTACGATCCGACCTCTCAGTGCTCTTGGGTTGTTTTGGCTCCAAGCACATTTCCCTGCGGATCAGTGGGATGTGCTTTTAGGTGGTCAGGCTGTGTTTAATGCCGAATGCTTCGCTGCGATCGTGGACGATGCACGCAGTGCAGGTCTGGGTGTGGAGTTGCCCGCTCAGGTTTGCTCCTAAGAGTTGAGCAGTTGGGGGGGAGTATGCCCGGGATGTCCTATCGCAGGTGTTTGATGGCAATGGTGCCGTCCCCCAGTCATCTCCAGTCATCTCCAGTCATAACAGGCCGCTGGATGAGTCACGTTTGTTCCGTCCAGGCGGTTTAGACCATTGTTGGCCCTTGAACATGGCCGGCTGCAACAACATCGCACTCCCGGGTGGTTGGCACCTGGGAGTTTTTTGTTAGGGGCGAAGTTTCGCCATCCGATCGGCGCTTGAGCCGATGGTTTCAACGCTGAACATCTCCATCCCGTTCGCGTCGGTGCCGGGCTGAAGACGAAAGAGAAAAGCGTTCACCCATGCCGTTTCCTTGTTGTTGATCTCATGGCCACGGTCCACGAAGCCAGGTTTCTGCCGAAACAGATGCAGGAGAATCTCAAGCACGTTCTAGGCTGAGAGATCCTCTGAATCAATCGTGGGGAGACTGTCTCGAATCTCGAGAAATGAAATCGACGCTGAATAGTCGAAATCCCTGGTTGGCATGCCAAAGACTTGATCTGTCAAGTGAGCGAATGATTGGTTGCCTGCAGCCGAGTGCGCAGGCGTGCATGGGCGCGGCCGCGCCGGCGTCGTGGCCGGCGGTAGAGATCGGCATTCGCCTTCAGCTGCCTGGGGTATGGCCAGCTGCGTTTGAGGGCAGCGGAGTTGGTGGTGCGTACGCACCACCAACAGTGGACATAAAGGGTGATGAGTCCGGTGATGATGCCGGGCATGGAACGGATCGGCCGCAGGGCTGGCTTTGTTTGATTGTCTGCTGTCGTTGGCTCCAATGCCAGTGTCGGGAACAGTCCTGCTGGATTCCCGTGGATGATGGAGTGGTCAGATCAGCGTGATGGCCCGTCTTCAGGTTGAACTCAGCGGTAAGCAGCAGACCTTGATGGATTTGCTCGAGGCTAGCGACGATGAGCGTAGTGGCCAGCAGCTGCATCGCGCTTTGCTGCAAACGGATCATTCCATGGGTTTGGCGACGGTGTATCGCCATTTACGTCAGTTGCAGCAGCGTGGGCTGGTGCGTTGCCGTCACCTCCCCAATGGTGAGGTTTTGTATGCCCCGGTGGCGCGTGATCGTCATCACCTCACCTGCGTCAGTTGCGGTGCAACCCAGACGCTTTCAACGTGCCCGCTGCACACTGTTTCGCTTCCAGAGGATCAACAGAGCGGATACACATTGCTTTTTCACACGTTGGAGTTTTACGGCCTTTGCACTGCGTGCAGTGCAAAGGCCAAGGATTGATCCATCAGACAACAACGAGCTCACTGATCAGCGAGCCCGTTGTGTCGCTCAAAAACGGAAACTGAGACCTGTCCCGAGGTGATTCTGGAACCCTTTGCCCCATCCCTCTCCGGATGCTGTGCTGTAGATCGCTTCCCAGTGGGCGAAGGCAACGACTGAATCTGAGATGGGGTATTCCAAAGCAATCTCGCCGCCCCAGTCAGTGCGCTGAGAGAGTCCTGAAGATGAGCCAGGAGAATAGAAGCGGGGTCCTCCGGTGAGAGTGATGCTCAGCTGGTCATAGTTGAAGCCAAACCCTGCCCATGTGTCGGTGTAGTTGCCGACGTAGACCCCATCGCTTTCCCAGCCTGTGTGATTGCTGACGGAAACAAATAAACCATCCACAACTGAATCCCAGCCATCGCCGAGAGCGAAGTTCACATCACCATCGCCAAAGGCATAGGTGACGCCTGCATTGATTTCATGCTTCACGCCCTGAATGTCTTCCCCCTGGGATCTTGTGACGGCATAAGGCAGCCATGTGGCTGCAAGGGTGAGGCGATCATTGGGCTGATAGCGGGCTTGAAGCATGCCCTTCATGTCGATGCGGCGAAAGGGCTGGCCTTCGCCATGGCCATGCTCTTCGTCGCTGTGCTCACCGTGCTCCTCGTCCTCCAGGTGAACGCGGCCATAGAAGTGTTCGGCCTCACCCCAAACAAGCGCTGGCCCAATCGCGGCTTCAATGGCGAAGCTGCCTTGGTTCGGCAGGCCCCACTCCATCACGCCACCAAATAAGCCATCGATGGCGTAGTGGGCTGGTTTCCCCTCACTGGTGAGATTGTTTTCAAAGCCCCCGTGCCCTTCTAGCGTGATCACTGGTGTGGAGCGGAATTCACCGCTTTTGAGATCGGCCTCCGATCCGCCACCGTGGTTATGGCCAGCACCAGCTTGTGCAGCGATGGGGTCAGCAGCACCGAAACTTAAGGGTGTCAGGAACCCCAAAATGGCACCAGCAATCGATGAACGTTTGAAGCGGGTCATGGATCTCGTGAAGGTCAGAAATTGAGAATGCAGCGCCGAGTTGATTAGCGCACGGCTTCCCAACGCTCTTGAAGTGTTTTGGCGCCGGCTTGATCACAGCTACCGCCCTGGGCATTAACCACTGTGCAGGTATTTGTGGTTGCTGTTGCGATCAAACTTTTTCCAGGGGCGTTGCCATCGGCAAAAAGAATCTGGGAGGCAATTGGTTTGCCGGCGCGCTTGCTGATTCGGCGTAATGTTTTGCTCGGCGGTTGTTGTTCTGCGAATAAAACTTTTGTGTTGGATACTTTGACGGCATCACTGATGCGTCGCAGGCTGGACGGGCGAAGTTGGCCGCCGGTGGCGTAATCGTCGATCATCGCGACTTGCTTGAGGCCGTAGCGATTGGTAAAGAAGCCAAAGGCAAGGTGCTCAGATACCAATGCACGGTTGCTGGAAGGCATGGTGGCGATTTGTCGACGGTTCCAGGCATCGAGATCGCGCAAAATTTTGGTTACTGTTTGCTCCCGTCGCTGCAACCCGGCTTTGGATTCAGCATTGACGGGTAGCTTTTGCAGGGTGCGCGACACCACAACTGCCATCGCGCTGGTGTTCGTTGGGCTGTGCCAGAGATGGGGATCTTGGCTGGGATTGTTGGGAACGGCTTGTTCTCCGACGGCGACGACATCGAAGCTGCCGTTGAGACGTGCCAGCGTTGGGGTCAGTCCGTAGCCATTGATCAGCACAACTTGGGATTGGCTGATGTCGCGTCGGTTTGTTGGTGTGAGTTGGTAGTAGTGCGGATCAGTGCCAGGCGCGATCAGGCAGCGCACATCGGTTGCGCCGCCGGACAGGGTGCGGGTGAGATCGCAGAGCACACCATCACCAGCAATCACGATCGGCGTGGCTGCCGCTGCTGCCGGTGCGAGTAACAACGCCAAAAGCCCAGTCACAACGGGAACGCCGACGGTACTTGGACGCTTCATCAAGGGCCTATCGCATGCTGACGTTTGGAATGATAATAGTTCTCATTTTGTGGGTCAGCGTTTCGGTTGTTTGTTTGGCGAAGCGCCATGATCGGGTCGCTGACTGACTGCCATGCAGCGACTTGCCAATGCTTGGGCAATCTTTCAGGGGTTGCTCCTGGAGTCACTCCCGTTTCTGTTGTTGGGTGTGGTGATTGCGGCTGTCGCCCGTTGGTTTGTGCCCCAAGCCGCCTGGGTGCGGCGTTTGCCACGACATCCTTTGCTGGCACCCGTTGTTGGCGCGTTGCTGGGCTTTGCGTTGCCGGCCTGTGAGTGTGGCAACGTCCCTGTCGCCAGGCGTTTGCTCGCCAGTGGTGCACCTCTGGGCACAGGGTTTGGTTTTTTGTTCGCGGCGCCAGTGCTGAATCCAATTGTGTTGGCCAGCACGTGGGCAGCCTTTCCCGATCAGCCCTGGTTGTTGATGGCACGACCCCTTGGGGCTTTTGTGATTGCTTTAGTGCTTAGTGCCTTGTTGGGATTGCTGGGAGAGAAGGCGCTTCTAGCCCCGCCACTTCTGGAAGAGCGTCGCTTGAGTCAGCCCCTTGCTGAGGTCGGGCTTCTGGAGCGGGGCAGTGGGGTTCTCGGTGTGGAGTCTGCGCAATGGCCACCTCCAAGCTCAGACACCAAGGTGTCGTTGGTGCAGATCCTCCATCACAGCAGCCGCGAATTTGTCAGTTTGCTCACTTTGCTTGTTCTTGGCTGTGCCTTGGCTGCTGCTGTTCAGGCCTGGCTTCCGAGAGCCTGGTTGTTGGCGGTTGGTTCGGCTCCCACCCTGTCGGTGTTGGCACTGATGGTGTTGGCCTTGGTGGTGTCGGTCTGCTCCAGCGTGGATGCGTTTTTAGCGCTGGGGTTTGCTGCGCAAGTCACACCCGGTGCGTTATTGGCGTTTTTGTTGCTCGGCCCCGTTGTGGATCTCAAGTTGGCGGGACTGTTTACGGTGTTGCTTCGCCCGCAAGCGATTGGTGTCACCGCCTTGGCAGCGTCGTTGTTGGTGCTGCTGATCGGGCAGTGGGTCAACCTCGTGCAGCTGTGATGCCGATGTCGCCCCGTCGTCGATGGCTCGCCCTGCGTCTCCCCTTGCAGCTCGTGTTGTGGGGGTGGGTCATGGTGTGGAGCACCGTGTCTGGCCGTCTCGATCTTTTGCTGCGCGCTGTTTATCACCCGATTGTTGGTGTTGGCGGAGCGGTGTTGATGGTGTTTGGTTTGGTGCAAACCTGGTTGGTGTTGCGCCGTCGCAGCGATCATCGCCTGGTGCTGCAGCCCCTTCCGAAGGGATGGCTGGTGAGTGTGGTGATGGCAGTGGCTGTTTTGGCGCTGCCGCCAGAACCATCGTTCAGTGATTTGGCCAGCAGTCGTCCTTCGACGATTCAGGAGGCGCCGCAATTGAGTTTTGTGTTGCCACCGGAGCAGCGCACGTTGACCGAGTGGGTGCGCTTGCTTCGCACCCAGCCCGATCCATCGCTGCATGAGGGAGCCCCGCTTTCGATTACTGGCTTTGTGTTTCAGCCAGCAGAGGGCCCCCCCCAGTTGGCGCGCTTGATGGTGCGGTGTTGTTTGGCTGATGCCACACCCACGGGGCTGCCGGTGCAGTGGAGATCATCCGATCGCTATCCACCAGATACCTGGTTGCGTCTTCGCGGAACGATGGGTGTGGAGTCAATCGATGGGGTGCTTAAGAATGTGATTCAACCCAGTGAGATCACAGTTATTCCAAGGCCTGCGAGGCCATTGGAGCCATAACGCGACCCATGGTTCTGGCTCTCCCACGATCCCTTTGCCTGGCCTTCGCTGGTCTCACCACCCTCGTGTTGGTTCAGCAGCAGGTGTTGTTGCGCCGCGCGCCCCGTTTGCATTCGGTGGCCGTGCAGCCGTTGCGCTCAGGCCCTGCGGCGCTCGATGTTCGTTTTAGTCGGCCGATGCAACCCGCCTCGGTCGAGACCTTCAGTCGTCTCCACCCCGATCTATCGCACCGATGGTTTGGCGAAAACGCTGCCTGGCGCCTTCTTCTCGATCAACCTGATCCAACGGCGTTTCCCCTGCGCGTGGATCTGTCTGGTCAGGATCTGAGGGGATTGTCTCTCAAGCCTCAGTCGTTGTATTGGGATCCGCGCCCAACGTTATTGGCGGTGGAGTCGCTCGAGGGGGGGCAGCAGCATTTGACGCTGTTGCAGCGTGATGGTTCCTGGGCACCGTTGACGCCCAAGTTCCGTGACATCGTTCAGATCGAACCCCTCGGCAACGGACAGGGCGTCGCGTTTGTTGCGACTGATGATCAGGGCGATCAGTTTGTGGCGATGCGCCACCTCATCCCTCGCGCCCTCGGGCTTGCCCACTCGGATCTGGCCAGTCCGGCTTTAGGGCCCCTGGAGGCGTTGACCGAAAGAGGCCAGTTGTTTGGTTATGTCAGCAGCAACCTCAGGGGTGATCTGTTGGTTCAGGCGGGGCAAATGCAGCCGGGTCGCGATCAGTTGTGGGTGCGTCGTGCTGATCAGCAGCGTTTTGATTTGGAGCTTCAACGATCGGGTCCCATTCGTTTGCTTCCGGATGGCACAGGTTTGGTGGTGCCTGACTACGACGGTCTTGTGCTGCAATCCTTCAAACGACCGGATCGTCAGTCTTGGCCGCGTCAGATCTTGCCGGGCCGTCGGGATCTGCGGGCTTTTTGCACGGGATCAGGTCGTGCCCTGCTCGTGCGGCATTGGCCTGATTACAGACGGTCTGTTGAGTTGGTGATTCCCGGTTTGTCTCCGCGTCAGATCTGGCTTGGTGAGGAAGCTGTGATTGCTGTTGCTTGCGATAACGGTGGAGAGCGTCTCTGGGTGGTGCTGCGTGATGGCGTGGAAGAGCCCCATGACACGCTTTTGCAGCTCGATCGGGATGGGACGGTTCAACAACGGCATAGCTTGACGCCATGGCGCTTATCACCGGATTCCGGCTTGCATTTTGATCCTGTGAGTGATCAATTGCTGTTCACGGTGATTCGTGCTCTGCATGCCCCCGGGCGCCTTGCACGGCTGTCCTCCAGTTCAATGACGCTCCAGGTGGATCGCACGCGCTCGGTGACTCAGGTGGCTTTGCTTCCCGCGTCGGGTCGGATTGATCGCTTTTGAAGTGGTTTTGCTTCTAAGGTCAGCCCAATTGAGGCATGGGCCGTGGGTGACTACACCGTTGCGATCTGGGCGACCGTTGGTTTGATGGTTGCATTCACTGTGCCGGTGGTTTGGCAGTTTCTGCAGCCGAATGATGACGATTTCGGCGATCTCACCAAGCGGCCAAAGTGAGTAGGGGCGGTCGGTTGTTGTTGGTTGCGTGATCGATGGCTGTTGTGCTGGTGACCGGTGCAAATCGAGGGATTGGGCTTGAGTATTGCCATCAGCTCCAGGCTCGAGGGGATCAGGTCATCGCCGTCTGTCGCCAGGTTTCGTCTGAACTGAAGGCCCTTGGTGTCCAGATCGAGGATGGTATTGAACTCACCGATCAGGCTTCGACCGCTGATCTTTTGGGTCGCCTGCATGGTGTCCGGCTTGATGCGGTGATCCTCAATGCTGGTGTGCTTCAGTCGGTGGGCTTGGAGGATTTGGATCCTGAGAGCATTCGCCGCCAGTTTGAGGTGAATGCTCTTGCACCCCTGCTGCTGGCCCGTGACTTGGTACCTCGCATGGCCTGCGGCAGCAAGTTGGTGTTGATGACCAGTCGCATGGGTTCGATCGACGACAACAGTTCGGGTGGTTCCTATGGCTACCGCATGTCGAAGGTGGCACTCAATATGGCCGGCAAATCATTGGCTATCGATCTGGCGCCGCGCGGCATCGCTGTGGCGATTCTGCATCCGGGGTTGGTGCAGACGCGCATGATTAATTTCAATCCCAACGGCATTGCGCCGGAGCATGCTGTTCGCGGTTTGCTGGCGCGCATCGATGCGCTGACCCTGGAGACCAGCGGCAGCTTTTGGCATTCCAACGGTGAAGTCTTGCCCTGGTGAAGCGCGAGCAGGAGCGCAGGGGCGACGCGTCGGGTGTTGGCAACTCCCGGATGACGTTCCGGTGTGGGCTTAAGGGATCGCTTGGGGCACCGGTGGCAATAATCTTCAGCAGCAAGGTGTCTTGCATCAGGAGCCGAAAGGTTCAACAGTGAAACCGGCGTGCCTGCAGTCGGGAGTGTTGTTGATGCTGCGCCGGTGTCGATGCGTGTTGTTGTTGGTCAGTCTCTTGGCGTTAGCCGCTTGCGGCACCTCGAATGACTTGCAGCGCTTTGGCCCTGACGCTGATCAGCAGCGCACTGTTGTGCGGGATCGAATTCGGCGTTGCCTACAGGCCACGGGGGGAAGGCTGCCGACGTTGTTCTTCATTGATTCACCGGATGAGCCCGCTGTTCGCCCGACCCCGGTGCCGTGTCGGGGCATTGAGTTGCAGGTGCAGCATGCGGTGCAGACCCAGATGATGGAGGACTGCAGCAAGGCCACAGATCTGCTCGCTGATCGAGGGCGTTGGCTGTCTGATCAGCAACGGCAATGGGCCCAACAGCAGCTTCAGCGTTGTGTTGGCAGTGATCCCGACGTCTTTTTCTGGTGACGGCTGGTTTGGAAGCAACGCCGACGGGCTGTTTTGTGTTTGTCGGGATGGCGGGGGAGCTGAAGCTGGGTTTCCGCCCAGTCCATGGCGAGCGCCTCCAGCAGGGATTCACGGTTGCCAAACAGTCGCACCATGGTCTTTGCATTTGAGATTCACTCTCAACAAAGCATGGCTGCCGTTTCTTCGCAAGTGATTCTCAATAGCTGTTGCTTGGTGTGAACAGCAAAAAACCCCGCCTTGGCGGGGTTTGTGGGCAATCTTGATGGTTAGGAGGCAATGGTGCCGTGGCCCACGACCTCAGACTTGACGGTCGCTTTTGAGGTAGGGCAGATCGGATGGCTTGGAAAGGGTGTACACCACCGCGGCAGTGATAGCGCTTCCAAAGGCGAGCATCGCGTAGATCCAGATCGAGTAATCGGTCATCAGTTCAGCCCCAAAATGCCAAAGGTGATCTGGCTGACAATGCCGGAGCCAGTGAGGGCTTCCGTGAGCACGCCAATCACGAAGCCGAGCATGGCCGTGCGGCCGTTGAGAAGTTCCGCGCGGGTCATGCGCTCATTTTTGATTTGAGCCGCCGCTGCTTGTTGGAACCACTGCTCTTGGCGAGACGAGGCTGAGTCCATGACCCTTGATTCGTGTAAACGAATGTTAAGGCATTTTGTAACGGATTGCAAAGCATCGTTTTGGCTGGGGCTCAGCCCCTTTGAGCGGAGTGGCGATGACGCCCCAGGGGTTCCAGCCACTCTTCAGTCAACGACTGCTTGCTCGGGTTGGGAATGCGGCACCCCAGGTTGAGTTCGCCGGCATCGAGTAGGCGGCCAAGGCGTAACGCGGCGGCTTCCTCTTGTCGGTTGAAGTTGGCTTGCTGGGTGGTGAGCCAATGCATTTCGGTTTCGGTGATCACGCCCGAGCTCAGCGACTGCAGGAAGAGTTCCCCAACGGTCATGAGAATTCATGTAACGGATTCGTTACATGCTGGCGGTTGGGCACCGTTGCTGCGAGTGGGCTTGTCGTCAGTGGCGGTGCTTTTGCGGTCGGTGTTCAGATCACAACTAATGGTGCTGGAGCTCTTCCAATTGCCCTTGGTGGTCGTAACAGCGCAGGATCTGCGCTGTCGAGCCATCCGCGGCTGTCCATTGCATTCCGCAGACTGAGCGATCGCCGCTTTGGCGATCTCTGCAGTCAAGCAACAACTGCACGCCTGGCTCGGGTTGCCAAATCGTGAACTCGCCATGGGGCTGCTTATGGCAATGCAGCGGTTTGCTTGGTTCACGCGGTAGCGATGGAGCGAGGGCTTCGCACACATACACCACTTGATCCAGGCCACTGGCGCCATGGCGAACGATGACCCGTCGACGTTGCCGCGCCAACACAACGCAGAGTTCCGCCACCCAGTGAAACGGTGTAATCGATGAAGGTCCGAGGGACCAGCAGCCAGCCTTGTTCACCTGCATCGTGTGGGGCAGGGTGCTGAATGTCATTGAACGCTGCTGACCGCTGTTGCAATACGTCAGACAGGATTGGATCATTCCGTTGCTTTCCTGCACGGTCAACAACGTGGAGAAACGCTCCTGCTCTTGGCCGTGGCCATCCAGGCGAATAAAGCGTCCCTGCCATCGCCCACTGTTGTGCTGCAGTAATGAATTGCGTGCGTCGTGATTGGCTGCTTCGGGGCTTGGCATCAGCGATTCAGCGGCCAACGATGACGGGTGGTGTTCCGCCCGAGAGGCCTGGAACAACCTGCGTTTGACCATCCCATTTGTCGAGAAATAGCTTGTAGAGCACTTTTTCATTCAGGCCCTGGTTAAGAGTCTCGAACTTGATGGCTTCCTGTTCGGCGATTTTGACTTCTGTTTCTGCTTTAAGGAGACGTTGCTCAGCGATTTGCTTTTGTTCAATTGCTGAACGATATTCTTCGGCAATTTTCAAACCAGTAAGGTCTAGACCTTTGACTTCGACGTAGTCAAATTTTTCCAATTCTTTGGCGACGCTTTGCTCAACGATTGACGAAATATTGTTCCAGTCTGTAGCGATTTCAACAAGCTCATACTTGGAGAAAACCGACTTCAGGGATTTCAGTAGTGACGGTTGAATAATGCGAGCGTAAATGCCTTCATTTCCAGTGGCAATTGTGCTGTAGACCCTCGGCGCCTGAAGGGGCTTGACGGCATACTTGACTGTGGCAGTGGCCTCAATGACTTGAAGGTCCTTGGTCAGGCTGGAGAACTCTTCAGGACGAACTTGAGTTCTCACGTTGAAGTAATGAACCGATTGCACAAATGGAGCTCTGACGTTCAGGCCTGGAAGCCGTGGCGCATCACTGACTTTCCCAAGTGTTGTAATCACTCCCACTTCGCCAGCGGGAACCACAAAAAAAGCGGCAATGGCCAGAATCAGAGCGGTGAAAACACCAATGATTGCCAATGAGGTTTGGGTTCCGATGTCATTGGGGGTCACGTTTTGCACGGTGTCTGATCGTCCTTTGTGCCCATTATGGAGAGATTCCAGGGCAATGGTTGCTTTGGTTTGATTACTCCCCGTTGTTTGGGCCACTTCACAGGCCTCGATTACCAACTTCAACCGCTTGTTCGTGCATACCGTCTGGCTGCCGTGATCTGCTGAACAGGGAGACTCTTGAACGTTGAGCTGTTGGCCAGAGCTGATGCTTGCCGCAGGGCTTGCTTTGGCCTGAGCATTGCATGGTCAAACTGTTCATAAAAGCTGTGCATAAAAAAAGCCCCGCCACTGGCGAGGCCCCGTCATGCGCTATTCCTGTCACTCATCGAACACTTTGCACATGGGCGAACCGGGATGGGTGTCGCACAACTTATCGAGAAGCTTGTCGCGGTGACGGCTCTCAGGATTGTTGATGCCTGCGTCATGGGCAGGATCAAATTCATCAGGGCTGTGCTTTTCGTTAGTGCTAAAGGGCACTTCGTATTCGTCGTACTTGTGTTGCTCGTTAGCCATTGGATCAACCTCTCCTAGTCTGAGGATTTGATGCTCTGACCTTAGGTCGTTCAAACGGTGGTTGCTACGTCTTATGCAAGTTTTCCAATCGCCTCACGCTTTCCAGTCGGGCCAAGCCACGGGATCCCTTCAGAAATCGCCAGAACAGGGCCATGGTGGGGCGTTTGATCGGCAGCCCCAATGCCAGGCCTGATGGGAGTTCCAGCGGTATCAGTCCCTGAAGATTCAATCGCGGCAGGAGTGCGTGAGCGGTTGAGCGGTTGTTGCTGCCTTGTTCACTTTGGGTGGGAGGTGCAGGATTCACGCGTGGTGTTGACTTCAGTGGGGTCGATGTCTAATCGTTGAGTACTCCTTTTGGTTGTTGAAGTTTGATAGATTTTGGTTGTTTTGGTTAAGCTTGGTAAGATTTTTAGGTGTTATTTTTTGATTTGACTATGACTTTACATTGCCCAGTCGTCCGTTCTTGCTCGTTACGCGCTGGTTTGCTGGGCTTGGTGTCGCAGTGAAGTGGATTGTGCAGATTGTGTTGAGTATTTACAAAAGGAGGTACTTTTAGTTTTTGTCTTTTCTTCGAGGCCTTCCGAAAAGTGCGATGCCAGTGATGATGTTTCCAATGGTCAGAAGAGCTAAAAGCTCTGGATAAATCCAGCTCAAATCAATAAAGCCAAAGTTTCCTTGTGCTAATTGGATTATATTTAAATCTAATTCATGGATGCTTTTTGTTGAGCCTAAAGCGGTAAGTATTGTCGTAAACGCTAATGGGATTGCGGATAATCTTGTGATTTTTCTATGCAGTTCTCTTGCTTTTATCATCTTGAATTTGACTTGGATAAGATGGATTTATTGGCTGGAAAGTTTTTCTCTTGTGTCGTTCGTTTTCAGTGATGGTCATTGGGCTCGCTTTTCATCGGAGCCTGTAGGGCGTTTTGCCTTCCTCGTCGCTGCAGAGCCTCCTGGGTCGATACCCTTACAGGAAGCAAAACAAGTCACGGATTGAGCGAATGTCCTGATGGTCGACGACCTTGCTGGAATGATTTTGGCTGCTGCAGTCGTTCAAAGTCAATGCGTTGACTTGCTGTTGATACCGGTGGGACCCTGATTCGGATTCAAATCCAGGCCTTACGCCAGCGGCGCCAGCCCCAAGGGGATCCATATCTAGGCTGCGTCAGCCATCACGTCGTCATTGGCAATGACCTTCTGCGGAGGCATGGGGGCTGATTCGAAATCATCAGGTTGTCGCGTGGGGCCATGCCCAGCTAACAGCAGTGCGCTAGCAAGATGAATATGATATTTGCTGATGTCAGTATCTAAACTTTCACCACTCTCGACGCTGCGATTTCTGTTGTCGTGATCGCTATCGAGTTGTCTGTGCTTCAACAGGAGAGCAGGCTCCTGAGACGTTCTCTTCAAGAAGATATGCATCGAGGTCGTTCTACGCCAAAGGCAGTCTGTTGCTGCAATGCCAGCTGATGGTGATGACTCTATGCGGTGATCCTCAGCGATCCGATGCTCGATTAAGACAGTCAGTATCTTCCCCGCAATTGCGGGCTTGGCTTCACAGCGCTTTCATCAGCTTGCCCAGGCTCAATGTCTTCAGGGTGCTCGCTCCTTGGACAGAGGGTTGATTGTCGCCATTGGCCGGGCCGGAGGCGTTGGGGGTGGCGATTGGATCGTTGGCCCTGGGTGAAACGGGACTACTCGATGGAATCTCGAGCTTCGCGGGTTTACAGGGCGTTGGAAGTGCGTTTTTGATGCGCGATCAATTGCAAAACGCCGCTGAAGCGCTCGAACTCGAGGTGCGCCATGGATTCCATTGTGTGCACTGGGGATGGGGTGCGCATGGAACCCGGGAGCCAATGGTCACCGTTACAGCGAGGCCTGGTTGGTGGAGCGCAACAACAAGCGCCTAACCCATGGGGCTAGACGCTTGTTGCTTGATCACGACAGCGAGAAGCGCTGTAAGTGACAACGGCAATCAGCCGAGGCCGATTTGGGTCAGGATGCCTTGGCCGGTCAGCAACTCGGTGCCGAGACCGATCACGAAACCCAGCATGGCCAGGCGGCCATTCCAGGTTTCAGCAAAGTTGACGAAACCGAAACGGGTGTTGGAGTCAGCCATGGTTGTGTGTGAACTGATGTGAACTAAGTGTAAAGCAATGTTGAGCTTTTGTGCCAGGGGCGGAGGGTCGGTTTTCTTCCCCGCATCAAGCCCGTTCCTCTCGCCACAGTCGTGCCCAGAAACGTGAGGACCTGTGGCCAAAGCCAGAATGTCGGTGGAACAGCAGTTTCGCGTGGAAGCCGCTTGTCGCAAGCTTGATGCCTGCGACGACATCGACGTGATTCGTGCCCTCGCCAAGCAACTTCTTCAAGCTTTGGAAACTGAGCGGGCATCCATGCGCCAGGCCATGGCAGACCTCAAGCAGCAGGAGGAGCAGACGCCCACCCTCGCTCAGCGCTTTGGCTTCAATACCCGCCAGATGTGAGTGCCTCTGGGGCTGATATGACGCATGTTCTGGTCACCGGAGCAAGTTCCGGTATTGGCTTGGAAGCGGCCCGCTCTTGGGCGGCAGCTGGTCATCGGATCACGGCGTTGTGCCGGAATGCGGAGCGTTGCGAGCAAACGCGTCAGTGGCTGTTGGCGGCTGGCGGAGCTCCAGAGCGCCTGGATTGCATTCCCGCCGATCTGGCGGATCTGGCCAGTGTGGAACAGGCTTGTCAGCAGCTTCTGGCCCAGGGAATTCCGATCGAGTCCTTGGTGCTTAATGCCGGCCAACAACGGGCTGGGGCCCGGGTGCCGCAGCGTTCAGTCCAGGGCGTTGAAATCACCTTCGCGGTGAATCAGTTGGCCCATCAATGGATCGCGTCGCGTCTCCTCCCGCTGTTGTATCAGGCCAAGCAGCCACGGCTGGTGATTACAGCATCGGATGTTCACAACCCTGCGACCGGTGGCGGGAGAGTCGGGCGTCCTGCGGGATTGGGTGACCTGGCGGGGTTGAGGTCTGGTGCCAGCTTTGTGATGGTGGATGGCAGTGATCGTTTTGATGGCGATAAGGCCTACAAAGACAGCAAGCTCTGCAATGTGCTGCTGGGTCGTGAGTTGTCTCGTCAACTTGGTGCGGCGATGCCGGTGATCACCTGGAGCCCTGGGTTGGTGATTCCCCGCAGCCGTGGGGGTTTTTTTCGCCATAACCGCCAGAGCAATCCCGTGGCTATGGCCTTGTTTGCTTTGTTGGCACGCGATCTGTTCCGGGTGACGGAATCGGTGCAAACCGCTGGTGGGCTATTGGCCCAGCTGGCAATCGATGCCGCTTTCCACCAACCCGGCTTTGCCTACTTCAGCAATAGCTTGGTGCGCCCGGGGTTGCATCGCTTTGCTTCGGTGGCCACCAGTGCGGAAGGGGCAGATTTGGCCAAGGCGACGGAGCTCTGGAGCTTGTCGGACCAGTTGATTCGTGCTGCTTTGTTCTCTTGAAGGGGGCCTGACGATGGCATGGATGGTTGTTGTCGGCAGGGGACCTGTTGTTAAGGCCAGCTCAAAGCTGTGCCTTCACGCCGTGGGTCGGCCGCACCCTGCCACTGGCCATTGATCCGTTGGATGAGGGCGGTGCCGCTGCCGATCGATTGCCGTCGTCTCGATTGCTGATCGGGTTGGATGGCGTCCACTGGCACGGGCCAGGGCAAGGGTGGATTGTTTTCCAGCACCAGCGTGCCGCGCCGATTGGAGAGGTGGGGCAGCCCCACAGCCTGTGATGGTGAAGCATTCCAGATGAGTGAGGCCAGCAGCACCCGGCTGAGCAGGTGGGGGATGGTGCGCCCGCCAGGGCTGCCGAGGGCTAGCACCGGTTGTCCCTGGTGGAACACCAGGGTGGGCGCCATTGATGAGTTGGGCCGGCGGCCTGGTAGGCGTCGGTTTGCCACCGGTCGTCCCCGCAGGGTGGGCTGAAATGCGAAGTCGGTGAGCTGGTTGTTCATCACCATCCCCGCCACCAGAGTTCGGCTGCCAAAGACTGTTTCGACAGAAGCGGTGGAAACAGCAATGTTGCCGCTGGTATCCACAATCGTGATCTGGGTGGTGCCTGCTTCGTTGCTTGGTTCAGGCTGCCCAAAGGGATAGTGATCCATGCCGGGAGGAAGTCCCGGCCCTGGGGTGGCGTGCTTGGCGTTTTGCATCGCCTTGGTGCGCTGCTGGATGTATGCAGGGTTCAGGAGAGCGTCGGTGTGACTCGATCCATCGCGTGGGTCACGCACCCAATACAACCGGTCGGCATCAGCCCAAGCTTGGGCTTTGCCCAGCTGCCCCCACACCGTTGGATCGCTCGGGGTGGATCCAACCAAGGGAGTGCTTTGGTTCAGCAATGCCAGAGTTTGCAGCAGGCCCAAGCCTCCGCTGCTGGGGGGTGGCATGGTGCAGATCTTGTGTTGCAGCTGCACGCTGCAGAGAGGATCGCGACGCTCCACTGCATAGGCACTCAGATCGCTGGGGCTCCAGCCTTTGGCGTTTGAGTTGGTGGGGTGCTGCAAGGCATTCACCTCCTGCAGGATTTGCTGTGCCAGTGCTCCGCGATAGAAGGCGGGCCCACCGTCTTGCGCAAGGGTGGTGAGGGTGCGCGCTAAGGCCGGATTACGAAACCGCTGATCCGCTGGTGGTGGTTGACCGCCTGGGAGATAGAGCGCTTGAAAGGCAGGGTTGTGATCTGTTCCCAAGCGTTGGGCGAAGCGCAGGGATCGCAGGAATCGCGGACTTGGTCTGAATCCAGCGTCGGCCAGTTCAATGGCGGCCGTCAGGGTGTCGGCCCAGGGCAAACGACCATGGTGTTGGTGAGCGTCCCAGAGCAGGCCCACCGTTCCGGGAATGCCGATCGCCAGAGGATGGCTCGTGGCTTCTCGCCAGGGCAGGGGTTTGCCAGATGCGCTGAGCAGATCAGTGGGTTGGCTGCGCTTTGGGGCGACTTCCCGCCCGTCGAATGCCTCAAGTGTCTGGTGTTGGGCATCCCAATAGAGAAGAAAGCCGCCACCACCGAGCCCGGAACTCTGGGGTTCCACCACAGCGAGCACCGCTTGGGCGCTGACGAGGGCATCAATGGCACTGCCACCCGCTTGGAGTGCTGCCAGGCCTGCTTTGCTGGCCAGCGGATTGGCGGTGACCACTACAGCATTGCCTGTAGCGGTGGAGATTCGTTTGCGGCCGGGATCAGTCGCTTCGGGATCGTCTTGGCTGATCGGTGCCGCTGGTGTTGGGACAACAACGGCGATGCTGAGCACAATCATCAGCGTTTTAAGCATCGGGATCTGGCATCGCAAGCCGAGGTGGTTGCCATCTCAGTGTGGTGTTGACGCCGTGTGATGGCGAACCCAAGGGAGCAACAATGCATGGGGAGACTTCAGGTTGGGCCTCGTTGCTTTGTTGAAACGATGATGTTCGTTGTGGGTTTGCGCATTGCCAAGCCTCTCTCTCTGGCTATGGATCTGGAAAAGCTTCGTTCTTTTTCGGCCTAGTGATGACTTTTGCTCCTAAGGCTTTTGCATATAGCTTTAATCTCGGGAATTATTGTTCTTTTGTTTATTCTTTTGGGTTTTTGTTATTGCTTTCTGTGAATGTCAAGAGTTGGTCTTTGTTCGTCTGGTTGAGGCTTAGGGGCCTTCTGGTCAGTGAGTCAGTTTTTGTCTGTGCTTTTGGATCAGGCCAACGTGAGTGAGTTGTCAGCGCGTCTCCATCAGCCTGTTCGTCAGCGAATGGCGTTGTCTCCTTCGCTATCAGACTGAGGGCTCGACGCCGCGAGGTTGATGACGGTGAATCCAAGCCAGACAGTCGCCAATCCCTGCTTTCCCCGCGCGGTGTTTCTCGATGTTCTTAGTCTTGGATCGGTGGATCTTTCGCCGCTCCAGCAATGGTGTGAGCTACAACTCTGGCCTTCCACTGCAGCCAACCAGCGCCTAGGGCGGCTGCATGATGCTGAGATCGCGATCACCAACAAGATTCCATTGGATGGTGCGTTGTTGCAGCAGCTCCCGAAGCTGCGAATGATCTGCGTGGCTGCCACTGGCACCGACCAGATCGATCATGCCGCTTGCGAAGAACTAGGCATCCGTGTGCGCAACGCTGGTCGCTTTAGCAGCGCTTCGGTGGTGCAGATCACCTGGGCTTTGATCCTGGAGCTTTGCTGCTCCATGGATCAGCGGCGACGCGATCTGTTGGCGGGCTGCTGGCAACGCAGTCCGGTGTTTTCGCTGATCGAGCCTGAGTTCGATGAACTGGAGGGCCAGACTTTGGTGGTGCTCGGTGCCGGCGCTATTGGCCGCGGGGTCTTGGCCATCGGTGCAGCCTTCGGGATGGAGTGTCTTGCTCTCACCAGTCGCAGTGGCCATGCCGAACTGGAGGCGGCATTGCGTCAGGCCGATGTGCTCAGCATCCATGCACCGCTCACGCCTCAAACCCAGAACCTGATCAATGCTCAGCGGCTCAGTTGGATGAAACCCACCGCCCGGTTAGTGAACATGGCCCGCGGCGGACTGGTGAATCTCGACGACCTTTGCGCTGCGCTGCGTCAGGGGCAGCTCGCCGGTGCCGCCCTTGATGTGCTTTCGCTGGAACCCCCCGGCCCAGAACTGCTGGCGTTGCTTGACACCCCCCGCTTGTTGATCAGTCCCCATATGGCCTGGAGTTCTCGCCAGGCGCGCAACCGTTTGGTGCACACCTTGGCCGGGCATGTGCAGGCCTATGGCACTGGATAGGCCCATCCATGGCTCTGCCGTCGCCCCAGGTGGTGTAGTCCCGAACTTCGGGATCGAGCTGGGATGGTTTGTTGCGGAGTTCAATCCTGTGAATGTGCCCGTTTTGACCGACCAGGAGCTTGATCGAGTGATCGAAATGGCCTGGGAAGATCGCACCAGTTTTGAGGCGATTCGCCATCAATTCGGCTTATCCGAGGCTGAGGTGATCGCTGTAATGCGTAGCGAACTCAAACCGTCTTCGTTTCGGGCCTGGCGCAGGCGGGTGAGTGGGCGTCGCACCAAGCACGCCATCACCAACCCTTCCAATCGTTTTCGAGCCCGATGCCAGCGCTGACTCAGCAGAAGCGAGTGTCAATGGAGCACAATTTTTGGTTGGCGAACCATGCGCGCCAGGTTTCTTGGGGCCGCCGATAGATCAGTTTGAGTGGCCAGAGTGCCAGGGTGAGCAGCAACTGCATCAGGGCTGTCTCGAGCCAACAAGCTAGGCGTTCTCCCCGGCTTAGCGGTGCTGTGCAGCACGTGGTAGCGGTAGAGGATGGCAACACGGCAGCCGGCGCGATTAATTTCTTAATTAACAGTTTTTCGTTGAATCGGCATCGGTGCACCTACCGTTGCACATGCTTGGCGTCAATCGTCGGGTGCAAAGCGGCTTTGTGGTTCCACATTGTTGTTATTGCGGCTTAAATACTGGGCGTTGCTCCAGCCCTTCACGATCATGCAACCTTTGTTGCCACACACGCGGAAGTGATCGTCGCCAAGGGCTTCAATGGTGCAGCTCATGGAGCGTGGGGGGTGGGATTGCATTGGCCTCCTTGAGTGAACGCTGCCATCGACTTTGCTAACACGCGCAGATATCTCTTTTGCTTGTGCTCAAACAATCGCAAGTGAAGAAGTTGTTCGCCAGCGCAATGGTGCCAGCCTTCAGATGGTGCGGCCCCCCATCCTGTGCTGCTTGATCGCCAGGGTCAGTCAACACAAAGAAACCCTGCCGACGGCAGGGTTTTCAATACCACCTTGGAGTGCGACCTTGTTTCCACTCCTAAGGGCTAGATCTCCTCACGCGCAAAGACTACTCGGGATAATTGGCACTGTGCCAGTTCGGACAGGGCGAGGTCTTCAGGTGGCACTGTTGCTGATGGGCACTGTTGCTGACGGCGATTGTTGCGGGGTGTGCAATGGTGCCCAGGCTCGCCAAGATGGATCAAGTGCTTGCGCCTGTGCATGCGAGGTTGTCGACCGTTCGCGTTTTCGGCCTTAGCGGTGATGCTGACGGCTGCAGCGGTGCCAAGACGACCCTGGAAGCAAACCTGGACTTGCGCGAACCGATTGTGATTGCCATTGATCTCGCCAGCCCTGGTCAGAGTGGGGGGCGAGATGGTGCGCGGGGGGCAGCGCACCGGGTTTCAGGTGGGCTACGGGCATTATGGCGTCACCTGCGCTGGCACCCGGTTTGAAGAGGGCTACACCCCTTTAGGACGTTTCAAGGTGAATGCAATTCTTGGCAAGGATCAGTTCGCGATGGATCCCGAACTGATCAAGCAATCGGGCATGAGTGCAGCCGACCTTCAGGCCACCCTCTTCAGCAACATGAATGCCATCGACTTCAGCGGTGATGGTGAAACGGGGGAATACGGCATCGGTTACATCAGCCTTGAGCCCATCGATAGCGTCAAGCAACCGTTTCAGTTCAATGTTTACGACGGCAAATTTCGTTGGTACAGCTTTGCGATCCACGGCACCAATGACGAGAAGCGTGTCGGGAGGAAGGTCACCGGTGGTTGCCTGAATGTGCAGGAGCCTGTGTTGCGGCAGTTGCTGCAGACCGTGGCATTGGGGGATGAGGTGGTGGTCACCGCCAATGCTCCCTGCACACCTTGATCACGTTTTTGGCCTCGTGTTTGGAGGATTGATTGGAAGCGGCACTTTGTTGTGCATCAACGTCGGTTGCTACCTAAAATTTGATGTGATCTTGGTGTTGATGAGGTTGGTATGTCGCGTGCGACACGTTTAATGAAGCATCTCGATCGTGCCCTTGCCGCCTACGACACCTTTGGGGATTCGGCCGAAGCATTTGTTGATGAGGTTTATGCCGCAATCGAAGCTGATGTTGAAAGCCTCGCAGACAAGTCCAAGCCGTCCCATTGGGCTGAGCTTTACGTCGAACGCGACCGGGCTGTCATTAAGCAGGCGGTGCTGAACCGGGTGATGTCGATGGGCAGTCATGCGCAGGCGTGACGCGTGGTGCAGCTGATGTCTGGTTCTCGCCAGGGTCTCCGCCTGGTCTGTGGAGCTCCTGGCGCTAATGCTTCACAGTGCTCCCTTGTTGTTGCGAGAATCCACTGATAAGTCCGAAACCCGGCGGATGTTGATCAACCCGTTCTGTCCCATCAGTGCTGCCAAGATTGCCGGCCTGAAAGCCACGGTGACGCTGTTGATGTTGCTCTTGATCAAGAGCAAACTTTTGCGTGTGAAGATGTCGTTGCTGGGCAGTCTTCTCGCCTTGCATCTGTTGGTGGGCTTCTTGATCACTGCCGGGATGCTCTCGCTTGTCGCGGGCGGCTCTGTGGCCTATGCGGCAACCCAGCGCAAAACGGCTTGATCGCCTCCCCTGGCGCAGAGGCTTTTAGAGTGAATCGATGGGACTTCAATTGTGCTCCGCCAATTTCCAGCACGAGGATGGTGTGACTTACCGCATCAAGCGTCAGTCCCTCGATCAGGATTTCACTATCGACGAGTTGCGCGATGGCATCTGGGTTGACAGTGGCCTTGATCAGGCTGTGCAAGACCTTAATTTTGCTGAATTCAAGCGTTTGGGCTTGTTGATCAAACGGATCATGGATGTCGATCAGTGGGTGGCGTGACCTCCCCCTTGCTTGATCGAGAGTCGTGGACGGATTGCGTGTGAGCGGACACGCACCAACTCACGTGGCTCGATTGGAAGCGTTGAGGATTCCAGCGGATCGCTCGAAGAATGCGCAGATCGCTCCAATCCAACCTGGTGATTTCTACCTAAAACTGGGATTAGGTCTTTAGATTTTCTCCCTGGTCGTCAGGAATTGGTGACTTTACTGTATTGATCACTTAGGGGTCGATAGCCATGAAGCAACAATCAATTGCTCCGCTCTCTTGTTTGAAGTGGGGGCATGATGGCGACTTATCCGATCACGACATGGCGGCCTTGGTGGCCCGCTTGGTCAGTGTGGAGAAATCGAGGCGCAGTCTGTTGGATCATCACAATCACAAGCTCGGGAAGGCGGCCAAGCCGATGGTTCCCGTTCCATGAGCCACCGAGGTGCTGCCGTGGAAAGCCTTGGCCGGTTGTGCTGATGTGCTCGCTCGTTTGTTCATCACGACCGATTGAACGTCAGTGTGACCGCAGCGGTGATATTTCCAGTAATGGGACTGAATGGACGGGGTTGAACTCCTAAGACACTGCAAGTCGTGCAGACGAAGTGCTGATCGACGTGGCGAATTTTATTCAGCGCCCGCCGAAGGGCTATTCCTCTCAAGTGGTGGATAATTATTGAAGTAGAGAGCAACCAGTCAGGATGGCTCTTGGTTTTGCTCGAGTGGAGTGTCGACCGTCGCGGACGCCTCTGATCTCACTGTCATCAGCGTTAATAAGGAGCACGGGCCGGGCAATCAGTGCAATGCGTCATTGCACTGATTCCTGAGAACAGCAGAGAATCCAAAAGGCGTGCCGAAGGCAGCACTTAGTTTTGAAATTCCGCTGCAGTCGGTTGGGCCAGCAGAGCATCGAGCTTTTCTGCTTGAACACGCGCGCTTGGAGCAATCTTGCGCACAATTAGTTCATCGAGTGAAAAGCGACCAGGCCCTGCAGCTAGCACCATGACGGCAGCTGCGAAATACAAGCCCAGGAGCTCAAGCAGATAGATGTTGAAACCATTCACCACGATGGCGTGGTAGATCGCGACGCTAATCGTGCCAGCAATGGCCATGGCCCCAAGACGGGTCAAGAGTCCTGTAATCAGGAGCCAGCTGCCAATGATTTCCGAAAAAGCTGCAAAATACGAGAGCGTAATCGGGAAAGGCAGATGCAGAGGCCGCACGAAGGCAGCTGCAAAATTCTCGATGTTGGCAAGTTTTTCGTAGCCGTGATGAATCAGCAACACCCCGGTGAAGACTCGCAGGATCAGTAGGCCTAAATCCGTCAGGAATGGACGCGTCAGAACGAAGCGCAGCACGTTCGCGAAAATAACTTTTAGAAACTTAACGATTCTCCGATGGCTGCCGTGGCTTCTGTTGCCACACTGAGCTCAGCTTTCGGCAGACGTGACGGATGGGCGTCAGAACCGTTCTGTGGCGCATCGCTGCCAACATCCTGGGGATGGTCGATGCCTATTGGGCGATGCGAGAGCCAGGCCAATACGGCGATCGCCCGCCGCAGTGTGAGTTGCAAGCGTACGCAGCAGACCGAAGCCCCAACTGTCGCCAATGATGGGGAGCCCCTTGGACAGCTGCGCTGCTTCCTCTGCCATGGCTCTGGATCAATTGAAAGCGTTTTTGGTGCACATGCAGAACGATGACGTTTTGAAGCGCACCGTGCTCGCAGCATCCACTGCCGACGATGTGGCCAAGATCGCTGCGGGTCGCGGCTACACGTTTTCGGGCGATGAATTGCTGCGCTTCTCTGGCCAAACGGTGGGACGGGTGACCGTGTCCAAGCAGGACACCCCCGGCGAATACAACTGAATCGTCCGTCGCGTTGGCAGGTTTAAGCGACGTCCATCAGTAAGAACGTGTCGTCAACGGCCACCATCTCGTCATCGTCTTGGTGGCAACAGCATCCGTATAGCAAATGAACGATGCGGCCCACCTCAAGATCGCGATCCGCCACGTCTTGCCATAGGCGTCTGCTGAGCTCCCCATCGGCGAGCTCGAACTGGGCACGCACCAGCTGACGTGTGATGGCGAAATAGCTCTGGCGGTCGTTGCGGAATCGGCATTCCTGCGCCGCATCCACCGACATCAACAGTGGTGTGCTGTTCAGGAAGGTGGTCGCGAGGTTTGGCATGGCACGTCTGCGAGCGGGGGCGGCCTTGACGACCACGTGATAGTCACACTTTCAGCGTGATCGCTGCCACTGCCTACCCGTGCAGTTACTTATTGCGGTTTGGGCAAGCCTTGAAGCTTCAGGCAGCACGACGGGGTCGCGCAAGGGATTAGCGCTCCACAACGCCGCAGGCAATTCGGGGTCCGCCGCCGCCAAGTGGGGGGGTGTCGCTGTAGGTGTCGCCGCCGGCATGCACCACGAGGGCTTTCCTATACAAATCAGTGGTGCTGAGGCGTGGAGCGACCACGCTTGTGGGAGTGGTGCCGTCGCTGTTCACCACCAGACGGCTGAGATCACCGCGGTGGCCATTGCCAAAGGGTCCGAGATGTTCACCGCTGGCATCGGGATCCCAGTGCCCACCAGCTGCCAGTCCAGCCACCATGTCTCCTGCAGCATTGGCTGCACTGTCGCAACTGTTGTTGGCATGCAGGTGAAAGCCGTGCTCTCCGGGTGTGAGACCGTTGAGGTTGGGAATGATCTCTAGCCCTTGATCGCTATCGCGGGCGTTGATGCTGCCGATCACCTCACCAACGCCATCGGCACTGATTTGATGCAGTGTGATGTCGACGCTGGCGGCCTTCGTTGATCCAGGCCAAGCCAGAGCGATTGACATCAGAAGCAGCAGTGCGATCAGGCGGCGCATTGGTGTTCAAAACAACATCTTGATTCTGCGCCAGCTCCCTGCCCCCCGGGGAGGCCAGGGATGAAGAGTTGTCTTCTGTTGGCTGCTTTGTTTTGTTGGCGTGCGTTTTGATTCGCCCACAGGGAAGAGGTTTTGTCGTTGCCGCCACAGTGTTGCAATCTCCCGCAGCCTATTTAAGAGAAAGGGGCTATTGAAGAGACACGGAGGGATGCATGCTGACCACTGCGACCCGTTTGAAATTACAGGCCATCCTCGGACGCGTTGTGCGGGCCGAATCGGCGCCTCTTTCTGAAATGGTGCTGCTTCAAAACTATGCTGAACGCGATCGCACCGTCAGTAGCTGGGTGCATCGTGCGCAGCGTTTGCGTCAGAGTGGGGGTTCAGCTGCAGGGCTCGACGGTTTACTCGATGACCTCGATCTCGGTTGCCACGATGCTGGAGATCGTCATCGCCCCGGAGATGATTTGGGCGACTGGTTTGGCGGTGCATCCCCCTGGTTGCGACGTGACTGAATCCGGCTCACTGCCCGAACGGGGTGGCCGCCTGGTGGTGATCAATGGCCGTCCCTACCGACGTGTGGACCTATCGGGACAGCCTTCACGGCAGTGGCGTTTGGAAGCCTTGGACCTGCCCCAGGCAATCGCTTGGTTGATTCGTGAACAGCAGCCTCCTGCAGCGTGAGACCTGCTATGGCTCAAGGGTTGTTGAATCTTGGTCAATAGGTATTTACCGCTGGGTACTTTGTTCTTCTCAATCTCCGGGGGAGTCGCCCGTTTATCAGGATAGATTTCCCCTGTAGAATCATGGAGAAGAAGGCGGATCATGAAAGATGTGACTTCCTTGACTGCGTCAGATCAGTGCGAGCAGGCTGATGCTGTGGACTCTTATTTTGACTGCATCACGAGCTGCGATCTTGATGATGGAGTGTGTGTGCAACGTTGCGTGCTCGTGCACCTGAAGCAGGGGGATGATGGCGGTGGATGATGGTGAATTGGTCCAGGTGAAGGGTGTTCTGGTGCATCGCTTCGCGGGCCACGATGGTCCGATCGATCGACCTTGCATGGGGCCACGCTGTGTGTACTGCGCTGATTTATCCACGGCGCGGACCTATCTAAGCTTTTGGTGCCATTCGCCCGAGCACCGTTGCAACCACCAGGCCTTCCGTGCCCCGGGGTTGCCTCATTGACTAAATCTCAGCTGAGCTATCGCATCGTGCGCGACGACGGCCTTGAGGATGCCATCACCCGTCTGCGATTTGCCAGTTACGACGAGGCCTATGACGAGTTGGAACTCTTTTATGCCGACGTGTGTTGTTCTGATGAAAGAATCGACTACTCGATTCAGCCTTGGCAGGGTCCCTGACCAGGGCTGATGCCCACAAGGGCATCAGCCTCCATCCACTTGGCAGCCCAGGAGGGCTCCCGTTGCACCTCCGACGGGAACGCCGATCCAACGGCCATCGCCCCGGGACAGCACTGCCCCCAGGCCAGCTCCCAGCAGGCCGCCAATCACACTGCCTTCAATGCAGCTGTTGGTGTCTGGATCGCTGACGCGCGTCTCCAGGTCATGATCGGAGTGCCACGCCTTCGGGGTGGTGTGGCCACGGCTCCATGTGTTGTTGCGATCAACCACACGTTCCACTGGGCGGCGGTGGTATGGCTCGTAGCTCGCGATGGAATGGGGATGGGCAAGGGATGGTGTGGCCGATGAGGCCAACAACAACGTCACCGCAATCCGAGTTTTGATCATGGCTAATCTGCCGTTGTTGTTTCATTCTGCTGGTTACGGTCCCTCAAGGGGTAACGAAACATTTGCGCAACTACAGCCAAATGTGACTGATGGATTTGGGGTGTTCAGCGACGCATGCTGAGCATGGCGACCCAGAGGGCAAATAAGGTGCCAACTGGCACAATGATCACCAGCAGTTGAATGATCACGAACTGACGAACTTCAGGGTTCATCGATACTCAACATGCCTCGTCGAGGACGCAGCGGCGTCTGTTGTTCTGCATGCCATGGATGGTCTTGCGAATTCTTTTGCAAGCATCACAGAAACATAACTTCTCCAGTGAATCGTCGCGATGCAATTGGTAGGTCAGTATCAAAATCTCATCGTTTGTAGAATTTTTCATTGCAAGACCATGCGGTAGCGTCAACACGCAACATCCTGTCGACGATGGGGCGCCAGGTTGAGAGATGTCAGCAAACCCCGAATTCAATCTGTGCTTTTTGCTTCAGTCTGTCGGCACCTGATCGGTGGTTTGCGTTTGCGTGGTGGTTCGCAGTTAATGCATGGCAACGTCAAGAGCGGCGCGACTCTTCAGCAACGACCGACGTTGCTCAGGATTCAAGGCCGCAAAGGCCGGACTTTTCAGCTCTCCCAGAATCAGCTCCAGGTCATTGCAGATGTACTGCACTTTGACGGCTAAGTCGCGACTGGCTTCATGTCGGCGTTGGCGACTGGCTGTCGTGGCATAGGCCCCGAGCTTGGCCCGCGACATGGCATCGGGGATGGGGGTCACAGGAATGCTCCTGGGCCCAACAATTCAACCGGACGCGAGTCGCTGCGTCGTTATCAATGGGTTAGCAATCGATTAGCGGCTGGTTGCTGAGTGGAGAGCTGCGCTTGTCGTCTTGCACGTTGTCGTCGTTTTGACGCGGTGTGACGTCCCAAGCTTGGCTTCAATTGAACGGGCTCAGGCCCCGCACCAACACTGATTCGTAGATCGCTACTCCCAACAGTGAGGTGAGCATCCCAATCACCAGTAGCTTGCCGCTCATGCGTGGGTTGTTGTTTGTCCTGATCATGGCGGGTTTTTCACCTCCTGCCCATGCGCGAGCTGGCCCGAGCAGCCCTTGAGCATCGCGGCTTGGTGGTTGAGGCCTCTAGGGCGGGATACGCCGCATCCCATCAGCGTTGCTACCACCTAGTTAGCTGTTCTGGTTTGGTGATGACGGTCTTGACCTCCGCTTTGTCGTCTCTGATCGCTGATCCATTGGCCTTGAGGGACATGACTGTGATCACCGCGATCACGACCATCACGCTGATTGCTCTTCTTTATGGCATCAGGGAGCTAGGTCGCGAAATTCGTCAGTTCCGCAAGGTCAAAGCCTGACCAGCGATTGACAACGTCACAGCCGGGTTTTAGTAGCGGTAAGGTCGGGTTGTCTCAGGTTGGGAATCATGCTGCAAGCTTTGGTCTCCATGTGCATTGCTGCGGTGATGTGGGTGCAGGTGCCCCAATGGCAGGCTGACTGGTCAAAGTGTGCAGTCGATCTGCCCGATGCTGACTGTCATTGGTATGTCGTGGCACCCGACAACACCTTTGGCGAAGGTTTTGACTGGGCGACGGCTCCTTGGTTTGATGCCAACGGACTCAACGATATTGCCCAACTCGACCACACAATGACCACAATTCACGAACAGGCCAGCGCCCAGCGCAACGGTTAAACGCTGCGATTGCCACGCTTCTTCATGCTGTTGGGTGAAGGGATCTTGCCTTACAGCCTCAAGATCAACCAAGCCAAGCCACAACTCACCACGAGGGACAGGACTTCTAAGAGCGCTTTCCAGAACCGAGGGTCATTGGTGGGAAACAACGAGGCGATTCACAATCAACGCTTCACACTATCGGTGATCGCAACGAACGCGGCTCATCTCGCCCAGGTTGAGGCCTCGAGACGGAAGCGCAGTGATTGTTCGCTGCTTGGAGAGCGCATTATTCATGCCGTGGTGGCGGCACTGTCAAGTCGGATTGCACCGGCATCAATTAAGCGCAGCAGGGTCTGGCGCAATTTCTGTTCCTGTTGGTCGAGGTCTTGACGCACTAGCAGGGTGTGGTAACCGGCATTTGAGATCCGGTTGTGGAGGCGTGCCTCCAAATAGAGCTCCACCATGAAGTCAGTCACCTGAGCGTGGCCAGGGCATGACCCTATGTGTTGGTTGCTGCACTTGCGTGTGCTGCGAGTTCGGCTAACCGTCAGCACGCTGATCGGCCTCTCATCGCCTGCATGGCGTCAGCCACAATTTGAAGCTCTTTGGCACTCCGGCGATGAAAGCAGTCTTTAAGGGCACCGTGATTGCTGAGAGTCACGACCTCGAGATGGTCGATGGCAATCCCTATTTCCAGCGCGAGGCCATGCGGACTGACTATTTCCGCGATTCCAGCCTCACCATCGTGTGTGGCTGGAAAGGAACCGCCCGCTATTGGGATGTTGTGGTGGACGGAGATGTGCTGTCCAATGTGGTTTGGAGCTATGAGACGCCCAAGCTCGCAGCGGAAGCGATCCGTGGCCGGTTTGCCTTCTACCGAGGCAAAGGTGTGGACCTGGTGGATTGAAACGGGGTTGAGCACGTGTTGGACACGACTGGCAGTCGGTGACGCCGGGGGTGGCTCGTAGGATCAGCGGCGCTGTCCAACGCCCCCCATGGCCAATCTTGACCAGGCTCCGAGCCGCAGCATGCCCAACCTGCTGCACGTGCTGCCGGCCTTTGCCGATCAGGCGGAGCTGCGCCTCAACACGATTGTGGAGCTCAACTCCAACACCATCAATAAGTACGAGTTGATCACCGAGACCGGTCACCTCAAGCTCGATCGCGTTGGCTACTCCTCCCTGGCCTATCCCTTTGCCTATGGCTGCATTCCTCGCACCTGGGACGAGGACGGTGATCCTTTGGATATTGAGATTGTGGGAGTCACGGAGCCTCTGATTCCTGGCTCAGTCGTTGAAGCTCGCATCATCGGCATCATGACCTTTGATGATGGCGGCGAGGTCGACGACAAGGTGATCGCTGTGCTGGCCGATGACAAGCGGATGGATCACATCAAGAGCTTTGAAGACCTTGGCGATCATTGGAAGAAGGAAACCACCTATTACTGGGAGCACTACAAGGATCTCAAGAAACCTGGCACCTGCACCGTCAACAGTTTCTTTGGCACTGAAAAGGCTGTGGAGATCATCAAGAGCTGTGAGGCGCGCTACATGGCCGAGATCGATCCCAAGTTGGTCGACTGATCACGGTCTCCGGTGTGAATCCAGCTCAGGCGGGGGTGACCCCGCCTTTGTTGTGTCGGCGTCCTTTAGCCAGGAGAGAACCCGTTAGGGATCTGCTCCTCTGCTTACTGAGGACGCATCTCCTCGAAGATTTCTTTGAGGATTTCGCCAGCACCTTGGCCTTTTAAGGTGCTGGCGAGCTGTTGACCAATGGCCTCGGCGTTCGCGGTCGTGCCGCTCACTTGGTCGCGGATCAGGCGTTTGCCATCCAGGTTCGCCACCATGCCGGTCAGGGTCAAGGTGTCGCCATCGATCACGGTATTCACGCCGATGGGCACCTGGCATCCACCTTCGAGTTCACGCAAAAAGGCCCGTTCGGCCAGGCAGCGGGCTGCTGTTGGGGCATGCTCCAGCACTTTGATCAGTTCGAGAACCTCTGGATTGCCTTCGACGCATTCGATGCCAAGGGCACCTTGCCCGACAGCATGCAGGGAAATTTCAGCCGGAATGATCTGGTGGATCCGATCGCCAAAGCCCAGGCGGCTGAGGCCAGCGGCAGCGAGGATCAGGCAGTCGTAATCGCCGGCATCGAGTTTTTCGAGGCGGGTAATCACATTGCCGCGCACATCTTTGAACTCAAGGTGGGGATAGTGGTGGCGCAGTTGAGCAAGCCGTCGCAGAGAGCTCGTTCCCACCACAGAACCCTCCGGCAAGGTCTCGAGCTTGTATGGCGCGTTTTTCGTGTTCACCACCAAAGCATCAGCGGGATCTTCCCGTTCGGTGATGCAGCCCAGCATGAGGCCTTCCGGAAGGTTGGTGGGAAGATCTTTAAGGGAGTGCACAGCGATCTCGGCACGGCCCACCAGCATTTGGGCTTCTAGTTCTTTGGTGAAAAGCCCTTTGTCGCCAATTTTGGCGAGAGCGACGTCCAAGATCTTGTCGCCTTGGGTGGCCATCGCTTCCACTGAAATGGTCAGGCCGGGATGGGCTTTTTCGAGTTCGGCTTTCACCCAGTTGGTCTGCACCATGGCCAGCTGGCTTCGGCGGGAGGCGATGCGCAGTTGCTCGAGGGCCATGAACCGTCAATCTCAGCCGCCCAGCCTACGCAGTCAGGTTCTCAGCTTTACGATTTGCCATACGTTGTGATGAGGTCATCTGATGCCGGGTCCGGTTGTGAATGGCGTTCGTCAAAGTGGATCAGCGACCTCCGTGCCTCAACAGCCATCTGCTGCTGTGAACGCACCTTTTTTGCCGCTGTTGGCGGAGGGCACGATCAAGCTGCTGTTGCTTTCTAGTGGTCAGCTCGTGATCGCGCGGTTGCGCAACACCACGGACCGCGATGGTGCGCCGGCCTATCAGCTGCTGCGGCCCTTGGAGGTGCAGCCCAAGCAAACGGTTGATGCTGATCACGGCGATCCTGGTGCCACAGGATCCAGTGGATGGCTGTTGTCTCCTTTCCTGTTGGGCGCCACGTCCCAGTCCAACCTTGTGCTGTTTAAGAGTGCGGTTGCGTCAATTCTTGATCCAGAACCTCGCCTGATTCAGGCCTACACCACCCGGACCAATCAGGAATGCCCTCCGGCCGATACACCTGTGGAGCGCTTGAAGCGGGCATTCCAGGAATTCACCGACAGCATTGAAGCCTGAAGCAGGCTGGTCGATCTCGGCGGCCTCAACCGTTGCCAAGCGGCGGTGGATCAGGTCATGTCTTCCGAAGTCAGGCTCGCAGGTTGACCAGTCCATGCAGCCCTAAACCTGACGAAAGGGCTACTTCATGACTTCAATGGTTCGTTAGGCCCTTCAGATCCGTAGACAATCAAGGATCTGAAGGGTATCCCTGGGGCTAGGGAATCAATTATTTGATGTATTCCTTTAAAACACCATTGCGGTTGGGGTGCCGCAACTTGCGCAGCGCTTTGGCTTCGATCTGACGAATGCGTTCGCGGGTGACGTCAAAAATTTGACCAATCTCTTCGAGGGTCTTCATGCGACCGTCGTCGAGGCCATAGCGCAGGCGCAACACGTCGCGTTCGCGGGGACTGAGGGTGGCCAGCACACCTTCTAGGTCTTCCCGCAACAAGTTTTTGGCGACGTCCTGCTCAGGATTTTCAATGTCGGCTTCGATGAAGTCACCGAGGCGGGAGTCTTCTTCCTTGCCGATCGGGGTTTCGAGAGAGATGGGGAGCTGGGCACTTTTCGCGATAAAGCGCAATTTCTCGATGGTCATTTCCATCGATTCAGCGATTTCTTCTTCGGTTGGTTTGCGCCCGAATTCCTGACTGAGCACCTTGGTGGTTTTTTTGATCCGCGAGATGGTCTCGTAGAGGTGAACGGGGAGTCGGATGGTGCGCGATTGATCGGCGATGGCCCGGGTGATCGCCTGACGGATCCACCAGGTGGCGTAAGTCGAAAACTTATAGCCTTTTTCGTGGTCGAATTTTTCGGCGGCGCGAATCAGACCGAGACTGCCTTCTTGGATCAGGTCTTGGAAACTCAGACCCCGGTTCATGTATTTCTTGGCGATCGACACCACCAGACGCAGGTTGGACTGCACCATCTTTTCCTTGGCCCGCCGGCCGAGCATCAGGCGGCGACGGAACTTGATCAGCGGCATCTCCACCAACGCTGCCCATTCTTTCGTGTCTGGTTCGCGCCCGTTGTCGCTTTCAAACTGAGCGGCCAGGTCTTCTAAGAGGAGAAGATCAGCAATTTTGCGGGCCAGTTCAATCTCTTCGTCTGGCCTCAACAGGCGAATGCGACCGATCTCCTGCAGATAAACGCGGATGGAGTCTTCGGTGTAGACCCCTTTTGGCCCCACCTTGATGCTGGCTAGAGCCTTCGCTTTCGCGTCTTTCTCAGCCGCTAAGGCTGCTGCTTTATCGCCTTCGGGTTTAGCGAGGGTTGCTTTGGCTGTGTCAACGGTCGCGGCCACCGTTTTGGCTGCAGTTTTGGTGGTGCTGCTTTTGGCTGTGGTGGATTTCGCAGCCGTCGTCTTGGCCTTGGTGGCTTTCGCTTTGGTCGCTTTGGCTTTGGTCGTGCTGGCCTTTGTGGTCTTGGTGGCTTTGGTTTTTCCGTCGGCTGCAGCTAGCAGCTCATCTGCAGCAGCCTTGAGATCCGTCCCCTTGGGGAGGGACGCTGCACGGGTCCGGGGTTTGCGGGTTTTGGTGGCCTTGGCGGGCTTCTCTTCGACAGCTTTCATCGGTTTAGCTTTCCCGCTTGCATCAGCGAGCATCACGATGGATGGTTTGGCGGCGGCCTTGGCCTGTGCAGTTTTGCTCGCAGCAGGACTCATAACGTCTAGAAGGGCAGCGGAATTAGGGGTAAGAGACGGCACTAGCTAACCCAACAGTTGGCAGCAAGCCCGTTGAATGAAAATTAGACGTGCTTTGAAACAGCATCCAACCGAGAACGGTGACGCAACTGAATCAACAAAATTTGTCTGGTGTCTGGGGCTGATGCAGGGCTGTCAGGGGCGTTCTTAGACCGGTCGAGCAACATGGAGAAACTCCTGGTTCGAGCTGCGAGTCTTCCCTCTGGACGGAACTCTGCATGTTCCGACAACAGCGTAATGCTGTCCAACCTTCACATTTTAAAAAAAACTTGCGACACCTGCAACACAACCCTTGGATGCCTCGTGGGAGGTGCTGCTGATGACTGAGATCTCCACGGGGCGAATGATGGTGGTCGACGTGTTGCTGGAGGCGGGACGCGATGGCCAAGCCTTCAGTTACTGCGACAGCCTTCAGCTCGGTGTCGGCCTTGGTGATCTGGTGAAGGTGTCGCTGCGGGGCCGCCCTTTGCAGGGTTTGGTGATTGCTTGCCGAGAGCATGAGGCCGCTGCGCTGTCTCTCAAGTTGCAGCCAGTTCAGGCTGTGATTCAGCCTGCAGCAGTTGATCCGACTTGGCAGACCTGGCTCGACGCCATGGCCAGTCGTTGCCACACCAGCCCTTTTCGGATGTTGAAGGCGGCGTTACCTCCCGGTTGGCTTGGTCAGCGCCCCACTGCTTCGGCGGGACAACGGATGCGCTGGTGGGTGTCTCCAGTGCGTGAAGACGGTTCAGGCCTGTCTGGTGCAGCCGTTCACGCGGCTCTGCCGACGCGGCAGCAGGCTTTGTGGAGTCATCTGCAGGATGTTGGTGGTTGCTGGCAGAGCCAGCTTCAGGTCGATGGTTTCGGTGCCCATCTGGTTCAAGCTCTGGTGAAGCGGGGCTTGGTGCAGCGCGAGCAGCGGTCGATGTCCATGGCCTGCGATCGCCCGGTTGGTTGTGCTCAACGCTTGGAAGAGCCACAGAGGCTCACCCCAGAACAGTTGCAGGCGGTCGAGGCGTTGTCGTCCCAGCCCGATGGCGGCGGCATGCTGCTTTGGGGGATCACCGGTTCTGGAAAAACCGAGGTGTATTTGCAGTTGGTGGAACGGGAATTGGCTGCTGGCCGCCATGCCCTTGTGCTGACTCCAGAGATCGGGTTGATCCCCCAGTTGGTGGACCGCTGCAGGCGTCGCTTTGGTGAGCGGGTCGTCGAGTATCACAGCGGTTGTCGCGAACGGGAGCGGGTTCGTGCCTGGCGGCATGCCCTTGATGCGTCCCAACAGGATGCTGCCCCTTTGGTGGTGGTGGGAACCCGCTCCGCAGTGTTCTTGCCCCTGGCTCCCCTCGGATTGATCGTGCTGGATGAGGAGCACGACAGCTCCTACAAGCAGGAATCACCGATGCCCTGTTATCACGCCCGAGATCTGGCCTTGGAGCGGGTGCGTCGTTTGGGTGGTCGCGTTCTGCTGGGTAGTGCGACTCCGTCCCTAGAAACCTGGACGCAGCTCGCCCCTGCAGGTCCGCTCCAACTGGCACGGCTCACCCGGCGGATCTCTCAGCAAGCAATGCCACCGGTGCATGTCATCGATATGCGCTTGGAGTTGGCGGATGGCCATAAGCGTTTGATCAGTCGCGCTCTGATGGACCGTCTGGCACAGCTGCCTGAGCGGGGAGACCAGGCTGTGGTGCTGGTGCCACGCCGGGGCTACAGCAGTTTTTTGAGTTGCCGCAGTTGCGGTGAGGTGGTGCAGTGTCCCCACTGCGATGTTGCGTTAACGGTGCATGGCAGTCAGCCGGGTCGCCAATGGTTGCGCTGCCATTGGTGTGACTATCGGGCCGCCGTGGAGTCCCGCTGTCGCCATTGCGGCTCCACGGCCTTCAAGCCCTTTGGTGCCGGCACCCAGCGGGTGTTGGAGCGGTTGTCCAAAGAGCTGGAGGGCTTGCGGCTCTTGCGCTTTGATCGAGATACCACCGGTGGCCGCGACGGTCACCGCCGCTTGTTGGAACAGTTCGCTGCGGGTGAAGCGGATGTGTTGGTGGGCACGCAGATGCTCGCCAAGGGGATGGATCTGCCCCGGGTGACCTTGGCGGCGGTGTTGGCAGCCGATGGTTTGTTGCATCGGCCGGATTTACGGGCCGGGGAGCAGTGTTTGCAGTTGCTGTTGCAACTTGCGGGTCGCGCGGGTCGAGGCGAGCGCCCAGGGCAGGTGTTGGTGCAGACCTATTCGCCTGACCATCCGGTGATTCGCCACTTGGTGGATGGCCGCTACGAACGCTTCCTTGAGGAGGAGGTGGCGTTGCGGCGCGAGGCCGCGCTCGTGCCCTTCAGCCGCGCCTGTTTGTTGCGTCTTTCCGGTGAATCGGCAGCGGCCACTGCCACGGCCGCCAGCGTGTTGGCGGAACAGTTGCGGCCGCGTTGTGCAGCAGCCCAGTGGTGGCTGTTGGGCCCGGCGCCTGCTCCGGTGGCCCGGGTGGCTGGTCGTAGTCGCTGGCAGTTGTTGTTGCATGGGCCGGCAGGGAGTGATGTGCCGCTGCCTCCTGGCACAACCCTTTGGGATTCCCTTCCGGCTGACGTTGCGTTGGCGGTGGACCCGGATCCTCTTCAGCTCTGACTGGCTGTCCAGCAGGCAAGCAGCCAAGCACGCAAGACGCTTAAGACGGAAGTTCGGGATAGCCGAAGCCCAGTTTGAGACGCACCTGCTGGAGCAGCAGGGTGACGCCCAGCAGCAGTCCCACCACCACCGTGCCAATCCCTAGGGGGTTCCAGTGCCAGGAACGCATGCTCAGTTGATTGCGGCGTCCAGCTTGAAGAGGCCACACCAGTCGGCCATGGTCGATTGCCGCTGTGAGTGGGCTGCTCGTGGCGCTGTTGGCCCGAGGCAAGGGTGTCACGCTCACGCTGAGTTCTGGCAGCGGTAGATCGGCCAGCTCCTCCAGATCGACGACCAATTCGAGCTGCTGTTGCACACCCACCAGCCAGTTGCGTTCGTTCAGCTGCAAAACGGGAGAGGGCAGCATTAGCCCAGCAGCAGCTCCTGCAGTCGTGATCGTGGTGCCCAGCAGTTGTTCTGCAGCAGCAGCGCGCATCACTGGCGCATGAAACCGTTGCACTCCTGTTGGTTCATGTCCGTGGCTGAGGGACCATGCAGACCCATCGCGCTTCAAGTTTTGGGCAAAGGTGGTTTGCCAGGGCAGCAGCCGGCCTGTGCCACTGTCGCTGCTCCAGCCCAGCTGCACTCGGTCGGGGCCGATGAGGTTGATGTCGGCATTGAGCCGCCCGCAGCTTCCGAGGAGCAGGGTGAGACCCACCAAAACAGTGATCACCACGACGGCAAAGCCTGGTGCAGCAGCCTGGGTCGGTCCCGTCGGTGGTGGTGGCGGTGGTGGTGGCCCCTGGCTCCGGCGTCGACGCATCGGCCGGGGGCGCTCACGACCCACTTGTGGTGTCATGTCGAGGGTGGGAAGCTGCATCGACCAATTGGCCGGACGCTGCAGGCTGGGAGCTTCCAACACGTCCAGTAACTGCTTGGCCCTTAGGCGAAGATCGCTATCGCGACATCGGGTGAGCAGCCGGCAGGTGCTCACGGCTTTGGCATCTTGTCCCTGCCCCATCCAAGCCGTCACCATCAGCATGCGGATCCGGGCACCTTCTGGATCGGTGATGGGCCATTCCTTCGCCAAGGGCTCGAGGAGCTCGAGACAGACGCCGTAATCACCCCGTTCCAGGGCGGCCTCAGCCGCTGCTGTCGGCAAGCTCATCGATTAACTGCGCCCCATCACCATCGTGCCGATGCCTGCATCGGTGAAGACTTCCAGTAGCAGGGCGTGGGGGACACGGCCATCAAGAATATGGGCCGCGGCGACACCCTGCGCCAGCGCTCGAATGCAGCATTCGGTTTTTGGGGTCATGCCGCCCGCCACGATGCCGTTTTCGATCAACTGACGCGCCTCCGACAACCTGAGTTGAGGGATCAGCGAGTCGGGATCGTCGCGATCGCGCAAGATGCCTGGGGTGTCGGTGAGCAGGATCAGTTTTTCCGCTTCTAGGGCAGCGGCCAGTTCTCCAGCCACCGTGTCGGCATTGATGTTGTGGGCAGTGCCATCACGGGTGGCAGCCACGCTGGAAATTACCGGGATATAGCCCTTCGCGAGCAGTGGTTCGAGCACATCGGGATTGACCCGTGCCACATCGCCTACCAATCCATGGCTGCCACCACCCCATGGACGTGCTTCCACCAGCAGCCCGTCGCTGCCACTGAGGCCGACGGCACGGGCATCGAGCTTGTTGAGCCCATTAACGATCTGTTTGTTAACGCGACCGACTAGCACCATTTCCACCACGTCCATGGTGGCGGGATCGGTCACGCGCAGGCCGTCCCGGAATTCGGCGGGAATGTCGAGACGGTTCAGCCAGGTATTGATCTCAGGCCCCCCGCCGTGGACCACCACCGGTTGAACCCCAACGCTGGTGAGGAGAGCGAGGTCACGAAACACCGCCTCGCGTAGCTCGGCGTGGGCCATGGCAGCCCCGCCATATTTAACAACAATCCGCCGGCCGGCGAATCGCTGGATGTAGGGCAGGGCTTCACTGAGAACAGAGACCCTCAGGGCGTCGTCGCTGGCCATTGCTCGCGTTCACTGCTCTCCATGCTGACCTGCAGCCGGGGCAGGCGTCTGCAGAAGTCGGAGATCGATGCGCTCTTCACCGAGATCATCGAGCTCGGCCCGGAGCCCTTTTGCAAAAAAGCGTCCAAGCCTTTCCTGTTGCGCTGTCCAGCGCTCCAGGCTCACCGCACCGAGCTCAAAACGCAGACGCAGCCCATAGCCCTCAGGACCGTTCAGCTCTTCAATTTCCAACAATTGGGGTGGTGTGTCCTCGTCCCACAGCTTGAGGGCTTCCAGGGACGATTCCAGATGGGCTTTTTGGCCGTAACGCCAACGCGTCACATCCGCCAGCAGTTTGCTGAGCTCGGGTGCAGCAGCTTCGCGCTGCGCTTTGAAGGTGGTGGCAGGCACCACCCGTTGGGCTGGCGGTAATTCCGATGATTTCAACGCCAGCCCCCCCAGCAGGATCGGGATCCCGTAGAAAATTGTGGGAAGGCTGAGGTTGGCATTACTGGTGCCGTAGGCAATGGCTCCCACCACGGTGAGCACGCCGCCGGCAATGGTGATCAGGTTGCCCGGTGAGAACAGATCTTTCATGACCGCCACTTTGCTGCACGTTCCGCGCAACTGCGTTGCGGGCGCGAGAATAGATCAATCGTCCTGCACGCGTCTGATGGAGAGCAGCTCCCCCAGCCGAGATGATCAATCCGATCTCGCCAACGTCATGCAAGAGCTTGATCGCGATCGGGCTTGGTTGCTTCAGCAGATTGATCGCGGCCGTTGGTCTGAGTTGCGGCTTGATCTTGCTGCTCTTGAGAGGGAGCTGGGGCAGTTGTTGGTGTGTGCTGCTGAACGCCTGGAGGGGGATGCCCGCCCCACTTGATCATTCAGCTCCGTTGTCAAAACGGAATGTCGTCGGTGTCTGGTACCAACGGGGCACTGTTCCACTGGGCAGCGTCAGGAGCCGGTGCCGAAGGAGCAGCGGTCGGCGCGCCCTGGGGCACAGGTGCCGGCGCGCCTTGACGCTGGCCCTGGGCTGGGGGCGCGCTGGGGGCATTGATCGGGTGAAGCCTGGACAGGGTGAATTCGGCACGCTTCTCCTTGGTGCCGTCCTGCCGCGGCACCGTGTTCATGCGCAAACGACCTTCGATCAGCAGACGCTGCCCCACCTGCACTCGATTCTGCAAATCTTGTGCCAGGTTGCCCCATCCCACGACTTTCAGCTGACCCGGGGGATCGTCGGGCCGCAGGCCATCAAACCGCACGTCCATTTCGGCAATTGGGGTCTGGTTGTCCTGGGTGTAGCGAAGGGTGGGTGCCTGGATCACGTCCACTTCGAGCACGCAGTGATTCATCGCCGGCCAGTGCGTTGCAACAGAGCGCCATCCTGATGCACAAGCTGCGGAATCGCCAGCTCCATGTCTGGCTCTTGGCCGGAACAGGCGAGGGCCCATCCTTGGCGAGAGCTTTGTTGGAGAGGGGCTGGCAGGTCAGTGTGAGCGTGGTGACAGAGGCTGCAGTTCAGCCCTATCGGCCGTTGCCTCTCCGTCACCGGTGGGTTGGTGCCCTAGGGGATCCAGAAACGATCGTCGCCCGGGTACGGAGCGCCAATGTCGATCTGTTGGTGGATGCCACCCATCCCTTTGCCACGCAGGTGACCACCCAGTTGGTGCAAGCGGTCGATGTGCTGAATTGCCCATTGTTTCGTTTTGAGCGCCCGCTCGAACCTGCACCGGCGGCGCGGGTGATTGACCGTGTGGAGGCCATTCCCAGGGTTGATCTGGCCGGGAAGCGTGTGCTGCTGGCCTTGGGGGCGCGACAGCTCGGGGCTGTGGTGCCTCCGCTGCAGGCGGCGGGTGCCCAACTCCATGCGCGGGTGCTGCCGACACCTCTGGCGTTGCGCCAGGCGGTGGCAGCAGGCCTGGCTGATGACCAGCTGGCGTTGCTACGTCCGCACCAGGGTGCTGTGCCGCCTGGCCTCGAACATGCTCTCTGTCGTCATTGGCAGATCGACGCCGTGGTGTGTCGGCAGTCCGGTGGTGTCACCGAGCACAGTTGGCATCGCGTTTGTGCCGACCTGGATCTCGCGCTGTGGTTGCTGCGTCGTCCTGCCCCGCCATCGTCGATTCCAGTTGTGCATAGCGTGGAGCAGCTACTGGCCCAAGTGGGCTGATCGCCATGGAGCCTATCCCTGCAGAACCCGTGATCTTGGTGCTCACCACCGAGGCAGATGACGCCAAAGCTGAGGCTCTCGCCAAGGCGTTGGTGGAGCGAGGATTAGCGGCGTGCGTCAGTCGCGGCCCTGTGCGCTCCACCTATCGCTGGCAAGGCCAGCTGGCGTGTGCACAAGAAGTTCAACTTCTGATCAAAACGACCCGAGCGGGATGGCCTGCTCTCCACCAGGGGTTGCAGGCGCTGCACAGCTACGACACCCCCGAAATTCTCCATTGGGAAGCGCAAGCCTCTGCCGCCTATGGTGCCTGGGTGATGCAGTCGATCCCCCAGGCACCACCAGAGCTCAGTTGAGATGGGTGCTGGCCAGTTCCTTGAGGCACACCTGGGAGCGGGCACCCAGCTGGGTGACAATTTGGCCGGCACAGAGTGCCCCAAGCTGCCCACAACGTTCCAGCGATTCTCCTTGGGTGTAAGCCTGTAGGAATCCGCCGGCATAGAGATCGCCAGCACCGGTGGTGTCCACCAGGTCCCCAAGACTGAAGATGCCCACATCCCAGCGTTGATCACTGCTCAGCACCACGGATCCTTGATCGCTGCGGGTGATCGCGATCACAGAACAGCGGCCGCGCACGTGTTCGAGGGCGGTGTCGAAGTCATCGGTTTGGTAGAGCGATTTGATCTCCACCTCGTTCGCGAACAGCACATCCACATGGCCATGGACGAGCTCGAGAAAGCTGTCCCGGTGACGGTCAACGCAAAAGCCGTCCGAGAGTGATAACGCCACCTGGCCCCCCGCTGCCCGGCATGCTTCGGCACCAGCCACAAAGGCTCGCTTGGCTGCCGGGCTATCCCAGAGATAGCCCTCGAGATAGAGCATTTTGGTTTGCTTCACCATCGACAGATCCAGATCGTCTGGTTCCAGCTGGGTGGATGCCCCAAGAAAGGTGCACATTGTGCGCTCTGCATCTGGAGTCACATAGATCAGGCAGCGGGCCGTGGTCGCTCCGCTTGTGGCGGCTGGCGTCTCAAATCGAGTTCCCACCGCTTGGATGTCATGACTGAAGATCGAGCCCAGTTGGTCATCGCGCACCCGGCCGATGAATCCAGTGCGACCTCCCAGCTGTGCAATCCCCACCATGGTGTTGGCAACGGAGCCGCCGGAGGTTTCTTGGCCCGGGCCGCTGGCTTGGTAGAGCGTTTCGGCCTGCTGCTCATCGATCAAGGCCATCCCACCTTTTTGGAGGCCATGGTCGTTGAGGAAGGTGTCGTCGGTCTGGACGAGCACGTCAACGATGGCATTGCCAATACCCACCACATCGAGTACGGCATGGTCGTTGAAGCGTGATGCGCTCATGCAGGGGAAGTGTGTTGTTGTGCGCAGTCTTACCCCTGACGGTTTGCGGTCCTGATCAGGCGCTGAGCAAGGCGCGTTTCGGCCCATGGATCGGGTCTTCCACCACGATCGTTTGATCGCGACCTGCACCGAGCGACACAATCGCAATCGGCACTTCCATCAGATCCGCCAGGAAGCGCAAGTAGGCCATCGCTTTCTCCGGCAGGTCTGCCAGGGTGCGACATTCGGCTGTGGAGCATTGCCAGCCGGGAAGGGTCACGAAGATTGGCTTGCAACGGGCGAATTCCTCTGCGCAGGAGGGGAAGTGTTCGATTCGCTCACCGTCGAGGTCGTAGGCCACGCAAACTTGAAGTTCATCGAGTTCGTCGAGCACGTCGAGCTTGGTGATGGCCAGGCAATCAAGACCATTCACGCCAACGGCGTAGCGGCCGATCACACCGTCGAACCAACCGCAGCGGCGACGGCGACCGGTTGTGGTGCCGAATTCACCGCCACGGTCGCAGAGGTGGTCGTTGAGGCTGCCTTCGAGTTCGGTGGGGAAGGGCCCCTCGCCGACGCGAGTTGTGTAGGCCTTGGCGACACCAATGACCCGGTCGATCAGGGTGGGGCCGACCCCAGCGCCGATGCAGGCGCCACCTGAAATGGGATTGGAGGAGGTGACGTAGGGATAGGTGCCGTGATCGAGATCGAGCAGGGTCCCCTGAGCTCCTTCAAACAGAATATTTTTGCGGTTGCGGGCCGCTTGATGAATTTCCCGGGTGCAGTCCACCACGTGGGGGGCAAGACGCTTGCCGTAGGCGAGGTATTCGCTGATCACGTCCTCGGGATCGAGGGGATCAACGCCATAGATGGTTTGCAGCAGCTGATTCTTTTCTTTCAGCGGGCCGTCGAGGCGATCGCGGAATCGCGCTTCATCCAGCAGGTCAATCACACGGATCCCGCTGCGCTGCGACTTGTCGGCATAGGTGGGACCAATGCCCCGGCCTGTGGTGCCAATTTTGCGGTCGCCGCGTTGCTTCTCCATCGCCTCATCAAGGAGACGGTGATAGGGCATGGTCACGTGGGCTGTCGACGACAGCTTCAGCCCTGAAATATCAATGCCGTTGGCGATCAGCATGTCGAGCTCCCCAAGCATCACCTTGGGATCCACCACGGTGCCTGAGCCGATCAGGCAATCGGTATCTGGGTAAAGGATGCCGGAAGGAATCAGGTGCAGCTTCAGCACCTGATCGTCCACCACGATCGTGTGTCCTGCGTTAACGCCGCCCTGATACCGGACAACTACATCAGCGGAGCGACTGAGGAGATCGGTGATCTTCCCTTTTCCCTCGTCACCCCACTGAGCACCGATGACGACAACGTTGGCCAAAGACACTGCGGCCCGAAGCCGCCAGACTGCACAATTAAGTATTTTCGCAGCTCCCCCTGCCCTCGGTCAAAAGGGTTGGGGGAATCGTTGCGAATTGGATCAAGGGCTCAGCTGCCGCGAACGGCTGCCTTTTCCGCTTTGCCAAGTTCTTTGTCGACCCGTGCCCGTAGGGTTTCGGGCAGTGGGCGGTTGGCGTAGGTCTTGTAGTGGCCCGCTAAGGAATTCAAGGCTGTTTGCATCGTGGTGAAGGAGCTGAGGCCATTCACTTGAGGGCGGGGGCGGTAACGCGACATGTAGTCGTTGATCAGATCAGTCGCTGCGGTTTCTGCTTCAGCACGGCCTTCTGCGTCTTGTGCCATGGCGATGGTGGATTGCAAGGTGTGCACTACGGCCACCGTGTCTTCGACGTAATCCCCGCTGAGGGTGGAGGCTCCTGCGCCTGAGCAGGCTGTCAGCATGAAACACAGACCCAGGCATGTCGCCAAGGTCAGGTTCATCAGTTGTCTGGACAGGCGATGCAGGGCTGAGAACATGGGCGGTGCTCTGAGATCAGTTGACTGTAGGGGGGGTGATGGTTTGAATCACCTCCTGCAGGGTTGTGACCGCTTCGGCGTGGGGAAGCACCTGAATGTTTCGGGTTGCGCGCTCGACAAGTTCCACTTGGCCATGGGCCGCATCGCGTCCCACAACCACGCGCCAGGGGATGCCAATCAAGTCGGCATCTTTAAACTTCACGCCAGCCCGTTCCTTGCGGTCGTCGAGCAGCACATCAATGCCGCTGGATTGGAGGGTGCCGTAGAGCTTATTGCCTAAGGCCAGCTGGGCATCGTCCTGCATGTTTGCCACCACAATCACCACCGCGAAGGGGGCGATGGCCAGAGGCCAGCAAATTCCACTCTTGTCGTGGTGCTGTTCCACTGCAGCTTGAGCGAGCCGCGAGATGCCAATGCCATAGCAGCCCATCCAGAACGCCTGCTGGTCACCTTCCGCGCTTGTAAAGGTGGCATCCATGGCTTGGGAATATTTGCGCCCAAGTTGAAAGATATGGCCCACTTCAATGCCGCGGCGGGCGATCAGCATTTGCTCAGGAGCTTGAACGCACCGGTCTCCCGCTTGGGCATTGCGAAGGTCGATGGCTTGCGGTTTGCACCCCAGGCTGCTCCAGCTGCTTCCCCACCGATGCTGATCAAGGGTGTTGGCCCCACACACGAAGCGCTCGAGCGCGAGGGCGGTGGGATCAGCAAAGCGGAGAAAATGGGTTGTCCAGCTTTTAGCTCCCTTCAATGCACTGTCAGGGAGATCGGGACCGAGGGCACCAAAGGGCCAGGGCGCTAATCCCTGATTGGCGATCTGCTCGACGCTGACGGGAGTGATATCAAGAACGCCGTCGCCTAGAGCGGCACTCACGGCATTGACCAATTTCACCTCATTGAGCTCATGGTCGCCCCGAAGACTGACGAGCACCGGTTGCTGGCGCCCGGATTCCAGCCTTGCCAGAAGGGCTAGCACCTTTACCACTTGGCTGGCGTGGAGATCTTGGCCGCCGCAGAGCTGCTCAAGGCTGGCTTGGTTTGGGGTGTCGATCACCTGCTCATCCCCACCAGGAAGGGGGACCGCTGGGGTGGGGATGGACACTGCCTTTTCCAGATTGGCGGCATAGCGGCCGTCCTCACTGGTGAGGATTAAGTCTTCTCCGGCTTCCGCCGTCACCATGAATTCCTGCGATGCAGCGCCGCCGATGGCACCGCTATCCGCTTCGACTGCCACCACCTGAAGCCCGCAGCGTTCAAAGATGCGCCTGTAGGCCTGGTCCATCTCGGCGTAGCAGCAGCTCAAGTCCTGCTCGCTGGCGTGGAATGAGTAGGCGTCTTTCATGATGAATTCGCGCCCGCGCATCAAGCCAAAACGGGGACGGATTTCGTCTCTGAATTTGCTCTGAATCTGATAAATCGTCACCGGCAGTTGGCGGTAGGAGCGCAGCAGTTCGCTTGCCAGGGAAGTGACGACTTCCTCATGGGTCGGTCCGAGTCCCACCTGACGCCCCTGGCGGTCTTCGAGGTAAAACATGATCCCTTCACCAGCGGTGTAGCCCTGCCAGCGGCCACTGCGTTCCCAAAGCTCAGCAGGCTGAAGCTGGGGCAGCAGGGTTTCTAGGGCGCCGGTGGCATCCATTTCTTGCTGCACAATTGCGCTGATGTTGCGCAGTACTTTCCACATCAGTGGCAGGTAGGCGTAGATCCCGGAGCCAACGCGGCGGATATAGCCACCACGCAACAGCAGCTGATGGGATGCGATTTCCGCGTCTGCGGGCACATCCCGCAGCGTCACCAGCATCAGGCGGGAGACGCGCATGGGAAGGAAAAGGCAGGGGAAGCGGGAAGCTATCACCGCTGCATGAAGAACCCCGCGGGTGGGCAATTATGGAAGTGGCACGATCGCTGGCAATCGAGGCTGCGCCATGAGTCTCAACTGCTAGCCTCCGCGCAAAGCCAAGCCTCAACAGGCCTCCTTCATGTTTTCCCGTTCGGTTGATTCCGCGCTTTCTGCGTCTGGTTCGAGCGTTGAAGGTAGTGCCGACGTCGATGCCGTGATGGCTCGATCTGAGTCGCTTGTGGGCATCGACGACGTTCAAAAATCTCTAAACCGTTCGCGGGCTTCGGTTTATCGCTACACCAATACCGATCCCCGCAATCTCAATCCACCGTTTAATCCTCGCAAGCTCAACCCTGAATACAGAAGCGATCAAAAAGATCCCCTGTTGTTCCATCCCAACGAAGTTGCGCGCTTCGCAAAAGATGTTCTCCGGATCAAGGAGGTCGTTGTCGAGGTGCTGAATTCACCGTCGACGCCAACGCAGCAGTGCTTGTCAGCAATTCTTGACGAGTTGCGCATGATTCGAGCCCAGCTGGATGGCCTTCAGGTCAGTGCTGGAGACCCTTCCGACCTCGCAGTTCGCCGGGAGCGTCAAGACCGACCGGCGGCTTGACGCCTCGATTCAGTGGCATGATGCATATCCATCGGTTTTGTACAAGCCGATGCCACTCGTTCTCGCTTCGTTGTTGTCAACGCCTGAACGGGTTGTCCTTTCTGACCCCTGCATGGACCCCGAGCCAGCCAACGGTTCCCATTCCGAGCCTCCTCCACCTGAAGCTTCTGGGATTGAAACCCTCGATCTAGCAGGTCCTGCGTTGCTGCTGATTGGTTTCTCCCTCGCCCTTGCCACTGTTGGCGTCCCTGTGGTTGCAGTAATCACCGATCGTCCGTCAGGATCGGTGACGACCACCATTGCGGAGGATCGCGATGGATCTTCACTCCCTTCCTCCCTCGCCATCGCCGGGTCTCGTCAACCTGGTCGTTGAGATCCCTGCAGGGAGCCGCAATAAATATGAATACTTGGAGCCTGCGGGGGTGATGGCTCTCGATCGCGTTCTCCATTCGTCTGTTCGTTATCCCTTTGATTACGGGTTTATTCCCAACACCCTCGCGGAGGATGGTTCGCCGCTCGATGCCATGGTGATCATGGAAGAACCCACGTTTGCGGGTTGTCTGATTGTCGCCAGGCCAATTGGCGTGTTGGACATGCACGACACGGGGCATTACGACGGCAAAATTCTCTGTGTTCCGGTGGTGGATCCACGCCAGAGGGGCATTGAGAGCATCCGACAAATCGCGCCCAATCAGCTCGAGGACGTGGCGGAATTCTTTCGGATCTACAAAAATCTGGAGGGACGGGTGACGGCGATTGGTGGTTGGCGTGATGCTGATGCCGTCTTGCCCTTGGTGCAGGCATGCGTAGCGGCCGCTGAGGCTGGCAGCTCCCGTGGTGACGTTCCGGACGGATTCGTTGCAGATGCGTCGGAATGAGCCCGCTTCCTTGTAAGTTAGTGCCCGCCCAGCATGTGAACGACCCGTGCCCACCATCCGTTTTGAGCAGGAAGGCCAGCAGGTCGGTTGCATCGAGGGAGCCAATTTGCGTAAAGCCGCTCTTTCCGCTGGTATCAACCCCTATAAGGGTTTGAACAACCTCAACAACTGCGGTGGCGTGGGCCAATGCGGCACCTGTGTGGTGGAAGTTGTGGAAGGCGCCCAGAATCTCTCGCCCCGCAGTGATGTCGAGGAGGTTTATCTTGCCGACCGTCCCGCGAACTATCGCCTGAGCTGCCGTACAAGTGTCAATGGTGATGTGACTGTGCGTACACGCCCTGCTGATGGTGCCGGTAAGGGCTCGAATAGTTTGCTCGGTGCTGTGAAGAATCTTCTTGGTCAGTGATCCTTGGTTCAACCACTGCGCATCTGGAGTTATTCCCGCTGCTCAACATGCCGAAAGGCACTCGCGTGGCTTGAGCAGCAGGGATTGGCTGGTGACGTGATTGACATCACAGAATCACCTCCATCGCGCGAGTTGCTTGCTGAAGCGGCTGCCTTTTTTGGGACGCGTAAGCCTCTCTTTAACACCAGCGGTCTGAGTTACCGCGCTTTCGGTTCCGCAGTGGTCAAAGCGATGAGTGATGAAGAAGCGCTTGATGCCCTTGCTGCCGATGGCAAGTTAATTAAGCGCCCATTTCTTGCTCTCTCTGACGGTCAGTTTTTGGTTGGTTTCAAACTTGACCAGTGGTCTCAGGCTTTTCAGCGCTGAAGTTGAGTCCATCCAGTTCGGTAATGAGTTCGCTCACTCCGCCTTGTTGCCGCAGCTGGCGCACGCCAGTGCGTTTGAGCTCATTCAAGAAGGTTGCAATCAGTTCCTGGCTGCGATCGAGCACTGGCCCTTGCTCCAACGTGTGGGCGAGTTCATCCCAGAAGCGGTCGAGTACATCGATCGATAAATCTTCCATGGTCACGTCGCGCTTGCCCAATCGGTCGCCCGCTGTGCGCGACAAGCCCAGCAGGGTGTCCACCATGGTTCCCGCAAGCTGTCGACTCAATTCTGTTTCTGCGCGTTGAAGGGGTGCCAGCTCGCGTAGAGGTGCTGGCACCATCACCTCATTCAGGCTGCGCTGGAGGGCATGGCCAAACAGTGCCACCAATTGAGGTCGCATTCCTGGGCCCACTTGAGTGAGTAACAGCGGAATCCAGAGGCGTAAGAGTTCCGCCAGTTCCCGTTCGCCGTTGTCATCGATGGATTGATGGCTACGTAATTTGCGGATGCGTTGCGGGAGTCGTGGGGAACGTACCAGGCCCTGCATTGCATCAATGATGCGGACCGTGAGCACCTCAAACAGTTCGAGAGCCAGCACGGCAACAACAGCGCGACTCACCGCGGTACGCAAGGGTTCGAGTTGGATGAGTTGGGCCTTGGAGAGGCGTTCGGTGACGGGGATGACGCGCAGGACACGCCAGAAAGGAAGAACCAGTGGCAGGTCGATCCAGCGACGCAAGAGGGCATCGCGCCAATGAATGCCTGGATAGCGCTGCTTCAGGCGAAAGGCGCGCAGCAGGATGTCAAGCAAAAAGAGAATCTGGAACGGGATGTCGATCCGCCAGGCATTGTCAATCGGCAGCCCACTTTCATCGATACCGCGCCAGGAATTGATCGCTGCCAACGGCAGAATCTGACGGTTCCAGAAGTCCCGTTCTTGCTCCCAGTCATGGCTGTTCAGATAGCTGTCACTCAGGAGATAGGCCGCGGCTTGTTTGGCGGACTCCCGGCCAGCCCTGGCCCGCAGTCGGTTCTTGAGTTTTTCGAGCGTGCCGGCATTGCCGGAACTCACGAAGGGGTTGTCGTCGATCAACTGACTGCTGAGCACCACCATCTCCAGTCGGCGCTGTTGTGCTGCCGGACTGTTGATGCCTTGCGCATCCGCAAGTTGTTCCAGGTCGCGAAAATGGGCGATGTAAGCCGTGGTGTCGCGGTGAGCTTCGATCCCCTTCACAGGGTCGTAGATCGGGGTGAGATCAGGCAGCCAAGGCAGGGGGATCTCGACTGTGGCCGAGGGCAGTGGGTACAAGGTGCGTTGCAGCCAAAAGCTGCGCAGTGGCACATAGGTGACGTCAAACAGCACCCAGACGAGGTTCGCCGCCGCGATCAGGGCCATCGCTTGATCCCAGCGATGCCACAAACGGTCCGCCATGGAGGTCTGTAATTCTTGCCAGCGGGGGCGGACCATAGCTGAGTTCACTGATGCCCAGGCTAGGAGCAGTCGCTCGTTGCGCGTATCCTGCACTCAAGATGTTTGGAGACAGGTTGGCCGACGCGCAGAAGGATGGGCAATCCAACGGATCAATCCCTTCGGATTCAGACCCCCAAAGCCAATCCGTCGAACCCGAGGTTTCCCAATCTCCGTCGTCGAAACCGCACCCTTTCTGGGATTTTTGGGCGCCTGTTTTTTTTACCCTTGCGCTGTATTTCGGCTTGCGTCATTACGTGGCGGAAGCACGTTTTATTCCCTCCGGCTCAATGTTGCCAGGGTTACAGATCAACGACCGGTTGCTTGTCGAGAAGCTCAGCTATCGCACGCGCAAACCGCAACGGGGTGAGATCGTCGTCTTCAACTCTCCCTACGCTTTTGATGCTGTTTTGCGCGATCCCAACCCGCCCTCCGGACTGCGGTGCGCATTGGCCAACCTTCCTGTGATCGGCCTGATTCCTGGGTTCAATCATCGTGACTGTGATGCCTACATCAAGCGGGTGGTCGGGATCCCCGGCGATCAGGTGATCGTGAACCCTCGAGGAGAAGTCACGCTGAATGGCACAGCCTTGAACGAGCCCTATGTGTCGACGTTCTGCAAACTGAATCTCCAAGGGATGAGTCGGTGCCGAACGCTCAATGTGACCGTTCCCCCAGGTCATGTGTTGGTGCTGGGTGACAACCGTGCCAACAGTTGGGATAGTCGTTTTTGGGACGGTGGTCCTTTTTTGCCTGAAACAGAAATTCTCGGTAAGGCTATTTGGCGCTTCTGGCCGTTGAATCGTCTCGGTGCATTGGGCTCCTGAGGCCGCAAGCCACCACAGCTCCATGTAGCCATTGGCCCAGCAGAGGGTTGTTGGCACCTCGGGCAGCATCCGGATGATCACCTGATGCTTGCCAGCGCTGGTTGGGATTGAACAACAGCCAGCGGTTGCTGCCAATCTCGAGGCGTTCTTCGGGTTGCTGGAGCAGTCGTGAGGGGCCAAAACTGAGGGCCTGCCAAAGCTGCGGGATCGACCAGGTGCGTTCTTGAATCAGCAACTGCCAGAGCATGGGGAGCACCAGTTGATGGCCCACCAGTCCGGTGCGTCGCTGACCTGGGGGCAGCAGGCAATCTTCCTGGTCGAGTGGCATGGCATGCACGCCTACGGCCGTGATCACACCCTTGTCCAGAGCATCGATCAGGGCATTGCGGTCGTTAGGGCCTCCGAGGGAAGGCCTCACACACCAACCCTGGGCCGTGGGGCTGAGCTGGCTGCGATCGGTCACCAGGTGCCACCAGTGAACACTGCTCTGGGGACGCACAGCAGCCTGTTGCAGTAGCGCCACCCCTTCGCTGGTGGACACATTCATGGCCACTAGACGCGCTTGGGGGAAAAGGCGCTGTAGCTCTAGCAGTTGTCCCAGTGGCAGCGTTTCACTGGCAACGGGATCCATCGGCCATCCAGCGCGCAGGGTTTCAACCCCTTCGCGCACGAGGCCATCTCCCTGCAGCTGGGGATCCCGTGGTGCGACCAGGACAGGTGCCGTTCCCATCTCATGGAGCACCAGGCTGCGTTGCAACAGTCCTGGAGCGGCCATGGCCTCGCCGTCGCAAAGACCAATGGCCCCTTGCTCCAGCAAGTCACCATGGCAGCTCAGGTGCTCTCCAGCACCATCCAGGGTCAGTGCACCCCAGAGGTGGATGCGGACGTCGTCGTTGGTGTTGCAGCCGATGGCGTGCAGGCGTTCCACGCTGTCGCGCCAGACCTTGGCTTGCGGGAGGAGTGCCACCTGGCCATAGCCAGATCTCGCCGCAGCATGGCGAAGGCTTGTCAGATTTTCATTGTGTTGGCTGAATGGCTCCTCGAGGATTGAATGGGGATCCACCAAGCAAGGGGCGAGCAGTTGGTCGGCCGCATTGTGCGCCGGTACGCCATCCTTTGCTCCTTGGCAGCGGGCGTCTTCTCCGAGGGCAATCAGCTGACCATTGATCAGCAGAGCTGCCCCATCGTTGATCACCTCCTGACCGCTGCCGATCAGGATCCTGACGGGATCGAGCAGAACGGTCTGGGGCATCAATTTCAGAGGGCTCCGGCAGCGGTGCGATCCAGGACTCCACCCAGATGGGAGGTGAGATTCAGACAAGTCACGACTGCAGGCTGGCCCGGATCGGTCGGCATGTCGACCACGGTGACGCCACCATTGCCTTGCTTCACCGCCCAAATATCAGCGGGCGTCAGGCCCAGCAACTGGCACAGGATTGTTTTATTGACGGCGTCATGGGCCACCACAAGGGCGGTTTCCGAGGGGGCGAGGCTGTTCGCAATCGTGGTCCAGGTGCCGACCGAACGCTCCCAAACGTCTTGGATCGTTTCCCCTTCAGGCATTTGCACCGTCTCGGGAGTGCGCTTCCACTCCTCCAGGAGTGCACCCCATTCGGCTTTGATCTCCTCTTCCAGCTTGCCTTCCCAGAGGCCATGGCCAATCTCCACTAAGCCGCGCGTCACTGTCATGGGCACACCAGGATGGGAGCGCAAGATGCCTTCTGCGGTTTGACGCGGGCGAGACATGCAGCTGCTGTAGGCCCGCTGGAGCGACACATCCTCGAGAAACATCCGGGCCGCTTCCGCTTGGGCCTTGCCGTTGTCATTGAGGGGGATGTCGATCTGACCTTGGAAGCGGCCTTGGCGATTCCAGTTGGTTTCACCGTGGCGCACCAGCACAAGGCGGGCACCTTTGCCTTTCTTCGGCAGGGAGTGCCCCAGATGGGCGGTGTTGTTTAAGCACTCGATTTGCACATGATGGCCACCGCCGGTTTTGGGGCTCAGATTGAACACCGAGAGGGATGCATTGTCGACCTGTAGCCGCCGGAAACCCTGCTGTGGCTCGCCCAAAAGCACCAGCATCAGGCAGCGCAGAATGGCGTTATGGCCCACCACCAGCACGGTGTCATTGCTGTTGACGCTGTGGCGCTCCAACAGACGGCGAAGAAAATCTCTGGCTTGCACCATTAACTCCGGCAGGGGCCGATAGCGGCTGCCGTCCTTTCGCGTTAGCTCCAATGCCTCTGGGCACTGTTTCCAGGTTTTGAAGGCGTCTGGATCTTGAGCAGCGCGCTCATCGGCGCTCATGCCGCTCCAGGGTTCTAAATCGATTTCCAGTAGGCCATCGTCCATCACTGGATCCAAGGCTCCGCCCCAGGCCTGCAGCAGGCCCTCGCAGGTGGATGCTGCCCGCCGCAACGGCGAGCTATATGCGGCGCTGATGGGGACATCCTTCAGTGCGCATCCGGTGCGGCGCGCCTGTTCCTGGCCGTCTTCGGTGAGAACAGACAGGTCATCCCTTCCTTGAATGCGCTGCTCCACGTTGAAGCTGCTGAGGCCGTGGCGCACCAGAAGGAGACGGAGAGACACCGGGTGGGGGATCGCAGGGCGGATTCATCGTATTGGTGGGTGAGAATCAACCCCTCTCGCTCTGGCTCTCTTGACGTCGACGCCGACGGGTCGCTGGTTGTCCTTCAAGGGGCTGCTGGCCCTTCTCTCCTTGTTTTTGGCGGTGTCTTTATGGGTGTTAAGCCTGACCGCTAGTCTCGACCGGGACTCTGTGGCCCCCGTGCTCTCCTTGCAACAGCAGGAGCGAGCGCTGCTCGTGGAGCCTGCCGTTCCCGATCACCTGTCCGATCTGTTGCAAGGTTGGCTGGTGGGTGATGATCCTGCGGGGCAATTGCGGGATGCCCTGCGGGCGGTGCCCTTGGATCGGCTGGATGATCGTCAGCGTCTGTTGCTGGCTTCGCTCACTGACGATCCCGCCGAACGCCAGGAGGCCTTGGCTCAGCCGCCGCAAAATTTTGAGCTGGATGCTTTGCAGCAAGCGTTGGTGCAATACCAACAGGGTGCTTCCTTGTCGGAGGCCAATGCCGCTGTATTAGACAACCCCCAGCTGGATCCCCTGCTCAGGAGCCGCGTCTGCGATGCCTTGGGTGGCACGGCTCTGCAATGCCATGACCCGCGCGCTGCTGCAGTGGCGGCCGTGGCCCTTCGCCGCTTGCTGCTGGCCGCAGTCCTGCCGATGGCTGCGTTAGGTCTTGGCGTGTTGCTGCTGCTGAGGCAGGTGTGGTTGCGCCTCCGCGGAAGGGTGCGCAGTTGGCCCCCTCTGGTTGGTCCCCTGCTAACGCCCGTGGATGTGACGCTTCTGGTGGCAGGTGGCTTTGTGCTGCTTGGCCAGGTGACGCCGGTTTTGCTTCAACCGCTCATCAGCTGGATCGCTAGGGCGCAGCCCAATGCTCTCGGCCAGGCTTTCGCTGTGCTGTTGGGCTATATCGCCTTAGCTTCGCCGCCGTTAATCATCCTCAAGGTTCAGCTGCAGCAGCTGGGCGACGATGACGTGCCTGGCGGCGGCTGGCTGCAATGGCGGCCCACCCCCTTGTTCCCGGCTCTGGTCCAGGGAGCGAAGGGTTGGTTGATGGCGACACCACCGGTTGCGCTCACCGCTTGGTTGATGGGTCTGCTGTTTGGCGATCAGGGTGGCAGCAACCCATTGCTGGAAATCGTGCTACGCAGCGATAGCGTTCCGGCGCTTCTGCTCTTGTCCCTCACCGCTGTGGTGCTGGCGCCGCTGTTTGAGGAGCTGGTGTTTCGAGGGGTGCTGCTGCCAGTGTTAGCGCGCTGGCTGGGTCGCGGTTGGGGGGTTGTGCTGAGTGGGTTGGTGTTTGCAGTCGCCCATCTCAGCATCGGAGAGTTACCTCCCCTGCTGGTGTTGGGGATTGGTTTGGCCTTGTTGCGTTTAAGCAGTGGACGTTTGCTGCCTTGCGTGGTGATGCATGCCTGTTGGAATGCTGCCACGTTTGTCAACCTGATCCTGCTGGCGTCCTGACCGTCAACTCCCTGCCCAGGTGAGGGTTTTGCAGACTTGCGGGAGGCTTTAGTGAGTGGTTCACTAACCCCATGAACGCCTCCACGACGTGAGTGCTCTTCCCCAGCCACGCATGGTTCAAGCCGAGCGCGTCTCCACGTCTGGAGCGTTCGAGCTGATTCAGGGCTCAATGTCGGGTCAGAAGGTGGCGCGACAGTCACCTTTGCTGGCTGGTCTGCATCGGGTTGCTGATGGATCGCTCTGTGGGGTTGTGTTGGCAGTGGTCGCTCTTGCAGGACTCACCCTCCATTGGCAGCATCGCTGGACTGTGGCGTTTCGACAGCTGGAGGACACGCGTACCCTGTCCCTGCGTCTCACCGAGTCAACGGTGACGCTTGAACGTCATTTTTTAGAAACAGCCAACCGGCCCGGAACGTTGGTGCCGACCAAAGCATCCAACCTGGTGTATCTCCAGCCTCCCCAGGCGGATGCAACGGCGTCTGACGTGGATGTCTTGTCCATGATCCAGTCCTGGATGGATCGCCCCATTCAGCAGGGATACTGAATCGATGGGCGATTCCCCGCAGGAGGGGCGTCGACGGCGACGCCGGCATCCGCGCCAGCGGGTGATTGCCCTTGAACCTGTTCCAGCCTCACGGATGCGCTGGGTGTTTGGGTTGTTTTGTGTGTGTTTGTTGGGTTTGATGGGGCGGATGGCCTGGTTGCAGGTGTACCAGGCCTCCACCCTCGAGGCCCGAGCCCGTCAGCTTCAAACCCAGCGCACGGATCCCCTTGGGACTCGGCGCCCGATTGTGGATCGGGCTGGACGACTCGTGGCCCTCGATGAAGAGCGATTCCGCCTCTGGGCCCACCCCAACAATTTCCGCTTCCCTGGTGATGCGTCCACCCTGGTGCGTCCTCCCCTGGATGTCGCCCGTCAGCTGTCGACGTTGTTGGCCGTGCCCATGGCTGAGCTGGTGCAGCGCATGGGCAATCGTCCTTCGGGAATTCGTTTAGCTGAAGACATTGATCCCGAGACGGCCGCGGCGATTCGCCGTTTGGCGATCAGTGGCCTTGATCTTGAGTCTTATCCCTATCGCGTTTATCCCCAGGGGGATCTGTTCGCCAATGTGGTGGGTTTCCTCAATCTCGAACGGGTCCCACAGGCTGGCCTTGAGCAAAGTCGGCACCGTGATCTGCAGCGCCATGAGCAGGCTTGGAGTCTGCGCCGCGGTGCGGATGGAACCCCGCTTCCCGACAACCTGAAGCCCGGCATTTTCTTTGGCGATGACCTGCGCCTTCAGCTCACGTTGGATGCCCGTCTTCAAGAGCTGGCTGCCAAAGCCCTTGCCGCCCAGGTGAAGGAGTGGAACGCGAAGAAAGGGGTGGCCATCGTGATGGATGTGCGCAACGGCGAATTGCTGGCCCTTGCCTCCACCCCCACCTACGACCCCAATCGCTACTGGGATTTTCCGCCAGCTCGCTTTCGCGAGTGGTCCGTGCAAGACCTTTACGAGCCCGGCTCCACCTTCAAGCCCATCAACCTGGCGATTGCCTTGCAAGAGGGGGTGATTCAGGCGAATGGCAAGGTGAATGATGTGGGCGAGCTGACGATCGGTGGTTGGCCGATCGTCAACCACGACCGTCAGAAGCACGGTTTGATCGATTACCCCACCGTGTTGCAGGTTTCCAGCAATGTCGGCATGGTCCAGGTGATGCGCAAGCTCAAACCATCGCGTTACTGGGATTGGCTCACAAGGTTGGGGCTTGAATCCCGGCCCGACACTGATCTTCCTGGTGCCATTGGCGGGCAGTTAAAGACCAAGCAGCAGTTCACCACCCAACCCATTGAGCCGGCGACCGCTTCATTTGGTCAAGGGTTCAACCTCACACCCCTCAAGCTCGTTCAGTTGCATGCGTTACTCGCTAACGGCGGCCGGCTGGTCAGTCCCCATATCACCCGCGGATTGCACGCTGGTGAGGGCTTGATCGGCACTGATCGCATCAGGGGGTTGCGTTTGATGCGCCCTGATGTCACCCGCACGGTGCTGAATTGGATGGAGACCGTGGTGCAGGACGGCAGTGGTAAAGGGGTGTTCACCCCGGGTTATCGCATCGGCGGTAAAACCGGCACGGCACAGAAAGCCCTTAACGGCATATACGTTCCGGGGGCCCTGATTTGTAGTTTCGTTGCCACATTGCCGATCGACGATCCTCGCTTCGTGGTGCTGGTGGTGGTGGATGAACCTCAGGGTGAGAACGCCTACGGTTCCACCGTGGCGCTGCCGGTGGCGAAACAGATCATCGATGGATTGTTGGTGATCGAGAAGATTCCACCCAGTGGCTCTACCACAGCCGTCGAGCCAGCAGTGGCTCCCATCGTTCAACCGGCTGGTTAACACGGGGATGCCAGTTTTGCTGAACTAGCTACGTTACAGATTCAGAGCCTTCCTGCGCACCCATGGCTTCTCTTCTTGAACAGCTGTCCGCCATGACCGTGGTCGTGGCCGACACCGGTGATCTTGAGGCCATCCGCCGATTTACACCTCGAGATGCCACAACGAATCCATCGTTGATTCTGGCGGCTGCGCAGAACCCGCACTATCAAACTTTAATTGATGAGGCGTTGCATTCCTCGCGCCAATTGCTCGGTGAGAATGCTCCCGTTGAAGACGTGGTGCATGAGGCGCTCGACGAAATCAGTGTGATCTTCGGCAAGGAAATTCTCAAGATTGTGCCTGGTCGTGTGTCCACAGAGGTGGATGCCCGCCTCAGCTTTGACACCGAAGCCACGATCGCCAAGGGGCGCAAATTAATCCGCCTTTACAACGATGCAGGTATCAGCAACGACCGGGTGCTGATCAAGATTGCCTCCACTTGGGAAGGAATCAAGGCGGCGGAAGTGTTGGAGAAAGAGGGCATTCATTGCAATCTCACCTTGTTATTTGGTTTCGGTCAGGCCGTGGCTTGCGCCGAAGCGGGGGTCACGTTGATCTCCCCCTTCGTCGGTCGCATCCTGGATTGGTATAAAGCGGAAACCGGCCGGGATTTCTACCCCGGGGCAGAAGATCCCGGTGTGCTGTCTGTCACCCGTATCTTCAATTATTTCAAGGCCTACGGCTACAACACGGAGGTGATGGGAGCCAGCTTCCGGAACACCGATGAAATTGTTGAGTTAGCGGGTTGCGATCTGCTTACGATTTCGCCCAAGCTCCTGGATCAGCTGCGCAGCACAGATGCACCTTTGATGCGCCGATTGGATGCGGCCAATCCCACGACCCGTGAGGCGCAGATTCATGTGGATCGCAACCGTTTCGATGCCTTAATGGCTGACGATCGCATGGCCACCGACAAGCTCGGCGAAGGGATTAAAGGCTTTAGTAAGGCGATTGACACCCTTGAGGCTCAGTTGGCCCATCGCTTGGCGGAACTGGAGGGCGGTGCCGCCTTTCGTCATGCCGTGCAGGAAATCTTTTTGCTGAACGATATGAACGGTGACGGCTGTATCACCCGTGATGAGTGGATGGGGAGCGACGCCGTGTTTGATGCCCTCGACCTCGACCATGACGGTCGCCTCACTCCAGAGGATGTGCGGCAAGGATTCGGGGCTGCTCTAACGCTCACCACGGCCTGATGGCCCGCTACGGCGACGCCATCACTTGAGACGGAATCCAAGTTGCCGCTTCCGTTGGGAGCTTGGATTCGCTTGAATACATTCCTCGCTTTGGGTCAGGGAGATTGAACGCACTTGACACCATGCGCGCCCTTGCGGCTAAACGCGAAGTTCGCGTTGCTCAACCCGGTGAGGTGATTTTTGCGGCTGGAGAAGCGGGGACGGCCATGTTTGGTCTGTTGGAAGGCCGCATCCGTTTGGTTTGGACAACCGAGGATGGCCTTGAAGGCTATGAGCTGATCTCTGCTGGGGATGTTTTTGGTGCAGGGGCTCTGGTCACTTCTGACCACCGCCGCTTGAGCACGGCAACGGCAGAAACCACCTGTCGGTTGATTGAGATGAATCGCGAGAAGTTTCTGTTTGCGGTGCAGGAATCGCCCATGTTCGCCATCGAACTGTTGGCGTCTGTGGATGAACGGCTTCGTGATTTGAAGCTGCGCGAGCGCCTCTGAAAACGGCGATGGCGGAGCAGCATTCCCCACTCCAGTTGGTGTGGTTTAAGCGCGATCTACGCAGCGTTGACCATCGCCCTCTTCTGGAGGCTTGTGCCCATGGGCCCGTGCTTCCGCTTTACATCGTTGAACCTGGCTATTGGCAGCAACCGGATGCTTCCGCGCGTCAGTGGGACTTTTGCCGCGAGTCATTGCAACACCTACGGCATGAGCTGGCTGCGCTTGGACAACCTCTTGTGGTGCGCTGCGGTGAGGCGGTCGCTGTGTTGGAGCGGGCGCGATCGTCTCTTGGTGCTGCTGCCATTTGGAGCCATGAGGAGACCGGGAATGGCTTCACCTATGCCCGGGATCGTGCGGTGTTGGCTTGGACCCGAGACCATGGCATCCCATGGATTCAAATCCCCCAGTTTGGTGTGATCAGGGCGTTGAAACGGCGAGAGGGGTGGGCCAGGCGTTGGGACGAACGGATGGCGGAATCGCTGGCTCCCAAGCCGCGGCAGCTGCACCCTTTGCCTGATGTTGTTCCTGGGCCGATTCCCACGGCTGACGCCTTGCAATTGCCAGCTGATCCCTGCCCGCAGCGCCAGTTGGGTGGCCGGGAGCAGGGGTTGCGGGAACTCGACGATTTCCTCTCCTGTCGCGTGCAGCACTATGCCCACAGCATCTCCAGCCCGCTCGTGGCGTTTCGGGGGTGTTCCCGTCTATCGCCCTATCTCACCTGGGGTTGTCTTTCGATGCGGGAGGTGGTGCAGGCCACGCGCCCCCACCGCGGGCGTGGTGTCAGCAGTTTTGGCTCGCGCTTGCATTGGCACTGTCATTTCATCCAGAAGCTGGAAAGTGAGCCAGGGATTGAATTTCATGATTTTCATCCCTTCATGCGTGGGATTCGCTCGATGGATGCGGAGCGTTTTCAGGCCTGGATGCAGGGCCGCACAGGCGTCCCTTTTGTGGATGCCTGTATGCGTGCCCTGCAGGCCCACGGCTGGATCAACTTCCGCATGCGCGCGATGTTGATGTCCTTTGCCAGCTACCACCTCTGGCTGCCGTGGCGAGACTGTGGGTTGCATTTGGCGCGTCAATTCGTCGATTACGAGCCCGGCATCCACTGGAGCCAGTGTCAGATGCAGTCCGGCAGCACAGCCATCAACACGATCCGCATTTACAACCCGGTCAAGCAAGGGCAAGACCATGACCCCAAGGGTTGCTTTATCCGCCAGTGGTGTCCCGAGCTGGCATCGCTACCTGATGTGTATCTCCATGAGCCCTGGAAGCTGGAAGCGCAGCGGGGGGAACGGTTGGGTTGCCGGATCGGCATTGACTATCCCGCTCCTTTGGTCGATCCAGCGGCTGCTGCGCGGGATGCGAAAGATCGGATCTGGGCGATCCGCCAGGCCGCAGGCTTTGATCGCATCGCCGATGCGATTCAGCAGCGGCATGGATCCCGGCGCGCTGGTCTCACGCCCGTGACGACCCGTCGCCGCCGCCGCTCCCGCACTGCGGTGAAGGATGGTGATCAGCAACTGCAGCTGGATCTTTAGCCCCGCTTCAGCAGGAGCCGTTTGATCACCCGTTGCGCGATGTCGCCGTAGCCCATATCGCCCGACAGGATCTGGGCAATGCGCTGCGGTGCTGTTGGTCGTTTGATCCCGAGCTGATAGCCCACTTTGGGAAAGCGGTAGAACGCCTGGGCGATGCGCCGTCCCCAGGCCATCGAGTCGCCCCAGCGTGCGCGCATGCGCTGGGAATAGGGGCTCAGATCGTTGTGCTCACCGCGTAGCCAGCGATCAAGGCAGGTGGCTGCTTCGCAGCCGCTCATTAAGGCGGGGCGTAGGCCTTCAGCGAGAAAGGGATCACACAGTGACGCCGCATCTCCAACGGCCAGGATGCCCTCCCCATGCAGGGGCTGGTGGCCGTTCCACACGCGTAAGGCTGCCTGCTGACGCAGACCGGCAGTGGCGGAGAAGCCGAGATCAGGCAGCAGCTGGCGAAGGATCGCGTCGCTGTCGGCGGCATGGCGGCCGATGAAAGTACCGACGCCCACGTTCACGCCATCACCCATGGGGAACGCCCAGGCAAATCCATGGTGAACCAGTCCGAATTCAAATCGGGCTGATCCCTGCTTTAAGTTGCCGCGACCCTCAAGGCGCACGGAGGTGGTGCTGGCCAAATGAAGCTTGCTGGGACCAAGGCCGAAGCGGGCCGGCCAGGGGGATCCAGAGCCATCGGCGATGACCACGGCGCGAGCGCAATGGCTGCGTCCGTCTGCAGCCCACACCTGCCATTGACCTTCAGTGTTGCGTTGCAGGGCGGTCACTTCAAAACCACTCAGCAACTCGGCACCGTTGTCGATCGCTTTCTCGATCAGCAGGGCATCGAGTTGCTCACGGCGCACAATCCAAAACGACGCTGATCCGGGAAGTTCGGCGACCACGGGATCGGTGAGACTCCAGCTGAACTCCACCCGCTCAATCACCTCATCGACGGCCGGCGAGAGGGAGAAGGGGAACCACTGCTGCACAGACGCGGCCATGCCACCGCCACAGGGCTTGATCCGCCGGTTGACGGAGCCCTCTGGACCACTTTCAGCACCAGGGTCACGCTCCAGCAGCGTGACCCGATGGCCGGCATGACTGAGATGAAAGGCAGTGGCAGCGCCCGCAGCTCCGGCGCCGATCACCACCACGTCGGATTGGCTCACCCTGGATTCTGCCTTCAGACCTTGAGGATGTCGGCTTCTTTATCGGCCAGATGTTTCTCGAGGATGCCGATGTATTTGTCCAGTGTTTTCTGAACACCGTCTTGCTCGTCGTGGCTCTGGTCTTCGGAGAACTCACCCTCTTTCTCCTGTTTCTTGATCTTGTCGATCGCGTCGCGGCGGATGTTGCGCAGGGCCACCTTGCCTTCTTCGGCGTATTTGGAGGCAAGTTTGCAAAACTCTTTGCGCCGTTCTTCGGTCAGGGGCGGCACGTTGATGCGGATGGTTTTCCCGTCGTTGTTGGGTGTGAAGCCCAGTTCGCTCATCGCGATTGCCTTTTCGATCAGGGCGAGAGACCCCATGTCAAAGGGCTGAATTTGAATCGTTTGGGAGTCGGGGGTTGTGAGCGTCGCCAGGGATTTCAGGGGGGTGTCAGCGCCGTAGTACTCCACCGAGATGCGATCCAACAATGAGGAGTTCGCCCGGCCCGTGCGGATGGTGTTGAACATGCGTTGGGTGGCTTCCACCGACTTCTGCATGCTTGTTTCGAGGTCTTGCTTCGACATGACGAGATTTAGTTGCTGATCCGGGAACCGATGGGCTCACCAGCGACGGCTTTGCCGATGGTGCCAGGTTCGAACAGATTGAAGACCACGATGGGGATGTTGTTGTCCTTGCAGAGGGCGATGGCAGTGCTGTCCATCACCGCGAGCTCTTCGCTCAAGACCTGCTGGAAGGTGAGGTGTTCATGTTTCACCGCATCGGCGAACTTGGCGGGATCTTTGTCGTAGACGCCATCCACCTTGGTGGCCTTGAACACCACATCAGCGCTGATTTCAGCTGCTCGTAGCGCAGCGGTGGTGTCTGTGGTGAAAAAGGGATTGCCGCAGCCCGCACCAAAAACGACGACACGCCCCTTTTCAAGATGGCGGATGGCTTTGCGACGGATATAAGGCTCGGCCACTTCTTGCATTTCGATGGCGGTCTGCACCCGGGTTTCCACACCGGCGCGCTCAAGGCCGTCTTGAAGAGTGATGGCATTCATCACTGTCGCCAACATGCCGACGTAATCGGCAGTGGCGCGGTCCATCCCTGCAGCAGAACCCTTTAACCCTCGGAAGATGTTGCCGCCGCCCACAACGATGGCAAGCTCGGTGCCGCCAGCGATCACCCTGGCCACGTCTGCGGCAATGGATTGGACGATGGCAGGATCAATTCCATATCCCTGATCACCCATCAGCGCTTCGCCGCTGAGTTTGAGCAGGGCACGCTTGTAGACCATTCATTAACCAGATCGTTTTGACAGTAGCAAGGGCCTTTTCAGCTGCCTGCAGCACCGTCAGCTTTGGACCAACCGTCAGCACTGGATCAAACATCAGCGCTGGACCAATGGTTGCAAACGCGGTTAGATGAGCCGTTAGATCAACTGTCTGAGTCTTTAGCAATGTCGGACGACATGTCGGACGCTGGTGCAGCGCGCAGTGGAGTCATCGCGCGGCTGACCCTTTCAGCCCTGGATCGTGCAAGCCAAGATCCATCCTGCTGGAAAGATCCGACTGTTCACCGTGCCCTGTTGGTCAGCGGCCTTTCTGTGCTCACTGCGGCGTCAGGACTGCTGAACAGCGATCTCGAGCAGTCCTGATTGTTCTGCAAGCAACTTAAGTCGTCAGAATTCGATCCCCGCTTGCGCCTTCACCCCCTGTTCCCGGAAGGGATGGTGCACCAGGGTCATTTCAGTGACCAAATCGGCCGCTTCCACCAGGGTAGTGGGTGCCCCCCGACCGGTGACCGCCACATGGCAGACCTCGGGACGTTCCCTGAGGCCTGCGATCACTGTGTCGACCTCGATGTAACCCAGTTTCAACGCCACGTTTAATTCATCCAATAGCACCAATTTGTAGGTGCTGTCTCGCAGATAGCCCAGGGCTGTCTGCCAGGCTTCGGCCACCAGCTGTTGATCTCTTTCGCGATCTTGGGTTTCCCAGGTGAAGCCTTCTCCAAGCGCGTGCCAGGCCACCTGGTCACCGAAGGCTTTGAGGGCTCGCGCTTCTCCGGGCTCCCAGCCTCCCTTGATGAACTGCACCACCGCGACCCGTTCGCCATGGCCCAAGGTGCGTAGCACGAGCCCAAGCCCGGCGGTGGTTTTTCCCTTCCCCTGGCCGGTGAACACCAGCACCAGGCTCTTTTCCTTGTTGCGCTCTTCCACACGTTGACGCTGCACTTGCTGGCGGCGTTCCATCCGTTTGCGATAGCCAGAACGATCCGTTTCAGGGGCGAGGTGCCCCCCCATGCCGAGGTCGGCTGCGGTTTGATCGAGGTTGCTGTGGTTCATGGCTGAATCAACGCAGGAGGGTCTCAGGGGCTTGCTGGGCGTGCGGCGGTGATGCGCTGCAGGGCTTTTCCCGCTAGTAACTCCTGCTTCACGGTGTGAAAGCCGAGTTCCTTGAGCTGGGAGGGGAGGTCGTCCGCCAGCATGGCGAGGGCGGTGTTGGTTTCGAACAGGGCGCAGAACAGTTGTTGGGGAATGTGCAGCCAGGGCCCCGCTGGATGTAGATCCACCAGCACAAGCCAGCCGCCTGGGCGCAGGAGGCGTAGACATTGACGCAACACCAGGTCGCGTTCGCGACGGGGAAACTCGTGCAGGGCCACACTCAATTGGATGGCATCAAAGCTGGCGTTTTGCAGCGGAGGATCCTCCGCAAGCCCCTCCACCCGTTGCAGCGTGGGATGGCGTTGTCCCGCCAGCTCCAGGGCTAGGGGTGACACATCCAGACCGGTGACATTGAATCCAGCAGCGAGCCAGGGGGCAGCTGCCTCGCCGCCGCCGCAGCAAAGATCCAGGACTGCGGCACCGGGCTGCAGCCGGGGACGCAGGGCGTCGAGGCCTAGGCCGCGTAAGCGAGCCACCCCTCCCACACTCAGCGACGACACTGCCGTGACGGTCGCGTAGATCCAGCGGTAGCGGTAGGCCAGGGGCCGTAAAAAGGAGGTCATTGGTCAGGCCAGATGGCGGGAGAGGGCTGCATCAACCGCCTGCTGCTGGTCACGACGGGTGATCCAGTGGTGGTATGTGCGGGTGTGAACTGCCACAGAGTGGCCCATCATTCTGGCGGCCACAGTGTCGGGAAGGCCGATATGAATTGTGCGCACGGCCCAGGCATGGCGTAGGTCGTAAGGAGTTAGAGGCAGGCTGTAACGACGAAATTGCTCAGCGACCCTTCGACCCACCTGTTGCAACGTGGTGCGGCGAAGATCGGTGCAGACGGCTGGCAGCAAGGTTGGATTGCGGCCTAGGTCCTGGAGCTGGAAGCGCTGCACCCAGTCGGGGTGGAAGGGCCACACCTGGTGTTCGCCGGTCTTGGTGGTGGGGAGCACCCTCAGCACTTGGTCTCCTCCAGACGACAGGGCACTGAGGTCGGCGAAAAACACCTCATGGTTGCGGAGCCCATAGGTGGCCATCAGCCCGTAGACCAGCCGCCACCTGGGGTTGGGGATGAGCAGCACCGCCTCCAGGATTTCGCCATCCGTGGGCAGCTGGCGGAATCGGGCTCGGTGCAGTCCATAGCCAGCTGCTTCGGCCCGCCAGTTGTCTGGCAGCGTCAGATTGCAATGCCGGGCGAGGGCCGCCAGGGTGGTGGCGCATTGCTGGCGGCTGCGGCTGCCATCGCTGTAACTACTGAGGGTGCGTGACAACAGAGCGCTGCTGAGAGGAAGCTGGTGCTCGTTGGCGATCGCATCGAGGCGTCGCAGGTAAGGGCGATAGGCGGAGGTCCAGGTGGTGCGGCTGCCGGCGGGGGATCGCCGCCGTTGTGGATCGTTGAAAAAGGCCCGCTCAAAGGCGTCCAAGGCATCGTGGAGTGGGTCGCTGACGGTTGCGCTCGGGCCGTTTGTTGCGCTTGGACCGTCTGTGGTTGTGTTGGCTGGACCTGGTCGTTGGTGTTGATCCTTGAGAGCGCCACTGCTCCAGTGCTGCCAGTTGAATTGCTCCCGCCGCAGCTGCAAATCCACCAAGTGCAGCAGTTGGCGAGCCTCTTGCAGGCCTGTGGTCGTCGCACTCACCCCCAGGCTCAGACGCTGAACTTTGATATGGCCAGGTGTGGTGCGGCAAGGGAGGGGGCCACGCAGATTGAGCCGATGACCGCGTTGCTCAAGGCGCAGGCGGATGCCCTCGGCTCTTAGGGCGGCATTGATGGCGGCTAGATCACTGCTGAGATCCATGCTCGCGATCATGGGGCAGTTGCCAGAACGATGGCGCCACCTTGGCGTCGATGCGGGTTACGCTCAACCCCCAGTTCTTAAGAGCGGTGCTTCATGGCCCGGGTCGGCGTCCTTCTGCTCAATCTTGGAGGCCCGGAACGGATTCAGGATGTGGGGCCATTTCTCTACAACCTGTTTGCTGATCCGGAGATCATCCGTCTGCCCATTCCGGCTTTGCAGAAGCCGCTGGCCTGGTTGATCAGCACGTTGCGGAGTGGCAAATCACAGGAGGCCTACCGCTCGATTGGTGGAGGCTCACCACTGCGGCGAATCACGGAACAGCAGGCCCGTGAGCTTCAAAGCGAGTTGCGCCAGCGTGGCATTGAAGCCACCTCCTACGTGGCGATGCGCTATTGGCATCCGTTCACGGAATCTGCCGTTGCTGACATCAAGGCGGATGGCATCGAACAGGTGGTGGTTCTGCCTCTTTATCCCCACTTCTCGATCAGCACCAGTGGCTCCAGTTTCCGTGAGCTACAGCGTTTGCGCCAACTGGACGCCGCCTTTCAACAACTGCCCCTTCGCTGCATCCGGAGTTGGTACGACCACCCGGGTTATGTGCGTTCGATGGCGGAGCTGATTGCGGAAGAAATTCGTGCTTCGGATGTGCCCGAGGACGCCCATGTGTTTTTTAGCGCCCATGGTGTGCCCAAGAGTTATGTGGAGGAAGCGGGTGATCCCTATCAGCAGGAGATCGAAGCTTGCACCACATTGATCATGCAGGAACTGGAGACGATCCTTGGGTCCTCCAATCCCCACACCCTCGCGTATCAGAGCCGGGTGGGACCGGTGGAATGGCTGAAGCCCTACACCGAAGAAGCCCTTGAAGCCTTGGGTGAAGCCAAGACCCGTGATCTGGTGGTGGTGCCGATCAGCTTCGTGAGCGAGCACATCGAAACCCTTGAGGAGATCGATATTGAGTATCGCGAGCTCGCCACCGAGTCTGGTGTGGTCAATTTCCGTCGTGTGCGGGCTCTTGATACCTACGGACCCTTCATCAAAGGCCTGGCTGACATGGTGGCCTCCAGTTTGGAGGGTCCAGAGATCAATCTCGACCAAGCAGCTGAATTGCCCACCACGGTGAAGCTTTACCCCCAGGAAAAATGGGAGTGGGGTTGGAACAACAGCTCAGAAGTTTGGAACGGCCGTCTGGCCATGGTGGGCTTTTCGGCCTTCCTCCTGGAATTGATCAGTGGTCACGGTCCGTTGCATGCCCTCGGCTTGCTCTGAGCCGTGGATGCCCCCACTTGGCAGGTGGGCCCTTAATCTGAGGGTCGGCCCTGTGTGACGACGCTGTGACCCTGACTTCTGCACCAACGGTTTCCGGTGCGTCCCTGGAGGACGGAAAGCAACGGATGACTGGTGCTGAAGCACTGATGGATGCTTTGCGTCGCCATGGTGTGGAGACGATTTTTGGCTATCCCGGTGGTGCAATTTTGCCCATCTATGACGCCTTGCATGTGGCTGAACAGCAGGGCTGGGTGCGGCACATTTTGGTGCGCCATGAGCAGGCAGGCACCCATGCGGCCGATGCCTATGCCCGGGCCACTGGCAAAGTCGGTGTTTGTTTCGGAACCTCAGGTCCTGGCGCCACCAATTTGGTGACAGGCATTGCCACCGCCCAGATGGACTCGGTGCCGATGGTGGTGATTACGGGTCAGGTGCCACGCCCAGCGATCGGCACCGATGCCTTCCAAGAAACCGATATTTTTGGCATCACGCTTCCGATCGTGAAGCACTCCTGGGTGGTGCGCGATCCCGCTGACATTGCTTCGGTGGTTGCCCAGGCCTTCTTGATCGCCGCCTCTGGCCGTCCTGGTCCAGTGTTGATCGATATTCCCAAGGATGTGGGGCAGGAGCAGTTCTCCTACCTGCCGGTGGCGCCGGGCTCCGTGGTGCCTCCCGGTTTTCGCCTTCCCCCCCAGCCCGATCCGGCAGCGCTGGAAGCTGCGCTTGACCTCATCCAAGAGGCTCAGCGGCCTTTGCTGTATGTGGGTGGTGGTGCCATTTCTGCTGGTGTTCACCAGTCTTTGGCGGAGCTGGCCCATCGTCACCAGTTGCCGGTGACCACCACCTTGATGGGGAAAGGGGCCTTTGATGAGAACGATTCCCTTTCGGTGGGCATGTTGGGTATGCATGGCACGGCCTATGCCAACTTTGCAGTCACTGAGTGTGATCTGCTGATTGCGGTTGGTGCCCGGTTCGATGATCGCGTCACCGGCAAGCTCGACACCTTTGCGCCCCGGGCGCGTGTGGTGCATTTCGACATTGACCCTGCGGAAGTGGGCAAAACCCGTCGTGCGGATGTGGCGGTGCTCGGCGACCTAGCGCAGAGCATGGCTCAGCTGGTCAACCACAGCCGTCAGCGGGATGTGCGCCCATCTACAGCCCCATGGCTGGCCAAGATCGAGACATGGAAGCGGCATTATCCGCTCACAGTGCCAACGCCCGAGGGCGAGATTTATCCCCAAGAGGTGCTGATCGCTCTACGGGATCTTTGTGTGGGTGCGATCGTCACAACCGATGTTGGCCAGCATCAAATGTGGTCGGCGCAGTATCTGCGTAATGGTCCGCGTCAATGGATTAGTAGTGCCGGCCTGGGCACGATGGGCTTTGGCATGCCTGCTGCCATGGGGGCTCAGGCGGCTTGTCCGGAGGCAACGGTTGTTTGTGTGGCCGGTGATGCCAGCATCCTGATGAATATTCAGGAACTGGGAACCCTGGCGCAATACCAGCTGCCGGTGAAGGTGGTGATTGTCAACAACCAGTGGCAAGGGATGGTTCGCCAGTGGCAAGAGAGCTTTTACGACGAGCGCTATTCCGCCTCAAACATGCAGACAGGCATGCCGGACTTCGTCGCCTTAGCGCAGTCCTTCGGGGTCGGAGGGGTGCGCATTGATGCCCGCGACAATTTGGTGTCAGGTCTGCGTGAGGCTCTTGCCTCCCCAGGACCAATGTTGATTGACGTCAGGGTGCGTCGCGGTGAGAACTGCTATCCGATGGTGCCCCCCGGTTGCAGCAACGCCCAAATGGTTGGTTTGCCGACCCATCCTGAATTAGCGATGGATGCCACCCGCAGCTGCGGTTCCTGCGGTGCGATCACCAGCCATGAGCATCGCTTCTGTCCCTCCTGCGGAGCATCGCTTTGATGCTGGGGGTTCCCGCCTTGTTGGCTTGGATGCGAAGGTCCGCTGCCGTCTTTGTTGGGATGTTGTTGGTGGTTGTGACTGTGGTCGCGGTCGTTCCCCAGGTTCACGCTGCTGAGGTGTTGCAGGTGCGCTCCTCATCCGTTTTGCAGATTGGTGATCGAAACCGTAATTACACGGTTCAGCTTGCCTGCCTTGAGGTGGCGGAGGCGGATGAGCAGGCTGCTGTGTCCTATCTCCGTCAGGCCTTGCCCCGTCGTCAACGTGTCAATTTGCGGCCGGAAGGCGCTGTCGATGGCACCCTTTTGGCCCGTGTGACACCTCTGGGTGCTGATCGTGATCTCAGTACGTCCTTGGCGGAGGCTGGGCTAGCGCAGCTTCGCTGCGGAGCGGCCTGACGATGGCGCGGAACAGCGTTGCCGCTGGTGTGGTGATGGTTCCATGCGTGCTGTTGGGTGGTGCATTTATGAGCACAGCGCTCTGGACTGATGCAGCAGGCCCCAATCGTCCTCTGGCCTTGGGCATCAGCGTGATTTTGGTTGGTGCCGGTCTTCTGGCCTATCTCCTTCCGGGGTCAGGGTCTACGACGCATCAGGATGATCCCGACCGCGATAGTTAGCTGAATCGCGGCTCAGTAAGGTCTTGAGACAGTCCGAGGCAGTGGGCGGCGGTGTTGCGCTTGAGTGAGGTTCGGCTGCCTCTTGATCATGGGCCGGAAGATCTAAAACAGGCCATTTTGCGTCGTCTGCGCATTCCGCCAGAACGGCTCCTCAGCCACCGTTTGATTAAGCGCAGCATTGATGCCCGACGGCGTGAACGCATTCAGCTGATCTACAGCCTTGATGTGGAGGTGCGGGGTGAATCGGCTGTGCTGCGCAAGCATCGGGCTGATCAACGCCTGCGGCTTGCCCCCGACACCCGTTATCGCCCAGTGGCCACGGCTCCAGCGGGTTATGGCCTTGAAGGGGCCATGCGACCGGTCGTGATCGGTGCCGGTCCCTGTGGATACTTCGCTGCCCTATCGCTGGCTCAGATGGGTTTTCGTCCCTTGCTGCTGGAGCGGGGTCAGCAGGTCAAGCAGCGCACGGCAGACACGTTTGGTTTCTGGCGGCGGTCAACCGCCTTGAAGCCTGATTCCAATGTTCAATTTGGTGAAGGGGGCGCCGGCACTTTTTCCGATGGCAAGCTCTACAGCCAGGTGAGTGATCCTGAGCATTACGGGCGCAAAGTGCTGGAAGAGCTCGTCGCCAGTGGTGCGAATCCGGAGATCCTCACGGTGCATCGACCTCATATCGGCACCTTCAAACTCGCCACCGTTGTGCGCGGTTTGCGCTCTCGGATTGAGCAGTTGGGCGGTGAGGTGCGTTTTGGCGCCCGGGTGGACGAGTTGATCCTTGAGCCGTTGCCCCTTGATGCACAGCCACCATCGCGCCCCGAGGCATTACCAACGCAGCAGCTGGTTGGGCTGCGCTTGTCTGATGGCAGCACGATTCCCTGTCGCCAAGCGGTCCTCGCCCCTGGTCATTCTGCTCGCGACACCTTCGCGATGCTTGAGCGCTTGGGAGTGGCCATGACAGCGAAGCCTTTCGCTGTCGGTTTTCGGATTGAGCATCCCCAACCCTTGATTGATCAGGCGCGTTGGGGCGCCCAGGCCGGCCACCCTCAGCTGGGAGCGGCTGAATACAAGCTCGTGCACCATGCAGCCAATGGACGCTGCGTCTATAGCTTCTGCATGTGTCCCGGTGGGTTGGTGGTTGGCGCCACGAGTGAGCCCGGACGGGTGGTGACCAACGGCATGAGCCAGCACTCCCGCAATGAACGCAATGCCAATAGTGGGCTTGTGGTGCCTGTGTCTGATGAGGATTTGGAGCCTTATCAACGTTTTCCCGGGGATCCTTTGGCCGGTGTGGCCTTTCAGCGTGTCTTGGAAGAGAAAGCGTTTGCCCTTGGGGGCGGTGATTACAGCGCGCCCGTGCAACGTTTGGAGGATTTTCTTGCTGATCGTCCCAGCACTGGCATGGGCTCGATCCTGCCGTCCTATCAGCCGGGAGTGGCACCGGCTGATCTACGCACGGCCCTGCCAAGGCCCATGATCGACGCCCTTCAGGAAGCTTTACCGGTCTTCGCAAAGCGACTCAACGGTTATGACCATCCAGACGCGTTGCTCACCGGGGTCGAAACCCGCACATCCTCTCCCCTGCGGCTGCCGCGAAACACGACCTTGGAATCGGTCAACACCGCCGGCCTAACCCCTGCCGGTGAGGGGGCTGGTTATGCCGGGGGCATCCTCTCGGCAGCAATCGATGGCATTCGGGCTGCTGAGGCCGTGGCTTTGCGATTGCTGGCCAATGGCCAAGCTCTGCCTGGATTGGGGTGAGCTGGAGCGGACCAGTTAGAGGTCTGCTTGGGAGACGATCCCGCTCCACTGCACGGCTTTCACCTGATCGCGCCGCCAGGAATGAAACAGGGCGGGTTCCTCCATAGTGCAGAGAGGGCATTGGCTGATCCGTGTTGCGTCCAACCCCGCTGCTTGCAGCTGGGCTGTGGCCGCGGCGCGAATGTCGAGCCGGCAGCGACCTGGCGATGGATCGTTCTGAACGATCCTTGCCCGGAGCTCCGAATCGATGGAGATGGCCGCACGCTGGCCCCCAGGAGATAGGGATGCCAGCACCTGCTCGGCCACGGTTTGTTCCACTTGGTAGGACGCACCGCTGATGGCAGGGCCTAAGGCCACGAGCAACTGCTCACGCTTGCCACCACGTTGCTCTAAGCGCTGCACTGCTTCGCGCAAAATGCCCTTGGCAACGCCTCGCCACCCGGCATGGCATGCCGCGACGTGTCCACTCTCGGGATCGGCCAAGAGCACGGGGGTGCAGTCGGCGCCGCACACCCATAAGCTCTGGCTGCCTCGATCACTCACGAGGCCATCGCCATCTGGCCAAGGCGGGCGATCCGCCGTGGATGCTTCCAACACGATGGAGCTGTGCACCTGTTGAGGGCGATGCACCGTGATCCCTGCCGACAGGTAGGTCGCGAGTTCATCGGGTTGGCGTCCCTGCCAGCGGCGTGTGAAAAACCCATGCTCAAAGCGATGGGATTCGAGCAGGTCGCAGCTGAGGTAATAGCCCCCATAGCAACCAATCCAGGTCCAACCCTCAAGGGTGTTAAAGGCCGTGTCGGGAACGGTCAATGGATCGTTGTTGCCAGGGTCGGCAGGCGCACCTGCGCTGCTCATGGTTCGGGTTGATCCCTGAGGATCCAAAACCCCTCGAAGCGAGGATGGTCTGGCGTGGTCTGCACGGCGATGAATTGCAGCCCCGCTGCGGTGGTGCGGGTCTGACCAAGCGCTTGTTGGGCCGCTTCTGCACTGGCCGCATCCAGATCGGTCACCAACCAGCTGTCATCTTGACCGGCGTCGAGAATCAACTGGCGGCCGTCAACCCTCAGACGAACCGGTTCGAGTCCCCCAAGCCATCCGGCTAAGGCCAAGGCGCGTGTGCTGCTAAACAGGCGAAGCCCCGAGATCAGTTGGTTGGGGTCGAGATCGGCTGGAATCGGCAGTAGGCCGTTGAAGCCAAGGGGCCAATCTTGGGCTTCTACCAGGGTGCCGAGGGGCAGCGTGGCCCAGCTCCATGCATCACCGCGAACCGCTTCTGGAAGGGGAATAGCGGGCGGGCTCACGGCAGCGGGTGGTGGCGCGAGAGGCCCTGCCATATAACCCTCTTCCAGGGGATACACCTCGCGGTTGCGTTCGGCCATCCAATCGATCAACGCATAGGTGCGGCGACTGGGCACCATCTCCAACTCCAGGGCGGCGGCTGCGCGTTGCACCATCGTGCGCATGGCGCTGCGCCAGGAGCGCAGGCGTTGGGGTGCTCGCCAACCTTCAGCTTCCGCTGCGGCCATCGCGTCGCGGAGTGCCTCAGTGAGCCAGGTGGAATTCACTTCATTGGCTGGGCAACGACGGGTGTAGCGAAATGCTTCACCTTGACCCAAAACGGGCGTGCTGCTGATGAGCAGTTCCCAGCGTTTTTTGCCGTCAGGCTCAAGGATTGGCCTGGAATAAAAATCCAGTTCCCAGTCGGCCTGACGGTCGAGGGGGGTGCTGCGAGGCGGGTCGGCCGCGATCATCCGGCTGATTGTTCCTGTTGTCTGAGGACGTTACGAGCACGATTGGCTCGGTCGACGGCTTCTGCCATCACTTTGTCCTTTTCAACCAACAATTCGCCGGGCTGTCCTTCGAGCATGGCGGTGTTGAGCGCAATGCGGCCCCGGCCCGGGTCGAGCTCTGTGATCAGGGCCTTCACCAAATCACCATGGTCAAACACCTCTCGCATGGAGCGAAGGCTGCCGCCCGTAATCACGGACTGGTGCAACAGACCGCTGATGCCGCCGAGGTCAACGAAGATTCCGTAGGGCTTCACGGCCACCACATGGCCTTCCACCAGCTGTCCCACTTCCAGCTCCGTGAACCGGGCTGCCGTGGCTGCTCTCTTTTCCGATAACACCAGCTTTCGGGTTTCAGAATTCACCTCCAGGAAGGCAACCCCAAGGGTTTTGCCGACCAGGGATTCGTGGTTGTCACCCTCCAGCAGCTGGGAACGGGGTATGAAGCCCCGCAGTCCCTCGAGATCGCAGGTCAGCCCGCCTCTGTTGAAGCCGCTCACCTTCACCTGCACAACCTTGCCTTCTTTCTCCAGCAGCTTCACCTTGTCCCAGCTTTGGCGTAGGGCCAGGGCACGGCAGCTGATGGTGACCATGCCATCGGCGTTTTGCTCACGCGTCACCAACACCTCAATGGCAAGCCCTTTCGGGAAGCGTTCCTTGAGGTTGGTGATCACCCCAAGACCGCATTCACTTTTGGGCATGAAGCCAGGGGCTTTGCCGCCGATGTCGACATAGACACCATCGCTTTCCAGACCGATCACCGTTCCGGTGACCACATCACCGGTCGTTCCCACCGGTGCATTTTCATCGAGGGCAGCCAGAAAGGCCTCTTCGTCGAAATCAAAATCGTCGACGCTGTGGCTGCGCATGGCTGGCTGGGCGCCGCTTGCCTGGCCACCACCGCCCGAGGACTTGCTGCGGGGTTTGCGATCTGCAGGACCCAGCAGGTCGGCCATGGTCAGCCCCTCCAAATCGGAGGTGTCGAACAGGTCGTTGTCGTTTTTTTCAGTTGGCTTGGAGGTTGTTGGCCGTTTGGGAGCCATGGGTGCGTTGGCCGCTGCGGGAGCACCGGCCTCCTGGGCGGCTTGCTCCAATTCACGGGCCCGTTGGAGAGCGGCTTCAGCGGCAGCACGGGCTTCGTCTGCCTCGCGGCGCAGACGGTTTTGCTCGTCCTTACGGGTGATCTGCATCACCTGTGGGGGCTTCAGATCGGCGGAAGGCTTCGGCGCCTTGGGTTGTTTTGGCTGCAGGCTGCCTGATCCGGCCATGGACCCCTGTGATTCGTCGATTATGCAGTCTGACAGGCAGGGTGGGTTGATGCCGACGGAGTTCGGAATAATGGTCAGTTCTCAGCGATGCCTCTCGTGTCTCCCCTGGCCGGAGGTCGAGGCTGGCCTGCAGCGCCCAGGTTCCACCGTGATCTGGCCGTTTGGCGCGCTTGAGCAGCACGGCCCCCATTTGCCCCTGGCCACCGATGCCCTGTTTGCCGATCGCGTGCTTGATCGGGTGTTGGAGCGGTTGCCTGAGGAGTTGCCCATTTGGCGTTTGCCGGTGCAAGCCTTGGGGTTTTCTCCAGAACATGCCGGCTTTCCAGGCACGTTGTCGTTGTCAGCAGAGCTACTGATCAAGCTGGTGGAAACGGTGGCGCGTCAGTTGGCTGATTTTGGGGTTCGCCGCCTGGTGTTGTTCAACGCCCATGGTGGGCAGATTGGTCTGCTGCAAGCTGCAGCAAGGGAGGTGCGGTCTCAGGCGCCTGGCATGGCTGTGCTCCCCTGCTTCCTATGGAGCGGTGTGGGTGGACTCAGCGATCTGTTGCCTTCGCCTGAGCTCGAGACCGGTTTGCATGCCGGCTTGGCTGAAACCAGTTTGATGCTCGCCTTGGCCCCCTCGCTTGTTGGCCCTCAGCGCCCTGTGGATGGGGAGCATCGGGATCGCTCAGCAGCCGCTACGCCACCGGAAGGGTGGAGTTTGGAGGGTGCCGCTCCTTGCGCCTGGTTGACCTCAGACCTCAGCGCCAGTGGGGTGGTGGGCGACAGTCGAGGTGCCAGCGTCAACCTGGGACATCAGCTTGAGGGCCAAGTGGTGGAGCACTGGCAGGCCTTGTTTCGCAGTCTTTTGGCGAGCGATTGGCCCCCTGTCGATTCTGTGATCAGCTCGTGATCTGAGCGGGTGTGAACGGTCTGTTTGCGGTTGTGCTGGTTACAGTCGTTCGCATTGCTTAGTTATGGGAACGAACGATCCATGCCGACCCTCAACGCATCTGAGGTCGCTGCCATCAGTGATCAGGACGGATCTGCTTCCCAACTGCCTGATTTCAGTAGTGCGGCGTATAGGGACGCCTACAGCCGCATCAACGCGATCGTGATCGAGGGTGAGCAAGAAGCGCACGACAACTACATCTCGCTAGGCACCCTGATTCCTGAGCAAGCCGATGAGCTCAAGAGGCTGGCTCGGATGGAGATGAAGCACATGAAGGGTTTCACCGCCTGTGGCAACAATCTTGGCGTCACGGCAGACATGGAGTTCGCCCGCACCTTCTTTGCTCCCCTGCATGGCAACTTCCAACAGGCCTTAAGCGAGGGCAAGGTGGTGACCTGCCTGCTCATTCAGGCTCTTTTGATCGAAGCCTTCGCGATCTCGGCTTATCACATTTATATTCCCGTCGCCGATCCTTTCGCTCGCAAAATCACCGAAGGTGTGGTGAAGGATGAATACACCCACCTCAATTACGGTCAGGAATGGCTCAAGGCCAATTTTGAGGCCAGCAAAGACGAGTTGATGGAGGCCAATAAGGCCAACCTGCCGTTGATTCGCTCCATGCTTGAGGAGGTGGCGAAAGACGCTGCAGTGCTGCAGATGGAAAAGGAAGATCTGATCGAAGATTTCTTGATCGCTTACCAGGAAGCCTTGAATGAGATCGGCTTCAGCTCTCGCGATATTGCGCGTATGGCCGCGGCTGCCCTGGCCGTCTGATTGGCGCCATCACCCCGATGGCTCGACCCATCGGGGTAACCTCACGTAGCTTCCGCTACATGCTTTCGTGAGAGCATGGCGGCACCAGGCCTCAGCGGTTGCGGCCAGGGATCCTCAATTCGTTGATCGTCGGCGCTACATGTTTGGTCTGATCGGACATTCCACCAGTTTCGAGGCCGCTAGGCGTAAGGCCTCAGAGCTCGGATTCGATCACATCGCTGAAGGTGATCTGGATGTGTGGTGTAGTGCCCCACCCCAGCTCGTTGAGCATGTGGAGGTGACCAGCGCCACTGGGAAAACGATCACCGGTGCCTACATCGATTCCTGCTTTGTGCCTGAGATGCTGAGCCGTTTCAAAACGGCGCGGCGCAAAGTGCTTAATGCCATGGAGCTTGCGCAGAAAAAGGGCATCAACATCACAGCCCTTGGTGGTTTCACCTCAATTATTTTTGAAAACTTCAATCTGCTGCAACATCAGCATGTGCGCAGCACAACGCTGGAATGGGAACGGTTCACCACGGGTAACACCCATACCGCTTGGGTGATTAGTCGCCAGGTGGAAAACAACGCCCCGCTGTTGGGGATTAACTTGTCTGTCGCGAAGGTGGCCGTCGTTGGCGCCACTGGTGATATTGGCAGTGCGGTGTGTCGATGGCTCTCCCAACGCACCGGTGTGGGCGAGTTGCTTCTCGTTGCTCGCCAGCAACAACCGTTGCTCGATCTGCAGACGGAACTCGGCGGTGGCCGCATTTTGAGCCTTGATCAGGCCTTGCCCGAGGCCGACGTGGTGGTCTGGGTGGCGAGCATGCCCCGCACCCTCGACATTGATTCCGCATCCCTGCGCAAACCCTGTTTGATGATCGACGGGGGTTATCCCAAGAATCTTGATGCCAAAGTTGCCGGTGCTGGTGTGCACGTGCTTAAGGGTGGCATCGTTGAGTTTGGCAGCGATATTGGTTGGACAATGATGGAAATTGCTGAGATGGAGAAGCCTCAACGTCAGATGTTTGCCTGTTTTGCTGAGGCAATGCTGCTTGAATTTGAGGAGTGCCACACCAATTTCAGCTGGGGGCGTAACAACATCACGCTGGAAAAGATGGATTTCATCGGTGCTGCATCCGTGCGGCATGGGTTCTCCACCTTGAATCTCAACTCCAAGCTGCAGGCTGCCCTCGCCTGATCTTTCTTCCCCACTGCTGTTATGCCCCGTCGTCATCTGCTCGAATTTGAGAAGCCTCTTGTTGAGCTAGAGCAGCAGATCGAGCAGATTCGTGAGCTTGCGCGCAGCTCTGAAGTCGATGTGAGTCAGCAGCTCTTGCAGCTGGAGACCCTGGCTGCTCGCCGTCGCGAGGAGATTTTTTCCAACCTCACGCCAGCACAGAAAATTCAGGTGGCGCGGCACCCCCACCGTCCCAGCACCCTGGATTACATCCAGATGTTCTGCGACGACTGGGTGGAACTCCATGGGGACCGCCGTGGCAGTGACGATCAGGCGCTGGTGGGAGGTATTGGTCGGATTGGTGACCGCTCAGTGCTGCTCTTGGGGCATCAGAAAGGGCGCGATACGAAAGAGAACGTCGCCCGCAACTTCGGGATGGCAACTCCGGGGGGCTATCGCAAGGCTTTGCGGCTCATGGATCACGCCGATCGCTTTCGGTTGCCAATCCTGACCTTCATCGACACCCCTGGTGCCTATGCCGGCTTGTTGGCTGAGGAGCAGGGTCAGGGTGAAGCCATCGCTGTCAATTTGCGGGAGATGTTTCGACTGCGCGTTCCCATCATCGCCACGGTGATTGGCGAGGGTGGATCTGGGGGAGCCTTGGGAATTGGGGTGGCAGACCGCTTGCTGATGTTTGAGCACAGCGTCTACACCGTGGCCAGTCCCGAAGCTTGCGCTTCCATTCTTTGGCGCGATGCAGCGAAGGCCCCTGAAGCAGCCACTGCTTTGCGCATCACTGGGCCGGATCTGCGCAGTTTGGGGGTGGTGGATGATGTGCTGCCTGAGCCTGCCGGTGGCAATAACTGGGCTCCCCTTCAGGCTGGAGAGGTGTTGCGCGAGGCGATTGAGCGCCATCTGGGAGAGCTCAGCAGCCTCTCTGAACAGGAGCTGCGCGATCAGCGCTACCGCAAATTCCGGGCCACGGGCCGGGTGCTAACCGCTGGCACGACAGAAAACGACCTGGCTGTCTAAGGTCGATCGGTTTGCGACTGCTTTTTGCCTTCTGTTTTGATCACTGGGGCGTCCCGTGGCATCGGTCGAGCGACTGCTTTGACTTTTGCTGAAGCAGGGTGGGATCTTTTGCTGATTGCCCGGAGTGAAGCTGCGCTTCAAGCTCTCTCATCTGAGATTGCTGGGCTTGGACGTCGTGTGCAGTACCAAGCGTGCGATCTCGCTGATCCAGCGGCAATTGCGCCGGCCGTTGAGCAGCTGCTGAGTCACGGTCAGCATCCCTCGGTGCTGATTAACAATGCTGGTGCGGCTTACACAGGTGAGTTGCTGGGGATGCCGCTGGACCGCTGGCAATGGTTGCTTCAGCTCAATCTGACCAGTGTTTTCCAGCTTTGTTCGGCTGTTGTTCCGGCGATGCGTGGTGTGGGTGGTTTGGTGATTAACGTCAGCAGCCATGCAGCACGCAATGCTTTTCCGAGTTGGGGTGCGTATTGCACGACCAAGGCCGCCCTCGCGAGCTTCACGCGTTGTTTGGCTGAAGAAGAGCGCTCCAACGGCATTCGTGCCTGCACGCTCACCCTTGGTGCGGTGGATTCCTCCCTCTGGGATTCCCCCACGGTCGACAGTTCCTTTGATCGGCGTGCCATGCTGCCCCTCAAGCAGGCCGCTGATGCACTTCTTCACCTAGCCGAGCAACCGGCCACCCAGGTGATTGAAGACCTAACCCTGATGCCCGCCGTTGGCGCCTTTTAACTACGCCCCCCATGACTTCAACTCTTCCAGCCACCAGTCACGGCCTCAGTGGTGGCAAGGTGCAAGCATCTGAAGGCGTCGTGCAGACCGTGTCTGCTCAAATCAGTGCCCGTCTGAAGACGGCTGGTGTGTCGTTCCTGGCGAACGACAACATTGCCGACTACATCCTTCCCGGTGAGCTCCAAGCCCTCGAAGCAGAAGTGGGTGACCGTGTGCGGGATCTGCTCCGCAGCCTTGTGATCGATATCGAGAATGACCACAACACCGAGGAGACGGCAGAGCGGGTCGCTCGCATGTATCTCCATGAGGTGTTTAAGGGCCGCTATCACCAGCAGCCCAAGGTGGCCAGTTTTCCCAATGTCAAAGAGCTCGACGAGATCTACACCGTTGGCCCGATCACGGTGCGTTCTGCCTGCTCCCACCACTTGGTGCCGATCATGGGCAACTGTTGGATTGGGATTAAGCCAGGCAGCCGGGTGATTGGCTTGTCCAAGTTCACGCGCGTTGCTGATTGGGTGTTCTCGCGGCCTCACATTCAAGAGGAAGCGGTGATGATCCTTGCTGATGAAATCGAGCGCCTGTGTGAGCCCCAAGGTTTAGGGATCATCGTTAAAGCCCAGCACTACTGCATGAAGTGGCGGGGCGTTCGCGAGCCACAAACCAGCATGGTCAATTCCGTGGTGCGTGGTGATTTCCGGCATGACTCCAGCTTGAAGCAGGAGTTCTTTGAGTTGGTGCGTCAGCAGGAAGCGCTGCTGAGCACCTGAAGTTGGTGATTCGTCAGGGCCCTTGGACAGGGCCCTGGATTTTGTTAACGCTTCAGCACGCCATTGCGAGATCGGCTGGTGTTAGCCCGTGGCGGAGTTGTGGGCCGTTGCCTGGATCAAATCGCGCACTTTGGTGAGGTCTTTGACGCCTGGCGCCACTTCCAGCCGACTGGAGGCATCGAGTCCGTTGGGATGCACTTGGCTCAGTACTTCCGGGATCCATTCAGCACTGATCCCACCGGCTAGCCACCAGGGCATAGCCGGCGGCAGCAGGGTTTCGAGCTGTTGGAGCCAACGCAAATCGAGCCGATGGCCTGTGCCGCCCAGTTGTTCAGCATTCCAGGCATCCAGCAACAGCGCATCCACGCAGGCCTCATAGCGTTGCAGGCAGTCCAGGTCTTGGGGCTGTCGCACCCGCAGGGCTTTCCACCAGCGGGTTTGGGGGTGGCGCTGACGCAGGTTGATGCAGCGCTCTGGCGTTTCATGGCCATGCAGCTGGATCACGGACGGTGCTCCTTGTCCGCTGAGGGCGGCATTCAATTCTGCATCCTCCAGATCGGCGACCACCCACACCCGTTCCACCCTGGGATGGTGCTGCTGCAGGTGGGTAAATAAGTGTCTGCGGTGCCTTTCGGCAACAAAGCGTGGCGACCCTGCGACGCCAATCACCCCGATCGCGCCTGCGCCAAGCGCCGCGACAGCACCGGCCTGGTCGACGGATGTGAGGCCGCAAATCTTGACGGCGATGGCGGCATCGTTCATGGCTGGCTCCTTCAGGCCGTTGAAATGCAGTTTCTAGGATTGGGACGTTGTCGGTCGCGTTGCGACCTTGAGGAGAAGTTCTGTGGGTGAAGGCTGGCAGCTGATGCGCATCTGGGGCATTCCTTTGCGGGTGCATCCCAGCTGGTTCCTGATCGTCTCCCTGATCACGGTGGTGACCCAGCCCCAGTGGTCCTCCTTGGCTGAGGTGCAGGCCCTGGGGAGCTGGAGCTCGTGGCTGCTCAGTCTGCTGACCGCATTGCTGCTGTTTGTCTCCGTTCTGCTCCATGAGCTCGGCCACTCTCTGGTGGCGCTGCGGGAAGGCGTGCAGGTGCGCAGCATCACGTTGTTTCTGATGGGAGGCGTCGCACGGGTGGAGCGGGAATGCTCGACGGCCATGGGGGCATTCCGAGTGGCGGCTGCAGGACCGTTGGTGAGTCTTGTGCTTGGTGTGGCCCTGCTTCTGGGTGACCACTCCGCGGCGCATATCAGTCCGATCCTGGGGCAGCTCGTTTCAAGGCTGGCAGGAATCAATATCGTTTTAGCCCTGTTCAATTTGCTTCCTGGGCTTCCGCTCGATGGAGGCTTGATTCTTAAGGCCTTGGTGTGGCATTTCACCGGGAGCCAGCGCAAAGGCATCCAGGTGGCGACAGCCAGTGGTCGCTTTCTTTCCCTGTTTGCGATTGTGATGGGGGTGTGGCTGTTCCTGGCCCAGGGCGGCGGGGTCGGTGCCCTGTGGTTGGTGATGCTCGGTTGGTTTGGCCTGGGTGCTTCCCGCAATCAAACTCAGGTGCTGATGCTGCAAAAAGTTCTGCGGCAGCTCACGGTGCAGAGCGCCACAGCTCGTCGTTTCCGGGTGTTAGAGGCTGATCAGCCGCTGCGTCGTTTGAGCGACTTGCGCTTGGGTGGCCAGGAGGGAATCAAAGGGGCAGAGGCCAGGCCAGCGGATTGGGTGTTGGTCACGCGCGCAGGCCGTTGGCTTGGCATGATTGACGATGCACCATTGCGGGATCTGCCCGTGCAGCAATGGGACAGGCAGACGGTGGCTGATCATCTCCAGCCCCTTGACAGCTTGCCCTCCATTGCTGAAGGAGAACCCCTTTGGAAAGCGGTGCCGGCCCTGGAAGCCAGCCCCCAAGGCCGCTTGTTGGTGATCAACCGCGCTGGCTTGCCTGGGGGAACCTTGGAGAGGGGGGATGTGGGCGAGGCCGTTCTCAAGGCGTTGAATCTGCGCTTGCCCCCGCCGTTGCTTGAGGCGGCCCGGCGTCAGAACGGCTATCCGTTTGGTTTGCCCTTGGTGCAGGCCGTGGCCTCGATGCAGGCCTCAGGATTGCTCGACGACGAACCGTCACCGTCGCCAGATAAGCGATAACGCTCGGCCCAGCCCCTGATGGCGTCCCACTGGGATGAATCGAGGCGGTGGGGTGTCCAAGAGAGCCCTGGCCAGATCAGAGGAAGTGATGCTGTCAACGACGTCGTCACCCCTTCGCTGGTGAGGCCTTCGAGCACCGGTGGTGGGTCGCTATCGAACAGGTCTCGCCAGAGTGCTTCAGGGGGGTGCAGCAGGATTTCGCCATGTTGAAGAAGGTGCCCCCGCCGCCAGAATTGCGCGCTGCCGATTCGTTTGTGGCCCCTGGAATCGATCAGATCTGCACCGGTAGCGCTCCCGAAGCAGTGCGCTGATCCCGCTGTTGCTGTTGCCTGTCCAACCTGGAGCGTGAGGCCCAGCTGCGCGAAACTCTGGATCAGCCATTGGCTGGTGGTTTGATAGGCCGTCCGCCCCCTGCGCGGTGCATGGGGCCAGATCAGCGCGTAGGTGAGGCCACCGGCATGGAGCACGGCGCCCCCTCCGCTTGGGCGTCGCACCCGTCGCAAGCGCCCTGTTTGTTCGAGCATCTTCCAGGCTGCAGGCAGCGCCTGCTGATGGTGCCCCAGCGACAGCCAAGCTCCTGACCAGGTGTAAAAGCGAAGCAGCGGGGATGGCAGTGCCCCTTGCACGCATTGATCCAGCAGCCAGGCATCTAGGGCCATGTGTTGGGGGCCCTCGAGTTCCATCTGCGGCAACAGCAAACCGCCGCATGGAGGGGTGGGCCGACAGGATGGGGTGGTTGGAAGGGCGGGCATGGAGCTAGGTGATCTGCTGGTGGCGGTGCCCCTTGGGCTGCTAGCCGGAGCCCTCGCCGGCCTCCTGGGCATTGGCGGAGGACTGATTTTCGCGCCTTTACTGCTGTGGATGGGACTACCGCCCCATCAAGCGCTGGCCACCAGCACGTTTGCCATTGTTCCCACGGCCCTTGGCGGCACCGTGACCCATTGGCGTCAGCGCACCATTCCAGTCCAGCAGGGCTTGGCCATTGGTTTGGCGGCTTTTGGATCGGCGCTGCTGTTCAGCCGATTGGGGCGTTTGGCGGAGGGTTGGCAGCTGTTGTTGCTTCAGTGCCTGATGTACGTGGGGCTGACCGTTTCGATCCGGGCGGACACGGGAGATGGAGGGTCAGACGAGTCGGGGTCGTTGCCATGGGCTGGTTTGGTAGCGGTTGGAGGAGTGGCGGGCCTGGCTGGCGGGATGTTGGGTTTGGGGGGCGGTCTGGTGATGGTGCCGCTCATGGTGCGCACCTTGGCAGTGCCGATTCGGCTTGCGATCCGCTTCAGCACGCTGGCCGTGGCTTGCTCGGCCACAGCGGCCTCCCTGCAGTTTTTGGCTGAGATGCGCGGTGATCCCGCGATGGGGCTGTTGTTGGGTGGCACAGCCGCCTTGGCCGCGCAATGGAGTGCGTCGCATTTGGATCGCTCCACACCAGGCACCCTGGCGGCTCTGTTGCGCGGCCTTGCGTTGATTCTTGCCCTCGATAGCGGGCGGCGCGCTATTCAGCTGGCCTTGGCTTGGCCTTGAGGGGGGTGTTGATCGAGGAGCGCCCAGAACTCGGGGCTGAGCTCGTAGCCGAGGCTGGCTGCCATCTGATCGAGGTTTCTTCGTTGCGATTGGGCCTGGCCGTGGCTGAGATGGTCGAGCAGCATCAAACGCTGGGTCACCCAGAGCTCTAAGGCTTGCGGATCAAAGCGGATGCCTTCGCTCGGGCTGAAGTTGTGGGGCACCAGCATGGCCACGTGCTGGGCCAGGCTTCCGGCAGAGCGCTCTAGCAGCAAAGGCAGCCAGGGATGGTGTGCATCGGCCCGTAGAGCCCACAGGCGTGGTTCAGGGCATTCACTTAATTCGCGGGGATCTTCCGCATCCCGCGGCCATTGGTAATGCAGTTCCACAACGGCACCAGCCTGCAAACGCTCAGGTAAGGACTGCTCCATCCAGGGTTGGAGAGGGCTGAGGTCGAGCTCCCGGATCGCACGGGCATCGATGGTGATGACGGGATCGGGGTGTTCGGCGTTCATGGGGGTGTGACAGGCCTTTGCGAATGATGGCGTTTTGCCGTGTCAGGCAGGAAGAATGAAACCGTTTCCAGGGTTTTCCATGGCTAGCGCTCTCACCCAGTCCGAGATCTACATCGCCCTTGTGGTAGCTGCCCATGCCGGCGTTCTGGCTGTGCGTCTGTGCGTCAGCTTGTATCGCGCCTAAATGTTGCAAGGCGAATCATGTCCCTTGGCATGATTCGCCCGTTGCGTTAGAAGCGGGCATCGGATTGATCCCTTTGGTTTCCTCTTCGGTTGGCGTTGTTGCACGACGCCGTTCCAATCGTCTTGATGCTTCAACGCAACGCCCTCAGGCCAGGTCTGGGGGGCGATGTTCCCATGCCCGCCCTGTGCAGCGACCATCGCCTGGGCCTGCGTCTTCCGTTGATGCGGCAACCTTGGCCGCTGAGTTGCAGCTCCAAGTTGAGCAGCGCGAGAAGTTGTGCAGTGCTCTTGCCCTTCTGCTCAAGCTTGGGCTCGTGGCTCTGGGCAGTATCAGTCTGGTGAAACTGTCCTTTGCCTACCAGGAGCGTCTTGACCGTCATGGCGAACTGGATGCTGTTGTCGCGGTCGAATCCAGCAAGCTGAGCCAGTTGCAGCAGCGCTTTGACCATCTGTTCACCCTTGGGGGAGACCGTCGTTTGATGGATGAGCAGGATCAGTGGATTGCGCCTAACCGCTTGCGGGTGATTTGGCGCTGAGATTCATGACCAGGTGGTCATGGGCGAGTCCCTGCAAGGCAGACTGTCGCCTTCTGTTCTGCTGAGATGACCGGTACCCCTGGCACAGTTTTGGTGACTGGAACCACTTCCGGTGTTGGCCTGAACACGGTGAAGGCACTGGCGAGTCAGGGTTGGACTGTGATCACAGCCAACCGTTCCCCGCAAAGGGCTGCGGGTGCTGCGGATGCACTTGATATTCCTAAAGAACGTTTGAAGCATCTGCAAATGGATCTGGGTGATCTGGACTGCATTCGCCGTGCCGTGTCATCCCTCCACCATCCGATTGATGCACTGGTTTGCAACGCTGCCGTTTATAAGCCCCGTCTGAAGCAAGCTGAGCGCTCTCCTCAGGGCTATGAGATCTCGATGGCGACGAACCATCTTGGTCATTTTCTGTTGATTCATTTGCTGATGCCTGCGTTGAAGGCATCAACGCATCCTTCAAAGCGTGTGGTCATTTTGGGAACGGTGACGGCCAATTCCAAGGAGCTTGGTGGCAAGATTCCCATTCCTGCCCCCGCTGATCTTGGTGATCTGTCTGGTTTTGAAGCGGGTTTTGAAGCTCCAATCACGATGGCCAATAACAAGGCATTCAAACCTGGAAAAGCTTATAAAGACAGCAAGCTTTGCAATATGATCACCACCCAAGAATTGCATCGCCGCCTTCATGCCGAGACTGGCATTGTGTTCAGTTCTCTCTACCCAGGCTGTGTTGCGGATTCCCCTCTATTTCGCAACACTCCCAAGGCCTTTCAAACCATTTTCCCCTGGTTTCAGAAAAATATCACCGGTGGTTATGTCACCCAGGCCTTGGCTGGTGAGCGGGTCGCTCAGGTTGTGGCCGACCCGGATTTTGCAGTGTCAGGCGTTCACTGGAGCTGGGGTAATCGTCAAAAGAAGGACGGCCAGCAATTCAGCCAAGAATTATCGGATAAGGCAACGGATCCCCGCACGGCAGAGCGCATGTGGGATCTCTCAATGCAGCTGGTGGGCTTAGGGCGCTGAGGTTTGCGCGTTGATCGAGCTTTGATTTTGCCCCCACCCCTTCGGTGGGGATGGGGGCAAGGTTGCATCAATCGAAGCCCAGGAGATCAAAGATTTCGCGGTCTTTGAGCGGGGCGGCATCCAACGGTTCAACGTTGTTCAGCATGGTGCGGGCCAAGTTCAGATATTCCTGTTGAACGGCCTGCACGCCGTCATCTGCCTCGTCCATCTCGAAGATGGTGCATTTTTTGAGGCGTGAGCGGCGAATGGCATCCACATCGCGGAAATGGGCCATGGTTTTGAGGCCGGTCCGGGCATTAAATTTGTCGATCTGATCCGTGCCGGCGGATCGATTGGCAACGACGCCCCCGAGGCGAACTTTGTAGTTTTTCGCTTTGGCCTGAATGGCAGCCACGATCCGATTCATCGCGAAGATGGAATCAAAATCATTGGCGGTCACGATCAGGCAGTAGTTGGCGTGTTGCAGCGGCGCTGCGAATCCACCGCACACCACATCACCGAGCACGTCAAAGATCACCACGTCGGTGTCTTCGAGCAAATGGTGTTCCTTCAGCAGCTTCACGGTCTGGCCGGTCACATAGCCTCCGCAGCCAGTGCCTGCTGGTGGCCCACCACTCTCCACGCATTTCACCCCGTTGTATCCGGTGAACATGAAGTCATCCGGACGCAGTTCTTCGCTGTGGAAGTCCACCTCCTCGAGGATGTCGATCACGGTCGGCACCATGCTGTGGGTGAGCGTGAATGTGCTGTCGTGTTTCGGATCGCAGCCGATTTGCAGCACCCGTTTTCCGAGCTTGGAGAACGCGGCTGAGAGGTTGGAGGAGGTGGTCGATTTGCCGATCCCCCCTTTGCCGTAAACGGCGATCACCAAAGCCCCTTCTTCAATGTTCACCGAGGGATCCTGGTGAACCTGAACACTGCCTTCACCGTCAGCTGGACGCGTGAGAGTTGTTGTCATTGTGGTGAGCCACCTAAAGCTATTGAAGTGCAGCGAAGGCGCGTCTGAATCGCTCAATGATGATCTGACACAACAGGTTGAAGTGTGTTGGCTTCAGTACGAAAAAATCCCAAAAATTTGAGAAAATCTGCGTATTAATTCCTAGGTATTTATTCGTTTTTTTTTTTGTTGGCATTGCTCCTTGGGCTGTGGGTCGTTGATGGGCGTCAAATGGGTTGGGTGCTGAAGTGGGCTTTGGCGTCATAAAGCGTTTCGCAGTCAATGGTTTGGCGCCCATGCTCCCGGGCGTAGGTTTCCGTATTGCGCCGAACCTTGCCTCGCACGAAGAAGGGGATTTTCTTTAATTCAGCTTCACCGTCTGCTGTCCAGCTGAGTTCTGCCTTGTTTGCACGATCACTGACGATCGTGGCCACGGTTGAGGCCGTTGCCGGTTCAGGTTGGGCAGCTTGCAGTCCCCCGAGATGGCCAAGATGGCTCTGGTGTCCATCCACGAACTCAAAATCGTGGCGGAACATGCCAATCAAGTGTTCCTCCAAACCCATCATTAGTGGATGCACCCAAGTGTCAAAAATGACGTTCGCGCCTTCCCATCCCATCTGGGGGCTGTAGCGGGCCGGCACGTCTTGCACATGCATCGGCGTGCTGATCACAGCACAGGGGATCCCAAGCCGTTTGGCGCTGTGGCGTTCCATTTGCGTGCCCAGCACGAGTTCGGGGGCCGCTTCGGCCATGGCCGCTTCCACCGCCAAATAGTCGTCGCTGATCAGTGCTTCCAAGCCCAAGTCTTTGGCCTTCGCCCGCACAGGCCGAGCCATTTCACGGCTGTAGGTGCCGAGTCCCACCACATCGAAGCCCAGTTCTTGCTGGGCAATCCGCGCGGCCGCCAGCACATGGGTGCCGTCGCCAAAAATGAACACCCGCTTGCCGGTGAGGTAAGTCGAGTCCACTGATTCTGAATACCAGGGAAGCCGTGACTGCTGCATGCCTTCGTTGGCTGTTGGGGGCTCTAGGCCCAGCAGGGCATGCAGCTCCGTCAGGAAGTCGGTGGTGGCACCGACGCCGATCGGCACCGTGCGGGTAAATGGTTGACCGAACGTTCGCTCCAGCCAGCTGCAGCTGGATTCGGCGATTTCTGGATAGAGGCACACATTCACATCGGCTTCCGGTAGCCGCATCACATCCGCCACCGACGCATCCAGGGGCATCACCACTGACACCTCAATGCCATGCCGATCGAGCAGCTTGCGAATCTCGAGGGCGTCATCGCGGCAACGAAATCCCAGGAGGGATGGGCCCATCAGATTGACCCGTGGCCGGCGTTGTTGCTGCTTCCAGGCCTGGGGGTTGTGGGCTTCTGGATTCGCAGGCTGCTGACGTAGCGGACCTCGCACCAGTTGATACAGCGTTTCGGCAGCACCCCAGTTTTCCTTTTTGCTGTAGGCGGGAAGTTCCAGACTCACGATCGGAAGCCCCAGACCCATGCCGGAGGCCAGCGCTCCGGGCTGGTCTTGGATCAATTCAGCCGTGCAGCTTTCCCCCACCAGAAGGGCATCGGGCTGGAAGCGTTCCACGGCTTCTCGCACATGGCGTTTCACCAATTCCGCGGTGTCGCCCCCCAGATCCCGCGCTTGAAACGTGGTGTAAGTGACCGGAGGCCGCTGTCCGCGGCGCTCGATCATGGTGAACAGCAAATCGGCGTACGTGTCACCCTGCGGTGCATGCAGCACGTAATGAACCCCTCGCATCGAGGCGGCGATGCGCATGGCCCCAACATGGGGTGGGCCTTCATAGGTCCAGAGCGTGAGATCCATAACGGTTGATCGCGAGAGAAACGGCTTGTCGAGCTGGGGGAATGAATGCGTGCTGCGTTGACCACGGGCAACCTTCAGCGTTGGCACGCCGCGGCAAGACGTTGATGGCGGTGCAGTGGCCGCGAGAACAGTTCCGCCAGTTCGCCGGCCTGATCGATGCCGTGGATTGGGCTAAACACCAACTCGATCGACCATTTGGTGGCGATCCCCTCCGCCTCCAATGGGTTGGCCAGTCCCATGCCACAAACCACCAGATCAGGCTGGGCTTCACGCACGCGATCAAGTTGTTGCTCGACGTGCTGTCCTTCCATCACGCGTGTGCCGTCCGGCAGCAGCTCCAACTCACTGCGCATCAGGTCGCGGTTCAGGTAGGGGGTGCCCACTTCCACCAGTTCCATGCCGCACTCCCGTTGCAGGAATCGGGCTAATGGCACTTCCAGTTGGGACTCAGGGAGGAGAAAAATCCGTTTGCCGGCCAATGTTTGCCGGTGAGGTTCGAGCGCTTGGCGTGCTCGATCCATTAGTGGATCCAAGGCGGTGCGGATGGTGTCGTTGTCGATACCCCAGGCCCGGGCAGCAGCTTCCATCCACAGGCGGCTTCCCTCAGCCCCCAGCGGGTAGGGAGCGGTGAGGATCTCGGCGCCCCTATCCCGTAACCGGCGGCTGGTGTCACCGAGGAAGGGCTGGCAGAGCAGCACTTTGGTGCCAGGGCCCACCGGGGGTAGGTCTGTGGACTGCCGAGGGGGCAAGCTGCGGATGGTCTCGATGCCCAGGCGTCTGAACAGCGTGATCAGCCGGTCTTCGACCGCATCGGCCAGGGTTCCCACAAGGAGCAGTTGAGGGTCGGTGCTGGTGGGCAGCATCGGCACGAGGGCGCTCAGCGCACCGTCTTCCCCCTGCGTGAAGGTGGTTTCGATTCCACTTCCGGAATAGTTCAGCACCCGCACGCGTCCCTCCAGCTCCTGGTTGAGCTGTTCGGCGGCCCGGGCTAAATCCAGTTTGATTACTTCACTGGGGCAAGAACCCACAAGGAAAAGCGTGCGGATCTCCGGGCGCCGGGTCAGCAAATTGCGAACCACGCGCTTGAGTTCGTCATGGGCATCGGCCAGACCGGCTAAGTCCCGTTCACTGAGGATTGCCGTGCCGAAGCGGGGCTCGGCGAAGATCATCACGCCGGCCGCGCTTTGAATCAGATGGGCGCAGGTGCGGGACCCGACGACCAAGAAGAAGGCATCGGGCATGCGGCGATGGAGCCACACGATGGAGGTGAGTCCGCAAAACACCTCGCGCGGGCCTGATTCCTTCAGCAGGTTTGCGCTCATGGCATCCAGGTGCTGAACCCATTCACATTGCTGAGCTGGGGGCGGACTCGCCAGCCTTTCCAAAACTCTTTGCAATCGCTGCAGGACGCGTGAGGAAACCCTGATTCGCGTTCACCCCAGGCTGCGTCATGCACTGAAGCGCTAGAGCATGCCAGCCCTGATTAACGGTGACTGTTAGCAGGGGCCTTAGAGCCGACGGCGGAAGCGGTCGTCCTTGAAGCTGTTTCCACCCCCGTTGTCGTCAACACGGCTCAGTCGCCAGACGTTGCGGCTGATGCGTCGGGCCTTGAGGCCACCGCGTTCCACGATCTCCGCCGTGGGCCGCGCCCCGAGGAGAAGGCTCACTTCCGTTGTGGTGAGTGGGGCGCCTGTGTCGATGGCGAGGGCCGTTAATTCCATTCGCTGCCGCAATTGACGCATGGAATCGGAGGCTTCCCGGCCTGGGATCTCTAGCCAGGGGAGTTCCGCTGGTACGTCATTGGCCAACCGTTGCATCAGGCTGTAGCTCACAAGCCCGAGCGCTTGTTCAGCATTGAGTTCGGTGGCGAGCTCGCTGCCCTGGGCAGGGCTTTGTTTCGACGACGCCATAGACCGAAATGCGGATGTGCGGAAAGTATCGGCTCTATGCCACAACGCAAGCTGTGACAAGCGCTTCGTTCGTCTCTTTCCGGTAAGATCCGCGCCATGAATTGTTTCGCCGGCTTCGACAACCGCGAGCGGCGACGTGGAGGGAGTGCTCTCGTCACCGGAACGGAGGTTCACGCCTCCCCGAGTGGAGCAAGCTGCGTTGTCACCACTGACTCAGAATCCCCGCGCCTGTCGCGGCAGGACAGTCATGTGCAGTCGATTGAGCTGCGCACCTATGTCTTTATTGATTCGTTGCAGCCCCAACTCGCTGCCTATATGGGTTCAGTGAGTCAGGGCTTTTTGCCGATTCCAGGCGATGCCTGCCTCTGGATGGAAGTGTCTCCGGGCATGGCGGTCCACCGGGTGACTGATATTGCCCTGAAAGCCAGCAACGTGCGCCTCGGCCAAATGGTGGTGGAGCGCGCCTTTGGTTCGATGGCGCTTTATCACCGCGACCAGAGCACCGTGCTCCACTCCGGCGATGTGGTGTTAGAGGCCATTGGCAGTTCGGTTGAGCAACGCAGTCCTGCGGACGTGAGTTGGACGGAGGTGATCCGGGCGATCACCCCCGACCATGCAGTGTTGATCAATCGTCAAAACCGTCGTGGTTCCATGATCGAAGCCGGGATGAGCATGTTCATCCTGGAAACCGAGCCCGCCGGCTATGTGTTGATTGCGGCGAATGAAGCAGAAAAATCCTCAAATATCACCCTTGTGGATGTGAAAGCGGTTGGGGCATTCGGTCGCTTAACCCTCGCCGGCCGTGAAGGTGATGTTGAAGAAGCTGCTGCAGCGGCCATGCGGGCGATTGAGATGATGAATCGCCGGTCAGCGATGCGCTGAACCCCATCCAACACCCGCACGATGGGGGTTCACGCAATCCTTAAATGGCGTCGCAGTTGAGGGGCGAGGGCGCGAGCCGCTTTCCCACGGCTTCCAAGACGTGCCAGCTGGTTTTCATTCAGTTGGCCATAGGTGCATTGCGCTTCACGCACCCAGAACAGCGATTCGATCCCTGCACCCGCATAGGCGGGCGCTTTGAGGAGTTCGCCCCAGCAGATGCCTTCAGCTTCCTCAATGCACTCCCCTTCGGGAGTGCACAGCACCATTGCACTTTTGAAGCAGGCGGTTCGGTAGGGATCGTCGCGGAGTGCTTCGATTAAACGCGCGATTTTTTCGCCATCGGTTGGGGCAAAACGGGCCGTAAATAATCCAGGGGCGCCGTCTAGGGCATCCACTTCCAGGCCGGAATCGTCGGCTAACGCCCAGGTCCCTGTTCGCCTGGCTGCTGCAACGGCCTTGAGGCGGGCATTGTCGAGGTAGGTGCTGCCGGTCTCCTCCACATCGAGATCATCGGGCTGACGTTGCACCTCCACTGGCAAGGGGCCCAGCATGCGCTCGATCTCGGCCACCTTGTGGGGGTTGCCACTGGCGATGGTGAGAACGGGCTGGCCCAAAGCGCTCCTTCAAGGCCTTCCATTGTGTGGTCTAGGGGGCGAATCGGGGCCTCTGAACAGACGCAACGGCCTGTTGCGCCGCAGGTCGACGAGGGTTGAATCCGCCCCTTCCGCTAGGGCAAATATTCAAGGCCAAATGTGAAGTTATGCATTGCAGGCTGCTTGGCAAGCAAATGTGGGCGAGCCCTCACTTGACGACCAACAGCCGTTGCGAACAGTCAGCGACAGGGGTATAAGCCGCGCTTATCGTGTTTACTATGGACAGTGATGCGGAAGGTGACCCAAATCCCTTGACGTTTGCCCTCCTGGCCAAGCAATGTCACCGGCGAACATTCCACCCCCTTCTCCGGTAGGCAATGGCTAACGAAACCATGGGCATCGCTCTCGGCATGATCGAGACCCGCGGCCTGGTCCCCGCGATCGAAGCAGCTGACGCCATGACCAAGGCTGCTGAAGTGCGCCTGATTGGTCGTGAGTTCGTCGGTGGCGGTTATGTGACCGTTTTGGTGCGCGGCGAAACCGGTGCTGTGAACGCAGCTGTGCGCGCTGGTGCCGATGCTTGCGAGCGCGTTGGCGACGGTCTCGTGGCTGCTCACATCATTGACCGCCCCCACCGCGAAGTGGAGCCTGCCCTGGGTAACGGCAACTTCCTCGGCCAGAAGGACTGAGATCGAACGCTGAAGCCTCTGACGAGGTAGCGCTTTTCTCATTCTTCACCGACCTAACGGAGTTATTCCATGAGCAAGAAGTACGACGCTGGGGTCAAGGAGTACAGGGACACTTACTGGACTCCTGATTACGTTCCCCTCGACACCGACCTGCTGGCCTGCTTCAAGTGCACCGGCCAGGA
>JBMHDE010000008.1:0-16734 GCA_049889555.1 Synechococcus sp. | reverse complement strand
CTCCCTCTCCGTTGAATTGATGGTTTAGAGATTGAAGGATCTCTAATTTTTGTGCGTATCGAACAGCGACGACTGGCGCGGGATTTCTGCAGCATCAAGGACGATTGCTCGTGTCCCATCTCCCGGATTGTTGAATCCCCGCGATTCCTTGCTCGTGTCTCCCTCCCGCACCGGTGCCCCTACCGGAAGAAACCACCAGTGAACTGATCGAACGGATCGAACGACTGGAATGCGATGACCGCGAGTTTGTGCATGCCTTCGAGGTGCTGATCCACAGAGTCGAAGCCCTTGAAACCCGGCTCGGATCCACACGCGACGCACCAAAGCACATGCCGAAGCATGAGTGAAGTACTTGCGTCACAACATCGCGGCGACCGATGCCTGCTTCAAAGCGGTCCGGGTGTGCGGCATTAGCCCTGGAAAGCAGCCAACTCCCTGGCCAGCTCAGGGAGTAGCTGCCCATCCTTGGCACAAGCAGCACCCTCCGAGAACACAACCAACAACACCGGAGAACAATCTGGCGCGCACCACCAAGCCGCATCGTGGCGCGCCTGACTCATCCACCCGGCCTTACTCCAAAGTTTGCTGCCCTCAGGCAGACCTGCACCCAAAAAACCATCCACCTGATTCTCTGGATCCGCCGCGCGCTGCACTGGATCAAGCGACCGTGCCAACAAGTCCCGAAGTCGTTTGCATGCGGGAGGAGACAACAGTCCATCGGTCATCACCGCCTCCAAGGCACGGGCCGTCGCGGCGGTGGTGAGGGCATTGCGATTGTCGAGCAGCTCGCCGTAAAACACCCGCTCACGGCCATACGGACCATCACTCCAGGTTTTCTGACAACAATTGACAGCCTCCAGCTCTGGCCAACCCAAGCCCCGAAGCCAATCGTTCACCAGATGACGCTGACGCTGCCAAAGCGCCCAGGCCTCCCCCTGAAGCGCGGGGCCACCGGTGGTACCGGTGAGCAGATCCACGATCAGCCCAGTGGCGTCGTTGCTGGAATCGGCAATCATGTCGCCCATCGCTCGACGCAGCTCTGGATCCTCTGGAAGCAGGTCCTGTTGCAGCCAGGCCTCAACCGCCATGGCGTAGATCAACTTGACGACGCTGGCGGGATAACGAAGCCTTTGGTCCCCCCAGGCTGCGCCCTGACCACTACCAACCACGGGGGCAGTATTGGCATAGCGAATCCAGGTCACAGACAACCGCTCCAGCAGACCGTCACGACCATTGGATGCCAGTCGCTTGATCTGGGCCACCAGGTATTCCTGCATGACCTGGTTGGGGCTGTAGAACGCCATAGCAATGGCAGCTGGCAATGCTGACCCTAGGCACCCCTCTCGCTCCTGAACTGCTGGATCCCAGACGCTGCTGGATCTTGACCCATGGCGTCGACGGCTACGCACGCAACCAAGGCACGAGCCTGGCGACCCAAGCAGCACCAGGCCGGCGCTTTCAAGTGATGGCACCTCCCAGCCAGGGGCGAGTGCCCGTGCGGCTGCTGGAAGACGGTTATCCCTGCTGGCTCGCCCTCGATGCTGTGGTGGGACAAGCCCGTGCTTGCGATGGCTGGCAGCCTCGTTTACTGAAGACGAATACCATCGCAGCCCGCATCCCGGCAGTGCTGGATTGGGTGGCAACTGCGGCCCAGCGTCGCAACAGCTACCGATGGGGCGGAACCATCGGACCCGATTTCGACTGCTCAGGGCTCGTGCAAACGGCCTTCGCCAACCAGGGCATCTGGCTCCCCCGTGACGCCTACCAACAGGAGCGCTTCTGCACTCCGGTAGCAGTCCATCCCGGCGATGACCGTCTCTTGCGGCCAGGGGACTTGCTCTTTTTCGGAACTCCGCAGCGCTGCACCCATGTGGCGATCCACCAGGGCGCAGGGCGCTACTGGCACAGCTCCGGTCAGGACCATGGCCGCGACGGGATCGGCAGCGACACGATCCATCCCCATGACTCGCATCCCGTGGCCTGCCATTACCGCGGCACAATGCGGGGTGCCGGTCGGGTGGAGCGCTGCCACGACGGCAGCACCCTGGCTTGAGCACAACAGCCCAGCCGGGTGGGCCCCAAAGGCAAGAGGCCTAGGCCTTTGGGCCTAAGTTGCTGTCACTGATCCAACAATGGGATGGTCGCCAGCTCCGTTTCAAGGCTCGATCTCTCGGTGGTAGTGCCCCTCTACAACGAGGAAGAGAGCCTGCCGGAATTGGTGGACCAGCTGCTGAAGGCCCTACGCCCCACAAACGAGCGCTTCGAGCTGGTGCTCGTGAATGACGGTTCTAAGGACCGCACCGCTGAGGTACTCGAATGCCTGAGCAACGAAGTGCCAGAACTGGTGGGGGTCTTGCTGCGCAAGAACTATGGGCAAACCGCCGCCATGGCGGCCGGATTTGATGTAGCCCAAGGCGAGGTAATCGTGAGCCTCGACGGTGATCTCCAAAATGATCCGGCCGATATTCCGCTGCTGCTCAGCACCTTGCGGGAGGGCTACGACCTGGTGAGCGGCTGGCGTCATCAACGTCAAGATGCAGCCTTACAACGCAAGCTCCCCTCCAAAATCGCCAACCGTCTGATCGGCCGGGTCACTGGTGTGCGGCTCCACGACTACGGGTGTTCCCTCAAGGCCTACACGCGCGAAGTACTCACCGACATGCGGCTCTACGGCGAACTGCACCGCTTTCTTCCCGCCCTTGCCTTCATCGAAGGGGCCCGCATCACCGAGGTGAAGGTCAACCACCGCGCACGCCAATACGGCACCAGCAAATACGGCATCGATCGCACGTTCCGGGTGCTGATGGACCTGCTCACGGTCTGGTTCATGAAGCGCTTCCTGACGCGACCGATGTATGTCTTTGGGTTCGGAGGTTTGGTGGCGATCGTCAGTAGTTTGATTGCCAGCACTTACTTGTTGGTGATCAAACTGATGGGCGCCAACATCGGCAACCGTCCGCTTCTCACCCTGGCTGTGGTGCTGGGCTTGGCAGGAATTCAGCTGTTCAGCTTTGGGCTACTGGCGGAACTGCAGATCCGCACGTACCACGAAAGCCAAGACCGGCCGATCTACCGCATTCGAGCCACATTGCGAGGTGGACGTACGACTTGAACAGAAGCAGGAGTCGTCGCTCCCCGGCGGCCATCGAGCGCGGATGCCGCCGCCACCACCACGCGGCTGTCAGCATCCCGTAGGCCGCGACGCAGTAAAGGCAAGAGCGCCCGATGGCCCCAACAACCGGCAAGGAGCACCGCTTGCAGCCGCTGATCCGGACCGCCATTCATGGCAGCACGCAGTTGATTGAGCAGGGCCCGCACCTGCGCTGGACTGGTGGGTGCCTGCCAATCGGTGGACGCCTCCTGCCCATCGGGTGCAGGGGTTGGCTGGGCGTCATCGGCTGCAGCCTGCACCAACTCCATCTGCGCACGGTTCAACGCCGCCACAGACGTCACATCCGGATTGCGCAGAAAGGGCTTGCTCGGCCGGCGGCCGACGGCGTAAAGAACGGCAGCAAGCACAACTGCAGCTGCACCACCGACATAGGCCTGGGTCATCACAAAAGCGGCCGATGAACGGACCGGCTGGATTGAACTTTTATTTCGCCAGGGAGCCGGGCGACAGGCGCTCTGAAAAGCGATCCCTACAGTAGCGGCGGACCTTTTTGGCTTTGGCCGTCGCCATGACTGGAGATTTCGTCGCCGCCTGGATGCCCTCCGTATTCGTGCCCCTCGTCGGGATCATGGGCCCAGCCGTGGCCATGGCCCTGTTGTTCAACGTGATCGAAGCCCGCGACTGAAACGGCTCCACGCCACGTCGCGACTACCTTCCTCGCTTCAACATCCGTTACCTCGATCCCTCCCATGACCGTGACCCCCGTCGCCGACCCCACTGTCGGCAACCTGGCCACCCCGGTGAACAGCAGCTATTTCGCCAAGGCCTTCCTCAACGCACTTCCTGCTTATCGCCCGGCGTTATCTCCCAACCGTCGCGGTCTGGAAGTCGGCATGGCCCATGGCTTCTTTCTCTACGGCCCCTTCACCATCTGCGGCCCTCTGCGCAGTACCGATTATGCCGCCACCGCAGGTTTGCTGGCAGCTGTCGGACTGGTCTCCATTCTGACCGTCTGTCTCTCGATCTATGGCACGGCAGGCACAGGCCCCAATGTGCAGCCTGCTGATGCCACCATCGATAACCCCCCTAGCGATCTCTTCACCAAGGCAGGCTGGGCAGAATTCGCCAGCGGCTTTTGGCTCGGCGGTTGTGGCGGTGCTGCCTTTGCTTGGTTCCTCGCTGGAACATCCATTGTTGCTCCCCTGGTGAACATTGCAGGCGGCGTGTGGAGCGTGGGCTGAGCCTAAAAACCAGAACCACAACCTCAGCCATCAAGCCCCTGATGCGTCAATGACGCATCAGGGGCTTTGCACTGTCAGGATCAAAGGCCATTCACGCCCGAGCTCTCGCTGTGCGGTCGATCTCCCAGCCGTTTCTGCGCCGGCCGGTGTTCACAGTGGTGTGCAGCCTTTTGGTGCTTCTCGCCGGCGCCATGGCTCTGCTAGGGCTTGGGGTTGAGGATTTACCCCAACTGGCCCCAACCCGCGTGAGTGTGCGCGCCACGTTCCCCGCCGCCGGACCAGAGGTGGTCGAACAGAGCGTGACAGCCGTGCTTGAACGACAGCTCAGCGGTCTGGAAGGCCTGGAGAGCATGAGCTCTAGCAGCCGGCAGGGGGAATCCAGCATCAGCCTGCGCTTTGACAGCGGGGATCCAGAGATCAATGCCATCAAAGTGCAAAACGAAGTCAGCCTGGCCACGCGGCGGTTGCCCCAAGCCGTCAGTCGTCAAGGTCTCACGGTGCGCCGCTCCTCTGACGACATCTTGCTGATTCTTGGATTCAGTGCACCGAAAGACCTCTATGCCCCCACCTTCGTGGGCGGATGGCTCGACCAAAAGCTGCGCAATGCCCTCCGCAGCACGCCGGGAGTAGGCGATATCCGCATATTCGGCAGCAGCGATCTGGCCTTCCGGCTGTGGCTTGACCCTCAGAAACTTCAACAGTTCCACCTCACCAGCAACGACATCACGACAGCGTTAGCCGAACAAAACGTGCTGGCCGCGATCGGCAGCATCGGTGAAGCGCCAGCCCCAGCGGGCCAGGTCTTGAGCTTGCCGGTGGAAGCAGAGGGGCGCCTACGCAGCAGAACCGATTTCGAAGCACTCGTGGTCAAGCGCACAAGCCAAGGGGGCTTGGTGCGCTTAAGCGATGTGGGCCGCGTTGCGCTGGGAACAACACGCGACGGCAGCAGTGCGCTCAATCTGCAAGGAGAGCGGGCAGTGGCCGTTGGCATTTACCAACGCGACGGTGCCAATGCCCTGGCCGTCAGCCGCGCTGTGCATCGTCAATTGCAGCAACTGGAAGGTGATTTCCCACCCGGCTTGACCATGCAAACCATCGTCGATGTGGCCGACACAGTGCAGGCGAATCTCGATCGCACCACCACCACTCTGCGCGATGCCGTGCTGCTGGTGCTGGTGGTGCTGCTGCTGTTTCTCGGCCGCTGGCGACTTGCACTCATCCCTGGCATTGCCGTACCCGTCTCTCTGATCGGGAGCCTGGTGGTGATCCGGCTCAACGGCTCCACGCTTAACAGCTTGATTTTGTTTGGGCTGGTCTTGGCCACCGGCATCGTGGTGGATGACGCAATTGTCGTCAGCGAAGACATCGCCGGACGCATTGAACAAGGCGCCGATCCACAACGGGCCGCCGACGATGCGATGGCTGAGCTCGGGGGAGCCGTCATCGCCACCTCACTCGTGCTGGCAGCTGTGTTTGTGCCAGTGCTGCTGATTCCCGGATCGGTTGGCCGTTTGTATGAACCGATTGCTTTGGCGATCAGCGGCGCCATTCTGTTTTCCACCTTCAATGCACTGACCTTCACACCGATGGCCTGCGCCCGGGTGCTGGGGCCAAACGGTGGACATCGTCCCAAGCTGCTACGGCGGCTCAGCGAAGGATTGCACCGTGGCATCCGCCGTAGCCAACAACGCTACGCGGTGCTGTTACGCGCTTGGCTCGGTCGCGGTCAGCTGGTTCTCACCCTGCTGCTGAGCGGTTTGTTGATCACTGCCGTTGGGTTATCCACCATGCCCACAGCCTTCATCCCCGATGAAGACCAGGGGCAGGTGCGGGGGTATTTCACCCTGGCCGATGGAGCCAGCTTGGAACGCACCGAGGCGGTGATGGAAACCATCCGCCAGGTGGTGGCAGCCGAGCCACTGATCCGCACGGGCAATTTTTATGCCGGTCGTTCCTTCGGTCAAAGCGGTGAAAACACCGGCTCGTTTTATTTACGCCTGGTGCCCCTTGCGGAGCGCCCAGGGACCAACAACAGCAGCCAAGCGGTAAAAAATCGCCTCAATGCAGCCCTGCGCCGCAGCGTGCACGACGCGCGTGTGGTGGTGACCACACCGGCCACAGTGCGGGGATTCAGCAGCGAATCAGGGCTGCAAATGGAGCTGCTGGATCGCAGTGGCGGGCAGCTGAGCTTGGCGGAATTCGAGCAGCAGGCCCAACGCTTCATCAAAACAGCGCGTGAGAGTGGCGCCTTTGAAAGGGTGAGTACCCGGTTTGATGCCTCCTCACCCCGATGGCGACTTGAGATCGACCGCGACACCATGGCGGCCTTGGATCTACCCCTGAACACCACGCTGCGAGACATCGGCACTGCCATCGGCGGACGCTACATCGATGACACCTTCGAAGGAGGACGCATCCGCAGCATCTACGTGCAACTAGAAGGAACGGCGCGCGCCCAACCCTCTGATCTCACCAATCTGATGGTGCGCAACCGCCAAGGGCAACTGGTGCCCGTCAGCACAGTGATGCGTCTGGTGACTGAGGAAGGGGCCAGCAGCATCAATCACTACAACCAAGACCGCTCGATCAAGATCACGGCCATCCCCGCCGACGGCATCAGCAGCGGCCAAGCGATCACCCGCTTGAAAGCCATGCATCAAGCTGAAAGCGGAACCAATCTCGGCCTTAGTTTCACAGGCCTCACGGGGGAGGAAGCCAAGGCCGGACGGATCTCCTGGGTGTTGTTCAGTCTGAGCCTGGTGGTGGTGTATCTGCTACTAGCGGGGCTTTATGAGAGTTTTCTGGACCCACTGATCATCCTGCTCACGGTACCGCTGGCCCTGCTCGGAGCGCTGATCGGCCTGAAACTACGGGGCCTGGCGCTCGATGTCTATGGCCAGATGGGGCTCCTGGTGCTGGTGAGCTTGGCGGCCAAAAATGGCATCTTGATTGTGGAGTTCGCCAACCAACGCCTCAGCCAGGGCGCCGCTCTACGGGAAGCCATCGAATCGGCAGCGATCAACCGCATGCGGCCAATCCTGCTCACCGCCATCACCTCACTGGCAGGATTTCTACCGCTACTGCTAGCCAGCGGCACTGGATCTTCCAGCCGCATCAGCATCGGCACCGTGGTCTTCAGTGGCCTGATGGTGTCGACGCTGCTGTCCCTCTTTGTTGTGCCAGCCATGTATGTGCTGCTCAAACGCCGCCAGCAACGGCAGCCCACGCTGATGGAAGAGCCGCGTTCACGTTGAACAGGGTGCATGATCACAACCCCTTAATGTGGCAAACCGTTTTCATCCGTCGCAGCGTCTGCGTCCTGAAGGAGCCATGACCATCACCCCCCGGGCGACCACGGCCAGCAGCCCGCAGGCGCAGTTCTTCGACTACAGCTCAGCGGCCAATCCGCTGCAAAAAGGACTGGTCAGCCGAATCCCTTACTACAGCTTTTCAGCCAGTTTCTTTGATGAAGCTGGCAGCGCATTGCAACCCCTCGACCTGAGCATCCAACTGGGCTGTGAAGGTCCGGCCACCGGCCCATCCCTGTGCGGCAATTTCATCCGTCTCGATCAGGGATCCCTGCGCACCAATGCCGATGCGACCAGTCAATTGTTCTTTGTGGCCCGAGGGGAGGGGCGTACTGAGACTTGCGGCCAAACCTTTCACTGGAGTGAAGGGGACACCTTTGTGCTGCCGGCAGGTGGTGAAGCGGTGCACACCAGCGACGCAAAAGCCGGACTGTATTGGGTGCATGATGCCCCCCTGCTCCGCTACCTCGGGGTAAGCACGGTGAAGCCAGTGTTTGAACCTTGCTTCTACAGCCACCGCGACGCGCGCGCCGAACTCAAAGCCACCGCCAACAATCCCAGGGGCGCCAATGCCAACCGCGTCAGTGTGTTGCTGGGCAACAACGCCTTCCCTCAAACCCGCACCGTGACCCACACGCTCTGGGCAATGCTCGGCATTTTGCCGGCAGGTCAGGTGCAGCGGCCTCACCGTCACCAATCGATCGCCCTTGATTTCGCTGTGGACTGCAAGCCCGGCTGTTACACAATCATCGGCACCGAATTGGATGACAACGGCATGATCCGCAATGGCCACCGGGAAGACTGGGTGGCAGGTGCTGCCTTCGTCACGCCTCCTGGCTATTGGCATTCCCACCACAATGAATCCGGCAGCGACGCCTACGTTCTACCGATCCAAGACGCTGGCCTGCACACCTACTTACGCACCCTCGATATCGCCTTCAGCCAGAGCGGAAAACGTGGTGGAGGAACGTTGTCAGGCAACCCCTAAAACAAAGCAACACCAGCCAGCCAGGTTGTTCCACGCCGCAGGCTTTGTTGTTTCGAAACGAGGGCTGTTGAATCACACAGGCTGTTGCGTGACGCAGCCTGTTGCATGACGCAAGCCGTTGTTGCAGACAAGACAGCGATTGACGCTATCAAAAAACCCCGTCCGACAAGCGGACGGGGCAAGAGGAACGACTCGTTGAAGAATCGGGCAGAGAGCTGAATGATCAGCCGAACTTACCAGATGTCGAGGCGATCAGGAAGGCGGCATACGTGAGGATGTAGCCGATCGTGAAGTGGGCGAGACCCACAACACGGGCCTGAACGATGGACAGAGCGACGGGCTTATCGCGCCAGCCAACCAGGTTGGCCAGAGGAGTGCGCTGATGGGCCCAAACGATGGTCTCAATCAGCTCCTGCCAATAACCACGCCAGGAGATCAGGAACATGAAGCCGGTGGCCCACACCAGGTGACCGAACAGGAACATCCAAGACCAAACGGCCAAGTTGTTGCTGCCGAAGGGGTTGTAACCGTTGATCAACTGAGAGCTGTTGAGCCACAGGTAATCCCGGAACCAACCCATCAGGTAGGTGCTGGATTCGTTGAACTGAGCAACGTTGCCCTGCCAAATGGCGAGGTGCTTCCAGTGCCAGTAGAAGGTGAGCCAACCCACGGTGTTCAGGGCCCAGAAGACAGCCAGATAGAAGGCGTCCCAAGCAGAGATGTCGCAGGTACCGCCACGGCCGGGGCCGTCGCAGGGGAAGGAATAACCGAAGTCCTTCTTGTCGGGCATCAGCTTGGAGCCACGGGCATCCAAAGCACCCTTGACCAGAATCAGTGTGGTGGTGTGCAGACCCAGCGCAATGGCGTGGTGCACAAGGAAATCACCAGGGCCGATGGGCAAGAACAGATCGTTGCCACCGTTGATGGCGTCCATCCAACCGCCCATGTAGGCAGCGTTGGCATTGGCGGCAACACCGCCAGCGTTGGAAAGCAGCACATCAAAGCCGTAGATCGCCTTACCGGAAGCGGCTTGAACGAACTGGGCAAAGACGGGCTCCACCAGGATCTGCTTCTCAGGAGTTCCGAAGGCGACCACCACGTCGTTGTGGACATAGAGGCCGAGGGTATGGAAACCGAGGAACAGGGAGACCCAACTGAGGTGACTAATGATCGCTTCTTTGTGCTCCAGCATCCGAGCCAGGACATTGTCCTTATTGGCTTCGGGGTCGTAGTCACGAATGAAAAAGATCGCACCGTGGGCAAAGGCACCGCACATCAAGAAGATGGCGATGTATTGGTGGTGGGTGTACAGAGCTGCCTGGGTCGTGTAGTCCTTCGCGATGAAGGCATACGAGGGCATGGAGTACATGTGCTGCGCCACCAGGCTGGTGACAACGCCGAGGGAAGCCAAGGCGAGGCCGAGCTGGAAGTGCAGGCTGTTGTTGATGGTGTCGTAAAGACCCTTGTGGCCAGCACCCAAATCACCAGGGGTGCCCTTGGGGGGGTTGTGGACTTCGAGGATCTCACGAATGGAGTGACCGATACCAAAGTTGGTGCGGTACATGTGGCCAGCGATCACAAACAGAACGCCAATGGCCAGGTGGTGATGCGCGATGTCGGTGAGCCAGAGGGCTTCCGTCTGGGGGTGGAAACCACCGAGGAAGGTGAGAATCGCGGTGCCGGAACCTTCAGCTGTGCCAAAAATCTGACCAGCGGTGTCTGGATTCTGGGCATACACACCCCAGTTGCCGGTGAAGAAAGGAGCCAAACCGGCGGGGTGAGGCATCACGTTGAGGAAGTTGTCCCAACCAACATGCTGACCGCGTGACTCAGGAATGGCCACGTGAACCAGGTGACCGGTCCAAGCGATCGAGCTGAAGCCAAACAACACAGCCAGGTGGTGGTTGAGGCGAGATTCAGCGTTTTTGAACCACGTCAGGGAAGGACGGAACTTGGGCTGCAGGTGTAACCAGCCGGCGAAGAGGGCCCAAGCCGACAGGATCATCATGAAGATGGAACCCTGATACAGCTCGGCATTCGTCGTCATGCCGATTGTGTAAAACCAGTGATACAGACCCGAGTAGGCAATGTTCACCGGGGAGGAAGCACCCGCCTGAGTGAAGGCGTCAATAGCGCCTTGACCAAAGTGGGGATCCCAGATTGCGTGAGCGATCGGACGCACGTGCAGAGGGTCGGCGACCCACTGCTCGAAGTTGCCCTGCCAGGCGATGTGGAACAGGTTTCCCGAAACCCACAGGCCGATGATCGCAAGGTGACCGAAATGGGTGGAGAAGAGCTTTTGATAAAGCTTCTCCTCCGTCATCCCGTCATGGCTCTCGAAGTCGTGAGCCGTGGCGATCCCGTACCAAATGCGGCGGGTTGTCGGGTCCTGTGCCAGACCCTGGCTAAACGAAGGAAATTTCGTTGCCATTAGAGGGGAAGGTCAGGAGAGGTCAGCCGACCACAAGGATGTGGGCGTGGAAGAAGGCCCACGTGGTCGCGATGCCGCCCAAAAGATAGTGAGCGACACCCACAGCACGGCCCTGGGTGATGGACAGCGCACGGGGCTGGATGGCCGGAGCCACTTTCAACTTGTTGTGAGCCCAAACGATGGACTCGATCAGCTCTTGCCAGTAACCACGGCCACTGAACAGGAACATCAAGCTGAAGGCCCAGACAAAGTGAGCACCAAGGAACATCAGGCCATAGGCACTGGTGTTAGAGCCGTAGCTGTTGATCACCTGTGCGGCTTGCGCCCACAGGAAGTCACGCAGCCAGCCGTTAATGGTGATGGCGCTGTTGGCGAAATTGCCATTGGTGATGTGCTGAACGGAACCGTCAGCATTCACCGTGCCCCACACATCGCTCTGCATCTTCCAGGAGAAGTGGAAGATCACGATGGAGAGGGAGTTATACATCCAGAACAGACCCAGGAAGACGTGGTCCCAAGCCGAAACCTGACAGGTGCCGCCACGGCCAGGGCCGTCGCAAGGAAAGCGGAAGCCAAGGTTGGCCTTGTCGGGCACGAGGCGGGAGCTGCGGGCATACAGCACACCCTTCAGGAGGATCAGCACCGTCACGTGAATCGTGAAGGCGTGGATGTGGTGCACCATGAAATCGGCGGTGCCCAGGGGAATCGGGGCAGCAGCGACTTTGCCGCCAACGGCCACGACGGAGCCGTTGAACACTTCGCTCACACCAGCAAGGGCGTTGGGAGCGGTGCTACCGGCAGCAGCAGCATGCAAGCCCTGAATCCACTGTGCGAAGACAGGCTTCAGCTGAATCGCAGAGTCACTAAACATGTCCTGGGGACGGCCCAGGGCACGCATGGTGTCGTTGTGGATGTAGAGGCCGAAGCTGTGGAAGCCAAGCCAGATGCACACCCAGTTGAGGTGGCTGATCAGGGCATCACGCGCCTTCAGCACCCGATCAAGCACGTTATCGATGTGCTTAGCGGGGTCGTAGTCGCGAATCATGGCGATGGCGCCATGGGCTGCGGCACCGACGATCAGGAAGCCACCGATCCACATGTGATGGGTGAACAGGCCGATCTGGGTCGGATAGTCGATCGCCATGTACGGATAAGGAGGCATCGCGTACATGTGCTGAGCAACGATGATGCTCAAGGAACCCAGCAAGGCCAGGTTCACAGCCAGCTGAGCGTGCCAGCTGGTGGTCATGAACTCGAAGAGACCGTCATGACCCTTGGAGGCAGGGAACAACAGGGGATCACCCTTCTGACCCTCGAGAATCTCCTTAATGGAGTGACCAATGCCCCAATTGGTGCGGTACATGTGACCCGCCACGATGAAAAGCACCGCAATGGCGAGGTGGTGATGAGCGATATCGCTCATCCACATGCTGCCGGTGACAGGGTTAATGCCACCTTTAAAGGTCAGAAAATCGCTGTAGGCAGCCCAGTCACCACGGAAGAAAGCGCCGATACCAGCACTGAATCCGGGATAGAGCTGCGCCAGCAGATCCTGGTTAAAGAATTCGTGGGGCAGAGGAATTTCCGCCACGGAAGCGATGGTCTTGCCGTTGAGCACCAGCGGCTGGCCGGCGTCGATGGCATCCATCAACTTGGTCGTGGGCAGGGACACATGAAGCAAGTGACCAGTCCAGGACAAAGACCCCAGGCCGAGCAAACCGGCCAGGTGGTGGTTGAGCATTGACTCAACGTTCTGGAACCACTCCAGCTTCGGAGCTGCCTTGTGGTAGTGGAAAACACCTGCATTCAGCATCAGGCCGGCCATCACCAGAGCGCCGATGGCAAGGGCCATCAACTGGGTCTCAGTGGTGATGCCCCATGCACGCCAGACGTGGAAGAGGCCAGAGGTGATCTGAATGCCTTGATGGCCGGCACCCATGTCACCGTTGAGGATCTCCTGGCCGAAGACGGGCCACACCACCTGAGCACTGGGCTTGACGTGGGTGGGGTCGGCGAGCCAACCGGAGAAGTTGGAGAAGCGGGCTCCATGGAAGAAGGCACCGCTCAGCCAGATGAAGATCACGGCCAGATGGCCGAAGTGAGCACTAAAGATCTTCCGAGAGACCTCCTCAAGGTCACTCGTGTGGCTGTCGAAATCGTGAGCGTTGGCGTGGAGGTTCCAAACCCAGGTGGTGGTTTTGGGACCTTTCGCGAGAGCTCGGTCGAAATGCCCGGGCTTACCGAACAGTTCAAAGGTCGCTGGATTGTCGACCTTTTCGACCTGGCTCTTCGCGGTGCTCCCACGCTCTGGTGGGCTGATGGTCATCGAGTCGTTCCTCGAGGGACGGGATCGAGGTGGTGGGCCACCCCTCCGACAAACCGGAGGTTCATCGGGGCCCCGGGCACAGCTCCGCTAGGCGTTGCCGACCCGGGCGCCAGTGGTTTTCAGAAGCCGAAACCCCTGACTCTCACTGGAGCATTGGGCCCCAAAGAGGGGACCGCTGGCGGAAGCATAGATGCGGAAAGCAGCCCAAAGCCCCCCTGAGTTACAAAGGTTCAATCCCGTTGCGACCCAGTTGGGACGGGGGCTCTGCCATAGCCCCACTAACAACGCCGGGGAAATATTTTCAGTCAGTCAATAACAACAGAAGCAAACTTTTGCGACCCTAATAAACACAAACTCCCCGGAGACAAGACAGGGTTGATTGGGCACTCAGAATGCAGCTGAACCGCTGCAGCCTCCATGGGCCCGCTGGCGCGACGCCACGCTGTCGCCTTCCTTCTCAGCCTGCTGATCGCGATGAGCGGGGTCATGCCCGCGTCCGCCCTCGGCTTCCCAGGGCGACTGCGGGATGGACGACAGCCGGCGACCACCACGGCGCGGGCCGGCAAGACCATGCCCACGGCCCCGTCGAGCGGGACTCTGCAGGAAGTGGCCGCACCCGGTGGCGTGCAGCAGCTGCGGCAGCGACTGGCCGGCCGCCACCCGCGACTGAGCCTGCAATCACCCGCGGATCATGACCTGATCACGACCAAGGACTGGACCCTCTCCCTTGCCGTTGACGACTGGCCCCTGGTGAAGGATCCAGCGCTGGGGCTGGGGCCCCATGTGGTGCTCCAGATCGATGATCAGCCGCCACTGCGGTTCAGCGAGAGCTCAAACGGGGCACAAGCCCCCGGAGGCCGGGCCACGATCAAGGCAACCCTTCCGGCCCTGAGCCCTGGCAGTCACCGACTCACGGCCTATGCGGCCTATCCATGGGGTGAAGCGGTGAAAAGCCCTGGCGCCAGCCTGCAATGGCGGCTGGACCAACTGCAGCCCCTGACGGGAACCCAGCCCGCCGCGGACGCCCCCTGGCTGGTGATGGTCAGTCCCTCCGAACTTGGGGGCGATGACCCTCTGCTGCTCGACTGGCTGATCTGGAACGCACCGCTGCAGAACCTGCGCGATGGAGACGCTCGCTGGAGACTGCGCCTGAGCGTCAACGGCGACAGCGTTCTTCTCGACCGCCAGGACGCGCTGTGGCTGCATCTGAACAAGGGCGGGAGCCTCAACCGGAACCAGGGCGGCAGGGTGCAGATGGAATTGCTGGATGGCCTCGGCGATCCGATCACGCCTGTGTTCAACAACCAGCTGCGCGCCATCCCCGCACGCGCAGGCTCGCGTCCTGCCTGGATGAAGGAGCGGATGGCGGAGCAGGACGTCGCCCGGCTGCTTGGGGAAGCCGCAACGGAAACGACCGCCGCGACACCCGCGACGGCAACCAACACGCCTGCCACCGACTCAGCCGCTGAAGCGCCCTCCCTGAGCGAGGCGCCCCCCTCCACAGCGTCGGCAGATGCTGGCGCAGAGATCCCAGCCGCCAGACCCGTTCCTGCAACGCCGCAGGAGACGGAGCCGACCTCCGAGGCTGAGCCGGATGCGCCTTCGACCAGCGCGAACACGCGCAGCGAGATCAATGGCGCGGTGAGCACTGGTGCCGTGACCCATGACGACGGTTCGGATGAAGACGCAGCCGACAAGGACGCTGTCGATGACGACATCCCCTCTGCCAAGGAAGCAGGCCGGCCCGCAATCACGCCCAGTCCCATGGAGGAGCCCCTGCGGCCCACCACCAGCCTGGGAGGATCAGCCCGGGAGCTGTTGAACCCTGACGGCTCACCTCGCTGACCGACGCGACAACACCCTGACCTCCCTGACGTTGCCTTCCGTGCCTCCCTGCTTCGCCCTGGGACTCTCCGCCAGCGCTCTGCCCCTGCTGCAGCGCCTCCACCAGAGCGGCCAGGCGCAGACGATCGGCCTGACTTTGGGGGCAGCCGCCTCGGTGGCGACCCTCCCCAACAGCCTGAAGCAGGGAGCAGCCACAGATCTGCTGCGGGCGCACTGGCAGGGGACGGTGCTTGTGGTGGGCGCCATTGGCGCCGTGACCCGCCTGATCGCGCCACTGATCCAAGGCAAAGCCCAGGATCCAGCCGTGCTGGTGCTCGATGCCGAGGCGCAGCTGGTGGTTCCCGTGCTGGGCGGGCATCAGGCTGGGGCTGAAGCCAGGGCCCAGGAACTTGCCGCCGCCCTCGGCGCCCGGGCCGTTCTCACCGGAGACTGCGCCAGCCAGGGGCGGCTGGCCCTCGATGCCTTCGGCCGGAACTGGGGCTGGCAGGCCAGCGGATCCACTGACGCCTGGAAGGCCCTGATGGTTCAGCAGGCCCAGGGTGAGCCCCTTGCACTCCTGCAGAGCTGCGGCAGCGCGCTCTGGACCTCCTGCCGCGGGATGCCCGGGCTTGCCGATGCCGCCAGTGGTGGACCGAGCCTGAACATCACCGCGGAACGGTGCTCGGGGAGCACCGATGCCACCTGTCGCTGGCACCCGCCGGTGCTCTGGATCGGCGTGGGCTGTGAACGCGACACCAGCCTGAGCCTGATCACGCGAGCGGTGGACGCCGCCCTGGCCGCCGCCGGACTGGCTGCGGAGGCGGTGGCCGGCCTCAGCACCATTGATCGCAAGGGTGATGAGGTCGCCCTCCTCGCTCTGGCGCAGCAACGCGGCTGGCCGCTGCGCCTGCACACGGCCAATGAGCTGAGCACCATTGCTGTGCCGACGCCGTCCGCGGTGGTGGAAGCGGAAATGGGCACTGCCTCTGTGTCGGAAGCCGCCGCCCTGCGGGCCGCAGGTGAGGGGGCCGAGCTGCGGCTGCAGAAGCGGATCAACAAACCCGCGAGCCAGGAGGAAAAGGGTGCGGCCACGGTTGCGATCGCCCAGGCCCGTGAGGCCTTCGCACCGCAGCGGGGCGAGCTGCATCTTGTCGGCAGTGGTCCCGGCGATCTGGCCCTGCTCACCGCCGATGCCCGGCAGGCCCTCAGTCGGTGTGTGGCCTGGGTGGGCTACGGCCTTTACCTCGACCTGCTCGAACCGCTGCGCCGGGCGGATCAGGTGCGCCTGGATGGCCAGCTGACCCGCGAACGGGATCGTTGCCTCCAGGCCCTGGAACTGGCCCGGCAAGGGGCCAAGGTGGCGTTGGTGTCATCGGGCGACAGCGGCATCTACGGCATGGCGGGCCTGGCCCTGGAGCTCTGGCAGTCCCTGCCGGAGCAGGACCGCCCCCGATTCGAGGTGCACCCGGGGATCTCGGCCCTGCAACTGGCGGCGGCACGGGCC
>JBMHDE010000007.1:0-42918 GCA_049889555.1 Synechococcus sp. | reverse complement strand
GCCGGCCTTGCCCGTTGGCTTCCGGACTCCTGGCGGAACCTGGTGGTCTCCACCATCACGCGCACCTTCCGTGGTTACTTCGCTGGACAGGTGCTGCTGGCCCTGATCCTCAGCTTGGGTCAGATGGTGGTGTTCACGGTGTTGGGGATTCCCTATGGCGTGTTGTTCGCAGTGTTGATCGGCGTCACCACCTTGATCCCCTATGCCAGCGCGCTCACGATCGTGGCCGTCAGCGCGCTACTGGCGGTGCAAGATCCGAGCACCGGCCTGGAAATCCTTGTGGCTGCCATTCTTGTCGGTCAAATCGTGGATCAGGTGATTCAGCCTCACCTGATGGGAAATCTGTTGGGTCTGCAACCCGCCTGGTTGTTGATCGTCCTGCCCTTGGGGGCCAGGGCAGGTGATCTGTTCGGTTTTGGTTCGTTGCTGGGATTGCTGCTGGCGGTGCCGGTGGCCAGCTGCACCAAGACCTTTGTGGATGCCTGGCGGGAATCCTTCAGGGCTGAGCCGGAATGACGCCGCGTTCGATCAGGGCTTTCACCACCTGTTCAACGCAGGCGTCCAGAGCCGCCGCACCGGTATCCACCGACAGCTCTGGGGATTCGGGGGCTTCATAAGGGCTGGAGATGCCGGTGAACTCCTTGATTTCGCCGGCCCGCGCCTTGGCATAGAGCCCTTTTGTGTCCCGTTCCTCACAGACCCCCAGATCGGCAGAGCAGAACACTTCGATGAAGTCGCCGTCGTCCACCAGGGCACGAGCTTTGTCGCGGGCGGCACGGAAGGGGGAGACGAAGGCGGTCAGCACGATCACACCGGAGTCGAGGAATAGCTTCGCCACTTCGCCGATGCGGCGAATGTTTTCCTCCCGGTCAGCGTCGGAAAACCCCAGGTCTTTGCAGAGGCCGTGGCGAACGTTGTCGCCATCCAGCACGTAGGTGGCCAGTCCTCGCTCAAATAAGGCCTGGTTCACGGCATTGGCCAGGGTGCTTTTGCCGGCGCCGCTGAGGCCGGTGAACCAGAGGATGGCGCTGCGATGACCGCGCTGATCCGCCCGGGCAGCCCGATCGACTGAGGCATGGTGCCAGGCGATGTTGGTGGAAGCGCCCTGGTTGGTGAGCTGGCCGTAGGTGGGAGATGCGGTCATGAATGCGTGCCGTGGCGTGGCGCCATTCTCTCCCAACCCCATCGGGCTCAGCCGCCGGCCCGTTTGGGGCGGTAGCCCTCCTTGGTGAGTAAATCGAGGGTTAACTCCACCTGGTCGCCCTGCAATTCCACGACCCCGTCCTTCGCGGTGCCACCACTGCCGATTCGGCTTTTCAGTTTTTTGAGCAGGGCCTTGAAGCCGGCGGCATCCAGCTCAAGCCCGCGAATCACGGTGACGGTCTTCCCCCCGCGCCCGCCCCGCGTCGGCTGCACCCGCACCATTTGTTGTGCTTTGGGTGTGGGCTCAGCGGCGGATTGGTTTGGGCGTTGCAGACTGTCGGCGCTGCTGAATTCCTGCCAGCTTCCTTTCGGCATTGCTCACCCGCAATCCACCCCATCTTGCCGTTCCCCGTCGCCTCGCTGATGACTGCTCCCATCGCTTCCCCTGCTTGGGCTGACTCCAGCCAAGGTTTGGGACGTTGGATCGAACGACTGATCCGAATTGGCATTCTGCGCCGGCCTTTGTTCTTTCAGGCGCGGCAGTTGATCATCCGCACAGCAGAACGGAACGGCATCCCTTGGCGCCGGCGACGGGCGGAATTGCAGTCGGCCGCGGCCCCCCTGCTGGCCCAAAGCACCATGGCTGAGGTCGAGACCCCGGAGTACTACATCGCCCGGTTTCATGCCTATGAGCAGGGCAATCTCTGCTGGCAGGCTGCTGCGGAAGCTGAGCAGGCCACGGATGCCATGGCTCTGCGGGTCTGGCCCGACGAGGCGCTTGCTCCAGATCAAGCCCAGAGGCGGCTGCGGGATGCCATCCATGCGGCGGTCGAACCTCTTCTCACAGGCCCGTTGCACCACGTGTTGGATCTCGGCTGTTCCGTTGGGGTGAGCACCCAGGCCCTGGCGGAGTGGTTGTGCCAACGGGCAGAACGTCAGGGGGAGGCCTCGCCCAGGGTCATGGGCCTTGATCTTTCTCCAGAAATGTTGGCGGTGGCAAGGGTTCGTGACCGGAACGGAGTCGTGGCGGAGTGGCGCCATGGAGCTGCAGAGCACACCGGTTTGCCAAAGGGCTCAGTCGATTTGATCAGCCTGCAGTTCGTCTGTCATGAGTTGCCTCAGGCTGCAACCCGGGAGGTCTTGGCTGAGGCTTATCGCGTGTTGCGTCCCGGTGGTGCGCTGGTGATGGTGGATCAAGATCCGGCTTCTTCGGTGCTGCAGCGGTTGCCGGCACCGGTGGCCACCTTGCTGAAGAGCACCGAGCCCTACATCGAGCAATATTTCGCCTTGGATATGGAAGCTGCCCTCAGGGATGCGGGTTTCCATGCATTGCAGGTGAGTCCCTGTGATCCTCGGCATCGTGTGATCGCCTGCTTACGCTGAGTCAACGCTTTAGAGGCCGCACGCGCGGTCAGACGCTCTGTGACCAGCACCCTGCCGCCCAAGCCCACCGCCCAGGATCTGGCCGTGAGTTCCCGGCCTGCTGCCTCGGGTCGCTTTGGCCGTTTCGGCGGGCAATATGTGCCCGAAACCTTGATGCCAGCGCTGGCTGAGCTGGAAACAGCAGCGGCTGAGGCCTGGCGCGACCCTGCCTTCACCACTGAATTAGACCGCTTGTTGCGGACCTATGTGGGGCGGGCGACGCCTCTGTATGAGGCCGAACGGCTCACCGCCCATTACAGCCGCGCCGATGGCGGGCCGCGCATTTGGCTGAAGCGCGAAGACCTCAACCACACCGGTGCGCACAAAATCAACAATGCCCTAGGCCAGGCGCTCTTGGCGCTGCGTATGGGCAAAAAGCGCATCATCGCCGAGACCGGCGCCGGTCAGCACGGTGTTGCTACGGCCACGGTGTGTGCCCGTTTCGGCCTCGAATGCGTCGTCTATATGGGCGCTGAAGACATGCGCCGTCAGGCCCTCAATGTGTTTCGCATGCGCTTGTTGGGTGCCACCGTGCAACCGGTGACTGCCGGCACCGCCACCCTCAAAGACGCCACCAGCGAAGCGATCCGCGACTGGGTGACCAATGTGGAAACCACCCACTACATCCTTGGTTCTGTTGCCGGACCGCATCCCTACCCCATGCTGGTCCGTGATTTTCACGCCGTGATTGGCAAAGAAACCCGTCAGCAGTGCCGTGAGGCCTTTGGTCGCCTGCCGGATGTGCTCATGGCCTGCGTTGGTGGTGGGTCGAATGCTATGGGGTTATTCCATGATTTTGTGCCCTGCCCGGATGTGCGTCTAATTGGTGTTGAGGCCGCCGGCGATGGTGTTGCCACGGGACGGCATGCCGCCACCATGACCGAGGGGCGTGCGGGTGTGTTGCATGGTGCGATGAGCCTGTTGTTGCAAGACCAAGACGGCCAAGTGCAAGAAGCGCACTCGATTAGTGCAGGCCTCGACTATCCCGGTGTTGGCCCTGAACACAGCTACCTGCGGGAGATCGGTCGTGCGGAATATGGCGCCGTCACCGATGCCGAAGCGCTGCAGGCGTTGCAATTGGTGAGTCAGCTGGAAGGGATTATTCCGGCCCTAGAAACGGCGCACGCCTTTGCTTGGCTTGAAACCCTCTGCCCAACCCTGCCCGATGGCACGGAGGTGGTGCTGAATTGCAGTGGCCGTGGTGATAAGGATGTCAACACCGTGGCCGACACGTTGGGCAGTGCCCTAGGGGGCTGATCCACCGTGCTGATTGGTGGGCCATCGCGTGAATCAGAATCAGTCATTACGCCAAGAGGCGTTCCAGGGTGCGGGCCACCGACTGCACGGCCGCAATCGCCGTTGCATAGGCCATCCGCATCGGGCCCATCAAGGCCACGTGGCCGCTGCCATCGCCACCACTGCGGTAAGTGGCTTGGACGACAGAGCAATGGTGGAGTGCAGGTTGGGGATGTTCTTCGCCGATCCACACCCCACGGCTGGTGGGGTGGTTCGTGGCGACCAGGGCCGTTGGTTGGTCATCCATCAGTTCCAGCAGCGGGCGCACCCGAGCGCTTTGGCTGAATTCCGGTTCGGCGATCAGCCGCGACACGCCACGCACATGAGCTGTTGAGTCTTGGGGGGGGTGCAGCTGCCGGTGGCTTTGGAGGGCACTGCGCAGCGTGCGGCCGCAGGCCTGCAGCTCCTGAGGTAGAGCCTGCCAGTCGAGCTGGCCGTTGCCGTTGCGTTCCAGCTGGTGCTGGGTCCACCTCTCCACTGCATCCACTTGCCCTTCGCTGCCATGGGGAAGCCGCAGATTGAGATGGTGGGCTTGGTTGGCGTTGTCCACCAGCATCACCAACAGACGGTCGTCACTGCGCACCAGTCGAATGGCTTCCAGGGCCGGTTGCTGGCGATTCGGATGGGTGATGAGGCTCATCAGCCCGGTGAAATCAGTCAGCCTGCGCGTCATGTGGTGCAGCAGGTCGTCGAAAGCGGCCCAATGCAAGCTGAGTTGGGTGAGTTCCTGTTCGAGATGGGTGGCTGTCGCACCCGGTTGCGGCAGGAGGCAGTCCACGTAGTGCCTGTATCCCTTGGCGCTGGGCACCCGACCCGCCGAGGTGTGGGGTTGGGTCAGCAGGCCGCGTTGCTCCAGAGCTCTCATGGCTGAACGCACCGTCGCGGAGCTGGCTTGCAAGCCAAACCGCTTCACGAGCGTGCGACTGCCCACCGGTTCGATGGTGTCCACGTAGTGATGAACCGTTGCCCGCAGCACCTCCTGTTGTCGGCTGGGTAGGGAATCCACGCTGCTGGTGCCACCAGCGCGATCGTACGGGGAGTGGCTCAGTAACGCGGCACCCTTGCGTCAATTTGCACACTCCAGGCGTCAATGCCTCCTTCCAAATTCCAAACGTTTAGCTCCGGCCGTTGCGCGAGGAGCCAGCATCCGAATTGCCAGCTGCGTACTCCGGCATGGCAGAGCACCACGATCGGCTGGTCAGCGTCGAATTGCTGCGCGAGTCCCTCCATCCATTGCTCCGCAGCACTCAGGGGTAAATGCTGCACAGGGCCTGGAAAGGGAGCGATCGCCAGTTCCTGATGCTCCCTCACATCCACGATCGTGGGCCGGGGTGTGTCTTGCAGACGCTGGTGCAGCTCCATGGCCGAAAGGGACCTGGGGAGATGGGCGGATGATGAGTTGGGCATGGCTGGATTCTGCAGCCAACCCTGGCATTGGGGCGGGGATGGACAAAGATGTCGTCAAGTGACCGGATCGCCGGCCCATGAAGGCCCGCTCTTTTCTTCTGGCTGTTGCCACTGCGGTGGTGGTGTTGCTCACCGCTGCTGCTGGTTTGTGGTGGGCGATGGCGCAGCAGAGTCCATTGCGGCTTGCGCAGCAGCCCCTAGCGCTGCCGCGGGCCGCTCGCTTTGTGCCCCGTCAGTCGGCCCTCAGCGTGCATTGGCTTGTGGATCCTGGGCGTCTTCCCACCTATGCCCAGGCCGTTGCGCCCGCCAAGCAACGTCGGGCTGCCAGGGATGCCGTGCAACGGCTGCGGGATGGTGCCTTCGCGTTGGCTGGTCTCGACTTCAGTGAGGAGTTGGCCGATTGGATCGGGCCCCAAGTCAGCCTCTCGCTGTTGGATCCAGCCCCAGGGGAGGGGCGTCTGGGTTGGGTGTTGGCCCTCTCCAGCCGTGATCAAGATGGTGCGAAACGCTTCCTGCAACGCTTCTGGCAAACCCGCAGCCTGGCCGGAACGGATTTGCAGATCAGCCGGTATCGCGGCATGGGTGTGATTAGTGGTCGCGGTGCACTCCTGGGCCGGGACCCCCAGCCCCTGGCCACAGCCCTGATTGATGACGACCTGCTGCTGTTGGCGTCTGGTCGTGGTGTGCTGGAGCAAGCACTCGATGTGTCGCAGTTGGATGCGATGCATCAGCTTGGTGATGACGACCTCAACCGTCGCCTGAGCCAGTTGGGGGATGGTGTGGCGGTGGTGACCGCTGCACCGCAGGCTCTCCACACCTGGTTGGGGCTGCCAGCCGCGCTGGTGGACCATCCCGATGTGGACGGCCTGGTCGCTGCCCTCGGTCTGCACGGATCCGATCTCAGGGTGGATGGCATGTTGCGTTTCCGTGCCCCTGTGGTGATTGCTGGGCCTGCAGGTGATGCAGCGGACGACACCGTGCTGAGCACCGCTGGGGGTGATGCCCAGGCCCTCGCGCTGCTGACCAGGCCCTCTCAGTTGTTGGCAGCGAACAGTCAAGACCCCCAAGCGCAATGGCTGGGCCCCGTGCTGACGGCCCAGCTGAAAGCACTCGCAGCCCCTGCTTTGGATGCAATCGTCACCCGCACTGATGGCCCGCTGGTCTGGGAACAGCAACTCCAGGGTTGGTTGCTGGGGACGCAGGCGGGTCATCCCGGTGCTGAGGTGGTGGGTCGCGCTCTGCAGCAGCAAGGATTGGCGGCATCGTCCCTGGAGGCGGAGCGAGGACCGCTCACGGTTTGGACCAAACTTCAGCGCCAACGCAAGCATGGCAGTGATGTGCTGCAGGCCCAGCTGGCTGTGGCCCTTGCGCAGGAGGACCATCAGGAGTGGTGGGGCGGCAGTTTGGATGCCTTGCAACAGCGTCGTGATGCGAAAGCGTTGCAGCCGCGGCTGCAGCAGCTCACCGCTCTGGCCGACCGGGAGATGCCATGGCAACACCAGTTGGCCCTCGCTGCTCCGCTCAGTCGTGAGCAGTTGAAGGGGTGGCGCCCGTGGGCGTTCGTGCAGACCGTGGCGGGGCGCTCTCTGCTGGATCCGGTGCAGGGTCTGGCGCTGGCTGTGGGGCCGGCATCACCCACTGACAACGCTGCAGGGCGTGACCAAGCTGGCCACAGTGACACGTTGCGTTGGCGTGTGCTCCTCAACCTGGGTTGATCTGTTTTTGTTGCGCCATGGCATCGCCCAGGAGCGCATCAATGGTGTGGATCATCCGGATCGCCCGCTCACGGTGCGGGGCAGGCGGCGCACACAAGCTGTGCTTGGCCATGTGCTGCAGCTGGGCGTCAGCGCTGAGCGTTTGATCAGCAGTCCTTACGCCCGCGCTCTGGAAACCGCCCGGCTGGTGCATCAAGCCGGCCTGGCCCCAGCCCCTGAGGTGTCGCAGTGGTTGGCTCCAGGCGCGGATCATTACGCCTTGTTTCCCTTTCAGGAGCGCAGCGTTCTGCTGGTGGGTCATGAACCGGATCTCAGTGCCCTGGCCGCGGCCCTGATCGGTGCCTCCCCTGGCGCGTTGCGCTTGCGTAAGGCGGGTTGGATGCACCTCAAGCTGCCAGCGGGTGCTGCCGAGTGGCGCGGGTCGGCCCGACTGGAACTGCTGCTGCGGCCTGGGTGTTGGCCGACATGAGGACGGCTGTTGCACAGCGCCCATTAAGTTGATCTTGCGACGCAGGTTGGGGGTGGCACAGGCTTCCGCAGACGAGATTCGCCACGAGCGCACGGGTGTTGTGTTTCGCCCTGGGTTGGATGGTGTGCCTGCCACCCAATCCTCCATCTGCGACATCGATGGTCAGTTGGGGCGCTTGTCGTATCGCGGCTACCCCCTTGAGGAGTTGGCGGCTGAAAGCACATTTCTGGAAACGGCCTATCTGCTGATCTGGGGCGAGTTGCCGACGGCTGAGCAGCTGAAGGTTTTTGAGCACGAGGTGCAAATGCACCGACGGGTGAGCTTCCGGGTGCGAGACATGATGAAGTGTTTCCCGGCCACCGGTCACCCCATGGATGCCCTGCAGTCCAGTGCGGCATCCCTTGGGTTGTTTTATTCGCGTCGCGCGATAGACGATCCCAAATACATCGACGCAGCGGTGGTGCGGTTGATCGCCAAGATCCCCACGATGGTGGCGGCGTTTCAGCTGATCCGCAAAGGTCAGGATCCGATTCAGCCCCGGGATGACCTCGCCTACTCCGCCAACTTTCTCTACATGCTCACGGAGCGGGAGCCGGATCCATTCGCTGCTCGCATCTTTGACCGCTGTCTGATGCTCCACGCTGAGCACAGTTTGAATGCGAGCACATTTAGTGCCCGCGTCACAGCCAGCACGCTCACCGATCCCTATGCGGTGGTGGCATCCGCTGTCGGCACCCTGGCTGGCCCCCTGCATGGTGGGGCGAATGAGGATGTGCTGGCGATGCTGGAGGAGATCGGTTCCCCTGATCAAGCTGCGTCTTACCTCGATGACGCCATCGCCCACAAGCGCAAGGTGATGGGCTTTGGCCACAGGGAATACAAGGTGAAAGATCCGCGTGCTGTGATTCTTCAGGCACTGGCCGAAGAGATGTTTGAGCGTTTTGGCCACGACGAGCTCTACGACGTTGCCCGCGCCCTTGAAGAAGCGGCTGAAAGCCGCCTCGGACCTAAGGGGATCTACCCCAATGTGGATTTCTATTCCGGGCTTGTATACCGCAAACTGGGGATTTCCCGTGATTTGTTTACGCCGGTGTTTGCGATTTCCCGGGTGGCGGGTTGGTTGGCCCATTGGCGCGAACAGCTCGGGGCCAACAGGATCTACCGCCCGTCTCAGATCTATACCGGCAGTGAAAAGCGCCGCTGGATTCCGCTGGAAAGCCGCCTTCCGGCTGCGGGCGCTTAAGTTGCACCCATCACATTCGTGAACATGGTGCCCCCCCTCGTCACCACAACAACGGCCCTCGTCACCCCCGGGCTCGATCTGGAGCGCAGCTTCAGTGAGGCCTTGCAAGGGTTTGGCCTCTCTCCTAATCTCGCCCACCTGATTTGGCTGCCACTGCCGATGCTGCTGGTGCTCGTGGCGGCGGTGGTCGGGGTGCTAGTCACCGTTTGGCTGGAGCGCAAGATTTCGGCTGCCGTTCAGCAGCGCATTGGTCCTGAATATGCCGGTGCGTTGGGGGTTCTGCAGCCGCTGGCTGATGGCCTCAAGCTGTTGGTGAAGGAAGACATCATTCCTGCCCGTGCCGACAGCCTTCTGTTCACGCTCGGCCCGGTTCTGGTGGTGGTGCCAGTGATCTTGTCGTGGCTGATCGTGCCCTTTGGCCAGAACCTGCTGGTCAGCAACGTGGGCATTGGCATTTTTCTGTGGATTTCGCTTAGCAGCATTCAGCCGATCGGACTGCTGATGAGTGGGTATGCCTCCAACAACAAATATTCGTTGTTGGGTGGTCTCCGTGCGGCGGCTCAGTCGATTAGCTACGAAATCCCCTTGGCCTTGGCTGTGTTGGCCGTCGTGATGATGAGCAACTCGCTCAGCACCATCGACATTGTCAATCAGCAGACCGGTGCAGGCCTCTTGAGCTGGAATGTTTGGCGCCAACCCGTTGGCTTCTTGATCTTTTGGATCTGCGCCCTGGCGGAATGTGAGCGCCTTCCCTTCGACTTGCCTGAGGCGGAAGAGGAGCTGGTGGCCGGTTATCAAACGGAATACGCGGGCATGAAGTTTGCCCTCTTCTATCTCGGCAGCTACATCAATCTAGTGCTGTCGGCCCTGCTGGTTTCCGTGCTGTATCTCGGTGGCTGGGGATTTCCCATCCCGGTTGAATGGTTGGCTGGCTGGCTTGGGCAGTCGGTTGATGCCCCTCTCGTGCAGGTGATCACCGGCACGGTTGGCATCGTTATGACGGTGCTGAAGGCCTATCTGCTGGTGTTTTTCGCCATCCTGTTGCGCTGGACCACGCCCCGGGTGCGTATTGACCAGCTGCTCAATTTGGGTTGGAAATTTCTCCTCCCCCTGGCCCTGGTCAACTTGCTGGTGACGGCAGCTCTCAAGCTTGCTTTCCCTGTCGCCTTTGGCGGCTGATCCGGCTCGTCCATCCGTCATCCGCTCTCCGTTTCTCCTCCCCCAAGGCCATGTTCGGATTTCTTAAGCAGGTTGGTGACTACACCAGGGATGCTGTTGACGCTGCCCGCAACCTGACCCAGGGGCTTGCGGTCACCTTTGACCACATGAAGCGCCGGCCGGTGACGGTGCAGTATCCCTACGAGAAGCTGATTCCCTCGGAGCGTTATCGGGGCCGGATTCACTACGAATTCGATAAGTGCATCGCCTGTGAGGTGTGCGTCCGTGTCTGCCCGATCAACCTCCCCGTGGTCGATTGGGTGATGAACAAGGCCACGAAGAAAAAGGAGTTGCGCAATTACTCCATCGATTTCGGCGTTTGTATTTTCTGCGGCAACTGCGTGGAGTATTGCCCCACCAACTGCCTGTCCATGACTGAGGAGTATGAGCTGGCGGCCTTTGACCGCCATAGCCTCAACTTTGACAACGTTGCCCTCGGACGCCTCCCCACCAGCGTCACCACAGATCCCTCCGTGCAACCCCTGCGCGAGCTTGCCTATCTGCCTGCAGGCGAGATGGATCCCCATGGCGTCGCCGCTGATCGCCCTCGGGCCGGCCAGCTGCCCGATCAGGTGCTGGCTACTCTGCCCAAGCCAGCAGCGGATGGGGGAGAATCCTCATCGTCTGCCCCCAGCAAGGAGGAGAACGCAGGATGACCATTGCTGCGTCCACCCAGCTCATCTGTTTCCTCGTGCTCGCCTCCGTGGTCGCCATTGGCGCTCTCGGTGTCGTGCTGCTTAGCAACATCGTCTATTCCGCCTTCCTGTTGGGAGGTGTGTTTATGGCGGTGGCGGGTCTTTATCTGCTCCTCAATGCCAGCTTTGTGGCGGCGGCGCAGGTGCTTGTTTATGTCGGTGCGGTCAATGTGTTGATTTTGTTCGCGATCATGCTCGTGAACAAGCGCGAAGATCTTGCCCCCATTCAGGGTCTCCAGACGCGGCGACTGATCTCCGGCGGTGTGTGTGCCGGGCTTTTCACCCTTTTGGTGCGGGTGGCCCTCACGACCCCCTGGGCCGTTCCTGGTCCGGCTGCGGTTGGGGAAGATGCCACCCTGCGGATCGGTGAGCATCTGTTCACTGACTACCTGCTTCCTTTCGAGCTGGCGTCTGTTTTGTTGTTGATGGCGATGATCGGCGCGATTGTGTTGGCGCGTCGTGATGTGCTGGCCACCGATCTCGGCACCGGTCAGGCTGCTGACCAGGGCCTGATCGAAAAGTCACGCACCCCGTTGTTGGTTGATCAGCCCCCGTCTTGACTGTCAAGGCTTCCTGCCTGACGTTCTGTTGTTTCACCATGCCGTTTGGATCACTGCCCCATGTCTGAGCTGTTGAACGGATCCGTTCCTTTGGAGGCCTTCCTCCTGCTTGCAGCCGTGTTGTTTTGCACCGGCGTCTGGGGACTGATCAACAGCCGTAACGCAGTGCGCGTGCTGATGAGCATTGAGCTCATGCTCAATGCTGTGAACATCAATCTGATGGCGTTCTCCTCCTATGTGGATGGCGACCTGATTCGCGGTCAGGTGTTTGCCGTGTTTGTAATCACCGTGGCGGCAGCGGAAGCTGCTGTGGGTTTGGCCATTCTTTTGTCGCTTTATCGCAACCGCGTCACAGTGGATATGGAACGGTTCAATCTGCTGCGCTGGTGATGGCCGGCGTCTGATCGTCATGCGCCTCGATCGGGTCTGGTTGATTTACAAAGCAGACAGTCCCGTAGCGCTACGAGAAGCGCGGCGCTGTGCCAAGGATCTGGCTTCCCACGGCGTTGACGTCACCTTGGCCATGAGTGGCCAAACGGCAAATCCCTACCCCGCACTGTTGGCCACCCAGGCGGAGTTGCCTGATTTGGCGGTTGTGTTGGGGGGTGATGGCACGGTGCTGGGTGCTGCCCGTCATTTGGCCGTCCATGACGTGCCGATGCTCTGTGTCAACGTGGGTGGCCATCTTGGCTTCCTCACCCACGAACCCTCCATGCTCGGAGGCCAGGAGCTGTGGCAGCGGCTGCAGGCGGATCAATTCGCTGTCGAACGACGGATGATGCTGCAGGCCACCGTGCATCACGGTCGTGATCTGCGTTGTGCCCTGGAACAGGGCCACAGCGTCCCCGCGACAGGTGTGGAGGGCCCCGAGCGTCATTGGGCGCTGAATGATGTCTACCTGCGGCCCCATCAGGAGGATCTCGCTCCCACCTGCACCCTGGAGCTGGAGATTGATGGGGAAGTGGTGGATCAAGTGCGGGGCGATGGCTTGATTTTGGCCACACCCACCGGATCCACGGGATACGCTATGGCCTCTGGCGGGCCGATCCTGCACCCTGGGATTGATGCGATCATCGTGAGCCCAATCTGTCCCATGAGCCTCTCCAGTCGCCCCGTGGTTGTGCCCCCTCGGGCACGATTGATGGTTTGGCCCCTGGGGGAAGGGGCGCAACAGGTCAAGCTTTGGAAGGATGGTGCCGGTGGTGCCGTGCTGGATCCTGGTGAGTGCTGTGTTGTGCAGCGCGCGCCCCATCACGCCTTGATGCTTCAGCTGGATCAGAGGCCGTCGTACTACCGCACGCTCGCTCAGAAATTGCATTGGGCGGGCAGTTTGGTGGCCTCTGCTCCTTCACCGAACTGATCCCTCACCGAACGGAGTCCGCCCATGGCCCTCGAGATCGAACGCCGCTTTCTGGTCTGCGGTGAGCATTGGCGTGATCGGGCTGGGCCGCCTCAGGCACTGCGGCAGGGGTATTTGGCCAGTTCGGAGCGGGGCGTCACCGTGAGGCTGCGCATTCGGGATGACCAGGTGGCTTGGTTGACCCTGAAAGCTCCAGCAGCAGGATTTGCCCGCCACGAGTTTGAGTATCCCTTGCCGTTGGATGATGCCGAGGCTTTATGGCTGCTGGCTCCCCAACGGCTGATCAAGACGCGTTATGCCTTGGATTTGCCTGGGGGCGAGTGGGTCGTGGACTGTTTTGGTGGTGAGAATGCTCCCCTGGTGCTGGCGGAGGTGGAACTGCCTTCAGCCGACACATCGGTGGCGCTGCCGTCATGGTGCGGTCAAGAAATCACGGGAGACAACCGTTGGAGTAATGCCGCGTTGGCGCTCCAGCCTCTCGTGACTTGGCCCAGCACCTTGAAAGAGTCTTTCGATTTGCTTTAGATTTCAAGGACATGCCGCCGTGCTGCTCGTTGCAGCCCGCTGGCAATCCTGATGGAGGGAGGCGAGGTGATGTATGGCCTTTACGACAACGACGGCATCCTTCGCTGTATAGGCGGCGATGTTGAGGCCTGTGAGGCCTATGCCCAACTCTTTGGCCTTCCGTTGGCAAGTTGTTCGCTGATGCCAATGCCTGCGCCGGCGGCCCCGGAGGTCACCCCGCTCCGTCTTCGCCGTTAGGAAGGGAGCAGCAATTAAACCCGTCCCGGCAGATTTTGCCGTGATCCATGGCCCAATTCAGCAGCGCCACCCGATTTTTGGATCCAGTCTTGGTGAAGACATTGCTCACGTGGTTGTCCACAGTGCGTTTGCTGATCGTGAGTCGTTCGGCAATTTCTTGGTTGGTGAGTCCTTCAGCCACCAACTCAATGATTTCCAGTTCGCGTCCGGAGAGGGAAACACGCATTGAGCCCGGAGTTTCACCGCTCCTCATCCCCATGATCTCCCCATCGTTCGACCATCCTAGGTCTGTTCCACCGGTCTGATCTCGATCGCCCATAGTGGCGGCTGGGTGATCGCAATCAGGGATGGAGACCACGGCGCTGCAGCGCAACATTGCAGCCGGGGCGGCAACGATCACAGCTGAGGTGATGCCCCCCCGAGGCGGTGATGTTTCGCACACGTTGGCGATGGCTGAAACGCTACGCGGCCGTGTTCATGCCATCAATGTCACCGATGGCAGTCGGGCGGTGATGCGCATGAGCAGCCTGGCTGTGTGTCGCTTGCTGCTGGAGGTAGGGCTCGAGCCCGTGCTGCAGGTGGCTTGTCGTGACCGCAACCGCATTGGTTTGCAGGCTGATTTGTTGGGTGCTCACGCCCTAGGGATCCGCAATCTGCTTTGTCTCACTGGTGATCCAGTTAGGGCCGGTGATCAACCATCAGCGCGGCCGGTGAACGAACTGGAATCCGTTCGCTTGTTGCGGCAGGTGACGGCCTTGAACCGTGGTGAGGATCCTGTCAAAGACCGTCTCCCTGATGGCCCGACGGCGTTGTTTGCGGGTGCCGCTGCCGATCCCCATTGCGCAAGTCAAAGTGGTTTGTTGCGCCGTTTGGAACGCAAGCGTGATGCTGGTGCCCGCTTTTTGCAGACCCAGATGGTGATGGATGCAGCGGTACTTGAGCGTTTCTGTCGTCAGGTGGCAGGGCCCCTGGAGTTGCCCGTGTTGGCTGGTGTGTTCCTGCTGAAGTCGGCTAAAAATGCCCACTTCATTAATCGCGTCGTGCCAGGCGCCTGCATCCCTGAGCCGCTGATTGCTCGCCTGGAGGCCGCTGCGGATCCAGCGGCTGAGGGGATCGCCATCGCAGCCGAGCAAGTGCGCTCCTACCTCGGAGTGGCTCAGGGTGTGCATCTGATGGCCGTGCGCGCAGAAGAGCGGATTCCGCAGATCTTGGACCAGGCGGGGATCAGCCTCCTGGCGTCGGTGTGAGCTCTGTCCCCAGCAGTTCTGCCATCGCTTTTTGCTGAGGGGAGGGTTCGATCAGGTCAGCCCGGCGGGCGTCGGTGATCAGCCAATCGAGGGCTGCCTCCTGCAAATCAAAGTGATCGCCGTTTTTGCCGACGCAATAGCGGCCAAACACCAGCTTTTCCACCAGCTGAACGCCGGGACCAATGCGCGAATAGTCAAAGATGATTGAGTTGTCGATCACGGCACCCTCACAGATCGAGCAACTTGGCCCAATCATGGCCGGCCCGATCAAGGTGGCACCGTCTTCAATCTTGGTCATGCCACCCACATACACGGGGCCTTGGACGTTGATCTTGTCCCAGTTGGCGGCCACGTTGAGGCCGGTGAACACCCCCGGCCGCACTTCTTTGCCCGGGATGCCCACTTGACGGACTTCCCCAAGCAGCACGCTGCGGATGGCTTGCCAGTAATCGGGCACCTTGCCGATATCCACCCATTCGAAGTCCATCGGCAGGGCATAAAACGGTGCGTCGCGAGCCACCAGCTTCGGGAAGAGGTCAGAGCCGATGTCGAAGGCTTGCCCCGAGGGGATGTGCTCGAAAATCTCCGGCTCAAAGATGTAGATGCCGGTGTTGATCGTGTCGCTGAGGGCTTCATCAACGCTGGGCTTTTCCTGAAAAGCGCTGATGCGGCCAGCATCGTCGGTCACCACGACGCCATAGCTGCTCACTTGGTCGCGTGGCACCCGTTTGGTGACGATGCTGGCGATGGCCCCTTTCTCCTTGTGGCGGCGGACCGCTTCAGTGAGGTCGAGGTCGATCAGGGCATCGCCGCAGAGCACCACAAAGGTGTCATCGAAAAAGGGTTGGAAATCCTGAATTTTCTTCAGACCACCAGCGGAACCGAGGGCATCACCAATCAGTTCGCCATCTTCAATGCGGCCTTCGAAGCTATAGGCGATTTCAACCCCGAAGCGTTGTCCATCGCGGAAATAGTTCTCGATTTCTTCGGCGAGGTGAGACACGTTCACCATCACCTCCGAGACGCCGTGCTCCTTGAGCAGCTCCAGCAAAAATTCCATCACTGGCTTCTGCAGGATCGGAATCATGGGCTTGGGGATCACGTGCGTGATCGGCTGGACCCGCGTCCCTTTGCCGGCCGCCAGGATCATCGCCTTCATCGCGCTTCAGGCCTCAGATCGATAGGCCAACATAAAGGGCCGATCAAGCCACAACCGCTTCCCCGGCCGGCACAACAGCTGGCACGTCAAGTTGGGTGATCGGCAGTGGGGCCATGCTGCTGGGAGTCAGAAGACGTTTCAGCAGCAGAGGGCCATGCAGTGCACCGTCCTGTTGCAGCTCCACCTGCCCCTGGGACGATAAAAACAGCAGTGCCCAAAACACACCGACCCGATCGGTGTCGAGATCAGCAGTGGCGACTTCGCTCCAGCGCAGCACCAGCTGCTCGAAATCGGTCCATTGCAGCCCTTGTTCCCATCCCTGCAGAAACACACCAAGCGCGGCGGTGGTTTCGGGCAGTTTCTCCCGGTGCGCTAGGGCAGCCACCTGGGCGATCGCCTCGCGGTTGCTCAAGCGTTTTGTCTTCTGCCGGCGCCGCATCTCCAGCTCGTCAGTTTCGAGCTGCTCGGCAATCGTTTCCAGTTGTTCGATCAGTTCGCCGAGGGTGACGGGTCGCCCCAGAGGCGGTGGTGCCACGGGGCGGCGTTCGAGATGCCGTTCTGGGCGCTTGGGCAGTGCAAAGGCAGGATCCAGCCAGTCCTGGTCCCCCCACTCCGGCTCGAAAGTGTCTTCGACGACGGGCTCGGGAGGGAAGGTTTGCGTTTCTAGCAGTTCGGCCTTCAGGCCCACCAGCACTGAGGCGGCGAGGAAGGCCTCGCTGCTATCGGCCAGATCGCGTTCGTAGCTCCCGCCTCGCCCCTGAAGAGCAGCTTGTATTTGGCGCGGCACCTCGATGCGTTGGCGCAGCTGGTCGAGGAAACCATCGACCACGGCGATGACATCCACATCCCAAGGATCGAGGTCACCTCGCTGGGCGGCATCTTGGAGCAGTCTGATGGCGAGGCGGGCTCCGGCATCAGCCCGTTGGCTTTGGCTGATTTCAGACACCGTTCCATGCAGCTTGTTGGCAAGGTATCGGTGCCTCGCCCCCTTCGCCAACTCAGGAGGTCGTGACATCGAGAGGGTCGCCCCCCGCCTCTGGGTTGTCATCACCATGGACTTTGGCGGAAGGCAACAACCCGAGCTGGGTCTCCACGGTGGAGCGGTAGCGGTTGAGGTCGGTTTCCAGTTCTTGGATGCGCACCTGCTGCGCTTGGAGCTCCTCGTCTTTCCCCACGGTTTCCACTGTGTTGAGCATGCCGCTCCAAGCGGCAAACATCCAGGCGGAGACGGCACCCACCCCGGAGGCCACGAGCAGCAGAGCGGCCAGGGGGAGGGTGTATTGCAGGCCCGGCAGAAGATGCACTGTGGTGGCCATGGTGTTCTCCAGGGTGAAGAACACCATGGCCAGGCCAAAGGCAAAGATCAGTCCGAAGTTGATCTGGCGCATGGTCAGGTGTGGTTGCCAGTGAAACGTACGGGCGACGGTCTCCGCTATCTGTTCAGACGGCGGAACGCACGAAGTTCGTTACGCGTCAGCCCTGGGGAAGTGGTGGTGCGTGAAGCACTGCGGGCGTGATCGCTGCATTGCGCAGTAGGGGTGCCGTGGGCTGGGTGATCCGTTCCATCGCCACCACATCGCGGTCGACCAAGGCTTCGATGGAGCTGCGGTAGCTGTCGGTCATCAGCTTGGGGTAGAGGCCGATCCCGATGATCGGCACCAGCAGGCATCCGATTACATACACCTCACGTGGTTCGGCATCCACCAGGTTGGTGTGGGACGTCAACTCTCTGTTCTCTTTCCCGAAGAAGATTTCCCGCAGCATCGAGAGCAGGTAGATGGGCGTGAGGATCACACCAACCGCTGCCAAACTGCTGATCACAATGCGGAAGGTCAGGCTATAGGCCTCATCGGTTGCAAAGCCAGCAAACACCATCAGTTCGCTCACAAAGCCACTCATGCCGGGTAGGGCCAAAGAGGCCAGGGAGCACACGGTCCAGAGGGCGAACATCACCCGCATCTTTTGTCCCACGCCCCCCATTTCGTCGAGTTGCAGTGTGTGGGTGCGGTCGTAGGTGGCTCCCACCAGGAAAAACAAACTGGCGCCGATCAGGCCATGACTCACCATCTGGAGCATGGCACCGCTGGTGCCGAGGTCGCTGAAGCTGCCGATGCCAATGAGCACAAAGCCCATGTGGCTGATGGAGCTGTAGGCGATTTTGCGTTTGAGGTTGCGTTGCGCGAAGGAGGTGAGTGCGGCGTAAATGATGTTCACGACGCCGAGCACGACCAACAGCGGGGCGAATTGTGCATGCGCTTCCGGCAGGATTTCGGCGTTAAAGCGCAGCAGGGCATAACCGCCCATTTTCAGCAAAATGCCGGCCAGCAGCATGTGCACCGGTGCTGTGGCCTCGCCGTGGGCATCCGGTAGCCAGGTGTGCAGTGGCACGATCGGTAATTTGACACCAAAGGCGATCAGCAGGCCGGCATAGCAGAGCAGCTGGAAGCCAGTGCCAAAGCCTTTTTGGGCCAGAACGCTGTATTCAAAGTTGGGGGTGCCGCCGCCAAAGAATCCCATGGCTAGCGCCGCCAGCAAGATGAAGAGGGAGCTTCCAGCGGTGTAGAGGATGAATTTTGTGGCGGCATACTGACGCTTCTTCCCGCCCCAGATCGCCAGCAGCAGATAAACCGGGAGGAGCTCCAGTTCCCAGGCGAGGAAGAACAGGAGCATGTCCTGCACCGCGAACACAGCGATTTGGCCACCATCCATGGCCAGGATCAGGAAGAAAAACAGCTTTGGCTTAAACGTCACTGGCCAGGCGGCCAGCACCGCTAGGGCTGTGATGAAGCTGGTCAGCAGAATCAGGGGCATCGAGAGGCCGTCCGCCCCGACAGCCCAGGTGAGCCCAAGATCGGGCAACCAGCTCACCCGTTCCGCCAGTTGCAGACCGCTGAGGCTGGGGTCGTAGCCATCGAGGTACGCCCCGACGGTGATCAGGAAGGTGATCAGCGCGATTCCAAGGGCAAACCAGCGCACCTGCTTCCCTTCACCCTTGTCGGGAATGAAGGGGACGATCAGCGCGCCAACGATCGGAAACAGGATCGAGAGGCTCAGCCAGGGCACATCGGTTGACACCGATTCAGGTGGTAGCCCAACCAGTTGCGGATCGAACGGGGGGCTGACGGCAAACTCCAGCACGGACAAGCCTTTTCAGGTCTCGTTGGAGTGTAGAAACGGTTTTTCGTTTGCACACCCTGGATGGTCGTTGGGACACAGAGCGTCAGACAACGGGCCGAGGTTGGCGACGCCCGTCGGCGAACTGGTTAGCTGATCGGACTGCCGAGAACGCCGAACAGCACCACCATGGCAATCACGCCACCGAACACGATCAAGGCGTAAAACTGCGCTCGACCGGTTTCGAAATACTTGAGCCCCTCGCCACTGCCCAGGGTGAGTAGGCCTGTGAGGTTGACGACGCCATCAACCACTTTCGCGTCCACTTCCAGCATTTCTCGGGCCAGTTTGCGACTACCGCGCACAAACAGCTTCTCGTTGATCACATCGAGATACCACTTGTTGGCCAGGAACGCATTCACGGCTGGAACGCGGGCTGCCACCACCTCACCCAAATCAATGGTGCGGAGGGCATAGGCGAGCACGGCAAGGGTGATACCAGTCACTGAAATCGCCACGGATGCACCCGCCAGCGGCAGAAACTCGCCCCAGCTGAAGTGTTCGGCCATTTCCGCTGCTTCCTCAGGGTTGAGCAGTCCGGCAAACCGGCTGTTCCAGGGGGTGCCTAGCAGGCCGATCAGCACGGAGGGAACGGCCAGCACGGCCAGGGGCAGGGTCATCGGCCATGGAGATTCATGCACGCTGCCGCCATGGTGCGCATGGTCCTCCTCAACACTCTTGCCAGCGGCAGCCATCAGCTGGTGCTGCAAAGCACTGTCGTTGCCCCGGAACTCCCCTTCAAAGGTGAGGAAATACAGGCGGAACATGTAGAAGGCGGTCATGCCAGCGGTTAAAAATCCAATCGCCCACAGCACTGGATAGGCCTGGAATGCCTGGCCAAGAATTTCATCTTTGCTCCAGAAGCCTGCCAAGGGCGGGATGCCGCTGATCGCGACGCAACCGATGAAGAAGGTGATCGCGGTGATCGGCATTTTTTTCCGCAGGCCGCCCATCAGACGCATGTCTTGGGCCAGCACAGGTTCATGGCCCACCACGTCCTCCATGGCATGGATCACCGATCCAGATCCCAAGAAGAGCATGGCCTTGAAAAAGGCATGGGTCACCAGGTGGAACATGCCGGCCACCGGCGCTCCACAGCCCATGGCCAGCATCATGTAACCCAGCTGGGACACGGTGCTGTAGGCCAACCCCTTCTTGAGGTCCATCTGGGTGAGAGCGATCGAGGCCCCTAGCAAACACGTAATCGTGCCGACCACGGCGATCACCAGGCCCACGCTTGGAAACTGGGCATAAAGCGGTTCGAGGCGGGCCACCAGGAACACACCAGCCGCCACCATGGTGGCCGCGTGGATCAGGGCTGAGATGGGCGTCGGACCCTCCATGGCGTCGGGCAACCACACGTGCAGGGGGAACTGGGCTGATTTCGCCATCGGCCCCATAAAAACAAGCAAGCAGAGCGCAAGAGCTGCCCATCCGGGCACGGCACCATTGCTGGTCGCGGCAGCAAGGCCGTCGGCAATGCCCTGGAAATCGAAACTGCCGGTGGCCCAGAACAGCCCAAGGATGCCGAGCAACAGCCCAAAGTCGCCCACGCGGTTGACAATGAATGCTTTCTGGGCGGCGTGGGCGGCGCCATCGCGGTCGTACCAAAACCCAACGAGCAGGTAGGAGCACATGCCCACCAACTCCCAAAACACATAGATCTCCAGCAGGTTGGGACTGATCACCAGACCCAGCATCGAGCTGCTGAACAGAGCGAGATAGGTGAAGAAACGCACGTAGCTCTTGTCGTGCGCCATGTAGCCATGGGAATAGATCAGCACCAGCAGGGCGATGGTGGTGACCAGGGCCAACATCACGGAGCCAAGGGGATCGACCACGTAGCCCATGGGCAGCGTGAAACTACCGGCACTGGCCCACACAAAGAGATGCTCAACCGGTGGTGCACCGCTGAGCTGTTCCAACAGCACGGCGTAGCTGATCACAGCGGCAGCTCCGACGCAGCTGAGCAGCAAAACAGCCACCGGCTTGCGTAGGCGATTGACCGTGCGGTTGAAACTGATCAATCCCATGCCGGTGATCAGTGCTCCGATCAGTGGGAGCACCGGGATTAACCAGGCGTAATCAGCGGCCGAGGGCATCCGGACGAAGCGGTCTTCAGATGAGTGTAGGCAGCTCAGCCCAGCAGGTTCTCCAGTTGGGAGTGGAGAAAGGCCGTGGTGCCGATCGGGATGAAGCGGTGCGCCCACCAGAACACCCCCACAGCAATGGCAATTCCGAGTTGGGCAGGGCGCAGAAATTCACGCCAGATCAAGGGTTGGCGACCATCGATCACGGCAACGAATGGCACCACCGAGGTGCTGTCGCGCAAGTCTGTAAAGGCATCGCCAAAACGGCTTTGCAGGCGACGATCGCCATGCCAGATGGCAAAGAGGTGGTGGCCGATTAGGCCGATGCAGGTGACCACCATGAAACTGCTGCCGATCCAGAGGGCATGGCTGAAGCACCAGAGGATCTGGCCCACAGCTTGGGGATGGCGGCTAATGCGAATAATGCCTGTGGCGTACATCCGCACCTGTGGTTTCAGCACAGCCGGAATTTCCAGCAGGTTGTAGGTGGCCGGATACAAAAACAAAAAACTGATCGCCGTGAGCACCCAAATCACGGGCACGAGCCCTGGAAGGCCTTGCAGCGTCCAGAGGCGAACGCCGTCGTAGCGATGGGCCAGAAAATAGCCGATCACCACCACAGCGGAGGGGATGCTGGCAGCGGCAAAGAGCAGACGCCAGGCTCGGGCTCCGATTTTGGCTTCGGCGCGGCTGCGTAGGGCGGCGCCGCCGCTATGGATGACGGCAAACAGCACCAGAAGAGCAAACATCACCAGGCTGGTGTGGTGAACGTTGCCGCTGATGGCTTCGGTCAAGGGGCTTTGGGTTGAACAATGCGCCGATTCTGGGAGTCCGGCGGCTTGCTTCGGGGTCAGCGTTGGTTGCGGAGGCGCTCCTCCCCCTACAGTTTTTTTGTTTTTCCTGCCCGGGTGGGCAGGCCCCCATGGCCGATCTGCCCTTCACCCTGGATCAACTGCGCATTCTGCGAGCCATCGTGAGCGAGGGCAGTTTCAAGAAAGCTGCCGACAGCTTGTTTGTGACGCAACCGGCCGTCAGCCTGCAGATCCAGAACCTTGAGAAGCAGTTGGAGGTGTCACTGTTTGATCGCGGTGGCCGCAAAGCTCAGCTCACTGAAGCGGGCCATCTGCTGCTGGGCTATTGCGATCGAATCCTGAGCCAGTGTCACGAAGCCTGCCGAGCTCTTGATGATCTCCATAACCTCAAAGGGGGATCGCTGGTGGTGGGTGCTAGCCAAACCACGGGCACCTATCTAATGCCCCGCATGATCGGGTTGTTCCGCCAGAAATACCCCGATGTTGCCGTGCAGCTGCATGTGCACAGCACGCGCCGCACCGGTTGGAGCGTGGCCAACGGGCAGCTTGATCTGGCAATCATCGGTGGCGAGCTACCCAGCGAACTCAATGAATCGCTGCAGGTGGTGCCCTACGCCAGTGATGAACTGGCCCTGGTGCTGCCGGTGAAGCACCCGCTGGCTCGGTTGATGGAACTCAGCAAGGACGACCTCTATCGCTTGGGGTTTGTTGGTCTCGATTCCCAATCCACCACGCGCAAAATGGTGGATCAGCTGTTGGCCCGTTCGGGTCTTGATGTGCAGCGGCTGCGGATCGAGATGGAGCTGAACTCCCTCGAAGCGATCAAAAACGCTGTGCAGGCCGGCCTTGGTGCTGCATTCCTACCGGTGGTGTCTATCGAGAGGGAGCTGAATGCCGGCACGCTGCATCGGCCGGTGGTGGTGGATCTGCAGGTGCGTCGCCAGCTCAAGTTGATTAGCCATCCCGCCCGGTATTGCTCACGGGCCTCTGATGCGTTTCGCAGGGACGTGCTTCCGCTATTTGCCAGCCCCGATAGTCCGCTACGCCAAGCACGCGGTGGTGTGGCCACCGCAGCCGTTGACGACGCGCCCCCAGGGGCTGAGGGCAGCGATGGGCGTCCTGGACCGACGACTCAAAATTGATCCGATTCCGGCGTAAAGCCCACCGAGTCATCGGCGATGCCTTTGGTGATGAATTTGTTTTCGCTCGAGTCGGTCTGATACACGCAGCGCACCACGGGTTGGTCACGAATGGAGCCGATGTAGGCGAAGGTATTCATGCGTTGTTTGCACTCCCGCTCTTGGGCTGCGGTGATGGCCCCTTCTTTGCGCAGCACGGCCCAATTCTCGCGGCGGATCACGCATCCGGCCTGCAGTGCCGGCTGGGTGACAAAGCTGCTCACCGGGTTCATGGTCGTGTACATCTCCACGTCCATCACGTAGGCGCTCGTGCCCCACTGCTTGCAGAACTCCGGATCCGGCACCGCCAAATCGAGCTGTTGGCTGCTGGCGATATTGCCTTGATCCCCTTGGGTGGTGCTGGTTACAGCACTGCCGATGCCGATGCCCACTACGAGCACGCCAGCAAGGATGGCCGCTGTAGCGGTGTTGAATTTGATTCCATCGCCCCCGGAAGCACCTCCTGGAGGCTGCCGCCTTGGGCCGTAACGCCCTGGTGAATCCTGACGGTCATAGCCGTCCATGTCACGAACGGAGCGTCTGTCCCGAGGGTTTCGGCTCTGGGGACCGTCGTAGCGCGGGCGGTCGTAGGGGGAACGGCTCACAGCAATTCAGGCGAGCGGGGAAGTCCCATCGAATAATTCAGCACACGGCAGTCGGGGTTGTAGCTCAGGGCTCCAGCTTGGAGGAGGTGGCGAATACAGCCCTCCAGTTCGGTGCCAATGCGGCGCAGGTTGTAATCGCTGAGCTCAGCGCCGGCATAGCTGGTCACCAGGTCTTTAAAGCGCTGTTGCACCGTGCCGACGGCGGCCTCATCCCAGATGAATTCGTTGTCGGGATCCAGGTCGAGCGTCAGCTGCTCCGGATCCGGTACCAAGTTGTCGTTCTCCACCTTGGCGGTGAACAGCCGCACGTGGCGGGTGGTGCACTTGAGCAGGGTCTCAGCCATGGCAGCGATAGGTTCCGGTGCAAGCCAGAACAACGATTGATCTGGACTTTAGGAAGCAAGCAGGGGAGGGCAGCTTTTAAGGTTAGTTGCAATTTTCAAGCATCACCATGCGCATCGCTATTGCAGGAGCCGGTCTGGCTGGACTCTCCTGCGCGAAGTACCTGGCGGATGCCGGCCACACCCCGGTGGTGCTCGAGTCTCGTGATGTGCTCGGTGGCAAGGTTGCAGCCTGGAAAGATGAAGACGGTGACTGGTATGAGACCGGTCTGCACATCTTTTTCGGGGCTTACCCGAACATGCTCCAGCTGTTCAAGGAGCTGAACATCGAAGACCGGCTGCAGTGGAAGAGCCACTCGATGATCTTCAACCAGCCGGAAGAGCCCGGCACCTACAGCCGCTTTGATTTCCCCGATCTTCCCGCTCCGGTGAACGGAGTGGCGGCGATCCTGGGCAACAACGACATGCTCACTTGGCCGGAGAAGATCAGCTTCGGGCTTGGCCTTGTGCCAGCCATGCTGCGCGGTCAGGGGTATGTCGAAGAGTGCGACAAGTATTCGTGGACGGAGTGGCTGCGCCTGCACAACATTCCAGAGCGGGTGAACGACGAGGTGTTCATCGCTATGAGCAAGGCGCTCAATTTCATCGACCCTGATGAAATCTCCGCCACGGTGGTGCTCACGGCGTTAAATCGCTTCCTTCAGGAGAAGAACGGCTCTCAGATGGCCTTCCTCGATGGTGCGCCCCCGGAACGGCTCTGTCAGCCGATTGTCGAGCACATCGAAGCCCGGGGTGGTGAGGTGCACCTCAACAGCCCTCTGCGGGAGATCAAGCTCAAGGCCGATGGCAGCGTCGCGTCGTTTCTGATCGGAGGCGTGAAGGGCCAGGAAACCCGCGAAATCCATGCGGATGCCTATGTCAGCGCGTTGCCCGTGGATCCCTTCAAGCTGCTGCTGCCTGAGCCCTGGAAGCAGATGGACGTGTTCCAGAAGCTGGATGGGTTGCGTGGAGTGCCTGTGATCAACCTGCATCTGTGGTTCGACCGCAAGCTCACCGACATCGACCATTTGCTCTTCAGCCGCTCGCCGTTGCTCAGCGTGTATGCCGATATGAGCATCACGTGCCGAGAATACGAAGATCCCGACAAGTCCATGTTGGAGTTGGTCTTTGCCCCTGCCAAGGATTGGATCGGCCGGCCGGATGAGGAGATCATTGAAGCCACCATGGGCGAGCTGAAGAAGCTATTCCCGATGCATTTCGGCGGCGACAACCCCGCCACGCTGCGCAAATACAAGGTGGTCAAGACCCCCCTCTCGGTTTACAAAACCACACCTGGCTGCCAACAGCTCCGCCCAGACCAGACCACCCCCATCAAAAATTTCTTCCTGGCGGGCGACTACACCATGCAGCGCTATTTGGCGTCGATGGAAGGTGCGGTGCTCAGCGGCAAGCTTTGCGCTGGTGCAGTGGACCGTCAGCACGACCAGCTGGCATCATCGTCCCCTGTCAGCGCGCCGGTGTCGGCCTGAGTCATGCCCCTCGTCGCACTGGATCTCGATGCTGCCTACGAGAGTTGTCGGCAAGAGACCGCGACCTGGGCGAAAACGTTTTATCTCGGCACCCTGCTGCTTCCTCCTGAGAAGCGCAGGGCGATCTGGGCCATTTACGTCTGGTGCCGGCGTACCGATGAATTGATGGACAGTGCTGAGGCTCAGGCGCGTCCTGTGTCGGAACTGGCTGAGCGTCTTGATCGCTGGGAAGCCAACACCCGTGCGCTATTTGACGGCAAGGTGTCCAACGATCTGGATGCGGTGATGGCCGACACGTTGGAGCGCTTTCCCCAGTCGATCCAGCCTTACCTCGACATGATCGAAGGCCAACGGATGGACCTCACCTGCACGCGGTATCCGACCTTTGAAGATCTCCGTTTGTATTGCTATCGGGTGGCTGGAACTGTTGGCTTGATGACCGAAGGGGTGATGGGTATCGATCAGGCCTACACCACCGCTCCCTGGAGCGATGTGCCCAACACCTCCGATGCGGCAGTGGCTCTGGGGATTGCCAATCAGCTCACCAATATTCTTCGCGATGTGGGAGAAGACCGGGGTCGCGGTCGGATTTATCTCCCGCAAGAGGATCTGGAGCGCTTTGGTTACAGCGAGGAGGATTTGATGGTGGGGCGCCTCAACGATTGCTGGCGGGATCTGATGGCCTTTCAGGTGGAGCGGGCACGGGAGTGGTTTGTGCGTTCGGAAGCCGGAATTCGTTGGCTGTCGGCCGATGCGCGCTGGCCTGTGTGGACGTCATTGCGGTTGTATCGCGGCATTCTGGATGTCATCGAACAGCTCGATTACGACGTGTTCCAGAACCGGGCTTACGTGGGCCGGTTGCGAAAGATGCTCGAGTTGCCCTGTTCTTACGTGATCGCTCAGACCCGTTGATCTTGCTGGGTCGCTCGGGCGCTTCCTGCACAAAAAAGCCCGGATGTGATTCCGGGCTTGGTTGATTCGCTTGGAATGCGTAACGCTCAAACAGCGGTTTTCTGATTTGCCAGCAGGTCTTTGAGCTTGGCCAATTCACCGGCCCAACGGGGATCAGGGGCCTCTTCCGCTTTGGCGTCGCTATGCACAACTTTATTGACAGCCTTGCGGGCAGAACCTGGAGCATGGGATGCGCCGGGGCCACGGCGGCCACCACCACCTGCATTGTTGTCGCGGCGCTCTGAGCGCTCGATGCGCAGGGCATTGCCACCAAAGTCTTTGCCGTTCAACTGTTCAATCACCGCATCAGCAACTTTTTCGTCGTTGACATTGGCGAAGCCGAAACCACGGCAGGCACCGGTTTCGCGGTCAAGCACGGCTTTGAAGCGAATGCCTTCCCCGACGCTGGCCAGCAGGCTCTCCAGCTCCTTGGATTCAAAAGTCTGTGGCAGGTTGCCAACGTAAAGGCGAGCGCTCATGGAAGGGGAGGAACGATAAAAGATCCGGTCAGTTCGATCGATGTCGACACTGCAAGGGCAGTTAACCACAGCGCGGTCATGGCTCGGTCATCAACCATTGGCGAGCGGCGACGAGCGCTGCTTCGCGATTCTGCAGGTGTCCGAAGGCGTGTTCAACGGCGAGATGCTTCAAAAGCTGTCCGAGTTGGGGGCCTGGGCGGATTCCTAACTCCTGCTGCAGTGTGGTGCCATCGAGCGGCTGGCGGGGGTGAAACAACGGGTCATGGGGATCCCGCCAACGTTCTAGCCATGCCTCTTGCAGAGCTGGGGAGAGTTGCACGATCAGTGCGGGGAGATCAGTCCCTAAATCGGTGTGGAGCTTGAGGCGTTGCTCCCGGGGCAGTGAGCGAAAGCCGTCACCGTCGTCCGCATCTTTCCAGCGGCGTAACAGGAGGCAGCGCTGGATTTGACGTCGGCTAAAACGCAAGGTCTGGAGACCGTTGTCGCTGAGCAGCCTGGTGAGGCGTACCAGAGGTAGGGCCGTTGTTTGTTCCTCAGGGGTGAGTCGGCTTACCGTCGTTCCCAGGGGCAGGGCGAAGGCATGGCCAGGTTTGTGCTCTTGTGGGCTGGCTGCCCATGGGGCTAAGAGGCCACTGCTGCCCAACAGTTCCAGGGCTCGATCGGCGCCAGGGGCCTGCACAAGTTTGGTGAGTTCGGCCTGAATGCGTTCCGGTGCAGCTTGGGGCAGGGCGTCGCGATGGTTGATCAATAAGGGCCAGGTGTCTTCCGCAATCGCGAAGTTCAGCTCCGCCGCAATGCGAATGCCTCGCAACAGGCGCAGAGGGTCGTCGATCAGGTTTTGCTCGGCCACGGCGGTGACCAGCCCTGCCTTGAGGTCCTCCAGCCCACCGCAGGGGTCGATCAGCTGGGGGTTGGGGCTGAAGCGCAGGGCGATCGCATTGATGCGGTAATCGCGTCGTTGCAGGTCAGCGCTCAGATTGGCCCCGTCTTGACGGGCGAGATCGATCGTCCAGCCGTTCACCACCAGCCTGGCCATGTCGCGTTGTTCGTCCAGCACCACGCAGGCGCCGCCGTAGCGCTGGGCGAGGTGGCGGGCTGCCCCCAGTGCATCCGCAGGCACCACCAGGTCCAGGTCAGGGGTGGGGCTCAGCCGTCCGAGGAGGCCATCCCGCACGGCTCCACCCACCAAGGCACTGCCCTGGGGGAAAGCTGCCAGGGGCACCGGCCATTGTTCTGGCGCCAACGCATCCCGCAACAACTGCGCCTGCCGTGCGGGATGGGCCTTCAGAATGGATCCCTCAGCGGCGGGGGCAGGCATGTGCATTTGCGTTGATTGCCGCTGGGTGGATCGTTGTCAGGCCTATCACGCGGTGGAACGCCAACATGGCGCTTGTCACCTCAGCGAGGATCCGGATCTGGTTCCCGTACAGCCCAAGATTCATATCAGCGTGCATGATCTACCCGGCGGTCAAGCTGGGATCGAGTGGGACGTCCGCAGTTGTGCCAGTTTTGAAGCAGATCCGGGCCGATGGCAGCGTCTGCGTCCCGGCATGGAGGTGCCCCGATGAGCCGTTGGTTGCTGGCGCTGCACAGTTCCACGCCCGTCTTAGGGGTGGCAGCCCTGGATCTCGACGACCCTCAGGGCAGCCGTCGGGTGCTGACCCGCGCCGCAGGGCGCGAACTCACCAATACGCTCCTGGCGGCTGTGCAGGAGGTGTTACCTGCCCATCAGTGGCCAGAAATTGTGCGACTGGCAGTGGCCACTGGTCCGGGTGGCTTTACGGGCACCCGTCTGACCGTGGTGATGGCCCGCACCCTGGCGCAGCAGCTCGATTGCCCACTGGATGGGATCAGTAGCTTCGCCTTGATGGCACCGCGGCTGGCCCGCCAGGGGGCGCTGGTGTCGCCGCAGGACCCCTTTTGGATTGTGCAGACCTTGCCCCGTCGCGGTCAGGTGGGTGGCGCCTACAGACTCGGCCTCGGTGGTGCGGTGGAGGAGATGCAGGAGCCCCATCTTTTGGCCGACGGCGATGTGGTGCAGCCGGCCCTGGCCATGGCAGAGGATGTGGAGGCCGATGTGGGTTGGCTGTTGGAGTGCTGCCTTGCGGCCCATCAACGCGGGGAGTCCAGCCCTTGGTCTGCAGTGTTGCCGATTTACCCCACCTCGCCGGTGGGTGTGGTGTAGGTGCGATGGCCAGCGGTTGGCGGTGGTGGGTTAGCGCAGCTGTCTGTGGTGCGATGGGTGTCGTTTGGTTGCCTCCCTACCACCAAGCCCTCGTCACAGCCCATCCACCGGAGCGAATTTTGGTGCTCGGGGGTGATGTGGATCGGGAGCGGGCCGGGATGCAGCTGGCGCGCCAGCTCAAGTTGCCCTTGGTGGTGAGTGGAGGCAGTAATCCCGAATATGCGCACTGGTTGATGGAGGCAGAAAGACTGCCGCAGAGCCAGGTGGCGTTCGATTACCGCGCCAATGACACCCTCGGCAATTTCACCTCTCTGGTGGACGACTTCCGTCAGGAGGGTGTGCAGCATCTGTACCTCGTGACCAGCGAAGACCACCTGCCACGGGCGCTGATGGTGGGCACCCTGGTGGCAGGAAGCAGGGGCATCAAACTGACCGCTTTGCCTGTCTCCTGTGGGGGGCGTTGTGTGGAGGAGAGCGCAGCAAAACGCTGGGCCGATGGTTTTCGTGCCCTGGTCTGGGTCGTGACCGGTCGCGATCTGCAACCTTGGGCCCGCACTCAGTGAGAACGCTTGGTCACCACGCCTTGATCCAGGAGGGCATTGATCCGTTGCTGCAGTTCAAGGGTGGTGGCTTCCAGATCGGGTTTGCGTCGGCTGGCTGGTGGTGGCAGTGGTTCACCCACCCGCAGCTGGATCGACATCAAACGGAGACGGCGTTGACCTGCCCCGAGGGCGCGATGGCTGTTGATGATGGCCACAGGCAGCAGTGAAGCGCCGCTGCGCGCGGCCAGAAGGGCCGCTCCGGGCATGGGTTGATTGACCCGTCCATCCGGCTGGCGGGTGCCATCGAGGAACACACCCGTGGCCCAACCTTCCTGCAGACGGGCTGTGGCTGTGCGAATCGCTTCACGATCACTGGCTCCCCGTTTGACGGGATAGGCCGCCAAAGCACGGATCAAGGGGCCGAGCAGGGGCACAGCAAAGAGCTCAGCCTTGGCCATGAAGGCCACAGGACGGCCGAGGGCATGGCCGAGTAGGGGCGGATCGAGATGGGAGCCGTGGTTCGCCACCACCACAAGTGGGCCCTGCATGGGGACGTTCTGGAGGCCGGTGACGCGTCCTCGGAACAAACCACGGAAGAGGGGGAAGACCAGCAAGGAGCTCACCAGTCGATAGGTGAGGCTGGGGCGGGGTGGATGCACCACGGTCACAGCCCCAGGTCGCCTGCACTGGCCAGCTGGCTGGTGACCACCCCGCTGAGCGAGCGCTTGGCCAAACCACTCAGCACGTTCCCGGGGCCGATTTCCACCAGGGTGTCCACCCCGGCAATGGCCAGGGCATCCATGGTCTCGCGCCAGCGCACACCGCGGGTCATCTGATCCCGCAGGCGTTGCTTGATCACGTTGGCATCACAGCTGGGGCTGGGGTCGCTGTTGCTCAGCACCGGCACGCGAGCGTTGTCAAAGACAACGCTGTCGAGATGGTTGGCAAAGGCATCGGCCGCGTCGGCCATGAAGGGGGAGTGGAAGGCTCCCGACACCGGCAGGGGAATGGCCCGTTTGCAGGTCAGTTCAGCACTCACGGCTTGTACCGCTTCAGGGGTCCCGGAGAGCACCACCTGGGCAGCGCTGTTGTCGTTGGCAATTACCACGCCCTCATGGCTTTCCACCAGGGTCTCCAGTTGGTCCCGTTTGAAGCCGATCACGGCGGTCATCGCTCCGCCGCCAGCGCTGGCCATCAGCGTGGACCGCTTCAACATCAAGTCCAGCCCCGTGTTGACGTCGAAAACACCGGCTGCATAGAGCGCCACAAGCTCTCCCAGGCTGTGGCCGGCCACCAGGGCCGGCTCCCTCCCCTGACGGCGCAGTTCATCGACGATGAGCGACTCCACCACGAACAGGGCCGGTTGGGTGTTGCGGGTGTCGTTGAGATCTGCAGGGCCATCTGCATCGATCCCATCGCCGCGGCAGATTGCCAGCAGATCGCGGCCCAGCAGCTGCGAAGCAAGGGAAAAGCGTTCCTCTGCACCAGGCAGGCTGAGCACAGGGTCGGCCATGCCAACCTTCTGTGACCCCTGACCAGGGAACACCCAGGCGATCGCCATTCATTTCGTGCGCGGTTGTGGGGGGAGCCTACGAGGGGCCTTGCCAGCGCAACAGCGCTGCCCCCCAGCTCAGACCTGCACCGAAGCCACTGCTGGCGATGCGGTGGCCGGACTGGATCCGCCCATCACGCACGGCTTCATCGAGCATCAGCGCGATGGTGGCCGCTGAGGTGTTGCCGTAGTTGGCCAGGTTGCTGAGCACCTGACTGTGGGGGATGGCAAAGCGATCGGCCACGGCATCGAGGATGCGTTGATTGGCCTGGTGCAGCAGGAGCCAGTCGAGTTGATCGGCACTGGTGTTGGTGTCTTCCAGAAGGGCCTGGAGGATTGCCGGCACTTCCCGCACGGCGAACTTGTACACCTCTTGGCCAATCATTTGGATCGGTTCATAGTGGCCCCGCTGAACGCTGTGATTGCCCACGAGGGGATGACGATCGCGCGTTTGCGGCACATTGAGGCAATCACCACGACTGCCATCGCTGCGCATTTGAAAGCCGAGCAGACCGTTTTGCTCCGCCGGACATGCTTCGAGGGCCAGGGCGCCAGCCCCATCGCCAAACAGCACACAGCTGCGCCGATCGTCCCAGTCGACCCAGCTGCTCAGTTGATCGGCACCAATCACCAGCACCCGCTGCATGGCTCCGGTGCGCAGAAATTGCGCTGCTGTGATCAGCGCGAACAGGAAGCCGCTGCAAGCGGCGGTGAGATCAAACGCCACAGCCTGGCGGGCCCCCAGCAGGGCCTGAACCTTGGGCGCAGAGCCGAACAGGTCATCGGGGGTGGAGGTGGCTAAAAGCACCAAATCCAAGCTCTCAGGCTCCCATCCCGCCATGGCCAGGGCCTCGCGGCCAGCGTCTGCAGCCAAGTGGGAGAGCGACTGGTCAGGTCCAGAGATGCGACGGGTTTGGATACCGGTCCGGGTGCGGATCCATTCGTCGTTGGTGTCAACCCGTTGCCCCAGCTGATCATTGCTGATCCGTTGCTTGCCACGAGCGCTGCCGCTGGCCACCAGGGCCACGCCGCCGGACGCTCCGGAGAGTGGTGCTGATCCAGCCAAGGGCAATGCCAGACGAAGTGGCGTCAGTCAATCACAGTCGCGGCTTGCGTGGAGCGGCCTCAGACCTGCATCGGCCTGGCGGTGTTGCCAAGTTCGGCGAGATCGTCCATCACGCCATGGCTAGCGGCGGAGTGGGCGAGGCGGAGAGCACTCAGCACCGAAAGGGCACGGCTGCTGCCGTGACCAATCACGCAAATGCCGTTCACACCCAGCAGCAGGGCCCCACCGTGTTCGGCATGGTCGAGCCGTTTCTTGATGCGTTTGAGGTTGTTCATCAGGAAAGCGGAGCCCACCTTGCCGCGGCGGCCACGGGGGAGCTCGGCTTTGAGCACGCCGAGGAGCACGCTGCCCACAGATTCCAGGAATTTGAGCAGCACATTGCCCGTGAAGCCATCACAGACCACAACGTCGAAGGCCCCGGAGAGCACATCGCGGCCTTCGCAATTACCCGCAAAATTCAAGCGGGATTCCTCGTTGAGCAGGGCGTAGGTTTTTAAAGCGAGTTCGTTGCCTTTGCACTCCTCTTCCCCGATGTTGAGCAGGCCGACCCTCGGGTGGGCTACCTGCAAGACATCACGGCAGTAAATGTTGCCGAGCAGCGCAAATTGGTGCAGATAGGACGGTTTGCAATCCATGTTGGCGCCCACATCCAGCACAAGAACGGGTTGGCCTGGATCTTTGGTGGGGAACAGGGCGCCGATGGCAGGGCGTTCAATGCCCGCCAGACGCCCCAGCCGGAAAATGGCAGAGGCCATCACCGCACCTGAATTACCAGCGGAATACACCGCTAAGGCATCGCCTTTTTTGACCAAATTCATGGCCACATTGATGCTGGCATCGCGTTTACGCCGCACCACCGTCGCCTCGTCGTTCATCGCCACGGAGGGACCACTGGCCACCAGGTCGAGATGCCCGGCATTGCGCGCATGATTCAGCCTTTCCGTCAGCCCCATGTCCTCGGCAGCTGCCAACACCCGATCGGTTTCTCCCACGAAGCGGATGCGTAAAGGCAGTCGGGTGATGGCCTCAAGGCATCCCTCCAGGATCGGACCAGGGGCGTGATCGCCGCCCATGCCATCCACGGCCACCCACAGCCGGTCCGCGTCATTGATGGCCATGTCGCCATCGCTGCCGGCTCCCTGCAGGCGTCGCAGAGGGTCAAACACCAGCGGTTGCAACACCGTGCCAGCCACCGTTCCAGCCACAGTGCCTGCACTCGACACCACGCTGCCGGCAACAGAGCTCGCCGCCGTCGCTGATGACGTGGCGGTGCCCACCAGGCTGGTGACCGCAGCATTGCGGCGATACCAAATCACAAGCCGCCGAACAGCTTTGGAGCGTCGGGGCTTGGCACGGGGCGATGGATCCCCCATGGGGGACATCGCGCTGGAGTTAGTTTCCTTCGGAGGCAACGGAGTCAACGATGCGCTGGAACAAATAGCCGGTGCCGCGAGCCGTGAGAATCAGCTCGGGGTTGGCTGGATCGTCTTCCAGTTTGGAGCGCAACCGGGAGATATGAACATCCACCACCCTGGTATCCACATGGCGTTCTGGGGTGTAACCCCAGACGTCTTTAAGAATTTCACCACGGCTGAAAGGCTCACCGGAACGGCTGACCAGTAGTTCGAGCAGGCTGAATTCCATTCCCGTGAGTCGGATTCGCTCGTCGCCGCGGAACACCTGTCGCTTGTTGGTGTCGATGCGCAGGTCAGACACCTGAATCACCCCGGAGTTGGGAATCCCAGCCACCATCTCCTTATCCACTCGGCGCAGGACGCAGCGGATGCGGGCTTCCAGTTCCTTTGGGCTGAAGGGCTTCACCACATAGTCATCAGCACCCAGCTCAAGGCCAGTGATGCGGTCTGCGACATCCCCCAGCGCTGTGAGCATCACGATCGGCACATCCGACTCTTTGCGCAGCTCTTGGCAAACGCCATAGCCATCCAGCTTGGGCATCATCACGTCGAGCACCACCAGATCGGGCTCGACATTGCGGAAGCACTCCAGCGCTTCGTTTCCGTCGCATGCCGTAATGACATTGTAGCCAATCATCGACAGGCGAGTTTCCAAAATTCGACGGATGCTGGCCTCGTCATCGACAACGAGGATGGTTTCCTTGGCAGGACTGGCGACTGTCATCAGGCCCGCGGGCGCTACAACAACTCGTTACACCTAAATGGCCGGCGGCCCCGTCCATTCATCCTCAGCCAACTTTCTTCATAGTTCGACTTTTTCGCGCCTCGGGTTCGCCGCCTTCCCACCCCCTGTCCCCACTGCCGTTCGTGCCCCGTTCCTCCTCCTTGTTCGTTTGTCAGAGCTGTGGGGCCCAGACCCGTCAGTTTTTTGGTCGTTGCAACAGTTGCGGCAGCTGGAATTCGTTGGTCGAGCAATCGCAACCCAAAGCCGATGGTCGGCGCAGGCGTGCAGGTGCGGACCCCAAGGCAGACCCCGTGGCCCGTCGCTCCACGTCCATGGCCAACCTTGGCGACCAGCCGATGGAGCGGCTCTGCAGTGGTTACGACGAATTGGATCGGGTGCTCGGCGGTGGTTTAGTGCCCGGTTCATTGGTGCTGGTGGGGGGGGACCCTGGCATCGGCAAAAGCACCCTGTTGCTTCAGAGCGCGACGGCCATGGCTGACGCGCGCGCAGTGCTGTACGTCAGCGCAGAGGAGTCTGCGCAGCAGGTGAAGCTGCGCTGGCAACGCTTGCAGCGTCGCGGGGCCGACCTGCAGTTGTTGGCGGAAACCGATCTGGAGTTGGTGTTGGAGGAGTTGGAGGCCCTGAGGCCCGATGTGGCGATTATCGACAGCATCCAAGCCCTTCACGACGCCAATCTCACCAGTGCTCCCGGCTCTGTGGCTCAAGTGCGGGAGTGTGCCGCTGCTTTGCAGCGTCTGGCCAAACGTCAGAACACAGCCCTGCTGCTGGTGGGTCATGTCACCAAGGAGGGTGTGTTGGCCGGCCCCAAGGTGTTGGAGCATTTGGTGGATGCGGTGCTCACCTTTGAAGGCGATCGCTTCGCGAGCCATCGCTTGCTGCGTGCCGTCAAAAACCGCTTTGGGGCCACCCATGAGCTGGGGGTGTTTGAGATGCGTGGCCAGGGGCTGACGGAGGTCAACAACCCCAATGAGCTCTTTCTCAGTGGCGATCAAGCCAGTGGTGTGGCCACGATCGTGGCCTGCGAGGGCACCCGTCCCCTGGTGGTGGATCTCCAGGCTCTGGTGAGCACCACGAGTTATGCCAGCCCGCGGCGGACCGCCACAGGGATTGCCGTGAACCGTTTGCACCAGATCCTGGCGGTGCTGGAGAAGCACATGGGGCTGCCCTTGTCGCGTTTCGACTGTTATCTCGCGGTGGCGGGTGGCCTCGACGTGGAAGAGCCCGCTGCTGATTTGGGGGTCGCAGCGGCTGTGGTGGCCAGTTATCGGGATCTCACCCTCCCGGCCGGCACCGTGTTGATGGGGGAGCTTGGTCTTGGCGGACAGCTGCGGTCGGTGCCGCAACTTGAGCTGCGGCTCCAGGAGGCAGCCCGGTTGGGATTCAGACGGGCGGTGGTGCCCCACGGCAGCGGCTTGGCTTCGGGGGCTGCGGCCTTGGGGCTGGAGCTCCTGGAAGCATCACGGATCACCGAAGCACTGGTGTTGGCCCTCGGGGATGGGGCAACGACGCAGGACGATCAGAAATAAACGTCGACGTTGCTGCGTCCTGTGGATTTCAGCCAGTTTTCGATGTCGAGATAGCCGCCTGGGTTGAGGCGCACGGCCTGGGTCCATGCTTCGGCGGCTTGATCAAACCAGCGGTCGGCTTCATCGCGGCGGCCTTCCTCCTCAGCGACGCGTCCGCGTTTCTCAAAGATCAGCCCCATGTTTTTGAGGCAGGAGGGTTGTTTGGGGTTTTCCTCAAGGGCTTGTTGATACGTCTCAATCGCCCGGTCTTCTTCTCCGTTGCTCATATAAATAATCGCCATGTTCTTGAGGGTTTCTCCGCGATCAATCGGGTTCTCTTCGAGCTTCAAGCTTTCCTCGTAGTTCTCCAGTGCTTCGGCGTAATCGCCGTCGTTTTGAGCCGACAACCCATCGCGGTAATACACGTAGGCCTCTTTGGCTCTGGCGTTGATCGGAAGCAGCTTCACGATCAGATCCGCCATCACCGTGAAACTCTTGTCGATGAAGTTGTCGTTGCGGTTGCTGCGGGGCACGGCGGGCCTGTTGGAATGGCCACCATCCTGAGGCACGCAGCCCGGCCTAGCGTGTCAATGTCTTAAATCCTGCTGTGAGTCGCACTCCCACCGCTGGTTCGCCCACCAGCGTTCTCCTTGACGTCGAAGGCATGAAGTGTGGGGGATGCGTTCGCGCTGTTGAGCGCACCTTGTTAGAGCAGCCAGGTGTGGAGGATGCCAGCGTCAATCTTGTGACGCGTAGTGCTTGGTTAAGTCTTCGCGGTGAAGCACAGGCCCTGGATGGGGTGCTCCTCGCGTTGGAAAACCGCGGATTCCCCGCCAAACCCCGGTCTCAGGGCCGACAAGGCGCCGAGGATGACGCCGCAGAACGCAGCTGGGGCTGGTGGCACCAATGGCGTCAGCTGATGGTGGCGTTTGTGTTGCTCGTGCTCTCTGTTCTGGGGCATCTGGCAGAAGGCGGTCACTTGCGTCTGCCCGTGGTGGGGGAGCTGGGATTTCACGCAACCTTGGCCACGGTGGCGCTGTTCGGGCCTGGTCGCCCGATCCTGGTGGCGGGCTGGAGAGCTGTGCGCGCTGGCGCACCCAGCATGGACACCCTTGTGGGGCTTGGCGTTAGTAGTGCCTATCTCGCCAGCCTGGTGGCCTTGATTTGGCCCCGCGTGGGTTGGCCCTGTTTTTTTAACGAGCCGGTGATGTTGCTCGGCTTTGTGCTGCTTGGCCGGTTCCTGGAGGAACGGGCTCGGGTGCGAACCGGGCGCGCGTTGCAACAGTTGGCCGCATTGCAGCCAAATCAGGCCCGTTTGCTGATGCCCGATGGCAGCGTCAGGGACGTACCGGTGGCAGCGTTGCGGCCCGGTGAGCGCCTGCAGCTGTTGGCGGGGGATCGCATCCCCGTGGATGGGGTGGTGATGGAAGGGTGCTCGGCGGTGGATGTGTCCAGCCTCACGGGTGAACCATTGCCATTGGAGGCGGCCCCTGGCACTGAGCTGTCGTCGGGGAGCCTCAACCTTGAAGCCACCTTGGTGTTGGAGGTGCAGCGGGTGGGTGCTGACACGGCCCTGGCCAGGATCATCGCCATGGTGGAGCAGGCCCAGGCGCGCAAGGCCCCGATTCAAGGCTTAGCGGATCGCGTTGCGGGGATGTTTTGTTACGGCGTGATCAGTTTGGCCACGCTGACGTTTCTGTTCTGGTGGCAGCTGGGTCCCCGTCTTTGGCCCCAGTTGCTGGCGGCACCGCTCCAGGCGGCCCATCACCACGGTTTGCATGGTCACGGTTTGCATGGCCCTCTTGGTGTAGGGGCCGAAACGCCCCTTGGTTTGGCATTGCAGCTGGCCATCGCCGTTTTGGTGATTGCCTGTCCCTGCGCCCTGGGTTTGGCTACCCCCACTGTGATCACGGTGTCGTCTGGCTTGGCAGCACGGCAGGGCTGGTTGTTTCGGGGTGGCGACGTGATTGAACTGGCGGCTGGTCTTGATCGGGTGGTGTTTGATAAGACCGGCACGCTCACCCTCGGTCGTCCATTGGTGGAGGACGTGCTGGCGAGTGCTGATCCAGCTCGCACCCTGCAACTGGCGGCCAGCGTTGAGAACACCAGCCGCCATCCGCTGGCCTATGCCTTGCTGCAGGAGGCGCAGCGTCGCAACTTGTCTCTCCTACCGGTGCAGTCCAGTCGCACCGTTCCCGGCGCTGGTGTTTTCGGTGTCTTGGAGGCCGTGGACGGCACGGTGCGCGTTGGTGCTCCTGAATGGCTGCAACGGGAAGGGGTCGCTTGGCCCGCAACCTTTCAGCAGGCTCTCGCGCAAGCGTCTGCCAAGGGCCAGTCGTTGTTGGCGGTCGCCCTGGATCAGATGCCCCTGGGCTTGATTTGCGTCGACGACCGCCTGCGGCCTGATGCATCGGTGGCTTTGCAGCGGCTGCGCGGTCAGGGCCTGGCTCTGGCCATGCTCAGCGGTGATCGTCAGCCTTCGGTGCAACGCTTGGGTGAAGCGTTGGGATTCCAGCCTGAGCAGCTCGCTTGGCAGTTGCTCCCGCAGCAGAAGCTGGAACGGTTGGAGGCTTACAAAACCAGCGGCAGAGTGGCGATGGTGGGCGATGGCATCAACGACGCTCCCGCTCTCGCTGCGGCTGATCTAGGCATTGCCGTTGGAACTGGCACCCAGATTGCCCAAGACACCGCTGACCTGGTGTTGCTGGGAGATCGCCTTGAGGCGGTGCCAGAAGCGCTGCAGCTGGCCAAGCGCACGATGGCCAAGATCCGTCAGAACCTGGCCTGGGCTTTTGGTTACAACCTGCTGGCGTTACCGGTGGCGGCTGGGGTGTTGTTGCCCGGCTTTGGCGTGCTGCTGTCGCCGCCCTTGGCGGCTTTGTTGATGGCCTTGAGCTCGATCACCGTTGTGCTCAACGCTCTCAGTTTGCGTCTGCCATGACTGAGATGCGGGGCCGTTTCCTCGTGCTGGAGGGCATTGATGGCAGTGGTAAAACGACCCAGATGCAGCGCTTAGCGGACTGGTTGCCCCGTAGTGGACTGATGCCCTCCAGCGTGCGCTTGGTGCAGACACGAGAGCCGGGGGGGACCCCCCTTGGCCAGGCCTTGCGTCAGGTGTTGCTTCATCCACCTGAGGCGGTTGCGCCCTGTCCTGTTGCTGAATTGTTGCTCTACGCGGCTGATCGGGCTCAGCATCTCGAACGGGTGATTCGCCCCGCGTTGGAGCGGGGTGATTGGGTGCTGAGCGATCGGTTTGCGGGATCGACGCTCGCGTATCAGGGGTATGGCCGCCAGCTCAATCAAGCGCTGATTCTTCAACTCGAACAGATCGCCACCATGGGTCTTCAGCCGGATGCCACCCTCTGGCTGGATCTGCCCGTCGCAACCAGCCTCGCGCGTCGTGCGGATCAGGCTAATGATCGGATTGAGGCGGCTGGTCAGGCGTTTTTGGAGCGGGTTGGTCAAGGTTTCCGGGCTCTGGCAGAACGGCGCGATTGGTGGGCCATTGATGCAACTCAAGACTGTGATGCGGTCACCCTTGCGATCCAGGAGCAGTTGCAGCGTGCCTTCGCTGGGAGGGGCTAAATGGCCTCTCTGTTTGCGGATTTGGTGGGTCAACCCCAAGCGGTGTTGCTGTTGGAGGCGGCTCTCGATCAGCAACGGGTTGCGCCCGCCTATCTCTTTGCTGGGCCGGATGGTGTGGGTCGACGCTTGGCTGCGTTGCGGTTTCTGGAGGGGGTGCTCCAGGGGGGGGCAGACGATCGACGTGAGCGTCGGCGGCTTGAGGCTCGCAACCATCCTGATCTGCTCTGGGTGGAGCCCAGTTATTCCCATCAGGGTCGGTTGATTCCTCGTTCGGAGGCGGAGGAGGCGGGCGTCAGCAGGCGCACGCCGCCGCAAGTGCGCTTAGAGCAGATTCGCGACGTCAGTCGTTTCCTGGCCCGACAGCCTTTGGCCTCGCCTCGGGGGCTGGTGGTGATTGAAGACCCTGAAGCGATGGCGGAATCAGCCGCCAATGCCCTGCTGAAAACCCTCGAAGAACCGGGCCATGGCCTGTTGATTTTGGTGTCTGCTGCGCCCGAACGCTTGCTCACCACGATTCGCTCCCGGTGCCAGCAGATCAGCTTCCAACGCCTCGATCCAGGCCAAATGCAGAGGGTGCTTGAACGCCTGGAGGGTGAGCAGCGTGCCCAAGCTGCTGCGGCTTTGGCGGTACCGGAGCTACGGGCCTTGGCGGCCGGATCGCCAGGAGCGTTGCTGACCCATGCCAGCTATTGGGAGGCGGTGCCGGATGGCCTGAGAGAACGGTTGGCTGTGTTGCCGAGCCAACCGGCGGAAGCTTTGGCCCTGGCTCGGGATGTGACGGAAGCCCTCAGCGGAGAGCAGCAGCTCTGGCTGATTTCCTGGTGGCAACACCATCTCTGGTATCAGCTTGGTCAGAGCCGGAGTTTGCAACGGCTGGAACGGTTGCGTGGTCATTTGTTGTCATTTGTGCAACCTCGATTGGCTTGGGAGGTCACCCTGCTCGAACTCTTGGCGGTTGGAGCCGTGGGGTGACGTCCGAATGAGGGTGCGACTTCAGGCGCTAACGCGTTTGCTCGATGCGTCTTTCTCTTCCCGTTTTTGCCGGGTCTGGGCCAGGACGTCGTGGAGGTCGTCGAGCTGAGCACCGGTGGGCAGCTCAAGGCAATAGCCGGCGCCGTAGACCGTTTTGATAAACCGAGGTTTGCGCGGATCAGGCTCCAATTTGGTGCGGAGGTGGCGCACATGCACGCGGATGGTTTCAATGTCGTCATCGGGCTCGTAGCCCCACACCTCTTTGAGAATCACCGATGGCGCCACGGTTTGGCCGTGGCGTTGCAGCAGGCAATGGAGCAATTCGAACTCCAGATGGGTGAGGCGCACAGGTGTGTCGAACCAAATCGCCTCGAACCGTTCAGGCACCAGGGTTAGAGGGCCGTAACTGAGGATTTCGTTGTGGTTGGCGCTACCCACGGGGGCACGGTCACTGCGCCGTAAAAGCGCTTTGATCCGAACTTGGAGTTCCTCAAGATCGAAGGGTTTGGTCAGGTAGTCGTCAGCTCCGGAATTGAAGCCACTCACCTTGTCTTTTGTGCCGCCCAAGGCTGTGAGCATCAGGATGGGGATGCCTGCGGTGCGTTCGTCCCGACGCAAGCGTTGGCAGAGGGTGAGGCCATCCACTTTGGGAAGCATCAGATCCAGCAGGATCAAATCTGGGGTGTATTGGAGGGCTAGGGCCTGTCCTTTGATGCCGTCATCAGCCCGTTGTACGTCAAAGCCGTTGTGCTCGAGGTGTCCACCAACGAGCTCACGCATATCGCTGTCGTCTTCGATCAAGAGGATGCTGGGCTTCATCGGAACGCGGACTTGGTAAACGTTTGGAATGGGAGGTGGTGAAAAATGACGCTCATTCCGATTTTCACAAGATTTGTACGCCCTCCGACGATGAGCCATTTGCGCTTGCGTCTTGTGGTGAGGCCTTGAAATGGCAGTGGCTCACTGGAGTTTGATCATCATGGCTTGCCCGAAAACCACCAGTCTTTTCAGAATGTTTTCGGAATCCAGCTGTGGTTCGTAACGGAATCAGGATTCGTCCGCGAACACATTAAAGCAAATATAAAAAAGCCACAGCAATTACTGTGGCTTTCAAAACTCCCCGGGCGGGATTCGAACCTGCGACCAATCGATTAACAGTCGACCGCTCTACCGCTGAGCTACCGAGGAATGGGACCCGGAAAACTTACCCCTCAGCCCCTCCGTCCTGCAAGGGGTTGAAGCTGTTTGCGCAGTTTTTGACCGCTCTGCCAGGGGGCGATGCGGCCTTTGTCCATGCATGCCGCGCCATCGGCATGGTCCAGTTCGTCGAGACGATGGGTGACCCAAAGAGCAGTCAATGGCGCTTTGGAGCGGTGGCAGAGCTGTTGGACAGCAGCCAGCACGGTGTGTTGGCTGGCGGGATCCAGCAGGGCTGTGGGTTCATCGAGCAGCAGCAGAGTGGCTTCGCTCGCGAGGGCACCGGCGATGGCTAAGCGTTGTTTCTGGCCGCCGCTCAGGGTGTGGATGGGCCTTGTGGCCATGCCTGCAAGGCCCACTTGCTCTAGGGCGTGATTGATGCGCTGATGGCGCTCGCTGCTGTTGAGATGGCGCGGCAGATTGAGCAGCAGTTCGCTGCCGCAGCTGGGAAGCAATAGCTGGTGGTCAGGGTTTTGAAACACCAACGCAGGCCTGAGCGTGCACTCGAGCTGTCCGTCCTGGGGGTCGATCAAGCCCCCGATCATTCGAAATAGCGTGCTTTTGCCACTGCCATTGCGGCCCACCAGCATCCACAGGCCTGGACTTGGAATGGTGAAGCTGCACTGATCGAGTGCACGCGTGCCGTTGGGCCAGCAATAACTGACCCGGTCAAGCCGCAGCCCGGGGGTGGTGGGCTCAGCCATCAAAGGCAAAGCCGGGTCGCTTGCTGCCGCCACCTGTCGCGGTTTTCTCATAAATCTGAACAGACAGCACCTCACCGCTGAGCACGCTGACGCGTTTGCCGTCCATTTTTTCGCAGCTCAGTTCCAACAGGCGGGGCTGGCCATTTTCCATAATCTGTCGCACCTGTTGATAGACGGCTTCAGCGGCGGACTGCTCTTTGCGCTGCACCGACACCGGCATCGGGCTCATTTTGATGGCCAGTTCAATCACGTACACGATGGGGTGCTGCAAGTCGGCGCATTCTCGCGAATGGACTCCCAGGCTGGTGTGGGGACTGGTGCTGGATTGGCTTGGGTCGACGATCGACGGCCTAAATATTTGCACTTATCGCCGCAGACTCGGCGGGGTGGATTCCCCCCCAAGGTGGCTCACGCCCATTAGGCTGCGCAACGTAACGCTTCGTGAAGCGCCTCTCTCATGACGATCGCTGTAGGACGCGCGCCTCAGCGGGGATGGTTTGACGTCCTCGATGACTGGCTCAAGCGCGACCGCTTCGTTTTTGTCGGCTGGTCCGGCATTCTCCTCTTCCCAACGGCCTACCTGGCCATCGGTGGT
>JBMHDE010000006.1:0-12834 GCA_049889555.1 Synechococcus sp. | reverse complement strand
GGCGCAATGGATGAGAGGCCGGGATCCGGTCTTCTGTGGAGATGTAAGAGAACAGGGGTCCGGTGCGTTCCTGCTGACCGCGCATCAACTCAGTGCCGTTGGCCCATTCTCCCGCAGGCGGCTGGCTTTTTCAGCAGCCTCTTAGGTCAATACACTCTGATGTGCTTACGCTGGTGAAAACTCTTTGGGCTATGCCGTTATTCAGGAATCCCTAAATACCTACTCATCGCGCAATCGTTTTGCGTGACACACCTAGCGTTCATTGAACATCTACTAGAGCTCGCATCTTCCGCCTAGCTCCGTTTCACGTGAGCACCCGTCACAGCATTTCTCTTCAAACCTCAGCATTAGTGCCCCAAGCAGGTTCCTTAAGGGGTTTCCATCCCTGCGTCTGAAGTGACCTCCAGAGTTGTTCGGCAGCGTCCTTCCGCAGATACCGACGTTCCTTCAACAGTGGTGGTCCCTTAGGCATCTGGCGTCCACGGTCGATGAAGACCTTTGGATCTCTGACCCAGGCGGAGTTGTCTCGATGAAACCTCCAGACCCAGTGGTCATTGGCGTCGATCAACCATCCCTCTTGCATCACGCCACCTCCGGGCACCAACCCATCTCCGCCTCCCTGCGGACCATCCAGTTGCGACACCTCTTGGTGAGGTGCTCTCCGTGAGGGACCTGGCGACGTTGAAGACCACAAGTCAGCAGCGTGTGGCAGTGCTGGTCGCAGACATAGGTGAAGTGCTGGCAAGTCATACAGACGCACGACGACCTGGTGCTCTTCAGACCATCCACGAAGTCCCATTCCTCTTCCGCCATCGGTCCCTCCTTGCGAGTAGTTCATATGTTCTACTACTGGTTGGCGGGTTTGGGTCAAGGGGGAAATCGGAAGATTCAGTCGCCACAGAGGAGATGGATGCGGAACCATCTCGTCAGCAATGGGGATGACGGCATCGATGGTTCGTCGGATCATTCAGCAACAGGAAGAGGTGCCGTGCTGAAGATTCTTTTGGGTATTGGTCTGGGGTTCCTCCTCTTCACCAACCAGGAAGCAAGACAGATCACCGCAGACCTGCTGAGATCAACTGCGAATGCCATTGCTCCAGAGCAAGATGGCAAGACGTTTCAGGACAGGGTCAAGGACGCCGTGGTGGAGAAAGTTGTGCCCCGCTGACAGGATCGAGGGCATCAAGTTCATTGATCGATTCTGGGAACGGTTTTTTCAGGAATTCCAAAACCTGTGGCGAGATTCGACCCTCTGACCAGCTCTTTCTTCCCTTTGAGCTCCCCTGTTCGATCGTTCATGCATTCGCGAGCTTCCTGGAAAGCCAGCTCTTAAGCCACAAACCTCTGCTCAGTCCCTCTCTGGCGTCCTCGTATCGGATATTGACCTTCAAGTTTGCGTTGAATCCGTGTCGAGATCCCCAGCTCAGAGGCGGACTAGCACCCGTGAAGGTGGGATCACTTGATCCAGCTCTCCCTGCGGCAGGTAATAGAGCTCCTGTAATTCCAGTTCCCGGCTGAGCAGATGGCTGCGAAACCATTTGCGGTTTTGTTCCTGGGGAGGGATGTCTCGGCTCAAGGGGCATTACAGCGTGAATGTGGTGACCCATCACGACCATTGGGCCAACGGGGTGTTGCTGCGAACCATCGCCTTGCTCGGAGAGACCGACCGTGTGGCGGCAGGCCCGGGGCTTGTGGCCAAGCGCTATGGGATCGACCGTCGTCATGTCGGCTGCTCGGCGTGTGGGGAGAATGCAATGTGGCTGGCGTCGCGACCAGCAGACCTTGAGCACCTTGCGCTTGTGACTACCACTCGGATCGGAATTTCTCAGGGCCAAGCATTGCCCTGGCGTTGGTATCTCCAGCGCAGTCGCAGTGTTAGCCAGCGCGCCCGCGGTGATCGCATGCCATCGCGGTTGACCTGTTGGAGTCCTGAGGACGTAACCGCATGATGAGCACCTGGAGCCATCGCCATATCCTCGATTTAGCGGCTTTCTCCCGCGACGATTTCGCCATGGTGTTGCAGCTGGCGCACCGCTTCCGCACCATGCCCCTCACCGGAGCCCGTAAGCTCCCGGCTCTGCAGGGTCGTCTCGTCGCGACCCTTTTTTTTGAGCCCAGCACTCGCACCCGGAGCAGTTTTGAGCTGGCCGCCAAACGGCTGTCGGCAGATGTGCAGAGTTTCGCGCCTGCGAGCAGTTCTCTCAGCAAGGGGGAATCGCTGCTTGATACAGCTCGTACCTATGTGGCCATGGGTGCCGACATCCTGGTGGTGCGCCATCAAAATACCAGCGTTCCCCAGCAGTTGGCGGAGGCTCTGGAGGCCGCTGGTGAACGCACGATGGTGCTTAACGGTGGTGACGGGTTGCACAGCCACCCCAGTCAAGGTCTTTTAGATCTTTACACATTGGCGCACTATTTCGATTCTCAGAACGCCAGGATTGAGGCCTTGCATGGCAAGAGCCTCTTGCTTCTAGGCGACATCCTCCATTCCCGGGTCGCCCGCTCCAACCTCTGGGCGCTGACGGCCTGTGGTGTGGATGTCGTGCTCTGCGGACCTCCCAGCTTGGTGCCCGATAGCTTTGCTGGGTTTGTGGATGCGCCTCCACCAGGTCAAGGGGCGGATCCGGTGCCCCAGCGGGGACGGGTGAGCATCATTCGCGATCTAGACGCAGCCCTGACGGATGTGGATGCTGTGATGACGTTGCGCTTGCAGAAAGAGCGCATGAGCCAGCACCTGTTGACCGATCTGGATCGCTACCACCGCACCTTTGGTTTGACGCATCAGAGGCTTCAGCGCTGCAAAACCACCATTCCAGTGCTCCACCCCGGCCCGGTGAACCGAGGTGTTGAGATGAGTGGGTCCTTGTTGGATGACACTGCACGTTGCCTTGTGGAGGAACAGGTGCGTAATGGCATCCCCGTCCGCATGGCCTTGCTGTATCTGATGGCGGCGACGGACTCTCCCGCCGACTCGGCTGGCACCGATTCGGCTGTGGTGTCGGCGACCTGAAGCCACGGATCGGCTTTGGCATTGGGCAGCACGGCAGCGGTTTTAGAGCAACTTGAATCCCTCGAGCAGCAGGCCGTAGATCAGTCCAATGCGTGTCATGTCAAGGATCTGCAGGCCTAAACGAGCGTCGGCCCGTTTTGGCCATGGCCTGCGCATCCGCGCCAAGGCTTCCCAGGCCACCACAGTGATAAGGGCGGCAATCGGATCCATTAGGCCGCTCACCCCCACGATTGAACCAATCGAGCTGCCGATGGCAAAGCTCGACAGCATCACAATCAGCAGCAGTGAGGCGCGACGCCATGGATTGGTCGACCAGCGATTGAACCGTTCCCAGCCGCGGCCAAGGCTGCATTGCAGCCGTGTGGTTTGTAGACGTTGACGCATCAAGAGGAGGCAGGGTTGGGTGCCATGGTCTCCATCACCCGGCCCGGTGCCCTGCCAATGTTTATATAGACCATTTCCAGTGTTCGTGCTGTAACAGAGCACTACAGATGGGAGCAAGATCGGCGCATCTGCTCGACATGCTGAAGCAGCGATGCGTTTCCTGTACTCCAAGCGAACCCTGGTCTTGTGGATTTGGCAAGAGGCCGTGCTGACGCATGCCGTGATGGCTTATTTGGATTCTGCTTTGGCTTTGCGTGAACCTTTGCCTTCAAGAAGTTCTAACAGGGCTTCCATCTGTGCCATCACACCACGAACCTCGCCAGCTTCTGGCAGTAGGCCGTCTTCCATCACGCCTTGGTGCATTTCACGCAGTTCCTGACGGATGTAACGCAGGTGGCTGACCACCTGTTCACGCTTCGACTGCGACATAGGGGAGCTAAGACTGTTGTTCTCTCTTTTACCGCATGATCCGTCAGCGGGTGGATCGTTTGCTGTTGATGGTTCCTGCCAAGGCGATCAAGCTGAAGGTCACCAATGCTGAAGGCCTGGCCAGAACGGCAATCATCACCACAGCCGCCAGTCCGGTGAACCAAGGCAGGCGGCGGTGACGCATCAGCAGAGTCATTGGCTGCCGAATTGGGCACGCGCTTCGGCATAGAAGCTTTGATCAATGCTGCTCAGCCCTGCTTCTTTGGCCATGGATTCGATCCGCTTGCGCACTGCAGGACGCACAAAAAAAGGCACTTCTTTGAGGGCCTTTTCTGCCTCTGCACTCCAATTCACAGGCTGAATGCATCAACGTTTATGGAGACTAGGGGATTCGAACCCCTGACCTCTGCGGTGCGATCGCAGCGCTCTACCAGCTGAGCTAAATCCCCGGTCGCTGAAATGTAGCGCCAGACCCTAGGCACAATGGCTTGGAGTGCGGCAGGAAGTCACTGTGGCCAGCGCAACAATCACACCTGAGCAGTTGGCGAGCTTCGATGAAGCATCCGTGGCCCTGTTGGCGCAGCGCCTCGAAGACGATGATTACCCCAATCCCTTCGCTGGCTTAGACGATTGGCATCTGTTGCGCGCTTTGGCGATTCATCGACCTGAGCTGACCCGGCCGTATGTGCACCTGATCGATCAGGAACCCTTTGATGAAGACTGATTGATGAAGACAGAGCCCACGGGCCTGCAGGGGCGCAGGATTTTGGTGGCCGTCAGCGGCAGCATCGCTGCGGTGAAAACCCCTTTGTTGGTGAGTGCGCTGGTGAAGGCTGGCGCTGAGGTGCGATGTGTTGTTACTCCCAGTGCGGCCCAGCTGGTGAGTGCCGTTGCTCTCGCCAGTCTCAGTCGCCATCGCTGTTATCAAGACGACGATCAGTGGGATCCCCAACAGCCCAGGCCATTGCATGTGGCTTTGGCGGAATGGGCTGAGTTGGTGATTGTTGCGCCCCTTAGTGCCAGCACCTTGGCCCGCTGGACGCAGGGGCTTGGTGACGGTTTGTTGGCCAGCCTTCTCCTGGCCCGTGACTGTCCTGTTGTGGCCGCTGCAGCCATGAACACAGGAATGTGGGAGCAGCCTGCAGTGCGTCGCAACTGGGCCCTGCTGGGTAAGGACCCTCGCGTGCTGCGTTTGGCGCCGGAATCGGGCCTGTTGGCTTGTGATCGCGTGGGCGATGGGCGCATGGTGGATCCAACCTTGATTCGGCTGGCGGTTGAGAGTTCGCTGTTGACCTGCGCGGTTAACGGTGTTCTCCCAGCGGATTGGCAAGGGCGCAGCCTGTTGGTCAGCGCTGGCCCCACCGTTGAGGGCTTGGATCCTGCGCGGGTGCTGAGTAACCGCAGCAGTGGTCGTATGGGAGTTTTGATGGCTCAGGCCGCTCGCTTTCGAGGTGCTGCTGTGCAGCTCGTGCACGGTCCACTGCAGCTGCCCGACGCATGGCTCGAGGGCTTGCGCTGTTATGCGGTGGAGTCTGCGCAGCAGATGCAGGAGCATCTGCAAACGCTTCAGCCCACCGCAGCGGCTGTGGTGATGGCGGCAGCTGTGGCGGATTGGCGCCGCCAAGGGGGAGCGTCAGTCCACAAGGCTCCTAAGGCGCAAGTGCCGGCCACGTTGGCGTCACACCTTGAACCCGTGCCGGATTTGCTTCAGGGATTGCATGCTGCCAAGCCACCTAGCCAGCGCCTGCTTGGCTTTGCCGCCCTTAGCGGTTCGAATGATCAAATGTTGGCGCGAGCCCGCGACAAATGCGTTGCCAAAGGTTGTGATCTCTTAATGGCCAATCCGATTGATCGCCCCGGCCAGGGATTTGGAGCAGCCGCCAATGGGGGCTGGATTGTCACGTTGGATGGTGCCACTGAAGTGGTGCCTGTGATGGACAAACTCGCCCTTGCGCACCTCTTACTCGATCGCCTCTTGGCTTGTTGTTAAGCCGCCATGTCGGCGGGTGGTTGGTCGAGCATGGCGATGAAGGTTTTCAGTTGCAGGCGCGGGATATAAGGCCAGCCACCACTGCGCTCCATGGTTTGCAACAGAGTGAAGAGGTGCTGGCGGTTTTCCGGAAGGCTGCATCGGAAGGCGTCGTCCTGAATGTTGCGATGCAGCGCTTCCAAGCTGCGCAACAACATCAGTAATGCTTCGGGATTGCCGCGCAGGTCATTGGCCAAGCAGGTCAGTTCGGCCAGCAATTCCTCAAGCCGTTCCTGTTCGGCTGTGGACAGCGCTCGGGTTTCTGAACTGGTTGTAGACAACGCGACGGGTTGTTGAGAGCTGCAAAAGGCTACCCGGAATGCCGGTTTTCCCCTTGTAAGATCCGCCTGATCGGTCGATTCCGTCTCCGTTCGGCCATTTGGCTTTATTCCATGAGCATCCGTCCCCTGCTGGCCCTGGTGCTGGCTTTTTGTCTCACCGTGGTGACCGCCTGCAGCGGTGGCGCCGACGCGGTGGAGCGCTCCAACATCACCTACGACGACATCCGCAACACCGGTAGAGCCAACGATTGCCCCGTTCTCGCAGAGTCTGCGCGCGGATCAATCGGCCTTGACCCCGAGGGCTCCTATGAGCTGAAGGGCATTTGCATGCACCCCACTCGGGTGTTCGTGAAGGGTGAGCCCGCCAACAAGCGTCAGGAAGCCCAGTTTGTTGAAGGCAAAATTCTGACCCGCTTCACCTCCAGCCTTGATGAGGTTTATGGCGATCTCACGGTCACCAGCGATGGCCTCACGTTCACTGAGAAGGGTGGCATCGACTTCCAGCCGATCACTGTGCTGGTGCCCGGTGGTGAAGAGTTCCCTTTCACCTTCTCCAGCAAGAATTTGAATGCCTCGGCTGATGGCGCTGCGATTACCACCAGCACCGACTTTGCGGGCACTTATCGCACCCCGAGCTATCGTACGAGCAACTTCATCGATCCCAAGGGTCGCGCTCTGACCACCGGTGTGCAGTACGCCCAGGGTCTGGTCGCCCTCGGTGGTGACGATGAGGGTCTTGAGAAGGACAACAACAAGCGCTACATCGATGGCGTTGGTGAAATGAGCCTGTCCATCACCAAGGTGGATCCCGAGACGGGTGAGTTTGCTGGTGTGTTCACGGCCATTCAGCCATCGGATTCCGACATGGGTGGTCGCGAAGTGGTTGATGTGAAGATCAGCGGTGAGCTGTACGGCCGGCTTGAAGAGGCCTGATCCTCTGCTCTTGCAGCCAAACGGGAAGGGGGGCCATTGGGTCCCCCTTTTTTAATGCGGTCTGGGAGAATCACCCGGTTTCCCCCCATCGCTCAGCCATGACTGTCAGCTCCGCACCGAACGGCGTGATCGCCCCTTACGGCGGCACCCTGGTGGATCTGATGGTTCCAGAGGCAGAGAAGGCCGCGATCAAGGCCTCAGCCACTACCACGCTTGAGTGTTCGGATCGCAATGCCTGCGACGTGGAGTTGCTGGTGGTGGGTGGCTTTTCGCCTGAGCGTGGTTTCATGCGTCAGGCCGACTACGACGCAGTCGTGGCTGCACATCGCACCACGTCGGGCTATCTGTTCGGTTTGCCGATCGTGATGGATACCGATCGCGACGATGTCGCCGTTGGTGACAAGGTTTTGCTCACTTACAACGGTCAGGATCTGGCGGTGCTCACCGTCGAAGACAAGTGGGAGCCCGACAAAGTGGTGGAGGCAAAAGGTTGCTATGGCACGACTTCGATTGAGCATCCCGCCGTCCGCATGATCACCATGGAGCGCAAGCGCTTCTATCTCGGTGGTTTGATCCAAGGTTTGGAACTCCCCAAGCGGGTGTTCCCTTGCAAGACCCCCGCCGAGGTGCGTGCGGGGCTGCCGAACGGTCAAGACGTGGTGGCCTTCCAGTGCCGCAACCCGATTCACCGCGCTCACTACGAGCTGTTTACTCGTGCCCTTCATGCCCAGAACGTGAGTGAGAGCGCTGTGGTGTTGGTGCATCCCACCTGTGGCCCCACCCAGCAAGACGACATTCCCGGCACCGTGCGTTTTCAGACCTATGAGCGGCTGGCGGATGAGGTGAACAACGACCGGATCCGCTGGGCTTACTTGCCCTACGCCATGCACATGGCTGGGCCTCGGGAAGCGCTGCAGCACATGATCATCCGCCGCAACTACGGCTGCACCCACTTCATTATTGGCCGCGACATGGCTGGCTGTAAGTCGTCGTTGACCGGTGACGATTTCTATGGCCCCTACGACGCGCAGAACTTCGCCAAGGAGTGTGCACCTGAGCTTTCGATGGAGACGGTGCCGTCCCTCAATCTCGTCTATACCGAGGAAGAGGGCTATGTCACCGCGGAACATGCCGAAACCCGGGGCCTGCACGTGAAGAAGCTGAGTGGAACCCAATTCCGCAAGATGTTGCGCAGCGGTGAGGAAATCCCTGAGTGGTTCGCGTTCAAGAGCGTGGTCGACGTGTTGCGAGCCGCCTGATCCCCAAACAGTTCTATTAACATTCCTTCATCAGAGGCAAGAGAACCTTGAACAAGCGTTGGCGCAACGTTGGCCTGTACGTCCTCCTTGTGGTCGTTGTGATCGCTGTTGGTACGGCCTTCCTCGATCGGCCTGATCCGGCAACAGCTCCTCAAACACTCCGTTATAGCGATTTTGTTGAGGCGGTTCAGGAGGATGAGGTCAGTCGCGTGACCATTTCCCCTGACCGGGGCTCGGCTGTGATTGTTGAAAACGACGGTCGCCGCGCTGAGGTGAATCTTGCCCCTGACAAGGATCTGCTGAAACTGCTGACCGACCACAACGTCGATATTGCCGTTCAGCCCACGCGTCAACCGCGTGCTTGGCAGCAAGCTGCGGGCAGTCTGGTGTTTCCGCTTCTTCTCTTGGGGGGATTGTTTTTCCTCTTCCGCCGCTCGCAAGGCGGTGGCGGTGGCAACCCTGCGATGAATTTCGGCAAGAGCAAGGCCCGCGTTCAGATGGAGCCATCAACGCAGGTCACATTTGGTGATGTTGCCGGCATTGAAGGGGCTAAGCTTGAGCTCACGGAAGTTGTTGACTTCCTCAAAAATCCCGATCGCTTCACGGCCGTTGGCGCCAAGATTCCGAAGGGTTGTTTGCTGGTTGGCCCCCCCGGCACAGGTAAAACGTTGCTCGCTAAGGCCGTCGCCGGTGAAGCGGGCGTGCCCTTCTTCTCGATTTCCGGCTCGGAATTTGTCGAGATGTTTGTGGGCGTTGGTGCCAGCCGCGTGCGCGACCTCTTTGAGCAGGCCAAAAAGAATGCGCCCTGCATCGTCTTCATCGACGAAATCGATGCGGTGGGCCGCCAGCGCGGCGCTGGTCTTGGCGGCGGTAATGACGAGCGTGAGCAGACGTTGAACCAACTGCTCACCGAAATGGATGGTTTCGAGGGCAATACAGGAATCATCATTATTGCGGCCACCAACCGTCCGGATGTGCTGGATGCAGCCTTGATGCGTCCGGGCCGCTTTGATCGTCAGGTGACTGTGGACCGTCCGGATTACGCCGGCCGTCTCCAAATTCTTGGTGTGCACGCTCGCAGCAAAACCCTGTCGAAGGACGTGGATCTCGACAAAGTGGCGCGGCGCACACCTGGATACACCGGTGCCGATCTCGCCAATTTGCTGAATGAAGCCGCCATTCTTGCGGCCCGTCGTCAGCTCACCGAAGTCAGCAACGATGAGATCAGTGATGCCATCGAGCGCATCATGGTTGGTCCTGAAAAGAAAGACCGCGTGATGACCGAGCGCCGCAAGCGTCTTGTGGCTTATCACGAGGCCGGTCATGCCCTGGTCGGTGCCGTGATGCCCGATTACGACGCGGTGCAAAAAATCTCGATCATTCCTCGCGGCAACGCCGGTGGTCTCACCTTCTTCACCCCAAGTGAGGAACGGATGGAATCGGGCTTGTACTCCCGCGCCTATCTTCAGAGCCAAATGGCCGTTGCCCTTGGCGGTCGCGTGGCTGAAGAGATTATTTACGGCGAAGATGAGGTCACCACCGGCGCCTCCAACGACCTTCAGCAGGTGGCCCAAGTGGCGCGCCAAATGATTACCCGTTTTGGCATGAGCGACACCCTGGGCCCTGTGGCCCTGGGCCGCGCCCAAGGCGGCATGTTCCTCGGTCGCGATATTGCGGCAGAACGCGACTTCTCAGAAGACACAGCGGCCACGATTGATGCAGAGGTGTCGGCGTTGGTGGCTGTGGCCTACAAACGTGCCACAAAAGTGCTGGTTGACAATCGCGCTGTGCTCGATGAACTGGCTGAGATGTTGGTTGAACGTGAGACGGTGGATGCGGAGGAGCTGCAAGAGTTGTTGATTCGTCGCGACGTGCGCGTTGCTGAGTACGTCTGATTCAGCTCTTGATGGTCAATGCCGCTGGCAAGACAACCAGCGGCAGTTGATCGATTCTTTGCGCCAACACCCTTTACTGGTGGTGTTGCGTCCCAGTGATGCGGATTGGTCAGTGCCGACGTTGGAGCAGGCCCCCCTGCTCCGCTTGATCGATCAGCTTGTTGGCGAGGGTGTTCGCCATCTGGAGGTGGCTTGGGTTGCCCATCCCCGCTGGCCTTGCTTGCTGCGCTTGCTCAAGGGGCGATATCCGACGTTGCAGCTCGGAGCAGCATCCATTACGAGTCAACAGGCGTTGCGCTGCGCCCTTGAACTCGACTTGGCTTATGTGATGTCGCCTTGTCTTGATCTTGCGTTGCTGACCTTGGCTCGTCGCCATGGCCAGTTGCTGGTGCCTGGTGTGTTGTCTCCATCGGAGGTATTGCAGGCTGCACAAGCTGGTTGTGAACTGGTGAAGCTATTCCCTGCCAACACCTTGGGAATCAAGTATCTACGCCAATTGTCAGCACCGATGGATCCGTTGCCCCACGTGATTGCTGCCGGTGGGCTCACAGTTCAGGATCTGGATCCTTGGCTGGCTGCGGGGCATCACGCGGTGGCACTGGGTCGGGGTGTGGTGCATGGCGACAGGCTTGACCCCCACTTGTTGACGTGGTTAGCCCGGCAATCAGAGGCCACAGAGCAAACAAAGGGTGTGGCGTTGCCCCCTCACCACAGGCTGCACTGACCGTGTTGGCGCAAGAGATGGTCTGCAAGCACTAAGTTCACCATCGCTTCCACCATGGGCACAGCTCTCGGTAACACGCACGGGTCATGGCGCCCTTTGGCCGCCAGGGTTGTGGCTTCACCGGCGGCATTGATGGTTTGCTGCTCTTTGCGGATTGTGGCAGTGGGCTTGAAGGCCACGCGAATCACGATGGATTCTCCGTTGCTGATGCCCCCCTGGATACCGCCAGAGTTGTTGGTCACCGTGCGCAGTCGTCCGTCTTCGCTGGGTCGGAAGGCATCATTGTGCTCACTGCCTTTTAAAACGGTGCCGGCAAAGCCGGAGCCGATCTCGAACCCTTTCGTGGCCGGTAGCGACATCACAGCCTTGGCTAAATCCGCCTCGAGCTTGTCGAACACGGGCATTCCCAGACCGACGGGTGGACGACGCACGACACACTCGATTACCCCTCCGCAGGAATCGCCGTCACGGCCAATCGCTTCGATTCGCTCAATCATTCGTTCTGCCATCGCTTGATCGGGGCAGCGCACGATGTTGGCCTCCACCGCCTCCTGCGACACGCTGGCAGGATCGACCAGGGCCTTCAGGTCGTGGATGCGCTTGACCCAGGCGATCACCTCAGTGCCAGTCACCTTCTGAAGCAGTTGTTTGGCAATGGCCCCGGCGGCGACGCGGCCGATCGTTTCGCGGGCAGAGGCACGGCCACCACCGCTGCGGGCTTGTATTCCGTATTTCACCTGGTAGGTGGCATCCGCATGGGATGGGCGGAAGGCCACCTCCATGTCTTTGTAGTCCTGGGGGCGTTGATCCTTATTGCGCACCAGCATGGCAATCGGTGTGCCCAGGGTCTTGCCATCCAGCAGACCGCTGAGAATTTCCACCTGATCCGCTTCTTTGCGTGGTGTCGTGATTTTGCTCTGGCCGGGTTTGCGCCGGTTGAGTTCAGCTTGGATCGCGTCGAGATCGAGGGCAAGTCGGGGTGGGCATCCATCCACGATCACCCCGACCCCACCGCCGTGAGATTCCCCAAATGTGCTGATCCGAAACAGATCGCCGAAGCTGCTACCCATGCTTCTCTCCAGATCCGTTGAGCGTAATGAGTCGGCTGTGTCGTTGACGCCGTTGCCCTCAGGTTTGGGTTTAGGCCAGGTCGGGCTGGGCGCCTGCCGGCCATTGCTCCGGTGGGAGGGTACTGAGCATGGTGAAGTCGTCGAAGTCAAACCCGGGGCCGACGCAGCAGCTCACGAGGCAATAGGGCCCTTCCGGGCTTGCTGCTTGCCAATGGTTGGCGGGAATCACCTGGATGGGCTGTTGGAGCGAGAGCATCTTGTGGGTTGCTGTTCCACCTTGCTCCGGCAGCTCCCAGAGACTCAGAGGCGATCCCTGAAGGTGGATCCACACCTCGTCGGCATGACGCACTTGGTGCCAGCGACTGATCGAGCCCCGGTCGAGAAGAAACAGAATTGTGCTGAACCCTGCGCGGTGGGCACCGTCTGCGCGCGTGACCACCTCTGAACTGCGATGCATCTCCCGATACCAGCCGCCTTCCGGGTGGGGTTCCATTTGCCATTCCGAGATCAATCCATCGATCACCGCCTGAGCACTGTGCTCGTTTGACCCAGGAGCTGTGGCGTTGGTCATGCTGTTGCGCCGTGGTCTCTCCCCTTGTAGCCCCTTTGTGGGGCTACAAGGGGGATGGCGATGGTCGCACCCAGCATCGATTGCGACCGTCCAACCGAACCGTTGTTTGCTGACTGCCCAACAAAAAGCCCCCTCCGGGGAGGGGGCTTTCCGATTCAGTTGACCTGAATCGTTAGTGCTGTTCTGAATCGAACAGCTTGGGGTCCAGATCAACCGATGGCAGGAGCCTGCAGAGCCACAGGAGTGGAC
>JBMHDE010000005.1:0-30896 GCA_049889555.1 Synechococcus sp. | reverse complement strand
GCCAGCCAGTGGCGCCGGAGCGCTGCTGAATGGTGGTGGTCATGAGAACAGAAAAGAAGGTCTCCGAAGAGACGAGGTACGGAAGGGCAGGACGCCCTGCCACGAACGACTGTAACGGAAGATTGAGCTGTGTAACGCTTGCGAGCAAATCTGGAACAAAACCGCAGCGCACGCTCCCGCAAGAGCCAAATGGGCTAACAAAGACTTAAGATTCTTAGGCTGCGATGCTTTAGGCGCATGGTTCTGATCCGTTGGTTCCAGTCTGGGCAACGCCTGGAAGAAACCGTGCCTTACACCCAAGCGCGTCATCGCCGTCTTGAGCTGGAAGCCCAGGGCGCCGTTGTGTATTGGAGTGAACGCTTGGTGCATCACTATTGAGGCAGCAGACTGGCTGCAGGCAAGGCAGCCATGACCCCCGTGCAACCCCCATCCATCCGATCCAACCAGCTGCGCGTTTTGATCCTCACCAGCTGTTTGGGCGGCCTGATCACTGGATGCGGCTTGATGGCGCCAACGCCAAGCCCGCACGACGTTCAGCAGAGCAAAACGCTTGAACGTTTGGACTATCGCCTTCAACAACTGGAACGCCGGATCGGTTCAAACGCAACGCCACCTCCTGATCAAGGCAACAAAATCCCTCCAGGGCCGGTGAAGTCGCTGACGCTGCGGTTGGGAACAATCGACGACCGACTGCGGATTTATTGGGAAGACGGCACGATGACCAATCTGCCCTGCACGGAAGAACAAAAAACCTGGGTCTGTGGCTAATCACACCGTCGCGGACAAATTTGGTCAGACCTGCAACACACCACGACAGATCCATCGGTGCTTGCGCCGTCAGGATGACGACCAGAACCGTTTGATTACCGGCCCTTGAGCGTTGTCAAACCTGCACTGCTGGCTCTAACCCTCTGGGCCAGTCCACACCTGATGGCACCAGGGCCAACCTGGGCCCAACCCCAAGGGCTATCGATCTCGCAAACCCGAGCAGCCAACTTGGCGCGGATGCGGGCGGAATCCCTCAATGGCGGCGTGGCGAACTACCGGGCTGATCGCTGCATGTACAGCACAGGCGCACCGGCCTGTTTGGTGAGCGCATCGGTCGACGGCTACGTGTTTCGCTTTCGCGGCGGCCCGCCTGGATGGCAACAACGCAATCCCGCGCAACCCACCACACTCACCACCGTGACGGTGACTGCCGATGGTGAAACCATCCTTGACGTCAACAATGCCGTGAATGGCGTCACCGTTGGCAAGGGCGGGACCCTCCCCGACGCCACTCCGCGTTAAGGCGTTGTCAACAGTGCAGTTAAGGCGTCGGACGCAGCGGGGTCTAAGGGCCACTGCTCCCGCTCCGTCAGGCTGAAGGCAATCCCTTTTTCGCCATAGGCCGCTTCATTAATGAACACAGGCACCCGCCCAGCGGGTCCGTCGTAACGGATCACACGGCCATCGGCTGTGAGAAACAGAGGTGCCCCAGCCATCAGCGGCCGCCAGTCGCCTCCCTGCAGCTCGGGATGCACGCACGCCAGCGGACGGCCCTGGTGATCTCGCGGTAGATCCATGCTGCCGAGATGGCGGTGCACCACAAGGGAGTGGGGCGCCACCCACGTGTTCTGGCAGGCCTCTGCCAGCACCGCCAGACACGCTTGAAGACACAGCCGTGTCGCCGTGACGATGGAGGACGCGAGCACCATCTGGGGCACAGGTCCGATCTCAATCACCAAACCGCATGGCCAGCGTTCCACCAGGAAACCCTGTTGGGCCTGATCAGCCTCATGCAGATACACCGGCAACCCCAAGCGCTGCTGAACAGCCGCAGCCAAGGCCAAATCAGCGGGTCTACGGCCATAAACCACCAAAGAACTGCCCATGGCCGCCGTAGTGCTGTGCAGATCCAACGCCACCGCACAACGCTCCGGGCCTTCCGGGCCATAGTCATGCACCAGGGCTTGGGCGCGCACCCCTTCACGGTCGAGCGACGCGGTCGTTGCCGCAAGCCAATCGGGGCGAAAACTGCGGTTGAGATCCCGATCGAGATAACGCCGCCCTTGCGCCCGCGCAGCGGGATTGCCAATCACCGGCACCAACTCAAGACCACAGGCATCGATGAGATCCGGGTGTTGCTGCCACTGGTCGAGCAACCAGGGCGCATTGATCTCATTGCCATGGGTTCCGGCAACCACCAAGACCCGTGGACTCGCCATGCATCCCCCTTCCTCAGAGACCAGAGTGGCACTGATCGTCGTCGGAGCCCATGGCTGTCCCTCCCCTGATCGTCGCCACAGCACGGGACGGCTGGCGCTGGCAGTGGCGGCAGCTGATGCAAGGGCTCGGCCCGGCCGATGCGGAAGGGCGGTATGTGCGTCCCCCCAGCGATCGTCTAGCGGTGACCCTGCCCGATGCCGCTGCTCTGGCCCAGCGCTCGCCGCAACAGCGTCCCCGCCTGGTGGTTGGACGCAGTTGTCCATGGGCCCATCGCACCTGGTTGATGCACAGCCTGCGACACCTGGCGGGCAGCCTCGATCTTTGGATGGCAACGGCTGACCACCGCGGCGGACGCTGGACCCTTGAACCGGCCTGGATGGGCTGCAGCACCCTGGTGGCTCTCTACCGACATTGCGGCACACCACCCCATCACCGCGCCACCGTGCCGGCGCTGATCGATCCAGGAGAACAGGCCAACAGCCCCGCCAGCCTCCTGGGAAATGACAGTGCTGCACTGACCGCAGCCCTCAACCGCTGGCCAGGTGGTGATGGAGCACCTGATCTCGCCCCAGACGACTGCAACGAAGCCATCGACCAGTGGCAGGCCCTTCTGCAATCTGCCGTGAATGACGGCGTTTACCGCTGCGGCTTCGCGCGGAGCCAACGGGCCTATGACGACGCCAGCGCTGCCCTATTTCAGGCATTGGAAGCCGTGGAGCACAGCCTTGAACATCAAGGGCCCTGGCTCTGCGGCGATCAGCTCACCCTGGCGGATGTGCGCCTGTTCCCCACCTTGATTCGCTGGGAACTGGTGTACGCCCCCCTGTTTGGTTGCAGCGCACAACCGTTGTGGAGGTTCCCGGCCCTCTGGCGCTGGCGCCAACGCTTCTACGCCCTTCCAGGCGTCGCGCGCACGTGTGATGGAGACGCTTGGCGCCATGATTACTTCGGTGCCCTTTTCCCCCTCAATCCCGGCGGGATCGTTCCTGCAGGGCCTGAGCTGAGCACACTGGTGCAAGGTGCCGCTGCCCAGCCATGACCACGGCCGATCCCCAATTTGAAGGCGTCTACGGGGTGTACACGATCACGGAGCATGACCGCCGCGAGGTGCAGCGCTATCGCCTCGCGCTACTGGCCAGTGGCCTCTGCTTCAGTGCGGGGCTGCTCCACTGGTGGCACTGGGGCGGACAACTGGCTTGGCTGTGGATGCTTCCCCTTGCCACATCCCTGGGGTTAGCACTCCAGTGGATTCACATTTATCTGCGCCCACTGCATCGAACCCTGCAACTGTTCTGGCTGTTGGGATGCGGCGGCTGGGGTGCTCTGCTGATCATCGCCGGCCCATCGGCAGCCCTCGACACCCTGCACCACCAGCCACTATGGATTCTGGCGATTGGCCCGTTGTTTGCAGCCTTAGCGGGGATCGGCTTCAAGGAGTTTTTCTGCTTTCGGCGGGCGGAGGCGATCGGGCTCACGCTGCTGCTGCCCCTTGCCTTGCTGGGCCGCCTGAGCGGCCTGATGCCAGCCGACATCAGCCTGGGTCTGCTGGGGGCTGCCGCCCTGCTGCTGCTGCTGCTCGCGCTGCGCAAATTCGGTCATCCTGCCGCTGCGGATGTGGGCGATAAGAGTGTGTTTGCTTATCTGGAGCAGCAGCGCACCGCTGGAGCCCAGTGAGTTTGATCAGCCTGGTGGATGTCGAGAAGGATTTCGGCATCCGCACCTTGTTTGCGGATCTAACGCTGCACATCGGCAGCCAAGACCGCCTCGGCCTGATCGGGCCGAATGGAGCCGGGAAGTCGACCTTGCTGAAGGTGCTGGCCGGCCAGGAACCCCTGGGCGGAGGGGAGCGGCGCTGTTCACCACGCCTACGGGTTGAATTGGTGGGTCAAGACAGCGTCGTGCAGCCAGGGCTGACGGTGCTGGAGCAGGTCTTGACCGGCTGCGGGGAGAAACGGGAACTGCTGCTGCGGTTCAGTGCTCTTACCGAAGCGGTGGCCCAAAACCCCAACGACACGGCCCTGCTGACCGAATTGGGGCATCTCAGTCAGCGCATGGATGAAGCGGAGGCCTGGGGGCTGGAGCAGCAATGCCAAGAGGTGCTGCAACGGCTCGGCCTCAAGGATCTGCACAAGCCGGTGGAAGACCTCTCCGGTGGCTACCGCAAACGCGTGGGGTTGGCTTCGGCTCTCGTGGCCTGCCCCGATGTGCTGCTGCTCGACGAACCCACGAACCACTTGGATGCTGCCGCCGTTGAGTGGCTGCAGAGTTGGCTCGACCGTTACCCCGGAGCGGTGGTGCTGGTGACCCATGACCGCTACGTGCTGGACCGCGTCACCCGCCGGATCGTGGAGGTGGCCGATGGGGAAGCCCGCAGCTACGACGGCAACTACAGCACCTATCTCCAACGCAAAGCGGAGCAGGATGCGGCCGATGTGGCCGCCGCCGCCAAATTCAAAAGCGTGCTACGGCGCGAGCTGGCCTGGCTGCGCCAGGGCCCCAAGGCCCGGAGCACCAAACAAAAAGCACGCCTGCAGCGCATTGAAGCGATGCGGGCTGCACCACCGAAACAAGCAAAAGCCAAGTTGGAGATGGCCAGCGTGAGCCGCCGGATCGGCAAGGTGGCAATCGAAGCCAACAAGCTACGGGTGACCAGCGATGGCACCACCGACGGCACCCTGCTGCTCGACGACTTCACCTACAGCTTCAGTCCTGAGGACCGCATCGGCATCATCGGACCCAACGGCAGTGGTAAATCAACCTTGCTGGATCTGATCGCGGGTCGGCGCACGCCCAGTGGTGGGGAGCTACGCCTGGGTGACACGGTGCATCTGGGCTATCTCGACCAGCACACCGATGCCCTCACCAGCGGTCGTGGGATGGAACGCAAAGTGATCGAGTTCGTGGAGGAAGCCGCCTCGCGCATCGATCTAGGCGGAGAGCAATTAACAGCGTCGCAACTGTTGGAACGCTTTCTGTTCCCCCCAGCCCAGCAGCACAGCCCCATTCACAAGCTCTCCGGTGGGGAACGCCGCCGACTGACGTTGTGCCGGCTGCTGATCCAAGCGCCGAATGTGTTGCTACTCGATGAGCCCACCAACGATCTCGACGTGCAGACCTTGAGCGTGTTGGAGGACCTCTTGGAGGACTTCCGCGGCTGTGTGGTGGTGGTGTCCCACGACCGGTATTTCCTGGATCGCACCGTCGACCGTTTGTTCAATTTCCGGAACGGGCGCCTGGAGCGGTTTGAAGGCAACTACAGCGAATTCCTCGACCACCAGAAGACCCTGGACAAAGCCGAGGAGCAGAAGCGCAACGCCGCGAAAACCCAGCACGCCGCATCGACGGGGGCAGCCCCACGGCGCACCGAGGCTGCGGGCAAGAAGCCCCGGCGGCGCAGCTTCAAAGAATCCAAGGAACTGGACACACTCGACCAGCAGCTGCCGGCCCTTGAAACACGCAAGGGAGAACTGGAAGCCGCCATCAGCAGCGGCGGCGACAACCTGGCCGACCTCAGCCAGGAATTAGCCAACCTGCTGGACACCCTGACGGCCGCGGAGGAGCGCTGGCTAGAGCTCAGTGAGCTGGCACCTTGATAGCTGACACCGTGACAGCTGAGCGCCGGCGACGACGCGGATGGGGGAGATCCTGGCTGGTGGCCGAGGGGGAAGGCCATTCACAACACGGGGCGATCTGGGGGGTTCCCAACCAAGGCTGGGGCTGCACCCGCCGGCCAGCAGCTTCCGCATTTTTCATGGCCGTGGGGCGATAGTCGACCGTTGAACGGTGCAGTTGCATCTGATCCCCCATGCGGCGCAAGTAAAGGTCATGGGACCAGATCACTTGGTTGTGCTCAAAGGCTTCGCAGGCCGCGCGAATTGAGCTGAAGCGCTGACTCACCAATCCAGACGGCGCACATTGCTTCCAGTCCAAGACCTGCTGAAAGGACAATCCCGTTCGCCACTGACGCTGTTCCGACAGGTAGCAAAACTCCTCTGGACCATTGATCCAGAACATTCGACCGTCGTCATCCATGAAATGCCGGCCTTGGCGCTGCCTGATCCGAACCATGGGATGACCTCCCAGACCCTGTACTTAGCTGTTAGCTCCGGCACGGGCCTCCTGACAATGGCCCCAAAGCTCTTGGCCGGGCGAGCTCGAGGCAGGGCGAGCTCAAGGCAGGGTGAGCTCAAGGCAGTGGCACTCCAGATCCCAGGGTTGACCACAAATCAGCCGTAAGGTGTTGGGCGTTGAAGAAGGACGGCATCAGCCGCAGCTCTCATGAAATCCATCGACGAGCACATTCAGAAGGATCAATCCGAGATCGAAGCCGCTCGTGCTGAGGGCAACGATGCCAAGGTGCGCCACTTGGAAGGCGAACTCAAGGACCTGAAGGAGTACAAGGACCACCACCCTGGTGACTCCCACGATCCAACGCCCCTGGAGCTCTATTGCGACTCCAATCCCGATGCCGATGAATGCCGGGTGTACGACGACTGATCCCACGCCACTACCCCCACGCCATCGGGGGTGATCACAAGCCTGCAGCAAACGCTGCAGGCTTTTTTGATGGCTCGATCCCAGCCGTGTTCAGGGTTGATCGATACCCAGCTCGGCCCAAACCCTTTGCAACAGCTCCTGCAACCCCTGACTCATGGCCGCAGAGGTCAGGAGCACCGGTCGCCCACTGGCCTGCTCCAAACGGCTGACCTGCTCCGCCCGTTCGGCCTCATCCATGAGCTCCAACTTGTTGAGCACCAGCAACCGCGGCCGCTCCACCAGGCCATGGCCGTAGGCCTCCAGCTCCTTCTCCACAACATGCAAATCGCTAACGGGATCCTCTGAACCGCCATCCACCATGTGAATGAGCAGGCGTGTGCGCTCGATATGGCGCAGGAAATCGTGGCCTAAACCGGCACCCTGCGCCGCACCGGCGATCAAACCGGGGATATCGGCAAACACGGTGCCATCACCGGTGGGACGCCGCACCACGCCGAGGTTGGGCACCAAGGTGGTGAAGGGGTAATCGGCGATCTTGGGGCGGGCGGCGGACAGCACACTGATCAGGGTGCTCTTGCCGGCATTGGGCAGGCCAATGATCCCCACCTCAGCCAGCAGTTTCAATTCAAGCTGCAGGGGCCACTCTTCACCATCCCGCCCCTCGGTGCACTTCTCAGGGGCGCGATTGCGATTGCTGAGGTAGTGGGCATTGCCCAAACCGCCGCGGCCCCCAAAGGCCACCACCAATTGCTCACCGTTGTCGGTGAGATCCCCCAGCAAAATGCCGGTGGAGCCATGCGTCACCTCCGTGCCACAGGGCACTTTGATCACCATGTCGGGACCGGACGCCCCGGTGCAGCGATTGGGGCCTCCACGCCGACCATCCACGGCGGGGAACAAACGCTTGTATTTGAAATCCAGCAGGGTTTGGAGATTGGCATCCGCTTCCAACACCACGTTGCCGCCACGGCCACCGTCTCCACCGGAGGGCCCACCGGCGGGGACGTATTTCTCCCGTCGGAAGGCCACGATGCCGTCGCCGCCGCGGCCTGCACGCACGGTGACACGGGCTTGGTCGATGAATTGCACGTCAAGCCTCGGGCACAGCCAACCATCAACCCTAAGATCGCGAGGACCGAAGGCTCAGCTGTGGCAAGCGTTCGCTTTGAAGGGCTGAGCAAGACCTACCCCAGTCGTGGTGGGAATCCAGCGGTGGAGGTGCTCCATCAGTTGGACCTGACGATTGATGACGGGGAGTTTTTGGTGCTGGTGGGGCCGTCGGGGTGCGGCAAAAGCACCCTGCTGCGGCTCCTGGCTGGGCTTGATGCACCAACGGCGGGTGAGATCCGCATCGGGGACCAAGCGATCACCCCACTGCGACCGGCCCAACGGGATGTGGCCATGGTGTTTCAGAGCTATGCCCTTTATCCCCACCTGAGCGTGCGGGACAACCTCAGCTTTGGGCTGCGTCGCAGCCGCAGCCGCAACCTGCTCCAGCAGTTGCAGGATCAATTGCATCGGCGCACCCGTGGGCTTCCTGCCCCCTTGCGGGTCCAGTCCCAACGGGAAACGCGCATTGCCTCACGGGTCGCTGCCGTTGCAACGGCCCTCGAGCTGGAGCCTCTGCTCGATCGCCGCCCCAAGGAACTCTCCGGAGGCCAGAAACAACGGGTGGCCTTGGGCCGCGCCATGGCCCGACAACCGGCGGTGTTCCTGATGGACGAACCCCTCAGCAATCTGGATGCCAAGTTGCGCGCCAGCACCCGCGCTCGCATCGTGGCCCTCCAACGCGAGCTGGGCACCACCACGCTCTACGTCACCCACGACCAGGTGGAAGCGATGACGATGGGTCACCGCATCGCCGTTCTCCATCAAGGACGCTTGCAACAACTGGGCACACCGATGGAGCTCTACAGCTGGCCCTCGAATTTGTTTGTGGCGCAGTTCATCGGCAGCCCAGCGATGAATGTGGTGCCGGTCACCGTGGGGCCAGGCGCCACCCTGATGCTGGGCAAGCAAAAACTCAGCCCCGAGGGCCCCATCGCCACGGTGCTACCTGGGCTGGAAGGGCAAGCGCTCACCGCCGGCATCCGTTCGGAGCATCTCCACATCGCACCGGCCACCAACCGCAATTTGGCGGCTGTGGTGTGCCATCGCGAAGTGCTGGGCAACGAGCAATTGGTGACCTGCCGTCTCCACGAGGGCGATCACCTCGTGCAAGTGCGCGCCGATCCCAGCCTTGCCCTAGCGGCGGGCTGTGACCTGCACCTCGCTGCGGAACCCGATGCCTGGCGGTTGTTTGCCGCGGACGGTGAAGCCATTCCCCTGCCGGCACCAGCGCGCGCCGATGGACCAGAACCAACGCTGCCAGAGTTTTAAGCGCAGCCAATCACGGGTGATTCATGGCAGATGGAGAGCGCCCCTGCAGTGAATGCCCTAGCGGGGATAGATCACGCTGCAACCAGGACCTCCATCACCCTGCTCGGCATCACTGACCCGCTCGATGTAGGGCACGGTGTCGAGCCACTGACGCAGGCCACGCTTGAGCTTGCCGGTGCCAATGCCATGAATCACCCACAACGGACCGCTTGCGGTGCGCAGCCGTTCCTCCACCGCGGCTTCCGCTTCATGCACACGCAAACCGCGCACATCGACGGTGTTGCGGGAGGTGCGCACATCAGCACCCCGGCCAGCCATGGCCCGCGCCTTGACCTGAACGGTGGCTTGGGGCGGTGAAGGCTTGCGGCCATCCAGACTTTCCACGGCCGCCAGAGCAACGGTGCTGCGCATCACACCACAACGAACCGTGAGCTGCAGGCCGTCATCAGAGATCGACAACACATCAGCGGCCTTGCCCAAGGCCAACACACGAATGCGATCCCCCACCTGCGGGCGCCAATCGGCAGCATGCCGGCGCCGTTCTGGTGCTGAACGGTGATCAGCCTCAAGGCGGCGCAGACGCTGCCCCGCCTGACGGGCTGTTTCGCCATCAGCTTTTTGGTCCCGTAAACGGCGAATGAGGCGACGCACCTCTTTCTGCCCATCCCGGATCGATGTTTCCAACCGCTGCCGTCCCTGCTCCTGATGGCGAGACGACTGCTGGCGCTGACGTTCCCAACGGCCCAGCAATTCTTCATGCAACAGCTCGGTGCGGGCCAACAAAGCAGCCGCATCTTCTGCCGCCGCTTGCTGCCGCTGCCGCTGCTCCTCCAGACCCCGGATCACCGCATTCACATCCCCATCGGCCTGGGGACTGAGCAACCCACGGGCCTGGTCGATCACCTGCGCATCAAGGCCAAGGCGCGTGGCAATCGCTAGGGCATTGCTGCGCCCCGGAATCCCCCACAGCAATTGATAGGTGGGCGAGAGCGTTTCGCTATCAAAGGCGACGGATGCATTTTCAAACCGACTGTCGCTGTATTTGAGCGCTTTGAGCTCCCCGAAATGGGTCGTGGCAATCGTGAGCCGGGCGCGATCGGCGAGGGAACGCAACAGGGCCGTCGCCAGGGCTGTGCCTTCACTGGGATCCGTGCCAGCCCCCACCTCATCGAGCAACACCAAAGCGGGAGCAGCGCCCTGATCCAAGGCCGCCAGGATCCGACCAATGCGCTTCACATGACCACTGAAGGTGGACAAGCTCTGCTGCAGCGACTGTTCATCACCGATATCGGCAAGAACAAGGGCACACCAAGGCAGGGACGGGGTGCCCTGGCATGGAAGCCAAAGACCAGCGCGGGCCATCAATGCCGCCAAGCCGATGCTTTTGAGCGTGACGGTTTTACCACCGGTGTTGGGACCGGTGATGGCCACCACCCGCAAATCAGCCGCCACCGTGATGCTGATGGGCACCACTGCAGCGCCATACTCCCGCTTCTGCTGCCACACCAAGAGAGGATGGCGCAGGTGCTCCAAGGCAAAGGGTGCGTCTGGATTGGCCTCCAACTGGGGGGGCACACCACCAAGCCATTGGCCGTAGCGCGCCCGGGCCAGGGTGAGATCCAAGAGCAGCAGCACCTCGCCCAGTTTGACCAGAGGGTCGACCTGATCACCCACCGCAGCACTGAGCTCAGCCAGCACCCGCTGTTCCTCCTCCCGAATCCGCCCTTCTTGGGCAGCGAGACGGTTGCCCAGCTCAATCACCGCCTGGGGCTCAACAAACACGGTGCTGCCGGAGGCGGAGCTGTCGTGCACCATGCCTTTGCAATGACCGATCGCACCAGCCTTCACGGCAAGCACGGGCCGGCCATGGCGTTCAGCGATCACCCTGTCTTGCAGCTGCGCCGCCCAGCGCCGCAGCACGTCTTGGAGACGATCACGGCGTTGCTGACGCAGGCTTTGCCACTGCAGGCGCAAGCCCGCCAATGCGGCACTGGCCCGGTCGGCCACGCGGCCACCCTCTTCCAGGGCGAACTTCAAGCGTTGCTCCAACTCCGGGAAGGTGGCCACGGCATGGAACAACGCCGTGCAGAGCGGTCGCAGCTCTGGATCATCGATCTGACGCCGCAACCGCCGAGCTGCCGCCAAGGTGTCGGCCACCTCCAGCAGCTCCTCACCATCGGCGGTGCCGCCCTTGCTGCAGCGCTTCAACACCAGGCTGAGGTCGTGAACACCCTGAAAACTGAGGCCACCATCGGTGAGCCCATCGAGGCCAGCCAATTCCAGCGAGCGGGCTAACCACTGGCGGCTGGTCTCGATGTCATCGGGCAGCGGCGTGGCTTTAGCGGCCTGCCGTCCTGCTTGGGTGCTGGCAAAGCTGGCGAGGTGGGCACAAAGCCGGGGCCACTCCAGCAACTCCAGCGTTTCCTGAAGCACGGGAGCCGATGACGGGGCGGTGAAAGAACGAAGGGTGGGCATCAACCGTGGGATGCCATGGACTCCTGCTGATTGGAGGGAATCCCTCCAGGGGGCTCGTAGAGCATTTCCAACCAGTTGCCATCGGGATCGCGGAAATAAAACGATGCGGTGCCATCGCGATGGTCATGGACAGCACCGACGGGCACCCCTTGCTCCTTCAGTTGCTGATGCACAAGGTCGACATGGGCACGATCGTGGAAATGAAAAGCGAAATGGGGCCCCGCTGCTTTGTAGTTGGGCCCAAGCAGGGCCAGGCCATCGCGACCATCGCCGGCTTCCAGGTAACACCAGTCGTCGGCGTTCCACACCATGCGCATCCCCAGGCCGGTGTAGAAGGCCACCGCCCGGGCCATGTCTTGCACACGGATGGCGACATGACCAAGACGCTGGACAGAAATCATGGAGCGCAGACTGCAGACAACGACGACGGACAACCGCGCCCCGACGCTAAGCAACGGGCGATCATCCCTGCGCTAACCAGGCGGCAGCATCACAGGCGTGATAGGTGAGGATCAAGTCGGCACCGGCCCGCTTGAAGCTGAGCAAGGTTTCCAGCACCACCGCCCGCTCATCGATCCAACCCCGCTCAGCAGCGGCTTTCACCATGGAATACTCACCGCTGACGTTGTAGGCCGCGATCGGCAGTGGGGATACATCGCGCAGCCGCTGAATGATGTCGAGATAGGCCAAACCAGGCTTGACCATCATGATGTCGGCACCCTCCTGTTCATCGAGCTGGGCTTCGGTGATCGCCTCCCGGCCATTGGCCGGATCCATTTGGTAAGTGTCTTTGGTGGTGGGGATGGGCTTACTGCCGGCCGGCCGCGGTGCGGAATCGAGGGCTTCGCGGAATGGGCCGTAGTAGGCGGAAGAATATTTAGCGGTGTAGCTGATGATGCCCACGTGGGCGTAGCCAGCATCATCAAGGGCCTCACGGATAGCACCCACCCGGCCATCCATCATGTCGCTAGGACCGATCAAATCAGCCCCTGCTGCGGCTTGCATCACGGCCTGACGGCAGAGCAGGGCGATGGTTTCGTCATTGAGCACCACGCCGTCTTGGCTGACGATGCCGTCATGGCCATCGCAGGAGTAGGGATCCAAGGCCACATCGGTCATGATCGTCATCTCCGGCAGCTCCTGCTTGAGTCGCCGAATGGCACGAGGGATCAGGCCCTGATCGTTAAAACACTCGGCACCATCGTCTGTTTTGAGGGTGTCCGACACCTTGGGGAAGAGCACCACGCAGCGAATGCCCAGATCCCAGGCCCGCTTCACCTCCCCCGTGAGCGTGTCGAGCGTCCAGCGATAGGCACCCGGCATCGCACCAATGGGCTCCACCTCTGCACCCTCATGCACAAATAGGGGGTAGATGAAATCGGAAGGCTGGAGGATGGTTTCACGCACCATGGCCCGCAGGGCAGGGGTCCGGCGCAGGCGACGGGGGCGGTAGGTGAGCTCGAGCAAGGGTCACTGACGTGAGCCCGTGATCGTAGGCGGTGTGTCAGAGCCGGGCCGACTGCAGCCAGCCACGCCGGGGATCCGTGGAACGGGCCTGCTGCAACTGCAACAACAACTCCCGCTCCCGCTCACTCCAAGCTTGAGGCCACTGGAGGCTGAGGGTGAGCAGGAGATCACCACGGCCGCTACGGGTGGGCCAGCCCTTGCCCTTAAGACGCAAACTGCGACCTGGGGGGGTACCAGGGGGAATCACAACCTCCGCTTCACCATCGGGGGTCATGGCCGTGATGGTGCCCCCCAGGGCCAATTCATCCAAGCTGACGGGAAGATCAGCCCGCAGCTGATCACCATCCAGGCGCCAAATCCCATGGGGCTGCACCTCAAGGTTGAGGTAGAGGTCACCACGACGGCCGGTGCCGGGTTGCACATTGCCCTTGCCTTTTAGGCGCAACCGGGAACCGGTTTTGACACCAGCGGGGATGCGCACCTGCACCCGTTCGTCGTTGACGGAAAGGGTGCGTTCTCCACCGCGAAAAGCTTCCGGGAATGCCACCTTCACGGTGGCTTCAGCATCGAGGTTGAGGGGTTGCCGTTGGGCTGCAGCGGCACGGCCCGCACCGGCAAACCCCCCGGGGAAACCACCGGGAAAGCCACTGCCAAAACCGGGTGCACCACCACCAGGGCCACCAAAACGGCCTAACAAATCATTGATGAAGTCGTCGAAGTTGCCGTAGCGGCCGAAATCCACATCAACGCCAGCCCCCGGCGCTGCACCACCACCGGCTTGATTCCAATACTGCCCAAACTGCTCATACCGCCGCCGCTTATCGGGATCGGAGAGCACCTCATAGGCTTCGCTCACCTCTTTGAATTTGGCCTCTGCGGTGGCATCCCCTGGATTCACATCGGGGTGATAATCGCGCGCCAATTTGCGAAAAGCGCGTTTGATGGTGGCGGCATCGGCACTGCGCTCCACACCAAGCACTTTGAAGTAGTCGCGGTAACCCGTGCCGGCCATGGCGATCGTTTGGCCCGTGGGCCTTGCATGAATTCAGTGTCCCAGGTTCTTGTGGGCGAAGGGTGATCGCGCCATGGAGGGAAGCCCGAACGTCAGCGGGGCAAGACGGTGCGCAGCCAAGAGGGGATGACGCCGAAAGAATGGGGGGTCTGCTCAGCCCTTGATGAGCATCTGGGAACGGCCACAACTGATCCATGGATGGACGCTGCGCCATTGGCGGGGCGACCTCCTGGGCGGGCTAACGGCGGCGGTGGTTGCACTGCCCCTGGCCTTGGCCTTCGGGAACACAGCCCTGGGCCAAGGGGGGGCAATTTATGGGCTCTACGGCGCCATCGTCTGCGGATTTTTTGCTGCGTTATTGGGCGGCACCCCGGCGCAGGTGAGTGGACCGACGGGGCCGATGAGCGTGACGGTGTCTGGGGTGGTGAGCAGCCTGATCGCCGTGGGCGTCGCCAACCAGCTGAACGATGGGGAGCTGTTGCCGTTGGTGATGGCTGCGGTGGTGCTGGGGGGGTTGTTTCAGATCCTGTTTGGGCTGTTGAAACTGGGGCGTTACATCACCCTGGTGCCCTATTCGGTGATTTCAGGATTCATGTCGGGCATCGGCATCATCATCCTGCTGATCCAAACGGGCCCGTTGCTGGGTCTGGCCACCTCGGGGGGCGTGGTGAACTCCCTCAGTGGGGTGATTCAAGGGTTCCACCCAAATCCAGCAGCACTGGCGGTGGGGGTGATGACCCTTGGGGTGGTGTTTGGGACGCCGACACGCATCAGCCAGGTGCTGCCTGCACCGCTGTTGGCGTTGCTGGTGATTACCCCGCTGTCGGTTGTGCTGTTGAACGACCAGCGCCTGACGGCACTGGGGTTGGAGGTACTACCACGGATCGGCAGCATTCCTGAAGGTGGGCTGCAGATCACGCTGCCCCAATGGGGAGAGCACCTGCCGCTGTTGCTGCGCGCTGGGGTGATGCTGGCCCTACTGGGATCGATTGATTCGCTGCTGACGTCGCTGGTGGCCGACAACATCAGCCAAAGCCGGCATCAATCGCACCGCGAACTGATCGGCCAAGGCATCGCCAACACGATGGCCGGACTGATGGGCGGTCTACCGGGCGCGGGCGCGACGATGCGCACGGTGATCAACATCAAATCCGGCGGACGCACACCCCTGGCCGGCATGACCCATTCGTTGGTGTTGCTGGTGCTGCTGCTGGGCGCTGCACCCCTGGCGGAAAGCATCCCCACGGCGCTGTTGGCGGGGATCTTGATCAAGGTGGGGATCGACATCATCGATTGGGGGTTTTTACGGCGCGCACACCGGCTTTCGCTCAAAACGGCGCTGGTGATGTGGGGTGTGCTGCTGCTCACCGTGTTTTGGGACCTGATTGGTGCGGTGCTGATCGGGATGTTTGTGGCCAACCTGCTCACGATCGAATCACTCACCACCCACCAAATCGCTGGGATGGGCCATCCCAAACGGGATGCGCTATCGGCGGAGGAACAACAACTACTGGCGCAAAGCGGCGATGCGGTGCTGTTGTTTTGCCTCCAGGGCCCCTTGAGTTTTGGTGCAGCCAAAGGGATCAGCGAACGCATGACCCTGGTGCGGGACTACCGGGTGTTGATTTTGGATATCAGCCAAGTGCCCTATCTGGGGGTGACGGCCACACTGGCAATCGAACGGATCATGCAGGAAGCCCACAGCCGAGGCCGCCAGGTGCTGGTGGCGGGAGCACAACGCAAGGTGCGGGCGCGGTTGCAGCAATTTGACATCCACAACCTCTGTGCCAACCGTGAGGAAGCGATCACCAAGGCATGCCAGTGGCTGGATGCCGACTGAGGCCAACCACGCCAAGGTGATCTGAAGCACGGATCCAGCGAGCAAAACAAGCTGAAATTGGCTGCAACGGCTTGGGCGGGATGACCAAACTTCTCTGGCAGCACCGAAACGATGTGGCGATCTGCCTGCTGCTGCAAACCTCCCTGGTGAGTGGGTTACAGGTGCTGAACAGCTTGGGGCATAGCCCTAGGGGGGCGACTGTGGTCAACCCCGCCGGCTCCTCCTACAACGCTGGGATCAAAGAAAATCAAACTCGTCGTCTGATTCAGACGACAAGGCCTGCATTACCAGCGTTGAGAAAGGAATCGCAATCGCCATGAGCACGATCAGTTCCATGGCATTCAGCCCCTCGATGGATCAGTAGCGGTATCTCACCAGATTTGACGGATCAGGGCTGTCGTGATCGCGACGAAAGGATGGTCAGTCGTCGGCCGTGGTGTGATGCGCTTCCACCTGGGATCGCCAGTCGTCATGCAACGACTCCAAATGCTGATGAACCTGCCGCAACTGATGACGGATCGCATCGGTGCCTTCGAGGCGTGCAAGATTCAACAGCATGGTTTCGATCGCCTCCTTGCTGTCGATCAACACACGGCATTCCGTGGTTCAAGGTTCATACGACATCACGGTGATGGCAGATTGCCCTAGCAAAGGCGAGTTGAGGCAAACCTGCAGGAGATTGTCACCAATCGGCAATGGCAGCCGCAGGCACAGCAAGCGACACAGCAGCGATTGATAAGGCTGCGGTGAGCCTCCCATGCGATCCAAACCAACAGCCAACAACAAACTTCACACGCCTAAAATCAGTGCCTTACTTATTAGAATTAGGAGAACAAGCATTCTACGAAGATTTTGACTACGAACCCAAATGGGTTAGCAAAGATTTATCTAAATTAACGCTTGAAACTTTTCCGCTAACGGCCGAGATGAGTCGCAATGCACCCAAAATCCTTCGGCTGCATCTGTTGGACCCCAATCTCACCACTTTGCCGCGCTGCTTCAAATCACCCGGCAGCGCATGTGTAGATGCAGAATTCAAAGATCTGATTCAATCACTAGAGCCCGATTTGCATACCTTTATCCCTGTGGAGGTGCTCGATCAAAACAACAAAAGTTATGGCACCTGCTTTATGCATTATGTGCATCATTTCGCGGACGCGATCGACTGTGAACGCACTGAATTCACGAAGAGCTTTGGATTGGCAGCAGCCGAAGAAAGCGGCTTTCGCTTTAGACGTATAGACAATAAAAGAATTATTGCGATAGATCCTGAAAAAGCAAAACATCGTTACTTTTGGCGTGACAGCAGCGAGAATGGTCACCGTACTAGTGAAAATTTTTATTGCTCTGATCGCGTCGCAAACTTTATTCGTGAAAAAACCAGTGCTGTGGTCGCTTCAAAAAATCAACTATTCCAATAGCCATTAACGGCTGAAAGAGCAGAGGCGAAAGCGATCAGGCATCAACGACCACAGGCACCGACGCCAAAATGGCAAGCGTGTTGGAATCTCGCCGGCAATCACCAACCTGCTAGTGCCAAAGCCTACAAAATCAGCCGCGCATGGCTGCCAAAATGGCAATGCGCAACAGCCAAAAGGTGATCATTGTTGAGTGATGACACAATCAACATCCCAAAATCAGCCTGATGTCCCACTGGATGCACTGTTGGACTCCTGGGTGAATGATGGCCTCAACAACAGTCTCACCACCGGCGACGATGCACGGATCGGCAAGCTGATGGCACTGCCGCAATGGCATCAGCTACAAACCCTCAACCCGTCAGAGCGAGCGCGCTTGGCACTCATGGCAGCACAACGACTCTCGCAAGTCGATTGGCAAAATTTCCTTCAGCATCGTGAAGGCGAATTCCTCGATGTGGCGATGGGATGCATCCTTGATACCAAACCGCCCTTCACAGCGGAGGAAGCCATCGAGCTTTTCAATGGATTGATTGCATGCCAAAAGCCCTATTTTTTCTTTAACACCAGCATGCTGATGCGGGCCGTTGAGCCACACCTCAGCGAGGGCAAGCCGCAAGGGGCAATGCGCCATGCCCTGGTTCAACTTGCAGAGCAACACCTGCCATGGATGGCTTGGTATGGGACATGGCCGGACGCCGTGGATCGCGTGCGCATCCTGCTTGATGATGATCGCTGGGTGGTGAATGGCCAGCAAGATCAACACCGGTGTGGCTCATCCCAGGGGATGCATGGTCGGACGTTGCCCTCCACCACCTCGATAGCCTCGACCCTCCGCAGCGAACCGCCTGGCTCAACCTTCTGGCCCATTGCGCAACAGCCAAGCAGGCAAAGCCAAGCCAACGCTGGCAGACGACAGCCCGCTCCTTAATCGACACGGTGGGGATCACGGCCTTGAGTCAAGCGGTGTGTGCGTGGTTCCCGCTCGTGGGTAAGGAACGCACTACAGCCCTCAAAAAGGGCTGCCACGTGAAAAACCAACACAACACATTGATGTCGTATCCCCATATCAACCTGCTCAAGGGGCTGGCCTGGTGTGCCGGGCTTCAAGAGAATGCAGAGATTGCGGTTGCACTTCACATCCTGGCCATCAACTGCAGCCGCAGAAAGACTTGCTTCAACGCATTGACCAAAGCCGCCACCTGGGCCCTTGGCGCAATGCCCGGCAGCGTAGGCATTGATCAACTGCACATGCCCTACGAGAAAATTGTTATGTTCTGAATTTCAAATCATCAGCAAAACGATTAGGAGTAATACGGAACGGAAAGGGCTTCCCGACTCTGCCATTGAAAAACCTATCGCGCAGACACACTTCAAAGTGTTATTTATCACCTAAACTTCTCTTCAAGAAAAGATCCAAGAGCATGGCAACACATTTCCCCTACGACTTCAAGCAGCCAATCAAAAGCTATGCACTGCCTGATCAATACAAAGAAATTTCTGGAGTATCCCCTCTTGCCAGCGACGACTGCCTGGCATTTGTGCAAGACGAGGCCGTACAGATCCACTGCATAAATTTAAACTCTGGCACAATCACTGACTACGCGAAACATGATGATGGTGATTCGGAAGATATTGCGGTTGCTGGCACCACAGCCTATTTACTCAAGGCAGGCAAACAACCAGCGCTTTATGAAGTCTCGAACTTCAACAGTACAACCCCTTGCTACAAACGTTACGACCTAGCCCTCCATCACGATCAAGATCCGGAGGGGTTGTGCCACGATGCTCAAAGGCATCGCCTCTATATCGCCTGCAAAAGGTCAACAAAAAAGAACGACACAACGCGCAGCATCTACGTTTTTGATCTCCAATCCATGGAGATGAATCCTGCACCATTATTCAACATCGACAACAGAGATTGTTTTGACAACACAGATGGCACGTTGAATCCCTCAGGCCTGGCACTTCACCCCCAAACCGATGACCTTTACATCATCGGTTCTAAAGGAGAAAAGATGATTGTTTGCTATGGGTTAAATGGCGAGTTTAAACAAGCACAACGGCTCAACGAAGATCAGTTCATCCAACCGGAAGGGATTGCATTTTTACAATCTGGCGAACTCGTGATTTCAAGCGAAGGCAAGAAAGGCAAAAATGCTGAAATCCTAATCTTTTCCAGCTCATCATCAAATGGTAGGCAAAATTACAGGGATTTCATTTGAGTACCAGGAATCATCCACTGTCTGCACAACAAATCAGAGGAGACACCTTCAAGACGACCTGACAAGATCGCATGACCCTGACTAAGGCCAACTTGTTGAACGGTGATCTCTTTCTTTTCATGCAAGGCTTTGATGCCGCTCGATGTCCTTCTCTCCCAGTGTTCCAGATCTCGACTTCCTTGAAATAGAACATATACCACCTCAGAGGCTCGCCATCACAGCTGGGACCAATATTGTATGCCGAATTGCAAGTGCTCATGTTGTGCCCTGTACAACAATAGATTATCTCTAGATCAACAACAGGCAAGGATTTTCAATCCTTAAAAACTCAAAAAATAGAATCTTATTTTCTCACGGACATCCACTTAATTCCAGCCAACAATAATTAACATCGACAAGATCTAGTTGCTTAGGCTGCTGAAATTGATTCACATACCAACTCACCCTGACAGATCTTGTCTCCTAAGCACCACCCAGAACATCCCTATACCAACTGATGCCCATTGCCACCCAACTGTTAAGCAAGGATCTGAGATTCAAACGCCTCAGGAACTCTCAAAACAGACCAATACCTTGAAACGAGGGATCTGAACAGAGCTTGGCGATATTGATCTATCATAAGAAAATCAATACTGACCTAAGGATCGCGAAAAATGGAGTTAGCCTAGACCTACGAACTCAAGAATCGCTTTTTTAAAATGCCGAAAACAGCAAATTTATTTATCGACTGGCAAGCGGCGTTTCATACACCTCCATATCAGGCCTGCGATTTTCTACCTTTACCTCCAGGGGCAACGGTTGAGCATCTGATGAACGAAACTGGAAATTGCTGCAATCCCTCAATCACCTATAGCTCGATTGGGTCCGGAGATAGCGCTTACTTGACAGCAATTGATGGAGTAGAAAGCAACCAAGACGGAAATGGATATTACTGGGTATACTACGTCAATGGGATAATGCCATCAATTGGATTTGGCGCATATCAACTAAGCGGTGGCGATAGTGTAGCTTGGGACTACATTCATTACAGCTCAGGTCTTAGCTAAGCAAACCAACCAGATCGTCCTGCCAACAAAGCATCAATTAAATAAGCTGTGCATGTCGCCATGTTATTCACCTTTATTCAGCGGCAGACGATAGCTGCTGAAATTGACTAATTTATGTGATGGAGCATATAACAGAACGATGCTTCATAGCCACAGTCGAAACTAATAATTTACCAGTTCAAGCTTATACCGAATCAGATAAGCGTTAAACATTGGCGCCTATAAAGCGATCAAAGATTGGAGATGTTATAACCTATTTGCATCATGCAAGACCTTTGCAGATCACGAGTCCAAACCTTACGAAATCTCCAATCATCATTACCTTATCTCATGATTGATACAGGACATCACGAGGCAGGGGAATGATAAGGCCAAAGTCCTTTTACTCCGATAGTAAGTGATCAGATCAAGCCTGGAAGAGATTACTTGCCAAGCAAACCATCACTTCTTCCTCACCTTATGAGAGATTGGCATGAATGATGGATCAAGAATAGTACTATCAGCTGACATCCAAATTCAAGCGTCAACTTAGCTCTAACAAGCCGAAAGAAAAATCATCGCAGATGCCGACATTCAAGCAAAAATTAACAAGCTTTAGCTTTCCAAAGAAGCCAAATAAAGACTGTCACTACAATAACAACAACAAGTAGCAAGCAACTAGAGCTCTATCATTAGAACCAGTCAATCACCTCTCTTGGTGACCTAAAGCAAAAAGAAGAATAACCCGGGGAGACGACCTATAGCTTTTAAAAAATACCTAACACACAACAATCACTTGGAGAAACACAGCAAAAGCTGTGGATACTGAGTGAATGCTATGCGTTAGGCATTAAATGATGAATTGATCAGTGTTTAATGCAAAAATCAAAGTGCATCAAGCACGACATCATCGTGGTGCTCTCATCTAGAAACTGTATTCAACGGATGAACAGCATCTCCTCATAGGTGGGAAGAGGCCAGAGGTTGTCATCCACCAACTCTTCCAGCCCATCGACAGTTCCGCGCAGATCCTCCATCAAGGGGAGCAGTTTGTCGGCGCAGTAACGCATCTGGACAACAGGGTCACCCTCGGGCAGGCTCTTGATCATCTGATCAAGTTCGGTGGTGCGACTAGTCAGACTCCCGATCCCCTTGACGATCGTGGCGGAAAACTCCTGTGTATCCGGTTGCTGCGCCAAGTCTGGGAGTGTGCGCTGATAAGCCAAGACAGAAGGCAACACCTGGGTGCGGGCGAGACGCAGGGCCAGCTTGGCTTCCACCTCAATGGCCAGCACATATTGCTCAGCGTAAACTTCGAATCGGCTTTCGAGCTCTACCGGGCTGAGAACCCCCTGGCTATCGAAGAGGTCGCGGATTGCGGGACGAAGCAACACCGGTAGAGCGTCGGCTGTCGTTCGCAGGTTTTCCAGTCCACGTTCCTCCACAGCTTTTTCATGCCACTCGCTCGAATAGCCGTCCCCACCGAACACCACGGCACCGTGATCATCCATGGTGCGCTTGATCACCTCGAAACCTGCTTCTTCAAGAGGAGATCCAGTTTTGAGAAGATCTTCGAGCTGACTGACTACCCAAGCAAGCGAATCGGCCAGGATCGTGTTTAGCACCACCAGGGGGCCAGCCACAGACTGGGCAGAACCCACAGCCCGGAATTCGAAACGGTTGCCAGTGAAGGCAAAAGGTGAAGTGCGGTTGCGATCTCCAGGGTCGCGATTGAGTTCGGGCAGAGTATCAATCCCCAGCGACATCAACGCCGCGCTAGCGGAACCGCTGAGAGTACCGCTCTGGATCTGGGAGAAAATGTTCTCAAGTTGGCTGCCGAGATAAACAGAAATGATCGCCGGCGGTGCTTCGTTAGCACCAAGGCGATGATCATTGCTAGCGGTGGCGATCGCGGATCGCAACAGAGGTCCGTACAGGTGGACACCACGGATCACTGCTGCACAGAAGAGCAGAAACTGCAAGTTCTGATGCGGCGTGTCACCAGGGTCGAGCAAGTTGCCCTGGCTTGCATTGCCGATCGACCAGTTCACATGTTTACCACTACCATTCACACCCGCAAACGGCTTTTCATGCAACAGGCATTTAAATCCATGGCGTTTGGCCGTACTGCGCAGCACGGTCATGATCAACTGTTGGTGATCAGTCGCTACGTTGGCAGCCTCATAGAACGGAGCAAGTTCAAATTGCCCTGGTGCCACCTCGTTATGACGGGTTTTGGCCGGAATGCCTAGGCGGTAAAGCTGTTGCTCCACGTCCTGCATGAACACCTGAACCCTCTCGGGGATCGCACCGAAATAGTGGTCGTCAAACTGCTGACCCTTAGCCGGCGGAGCACCAAAGAGTGTACGACCAGCAAGACGCAGATCGGGACGCAGTGCAGCAAAGGCTTCATCAACAAGGAAGTACTCCTGCTCCGCTCCACAACTGGAGTTCACCGGTGCAACCTCTGTTTCGCCCAAGAGCTGCAGAAGTCGGCGTGCCTGACGATCCATCGCCGCATTGGAGCGAAGCAACGGTGTTTTTTTATCAAGCGCTTCACCCGTCCAGCTCACGAACACCGTGGGGATGCAGAGGGTCACACCATTCGGTGTGTGCATCAGGTATGCAGGGCTGGTGACGTCCCAAGCGGTGTAACCACGAGCTTCAAAGGTGGAACGAATGCCGCCGTTTGGGAATGAGGACCCATCCGGCTCTCCCTGAACCAGCAACTTGCCGGAAAATTCGTTGATTGCCGAGCCATCCGACTGCGGTGAAATAAAGCCGTCATGTTTCTCCGCCGAAAGATTAGTAAGCGGATAAAAAACGTGCGCGTAGTATGACGCTCCGCGTGAAATCGCCCATTCCTTCATCGCCTGGGCGACAGCGTCGGCGACGGAGAGATCGAGTTTGCCGCCATGGCGAATCGAATACTGGATGGACTTGAAGACAGCCTTGGGCAGGGCACTCTTCATGCGCGCCAAAGTAAAAACATCATCAGCCCAAGTGTTGTCGAGGGGCTGGGAAGCCTGCACCGTCGCCGGAGGGCGTTGGTGAATCTGCTGCAAGGCATGCAAACGCGCAGCTGAAGGCATAAGAGAGAGCGATTGACTCAACCCCTAAATTTAAGGCCGCTAACTACTAGGTGATGCAATGGATGCTACAAATTTGAATTTTTCTAAGCAATAGAAAAGATGCTCAGGCATAAACTTGCTGAAACGCGCCGTTTCACAAGGTCTTAGAAAAGGATGAATAACTCCTTTAATTCCAATAAACGCCAAGAAATCAAAAGCACTGTTCAAAAAGCCATGCACCGCGTACAGCGCAGTACTAGCAACCCGACCTTGCTTTGCACCACTGCGATCAGAGCCCGAACATCTTCAACAAGCAAGTCAACTTCAATCCTTAATGTCACAACACAAAGATCATTAGACGTCTGTCCACGTCGATCGAGCTGAAGCCTCAAAAAGGCTTACCCATCAGCACTGAAATACTGAAAACAAGTCGTGAGACATCTAATGATAGCCGCAGCTTGGTGACAAGCTAATCACTACATTCAACAAACAAATGCGAGAATCACGTGATAACAGAACCCAATTCCAACCATGGAATCAGACCTAAGCTTGAATAATTTTTCTAAGGCAAGCAGCAAATCAAGACACAGCACACATGCCAAAACGCCAACTCATAGCATTAATTCCAAATCATAAGACGAAGCAATCCAAGACTTACCTCAAACTATTGATCAAAAGCATGGCACTGATTTTGCAAAAACATCTTAATTCACCCAGGCAAATACACTATAAGCAATTTAATTCATCAATCCTTTTGGGAACCTATAAACACAAAAAGTGCTTTAGATGCCTGCACAATTTGACTAAAATCTGCATAAAGATAGCATAATTAGGCATAAAATGCCAAAAATCTGAATCAATAGAACGACTCAAAGAATAAACTGCAAAGGACAAACAACGCCATGATTGAAATACCACGACCATTTAAATGAGGCCCCAAGACAGAATCAGGCAACCCATAAGCATCATCATCAAGTATTCCATGCAAAAACCTAGTTAGAGCATATCGTGAAAACACGATGTTGAGTGAAATGATTCAATGAGAATAAACAGTAGATGCTTCAGCTGATTAGGAAAAGTAGCACAAAAAGAGGTGAGTTTAAGCCTGTAGACGATAGAAATGTAAGTCAAAGGCCACCATCTAACCAACCAACAAGGCGATACTAAATGAAACCAAGCAGCGATTCAGTAGACACTAAATTTCTAATTTAAACATCAAGCAATCGACTTCAGGCTGAACAAGGCATTACAAGCAATGCAACTCCAGCTATAAGCACATCAGTGGTATGAACATCTACTGAATTCAATCGCCATTGACTACAACAAGAAAAAAGTGCGGCTGCACCAACCATTCTCTCAATCTGCGCCTCCATCACAGCAGCAAAAGTTTCATGACATGCATCATTTTGGATGCCACACTCTATTGTTGAAGATACTCAGATGGAGCATTCACGCTGAAAGCGAGAGAAAAAATGATCTGATCTAGTTTATGCGTTTGTAGATTCCCAGAGATTCAATACTGATAGAAACAAAACGGAACTCGGGAAGCAATCAGAGCTGTATCAACCTGCATCAAAAGTCACTTGATCGCTCGTGGGAGAACGCTGTGGCCAAACCCCTAGCTGATCACGACGCAGCGTTAACCTAGAGTTAATCGTTCAACAACCTGACTCATGAGCAAGAGTCGATCACCTTCTGATGATGTTGTCAAAGCGCGCGCTCAAACAATTTCCAAGATCACGGAAGTTCTGGCGGCCTTGGCAGGCACAGTAATGATTGCACTGGGTCTAATAAGTGTTGGACAAGCCGCATTTTTCGGCAAAGACTTTTCAACTCCTCAAACGGTATAGGGTTTGCTTGGGATCTTGCTGGTTTTCTGTACAACCAGCGGATGGACAAAAAACTCATTAACAAGATTACTTCTAAATTCGAGAGGTCAAATTTTGATCTCACTTTTACCAATTGCTGCATCTTTTTTACTAATCTTTTATCGGAGCTTACTGCCCATCAAAGGGCCAAAATTTGAATCTTACTTGAGAACCATCCAAGAAGGAAGCATTATTGAATGGTCAAGCTTTATTATCTTATTGGCCTCTGCACTGCTTTTATTCAAAGCAGCTAAAGGCAGGGATAAATCATTGGCACGCTGGTTGCTATTCGCCGCATCATTTGGAGTGGCAATTGTTGGCATGGAAGAAATGAGCTGGGGACAAATGATTTTCAACTGGAAAAAACCAGAACTATTTAATGATTACAACGTCCAACATGAAACAGGACTGCATAATCTTTGATTCATTCACCACCAGACATGGACTATTGCGGCAATTTTAATGACCCTATTGTTTATCTTGTCATGCATTAGAGGCCGGTTAAAATCAACCAATAGAGTAAAAGCCAGATCAGTTGCAGATCTATTACTCCCACCAGGCTGCACTGCTAGTTATTTTTTAGTGGCTTCGGTGATTTACTGGTGCACTGTCATGGAGAAGTCTGGAATTGACCTGATGTATTTTCACACTCAAGAACAAGAAATTGGAGAGCTATTTTTCTACGGCGGAATACTTATTCATTCAATGCATTTTTACTTTGTATCTCCTCAATCCAGGCAGTCCACAAGAAACACCTAAGAAGACAATGCAACAACTAGAAATCTTCATAATAGCCTGAACCAACAGATGGCTGAGCTGACTCACTTCAGCCACCCACAATGAATCAGTCCACTAATACGAAGCATAACTGTTCTTTCTCAGCTATTTCAGGATTCATCCTTGCCCATTTTCCATGCTTGGATTTGCCTTCAGGCATGCATCATAACTACAACGATGGTGCTATAGAGGGAAATCACATTTCTCGCATAGGCACGTGTCGGTTCATACCATAACCATGATCACATCTAAGCACACAGTGCTGCAATGGAGAAAGCAGCGATTAAACACATTCCTAATTCACATCAATTCGGATTAGATAGTTGCCAAACATCGGCACGGCAAATGCGATGTCGCCATAAATGAGACTATAAACCATTCACTTGCTAACAATCTCTGCACGTCTTGGCCCCAATTGCTGACAACTTACAGTTAATGCGGCTGCAATATCTGATAACCGATAGGGTCAATCACCTAGTTTTGCCATTGCAAAACATAGTCCCATAGCTTCGGTGTTAGGCAATCAAACCGTACCTGAAAAACCATCATCTAGACGCTTCGTTGCTTCCTGGTTCCGCCCTCCACAGATCATCCAGATTGATCGATACCCCTTCAGCAATAGTCCAGCATTAATCGCCCCATTCCTGGAGAGAATAAGCATAACCTTTTGACTTAGCAAATATATCGTCAATCGCTTGAGGAGAAATTATCTCTGGTCAGCATCAATTGGCTATCGAGTGCGGTCCAGCACCAACAAAAGTACAGACAGGTTTTTTGATTCACTCAATGGAGAGAAACAATCAAAGCCGCTAAGTCCTCAGAGCGCAAGCAGCATCTGTGAGCGGCCAAGCTTCACTTTAGTCAACTTAGGGAATCCAATAGCTAGGCAAACCGCTACTCAAAGAACGTCTCCAATCAAATCGTGAGGACCCTAGTTTGAGGAATTAATCAAGCTACAGCGTACGGGTTTTGATGCCACCACCCAGATAGAATGAATCTTTCAGTGCTTGAACTGTTCAGCCAAGACTCTGGGGAATCACAGAGCTTGAATTCCTACCGAATGCACCAACACGATGGAATCAGTCAGGTTTGTGTGCAGAGTGATATGAACTCATGAATCGAGCGACACCGAACCAAGCCCAGAGTCATGATTGCAATGCAACCCATCGGACTGCGTGTGGCTTCGGATGTAATCCCAGGCTTCCTCAGCAGTGTCTGAGAAATGAATCAACTCCAGATCCTCATCTGAAATCAAACCCATCTCGGCGAGGTAGTCAAAGTCGACAAGTTTCTTCCAAAATTGTTCGCCAAATAAAACAATGGGCATCCTGCCCTTTGTACCAACCTGGCGTAGAGTCAGCAGCTCAAATAGTTCATCAAGCGTGCCAAAGCCACCTGGGAACAGAATGGCCCCGATCGAACGCATGACAAACTGAAACTTGCGAAGAGAAAAATAATTGAACTTAAAACAGAGATCGGGCGTGATATAAGGATTGGGATGCTGCTCAAACGGCAAAGAAATATTAAAACCAATCGATTTGCAACCAGCTTCAAAAGCACCACGGTTGGCAGCTTCCATAATTCCAGGCCCACCACCCGTGACGATCACATGGGATGCGCAGCAATTCCCTGAGCCCTTGTTGGCTTGGCCATGCTGTGATGCTAAATAAGCAAATTGTCGGGCGGCATCATAAAAACGAGACAGTTCCACAAGTTTTTTTCCGTGAATCACTTGTCTCTGCAGGGTGGTTGAGTCTGGTTGGTTGCTCAAGCGCTGCTGTGCGTCGTTCAAACGCTGTTGCGCAGTGTCACGATCAACGATCCTGGCCCCACCAAAAACAATGACGGTCGATTCAATACCAGCTGCTTCCAGATGCAGATCCGGTTTCGTGATTTCAAGCAACATGCGCACACCACGCATGGCGTTGCTATTCAGCAAGGCAGGATCTTCATGGGCAATGCTGTAGGTCGGTGATGTGAGAATGGCATCCAAATTTGCCTGGTGGCGATTGGATGACTGGGTTAATTGAGCCATGCGTTCATCGGTCGATTGTGTGGTCGTGAATCAGAGGATATTGGCGGCAAGTTCAGCCAATTCACTTCGCTCTCCCTTGGTGAGGGTCATGTGTCCCACGAGGGACTGACCTTTAAGCTTTTCGACCAACCAAGTGAGCCCGTTGCTTTCCGCATCGACATAGGGATTGTCGATTTGATAGGGATCACCGGTGAAGACCACTTTGGTTCCTTCGCCCACCCGCGTGACGATGGTCTTGACTTCGAGGGGAGTGAGGTTTTGTGCCTCATCAACCACCAAAAACTGCTGAGGAATCGATCGCCCTCGAATGGTGTTGATGGCTTCAACTTCCAATAAGCCCAGTCCTTGGAGGTCCGCCCAAGCGTTGCGTGGCTCCCGGTGCCTCTGCCTCTTCATGGGATCAGCATCCTCACCAGGGGAAGCGCCGGCAATGAAGTCGATGTTGTCAATGATCGGCTTCATCCAGGGGCCGAGCTTCTCCTCCAGTGTGCCGGGCAAATAGCCAATGTCTTTTCCAAGGGAGATCGGTGGACGCGTCACCAACAGGCGTGCGTAGTGATGGGTGTCAGCCACTTGGTGCAAACCAGCGGCGAGGGCCAGCAGTGTTTTCCCTGTGCCTGCCTTACCCACCAAGGTCACCAGTGCGAGAGATGGATCAAGCAGCAAATCAAGCGCGAAACTTTGCTCTCGATTTCTTGCCTTAATGCGACCCAAGTGGGCTCGATTCAACCAATGCAGCGGCTTGATGGTGTTGCTATTGCCTTGATGACGGGCAAGCAAAGTGTGGCTGTTGTTGTGCTGATCCACCAAAACGACACCTTCATTGGCGTGGAGATGCTGCTCCTCCACGCCTGCAAACGCTGACCACGACAGTTGGTTGTCGTCATGCAGTGTTTTCATCGTTTCAGCATCGGTCGTGAGTTCACGGAACCCCGTGTACAAATCGTCGATCGAAACGTTGTCGTTGATGTAGTCCTCAGCCTGCAGACCCACCGCATCGGCCTTGATTCGCAGATTGATGTCTTTGCTGATCAAGACAACCTCAGGTGCCTCGTTCAACCCACTGCATCGCATTTGCTCCAAGGCCACCGCGAGAATATGGTTATCGCCACCACCACCCTGCAATTCTGCCGGTAATTCCTGGAGGGCATGGGCATGACAAAAAATGACTTGCAGCAATCCCCGTGCTGTGCCCTGAATCGGAACACCATCGGCAAGACTGCCGCGCAGACGGTAGGAGTCGAGAAGTCTGGAAATTCTTCGGGCGTTTCTTCCTTTTTCTGAGTGATCTTTTTTAAACCGGTCGATTTCTTCGACCACTTGCATTGGAATCACAACTCTCAGATCCCCAAAGCGATGCGGGGCTTCAGGGTCGTGAAGAAGAACGTTCGTATCGAGAACAACTACCTTATTTTTCATTGGCTAACACCCTTGAAGATTCATGGCGGTTGCGATCAAAAACCGTTTCAAAAACAGCCTTTGCGATCAACAGCCGTTGTGGCAAGCCGCAAGTGCTGACTGAAGATCAATGCAACCTCAGCTGTACAACACTTAAGCGTCGTCGATTTTGCATTCAGGTGTGGTCGACGTTGTATCGCAACCTTCCCCCAAGCGGGTGTTGCCACGAGGCCTTATGGCTTGCTTGGCAGGATCAGTTTTCCGTGGCGAAGCCTTGTCAAAGGCATTCACTGGAATGCAGCAATCGAAAAAACCAGTGCAGATCGTGACCATCTCTCTCCGTATCGCTGACTCATCTCTACTCCTCTGAGTCCAAAAATCAATAGGTACTTCACCCATTCCTTAACATCACGGCCATCGCCCTGCTCAGTGGAGCAACGATGGGCCACCATCTTCACCAATGCCTCGGGCATTGAAACGAGAAGCACAGGCTCTGTAGAGCAGAATGGCTAACGCACCCGATTGCACACAATCGTTAGCTGGATCGCATACAAAGCCACCATCAACTGATGACGCGGCGCGGGCCAAGCAAGAGCATGGCACTCACCCAACAAAATCGGTGCTAAAATGAAAGAGTTAGCTTGGCAGCAACAGGCAATTATCGGCTAATGTGGCAACCAATTGAGAACCTTTTCAAGCCTGCTCAAAAATCATTAGGCGCACTAAATGAGACTGCTTGCCTTGCTATTTTTTACTCTCCAAAGTGGCGCTCTCGCTTGCTATTCCTGTTCCATGTCCGGCAACTTTGAGTTCGCAGCGTTTAATTCAGATTTAGCCATCGTCGGCACAGTTGCCGAACATGGAAAATATCCATCGAAAAAATAATCTTCAGCGTGGATCCAGACACGTGGGCCAAAATCAATGTCGAATCAGTCATAAAGGGACAATTAGATCAAGCAACAATTCGAATCGACGGCGGCATTCGCTCACTATGCCCTACCCATGCCAGCGATCCTTCGTGCCCTAAGGGGAAACAGTTTATTTTTGACATTAATGCCACTAATTAGGGCTTCCTGAATAAGATCAGATCCCCTGCGGCGCAGTGAATCTCAGCGATTTCTGGGGCTAAAATGTGTCGAAACGGGCTCTTTTGAGCCCAAAAGCCGCCCAGAGTTTTCCACATGTATCGGCGCGAGCATCC
>JBMHDE010000004.1:0-17319 GCA_049889555.1 Synechococcus sp. | reverse complement strand
CGGATAGTCGTGGCGGGGAATGGCGCGGCCCTCCAGCCGCAATCCCACCAACTTGCGTTGGCTGCCCTGGTCGACTTCCTGCTCCAAAGCGGCCCGCCCGATGAAGTCCACGGGGTTCTCCAGGTGCACCAGCCAGCCCAGCCCCGCCTCAAGAGGGCTGGTGGTGGTGTCCATGTCGTTGCCATAGAGATGCATGGCCGCCTCCAGGCGCAGGCTGTCGCGGGCGCCCAGACCACAGGGGGTGACCCCCTCGTTGAGCAACTGGCTCCAGAGTTGACGGCCAGCGTCGCGGGGCAGCAGCAGCTCAAAGCCGTCTTCGCCGGTGTAACCCGTGCGGGCCACCAACACGTCGACGCCGAGATCTGGTAGGGGCAGCATCCGCTGCCCGAAGCGGGGCAGTTCCGCCAGGCTGGTGCCGCTCACGCCTTCAAGCACCCGTTGGGCGTCGGGGCCTTGCAGGGCCAAAAGCACGCCATCTTCTTTTTCGTCGCTGATGCTGATGCCGCTTCCGCTGAGCTGCTGCTCCAGCCAGGCGCGGTCGCTGTCGGCACAGGCGGCATTGATCACGGCCAGCACCGTGCTGTCGCCCATGTCGTAGACGATCAGATCATCAAGAATGCCCCCTGTTTCATTGAGCAGCACCGTGTAGCAAGCCTGTCCGGGGCCGATGCGGTGCAGATCGGTGGGCACCAGCTTCTGCAGAGCATCCTTGGGATTGGGGCCGCTGAAGCGAAGCACGCCCATGTGTGAAATATCGAAGACCCCAACGGCTTGGCGCACAGCCGTGTGTTCTGCCAGCAGACCGGAGAATTGCACGGCCATCTCCCACCCGGCAAAGGGCACCATCCGACCGTTTGCTGCTTGGCAGAGGTCGTGGAGTGGGGTGCGCTTGAGGTCGGTCACGAAGGCGTGTTCCAGTTGGCTGAATCCTATGGAGGCTTTCAGGGCGCCAGGGAAACGGAAGCAAAGCCGCAGATTCAAGCCCCAGCCTGGTGGGTTTTGACCAACGTTCTTACTGTGAGCGTCTTGTTTTCGATGGTTGTTGTCTGAGGTCTGCTGCCAAAGTTGTCAGCACTACAAGGTCTCCCCCCGCGGAGCCAAGCGCTTCTTGGCGGGTTGGTGCCGCTTGCGGCGGTTACCGGTGCATGCGCAACTGGTGCGGGTGGTTTGGTGTCACCACTGGATAGCGAGGCCCCCGGCCTTGCCAGATCTTCAGGGGGTTGATCAGGCCATTTCCGCCAGCGATGGGGAGCAAGGCATGGGTGCACACGATTAAATTTTTCTTCAGCCATGCCTTTTGTCATACCCGCTACGGGCTTTTTGGCTAATCCGCCGGAAAATAAATTGGTTAAAGAGTTTCGTTTTTTTGCTTTTCACCAGCCCGCTGCCGACACCGGTTGAGTTGTTTGCCGATCAGCAGGACGGTGATCTGCTGACCTATCCAACAGGTGCAACGGTGTTCCGTGCGGGTGATCCCGTGGATGCCGTCTATGCCCTTCAGCGCGGTATGGTGGAACTCAGTGCTCAGGGAGAGGCCGGCAAGCTGCGCTATGGCGCCGGCGAGATTTTTAGTTATGAAGATCTCTCGGGCACACGCCTCACCCACAGTCATGACGCCCGCGCTTTGACGCCTGTCGAGGTGGTGCGCTTGCCGCGGACTCGGTTTGTGGAATTGATCCTTCGCCATCCCACCATCGTGCTGGCTCTGTTGGAGCGCCAGCACAGCCGTCTGCGGGAGCAGCGCCTTCAGGCGCGTCACTATTACTAAATGGTTGGGTCGCTGAGCAGCATGAGCAAGCTGCGCGTCACCTTGCTGGCCAATACGTTGCTAATACCGCTGGGATCCAGCTGAGGAGCCAGTTCGACCACGTCGGCCGCCACCAAGTGATGCTCTTGCAGCACCTCGATCAGGGCGGCGAAGTGGGGCCAGAAGAAACCGCCCGGTTCTGGAGTTCCAGTGCCGGGCATCACCGCCGGGTCGAACCAGTCGAGATCCACGGTTAGATACAGCGGCTTGCCTTGATGGGGGGCTAAGGCTTGCCGCAGGCTTGTGGCCAGGCTGTTGCCGTCCTGATCGGGCCGGTGGCGGATCAGTCGCTGGGTCTGGGCGAGTTCGTCAAATTCGTTGCGGGTGCCACTGCGAATGGCCAGTTGAAGGAGCTGCCCGCTTGGCAGCACCTCGAGGCAACGGCGCATGGCGCAGGCATGGCTGTGCCGCGTTCCCAGCCAGCTGTCACGCAGGTCGGCATGGGCATCGAGTTGAAGTAACACGAGGTCGGGATGCGTCTTCGCTACAGCGCCTACGGCACCACTGCTGATGGAGTGTTCGCCACCCAGCATCAGCGGTTTGAGCCCCAGCTTGAGCACCTGGCATGTGGCGTGATGCACGGCCTCCACCACCGGCTCTGGGGCACCGAAAGGAATGGCGACGGCTCCGAGGTCGGCATAGGCCAGATCGTCGAGGTCCAGCTGCAGCTGCGGGCAGTAGCTCTCCAAACCGTTGCTGACGTCACGGATGGCTGCTGGCCCAAAGCGGGTGCCGGGGCGGAAGGATGTGGTGCCGTCGTAGGGCACGCCGAACAGTCCCACAAGGCAACCGTTGGGGTCCCGACGGGCACCCATGTAGACGGCGCCTTCACGGTCGAACAACTGGTCGAGTTCGCTGGTTGGGGTGCTCATCCGTTGAGCTCCCGCGCGACGAATGCGGGCACCGCATCAAACGCTCCCCGTTGCCAGCGTGCGCTCCAGATCTCGCAGTCAGCGGCGATGGCCGCAACGCGTTCAGGCAGCGGTTGGCGGTAGCGCGGGCCATCACTGGCAGCGAAGGTCCAACTCCACCAGCCACTGGGGTACATCGGCACCCAGCCGTAGAGCGGGTCGGCATCGCCGAACAAGTCGCGGATCAGCTTTACGGTGTCGATGTGCACCTGGCGGAAGGCTTCCGGGGATTCGCTCTGGGTGGCGAACACGCCGCCCGTTTTGAGGATGCGCCGGCAATGGCTGAAGAAGGTCCGATTGAAGAGGCCTTCGGCGGGGCCTGCCGGATCCGATCCATCCACCAGCACCACGTCGTAGGAGGCATCCGCAGCCTCAGCGGCCCAGGCGATGCCGTCGCCCACATGGAGATGGAAGCGGGGGTCATTCCAGCAACCTCCCCCGATGCTGGCCAGGTGCTGCTGACTGAGCTCCACCACCTTGCCGTCGATCTCCACCATGTCGAGGTGTTGCACGCCAGCGTGGCGCAGGCATTCCCGCGCGGTGCCGCCATCGCCCCCGCCGATCACCAGCACCCGTTCAATCGACGCAGCGGAGCAGAGGGCGGGATGCACCAGCGGTTCGTGGTAGTGGCGTTCTTGCCGTTCTGCAGTCATCCAGCAGCCATCGAGTAGCAGCCCTTTGCCGTAACGCTCGCTGTCGATCACCGTGATGCGCTGGTAGGGGCTTCTCTCCTCCACCAGAACGCGGCCTTGGAGGCCATAGCGCACGCCGTTGTGGTGTTCATCGATCCAGCCGCCATTGGACTGGGCTGCACTGCTCATGGACTGGTGTTGCTGAAGGTGGTGTGTCTTCCAGCTAAGGCCAGCGCCGGTCGGGCCCATCGCTGGTGTTCAAGACGGCTCGTGCTTCCGGGGCGTTCAGTGGTTTCCTGACACACTCGGATGGATTGCTGGGGTGGGCCCATGCCTCAGGACCTACCGGTTCATGCGCGCTTGGTGATCCCTGCTGCTGAGTTGCAGTGGCGTTTCTCACGGGCTTCTGGTCCAGGGGGACAAGGGGTGAACACCACCGACTCGCGGGTGGAGTTGGTGTTTGACCTCGCGCGCTCCCGGGTGCTGTGGCCTTATCAGCGTCAGCGGCTCCTGGCGGCGCTAAGCAGCCGCCTTGTGGATGGCTGTGTGCGGGTGGTGGCTGCTGAAGAGCGCTCCCAGTGGCAAAACCGCCAGAGGGCCTTGGCGCGGCTCGGGGATCTCCTGCGGGAAGGCTTGAAACCACCGCCACCGCGGCGCAAGCCCACCCGGCCTGGTCGCGCGGCCGTGCGGCGGCGGCTGGAGGCGAAGGGGCGCCGCAGTGCATTGAAACAGTCGCGCCGACAACGACCCTCCATGGAGGAGTAGTGGCAGCTTGGTTAAAGCTTGGTTAATTTAAGGTGAAGACTTAGGGAAAGCGTATGGATTCCACCCCGCACCGGACAGTTCAGCGGCTCGTGCGTTTGATGTCGCTTGAAGAGAAAGCCCGTCTTTGCAAGACCCGGGCGGATGCACAGGCCTGCATTCGTCGTGCGGAGGCCACGAAGCAAAAGCTTTGGGGACAGACCGACCAAGCCCTCAATGCCCATTTCTGAGCGCAACAGCGTGGTTTGCTGGGCTTAAGGCTGTTGTTGTTCCTCCCGGATCGCAGCCTTGGCCTTTTGCCAGAGGCCTTCCAATTCGTTGATGCTGCGGCCTTTCAGGTTGCCTCCGAGTGCTGCTTCCACACGGGAGAAGCGGTTGAGAAAGCGTTGGTTCGTGCCCGCCAGGCCAGATTCCGGGTCGATGTCACACCAGCGCGCCACATTCACCAAGGTGAACAGCACGTCACCTAGCTCCTCCTGGGCGTGGACTCGATCTCCTGAAGCCACAGCTTCTTTGAGCTCATCCAGTTCTTCCTGAACCTTGCCCCACACGCCGGCCATGTCGTCCCATTCAAAGCCAGCCTTGGCGGCCGTCTTGGAGATCGTCATGGCCCCCGCCAGGGCGGGTTGACCGCGCACCTTGCTGGCCAGGTGATCGCTCAATGGGCTGGCGGATGGGGTTGGTGCGCCGCGTTCTTTGGCTTTGATGGCTTCCCAGCTGCGGCGCACTGTCTCGCGATCGCCTGCCTTGGCGTCGCCAAACACGTGTGGGTGGCGGCGAATTAATTTTTCGCTGATCGCTTCCGCCACAGCATCAAGATCAAAGCGGTTGTCTTCGCTGGCGATCTGGGCGTGCAGCACCACCTGCAGCAGCAGATCGCCGAGCTCTTCGTTGATGTGCCGGTCGTCGCCGTGGCGGATGGCATCGGCCAGCTCATGGGCTTCCTCCAGCACATAGGGCACCAGCGACTGGTGGGTTTGCTCGAGGTCCCAGGGACAGCCCGTTTGTGGATCGCGCAGTTGGCCCACAATGTCTTCCAGTCGCCGTAGGGGGTCTGGGTTCTGGGGTGCCGTCGAGCTGGAGTCGGCCATGGACGATTGCGGAGTGGCGTGCGTTCACCCTCTCACCGCCGTGGTGACCTGCGGTGTCGCCTGCGGCGTCGACGCTGCCATTCCACCGGCATGGGATCCCCATCCAGCACCAAATGCAGCCACACACTGGCTTCCAGCCCTAGGCCCGTTGCCCACAGCAGGTGCGGATGGGCTTGGGCGCTCTGCCGCACCTGGATGGCCCATGCGCTGGGGTTGACGGTTGGCATTCCCATCAGCAGTTCCAAAGCCCAGCTCAGCAGCATCCACCCCACCAGCACCCAGACCAGCACCCAGAGCAGGCGCAGGGTCATGCCAATCAAAGGCCCGTGGGAAAACAGGGAGCGGTGAGGAATCAGGCGTCGGTAGGGCCACCACAGCCAGCGCAGGGGTCCCCAGCGCTGCAGTGGTTTGGAGAAAGTGTCGAGGTCGGGAGACAGCCAGAGCCCTCCCACCACAAAGGCTCCTGCCCCGATCACGCCGGCGTCGAGGCCAAGCCATGGGGTGAGCGCAAGCCCGAAGGGTGTGCATCCCAGAAGAGTGGCCCGATCATGGTCGCGGCCGCTGGCCATGGCGTTGAGGCAAAATGATCACGTCGGGCGATTAGCTCAGCGGTAGAGCACCTCCCTTACAAGGAGATTGTCACTGGTTCGATCCCAGTATCGCCCATCTGAAATTGGCCAGAAAAGTTGGCCAGAATGGAGATGCCATGCCGCAGAGGCCAGCGCTGATGCAGCAGTTCCCCACGCCATCCACCGCTGCTGCCGCTGAGCCTTTGCATGCGCAGGGCCTGGCCTACGCCTACGACGGCAAGCCTGTTTTAGTTGACGTCAGCCTGTCGCTCGTTCCTGGATCTCTCAATGCACTGGTGGGTGCGAACGGCGCCGGTAAGTCCACTCTCCTCCATGTGTTGCAGGGCCAACTCAAGCCCCAGGCCGGTGGCGTGTGGCTGGGGGATCAACCGATTCAGCGCTGTCGCCCTCGGGTGGCGTTGATGCCTCAACGAGGAAGGATCGATTGGTCGTTTCCGATCACAGTGCGCGACATGGTGGCTCTCGGGCAGGTGCCCGGACCGCGCACCACCTGCTGCGAGCTCGATGCTGCGCTTCAGCGGGTTGGGTTGCTGCCCATGGCGGGTCGCCGTCTGGATGCTCTGTCCGGCGGCCAGCAGCAACGTGCTTTGTTGGCCCGTGCCCTCTTACAGCCAGCGCAGGTCTTGCTGCTGGATGAACCGTGTGCAGCGATCGACCCCCCGGCGCGTCAGCAGCTTCTGCAGCTGATGCGTCAGTTGGCGGCTGCGGGGTACACCCTGTTGGTGAGCAGCCATGACTGGGGCGATGCCCTTGATGTTTACGACCGGGTGATCGTTCTCGCCGGCCGTGTGCAGGCCGATGGCACGCCATCGGATGTGCGTCACACCCTCGCCGCCCTCACCGATCTAGGGAATCACTGCTGTGGTTGATGCCATGCCCTGGTGGTTGCTGCCGTTGCTGATGGCCTTGCTGGTGGGGGTGCTCTGTCCGGTGACGGGCACATTGCTGGTGACGCAGCGCCGGTTGCTGCAAGCCAACCTGATTTCCCATGCGGTGCTGCCAGGGCTGGCTGTGGCCCTAGCGATCGGGATCGATCCGGCCATTGGGGGTGTGGTGAGTGGGGTGATGGGTGCTTTGGTGGCGGAGCGTCTTCAGCGGCGGGATGGACGCAGCCATGAAGCGGTGATCAACACCGTGTTAGCGGGTTTCCTCGGGCTTGGGGTGCTGTTGATTCCCCTCTTGAATCTGCGCCTGGACCTTGAGGCTGTGCTGTTTGGCGACCTGCTGGCGGTGGAGCTGGCTGATTTATGGCGCACCTTGCTGGCGGCGGCGTCGTTGCTGCTGTTGGTGGGTTGTTCCTACCGCAGTTTGGTGTTTCTGGGGGTGGATCCCGATGGTGCTGCTGCGGTGGCTTTACCGGTGCGGGGTCTGCGTTTGGCGCTGGCGTGTGTCACGGCTCTGGTGGTGGTGAGTGCTATGGCGGCCGTCGGGGTCGTGCTGGTGATCGCGTTGTTGTGTGCCCCCGTGCTGCCTGGTTTGCAGCGGGTGTCCAGCCTGGGGGCCGCCATGGTGCGGGCCTCGTTGGTGGGTTTAGCCCTTAGTGGTGCGGGCTTCGGTTTGGCGTTGCGGCTTGATCTGCCGCCCGGTCCGCTGATTGGTGTGGCGTGTTTGGGGCTGTTGTTGCCTGGAGCAAAGCTTCGCTGAGGGCCCAGAGCCGTTGGCGTTGGCTTGCATCACGGGCGGTGGGCGCCACGGGTTGACGTTGGGGCCAGCCCCGCAGTCCTCCGAAGCCATCGGGGCCGTAGTGCTCGCCGCCTTGGGCGTCGGGAGCTGTGGCGGCATGGAGTTGAGGCAGAGCACCCATCGCAGCGCTCTGGAACAACGGGTCCATCAGCCGGTAGGCGAACGCCTCGATTTTGGATCCGTTTGCTGCAATGGAGGCCGGCTGCAGATTGGTGCGTGCCAAGCCGGGGTGGGCGGCGAGGGAGCGAACCGTGCTTCCTTGTGCGCGTAGCCGCTGATCCAGTTCTAGGGCAAACATCACATTGGCCAGTTTGCTCTGGCTGTAGGCCTGCCAGCGGTCGTAACGCTGTTCCCCGTTGAGGTCATCCCAAGCAATGCGTCCGAAATACTGGGCCCCCGATGTCACCGTCACGACGCGGGCATTCGCTTGCCCTTCCATCAAGGGCAGCAGTGCGGTGGTGAGGGCCATGTGGCCCAGGTGATTGGTCGCGAACTGCAGCTCAAACCCCTGGCGGCTGACCAGGCGCGGTGGCGCCATCACGCCAGCATTGTTGATCAGCAGATCAAGGCGACCGTAGCGGCGGTGGATTGTGTCGCTGCAGTGCCGCACGCTGGCGAGATCAGCCAAGTCGAGCGTCACCACATCGAGGGTGCCTTCGCTGTTCACCTCCAGCAGCGCTTGGCGGGCGGCTTCCGCTTTGCGTGGGCTGCGGCAAGCCATCACCACCGTGGCACCACGGTGATGCAGTGCCCGCGCTGTTTCCAGGCCTAGGCCACTGCTGGCTCCAGTGATCAGAGCAAGTCGGCCTTGCTGGTCTGGGATAGCAGCGGTGGACCAGCCCATGGAGGAACTGCAAATGACCCGCAGTCTGACGAGATGCTGCGGACCATTGCGTGCGTCTGCGGCAGCACTTGCCGCTCAGTCTTCAGGGAAGAGCAGGCTGGCCAATTCGTCAGCGTCGACGTCGTAAACGCGGGCCAGGCTGGTTTCAATGGCGCTTGTGACTTCACCCGGCAGGAAACGCATGGCGTTCAAGGCGTCTTCCGTGATGTCGTCGGTCAGCAGCTGGTCGTCACTGTCGAGCTTTTCGTCGTTGATCACCGCCATCACCCAGCTCTGATAGGCGTAGACGAGATCTGAAAACTCGAGTTCGGGATCGTTGAGATCCATGGTCATCGGATGCGTTCAAGTGTCCACAGTTTGCCTGGTGGATTGTCACCAGGCAGCAAGCAGCAGGGTGACCCTGACGGAAAGCCGGCCAGTCTTCCGTCAGGATGACGCCATGAACACGCCCCCTTCAACGCCCCCTGAGCCGGTGCGCCTGCAAGCCACCTTGTTTGATTTCGCGATCCTCGAATTGATTCGTCAGAACCGGGAGAGTTTTCAGCCGCTCTGGACCGTTGATAGCTGGGCCAAATTGTTGATTTGGCTGTCGTTGAATTGTGGCCTCTCTGGTGAGCGGGAGAGCTTGGAGCATTTTGCGGAGGCCCTCGGTGCACCGCTGACCAGCCGCCTACGCCGGGTGTTTTTTGAACGGGAGCTCAGCGATCTCGAGCTGCAGGTGCTGGCGGATCCTGCCGATCAGCAGGTGTTGGTGCTCCCCCAGGTGGCAGGTGATGCCAGCTTGCTTGCATCTGATCGGGTGGCCAAAGCGTTGGAACGAATCCGATTGTTGGAGCACGTTGTCGCCCAGGACCGCTGGCAGACCCTGGAGGGCGTGGTGGCGATTCCCTGGCAGAGGGATGCCACCACCGTTCAGCAACCGGAGATCCAGCCATGAATCTGATTGGGCGCTACAGCAATCCTGGCTTTGCGGCGGTGGCTGATGGGGTGATGGCCTTCTTTGACCGCCGCTTGGATCTGCAGCGACCTGGGGTGGCCTTTGGACCAGCGGGTGGAGAGGAGCCCGCCAAGGTGTCAACTGATATCAGCCTGGTCGCGATCGATCGCAGTGATCCCGATGCTTATGCCCTGGCGGAGGTGATCGTGCGCGGGGTGACGGCAGCGCTGGAGCACTACCTCAAAGAACGGCCCCTGTTCCGCGCGGTGTGCCCCGATCAGGAGCTCTTCGTGATGCCGATTTTTAATCTGCAGCGCTACGCCCCTGGCGAAGGTTTTAAGCAGTGGCACTGCGATTGGACGATCAGTCAAGAAGCAACCGAGCCGGAGCATCGGGTGTTGGCTTGGATTTTGTATTGCGATTCCGTTGATGAAGCGGGTACGGAATTTCATTGGCAAAACCACCATGAACCGGCCGAACGCGGCAAGTTGGTGATTTTTCCGGCCGGACCGTCTCACATTCATCGCGGCCGGGTGAGCACAACCGCGAGTAAAACCATTGCGACGGGCTGGATCAATGCCGGCTCCCAGGCGGCTTATCTGCAACGCTTGGCGCAGCCCTAACTAGCCCCCTATTCGCCGGTGATGGGGCTGGCCACGCTTTGCGAGCATGGACAGCCGTCGATGCATGCGTTCTGTGTCCGAGCTGGCCAAGACCTACGACCCAGTTGGTACCGAGGCCCGCTGGCAGCAGGCCTGGGAGGAGCAGGGAGCGTTCCATCCCGATCCGAAGGCATCTGGTGAACCGTTCTCGGTGGTGATTCCTCCGCCGAACGTCACCGGCAGCCTGCACATGGGCCATGCCTTCAACACGGCCCTGATCGACACGATCGTGCGCTATCAGCGCCTGGCCGGAAAAAACGTGCTCTGTCTGCCCGGCACCGACCATGCGTCGATCGCTGTGCAAACGATCCTTGAGAAGCAGCTCAAGGCTGAGGGCAAGACCCGCCATGATCTCGGCCGTGATGCCTTTTTGAAGCGCGCCTGGGATTGGAAAGCCGACAGTGGTGGCCGCATCGTTGACCAATTGCGCCGACTTGGTTATTCGGTGGATTGGAAACGCCAGCGCTTCACCCTGGATGAAGGGCTAAGTGAAGCGGTGAAGGAGGCCTTCGTGCGGTTGCACGACCAGGGGTTGATCTACCGGGGTGAATACCTCGTGAATTGGTGCCCCGCTTCAGGCTCGGCGGTCAGCGACCTGGAGGTGGAGATGAAGGAGGTGGATGGACACCTCTGGCATTTCCGCTACCCGCTCAGTAGCGGTGAGGGCCATTTGGAAGTGGCGACCACCCGCCCCGAAACGATGCTGGGTGACACGGCGGTTGCCGTGAATCCCACGGACGAACGCTATGCCCACTTGGTGGGCCAGACCCTCACCCTGCCCTTTGTTGGTCGGGAGATTCCCATCGTGGCCGACGACCACGTGGAAAAGGATTTCGGCACCGGTTGCGTCAAAGTCACCCCGGCCCATGATTCCAACGATTTCGCGATCGGCCAACGGCATGGTTTGCCTCAAATCACGGTGATGCGCAAGAACGGCACCATGAATGCCGAAGCCGGTCAGTTCGAAGGTCTGGATCGCTTTGATGCGCGCAACGCTGTGGTGGCTGGCCTTGAGGCGTTGGGTCTGCTGGTGAAGGTGGAGGATTACCGCCACAGCGTTCCCTACTCCGATCGCGGCAAGGTGCCGGTGGAACCGTTGCTCTCGACGCAGTGGTTCGTGAAGACCGAGCCCTTGGCGGCCCGCTGCCGTGAAGCGCTCGACCAGCAGGATCCTCGCTTCATTCCGGAGCGTTGGGAGAAGGTTTACCGCGATTGGCTCACGGACATCCGCGATTGGTGCATCAGTCGGCAGCTGTGGTGGGGGCACCGCATTCCCGCTTGGTTTGTGATCAGCGAAACCGGTGGTCGTTACACCGACACCACGCCCTATGTGGTGGCCCGCAACGAAGCGGAGGCCCTGGCGAAAGCCAAGGCGGAGTACGGCGCGGCGGCGGAGATCGAGCAGGACGAGGACGTGCTGGATACGTGGTTTTCCAGTGGCTTGTGGCCTTTCTCCACCCTCGGTTGGCCCGATGCCGGTAGCGCTGATCTGCAGCGCTGGTACCCCACCAGCACCCTGGTCACAGGCTTCGATATCATCTTTTTCTGGGTTGCCCGCATGACGATGATGGCCGGTGCCTTCACCGGCGTGATGCCGTTTAAGGACGTCTACATCCACGGCCTGGTGCGGGATGAGCAGAACCGCAAGATGAGCAAGAGCGCTGGTAATGGCATCGACCCGCTGCTGCTGATCGACCGCTATGGCACGGATGCATTGCGCTTTGCCCTGGTGCGAGAAGTGGCCGGTGCTGGGCAGGACATCCGTCTCGACTACGACCGCAAGAAGGACACATCGGCCACGGTGGAGGCCTCCCGCAATTTCGCCAACAAGCTTTGGAACGCCACCCGTTTTGCACTGATGAACCTGGGCGGCGAAACTCCAGCGCAGTTGGGGGATCCCGATCCCGCTGCCCTGCAGCTGGCGGACCGCTGGATTCTCTCCCGCTTGGCCCGTGTGAACCGGGAAACCGCAGAGCGTTACGGCAGCTACGCCCTTGGTGAAGCGGCCAAGGGTTTGTATGAGTTCGCCTGGAATGACGTCTGCGATTGGTATCTGGAGCTCAGTAAGCGTCGGCTCAATCCCGGTGAGAACCCCTCAGCAGAGGCCCTGTCTGATCAGCGAGTTGCCAAGCAGGTGCTGGCCAAAGTGATTGCTCAAATGCACTTGATGCTGCACCCGTTGATGCCTCACCTCACCGAAGAGCTTTGGCACAGCATCACGGCAGAACCTGCCACCACCTTTCTGGCGCTTCAGCCCTGGCCGGTGGTGGATGACGTGGCGCTTGATGATGCTCTGGAAGCGTCCTTCGCTGAGCTGATTGGTGCCATTCGTGTGGTGCGAAACCTGAGGGCAGTCGCGGGCCTTAAGCCATCGCAGACGGTGCCGGTGCGCTTCGTGACCGGTCGCACCGATTTGGCTGCTGTCTTGGTGCAGGCCACCGCTGACATCACGGCGTTGACCCGTGCGCAGTCGGTGGCGGTGCTCGCCCCTGCTGATGCTGATGCCGCTCCTGTGGCCAAGGCGTTGGCTGGTGTGAGCGGTGCCTTGCAGGTGCTGTTGCCGATCGACGGTTTGGTAGATCTCGATGCCTTGAAGGGACGGCTTGAGAAAGACGTTGCCAAGGCCGAGAAGGAGATCAAAGGCCTCGCTGGTCGGCTCGGAAACCCCAACTTTGCCGAGAAGGCACCGCCGGAGGTGGTGGCGGAGTGCAAGGCCAATTTGGCGGATGCAGAAGCCCAGGTGGCCTTAGCCCGCAAGCGCTTGGCGGATTTGCGTTGAGCCTCGGCACAGGAGCCGGCGGGTCGCTGGATCCTTGGGATCTTCGCGATGGATTCTCGCTCGGTTGTGGGCGGGCTTCTAGCCTTTTGTCGATGCTTCTGGCCATGGCGGCCCCCTTCATTGATCACGGTTGAACGGTTGAGCAAGGTCTATCGAGTGGCTGATAAACAGCCGGGGCTCGCTGGCACCGTTCAACACTTTCTGCGTCGTCGCTATCGCGATGTGGCTGCAGTCCGGGATGTGTCATTCACCATTGCCCCTGGCGAGATGGTGGGTTTTCTGGGGGCGAATGGGGCCGGTAAGACCACCACACTGAAGATGTTGTGTGGTCTGATCCACCCCAGCGCTGGCCATGTGGTGGTGGCCAGCCATCAACCGCAGAGGCGCCAACCCGACTTCCTGCGCCGGATCACCTTGGTGATGGGTCAGAAGCAGCAGCTGCTCTGGGATCTCCCGCCGATGGATTCCCTACGGGTGAATGCTGCGGTGTATGGCATTCCGGACGCCGTGGCCCGGCGGCGTATCGATGGGTTGGCCGAGTTGTTGGAGTTGGGGGAAGAGCTCACCCGGCCGGTGCGCAAGCTGTCGTTGGGGCAGCGGATGAAGGCGGAATTGTTGGCAGCTCTACTGCATGAACCAGAGGTGCTGTTTCTCGATGAACCGACCCTGGGCTTGGACGTGAATGCCCAGGCGCGAGTGCGTCAGTTTCTCGCTGATTACAACCGGCGCACTGGAGCAACGGTGCTGCTCACCAGCCATTACATGGCTGATATCACTGCCCTGTGTCCGCGCGTGTTGTTGATGCATCAGGGACAGTTGTTCCATGACGGTTCGTTGGATCAGTTGGCGACGCGGCTGGCATCGGAGCGCCACGTGCGCTTGGAGTTGGACCAACCCGCTGGGGCGGACGCCTTTGAAGGCCTTGGGCGCCTGGAGCGAGTCGAGGGGTGTGCCGTGCATCTGCGGGTGGCACCAGACCAGCTCACCACCGTGATCGCCCAGCTGTTGGAACGCTTTCCCGTGCGCGATCTTGAGGTCACTGACCCCCCGATTGATCAGTTGATTGGGGACTTGTTTCGTCAGGGCACGCTCTGATGCGGATTTTTGGCCTGAATCGCCGCATCGTCGCTGCACTACTCGGCAGCCAATACGCCCACATGCTCGAGTATCGGGCGGAGATCGCCCTTTGGGCGTTGTCGGGCGTTTTGCCCTTCATCATGCTCAGCCTCTGGAGTGGTAGTCCGGCTCGGGCGGATCTGGGGCTCGATGGTGTAGCCCTCGATCGTTATTTCCTCAGTGCGTTTTTTGTGCGGCAGTTCTCGGTGGTGTGGGTGGTGTATGCCTTTGAGGAAGACGCACTTCTCGGTCGCCTCTCGCCCTATCTGCTGCAGCCTTTGCACCCGCTCTGGCGCTATGTGGCGGCCCATCTTGGGGAGCAGCTCACCCGTTTGCCATTTGCCGCTGGCATCATCGCTGTGTTTTTTCTGATTCAGCCCCAGGCGTTTTGGATCCCCTCGATCGGTGGGTTTCTGCTGGCTTGGTTGGCCACTTGGATGGCCTTCGCGATTGGGTTTTTACTCCAGAGTGTGGTCGCTTCACTGTGTTTTTGGAGCGAGAAAGCCACAGCCCTCGAGCGGTTGCTGTTTATTCCGTTTCTCTTTCTCTCAGGTCTGCTGGCACCGCTTTCGGCGTTCCCTCCATCCGTGCGGGCCGTGGTGCAGTGGACCCCATTCCCTTACCTGATTGATTTCCCGGCTCGGGTGCTGGCGGGGGATGCGGTGAATCTTGCTGCTGGTTTTGGGGCCCAATTGGCCTGGGTGGCTGGGTTGCTGCCCCTGGTGCTGGTGCTCTGGCGAGCTGGGGTGCGGCGCTACAGCGCCATGGGGGCTTGAGATGCAGCGGTATTGGCAGACATTGCAACGCTTCTGGGGCACCGCCTTGGCCACGCAATTGGAGTATCAGGCCAATGTCTTGATGGAGCTGCTGGCTGTGGTGCTCAGTTTGAGTGGCAGCCTGTTGCTCCTGTCGTTGTTTTTTGGGCCGGGCCAAAACTTAGGGGGCTGGACATGGCACCAGGCCCTGCTGGTTCAAGGGTTTTATACGGTGTTTGATGGCATGGCCAGCACCTGGCTGCGCCCCAATCTGGGTTCGATCGTCACCCATGTCCGTGAGGGCACCCTGGATTTCGTGCTGCTGAAACCAATCGATAGTCAGTTCTGGGTGTCCTTGCGAACTTTCTCTCCAGCGGGCCTGCCGGAGATTCTGTTGGGATTGTTGTTGGCGGGATGGGGGGCATTCCAATCCGGTGCGGTGCCCACGCCAGGGCTGCTGGCTGTGGTGGTGATGATGCTTGTGGTGGCGGGCATGATTCTTTATTCCCTCTGGTTTCTTATTGCGGCCACCAGCATCTGGTTTGTGAAAACGTGGAATGCCACCGAGGTGCTGCGGGCCCTGTTGGCCTCCGGTCGCTATCCCTTAGAGGCCTATCCCGCACCGTTGCGTGTGTTGTTCACCCTGATCTTGCCTGTGGCATTCCTCACCACGGTCCCTGCAGAGGTTGTCCTCGGCAGGTTGGATGGATCGATGGTGTGTCTTGGGGTGGGGTTGGCGGCCGGTTTTTTTACCTTGGCGCGACGCTTTTGGCTGTTTGCATTGCGCTTTTACACGTCCGCTTCCAGCTGATGCTGATCAACGTCCCGGCGATGTTGACTCGACCAAGAGGGTTTGCGTTGGGTAGGCGAAAGCAATTCCTTCTTCTTCAAAACGGCGCAAAATATCGAGATTGATTTGCTGCTGCGTATCCATCGCTGTTCCGTAATCCCGTGTGTCGATGTGATAAACGAGTTCAAGGTCGAGGCTACTTGCGCCGAATTCAACGAAGTGACAGCGCTCAAAGCGGGCATGGGTGGCAGCGTCAATGACTTGTTGAATCAGTGCCGGAATCCTTGCCAGTGTGTCGTGGCTGGTTTGATAGGTGACGCCGAGTCTGTAGATCATGCGGCGTTCTTTCATCTCGGCAAAGTTGGAGATGGTTGACGTGGTCAAGAGTGAGTTGTTCATCACAATTGTTTCCCCTCGAAGGCTTCTGAGGCGCGATGATCGAACGCCAACTTTCTCAACCGTTGCCCAGATATCGCCAACATTGATGAATTGGCCAACTGAAAAGGGTTTGTCGATCAGAATCATCAGATAGGCAAACAGTTCTTGGGCTGGTTCTTTGAGGGCTAAGCCGATGCCGATGCCGCCTGCGCTCAAAACTGCCCAAATTGCTGCCATGGGGAATCCCAATGACTGAAGGCAAATTAAGATCGCAATGGTCCAGATCGATGCTCGAATAAGTGGGGTGACCGATGTAATTAAGGTGTCGATCCCGTCCTTGGCGCTTCTCCTGCCGATGATCTCCAGGCTGCGCAGAAGGATGCTGTTGAAAATTCTGACCAGGATGATCAGTGTTGAAAAGCGAAGCAGAATGCTCCCTATCCTGGCAAGATTGCCATCGAGATTGAGATCATTTTGAAGCAGAAATAAAGTAAAAAGAATCCCAAGGGGTATGATATATTTTGAAAATCGTTTAACGACGAAATCGTCAAACGTATTTTTGCTGCGTGAGGCCAGTTTCGGGAGCAGGCCGCGGACCACAAAGGCCAAGGCGACCGTGGCGACTCCACCAATGACAACATCAGCGATCCACCCTTCCATGACCGGTCTGACATCGATGTAGGTCAGATGATAGGGGGCGAAATCCGTGATTTCTCTCCGCCGGAGTGCCCAAGCCTGAGCACTCGAGTTCAAGAGAGCCAGAATGGCCCAAGCTATTTCTGTCGTCTTTGTGGGTGAGTTCCTCTCCTCCCTGTCACCGTTTCTGGAAGCACTCCGCAGCCCCCTGGGGGCTGTTTTGTTTATTCCGCTCTATGGCCTCTGGGTCACCCTGCTGTTGCCGGGGGTGTGGGCTTCCATGCTCGCTGGCGTGCTGTATGGCACGTGGTGGGGGAGTGGGGTGGTCTTCATTGGTGCTTCCCTTGGGGCTGAGGTGGTGTTTCTGCTTGGCCGTTATGGGTTGCGCGCTTGGGCTCGGCGTCGCCTAAAGCGTTTTCCCAAGTTGCTTGCGGTGGAGCGGGGTGTGACTCGTGAAGGGTTAAAACTCGTGTTGCTCACGCGTTTGTCGCCGGCATTTCCCTTTTCACTGCTCAACCTGGCCTATGGCCTCAGTGATGTGAGCCTGCGTGATTACACCATCGGCTTGATCGGAATCTTGCCCGGCACGGTGTTGTTCTGTGCCCTCGGGGCATTGGCTGGAGACGTGGCGCGGTTTGGGGACGTGCTGGCTGGTCAAGCGACATCTGCCGCCTGGTGGTTGCGGGTGGTTGGCTTACTGGCAACCGTGGCAGTGGTGTGGTTGGTGAACCGTGCAGCGCGCCGCGCTTTAGAGGACGGTGTGGAGGGTTGATGCAACCGTATACAGGAGCCTATACAGCAGATAGCGCTCCAGTTGTGGTGTCCGCTGATACAGCCATGCGTCGTCTCGGCGACTGTTGATGCGACAGTCGTTCGCCACGATCTGGTTGAAGTTTTAACGTTCGATCGTGGTCACCTCTATCGCGCCGATTTCAAGTGTTGATCT
>JBMHDE010000003.1:0-4798 GCA_049889555.1 Synechococcus sp. | reverse complement strand
CAGCCTCCGGCATGGTTGTGCTTATCGAATGCACAAGTCCTATGACCGCCCGTTATCAATTAGGGATGCTGCTGCGCTGCTCGGGCACACCCCCCAAGAGCACCACGCCAGTTATGGACAGTGGATTGATGAGGCTGGCTTGATTGAGGCTGTCCAACGCATTACCGGGGTAGGTAGGACAACTTTGAAGGGGGATACCTTGTCACCCCTTGACCTACATCCCGAAGCCGCCTAAAAGTAAATTATTCGAGCTGCAGGGTTTTTCCTTCCCCTGTTGGCTGAATCCTCATCCAAAGCTGTGCTGCGGATGGTGAAAATCCTCAAGGTCGTGCTGCGAGGTAATTGGATTGAACCACTGAACTCAGCCATAGGGTCGTGCCCGTTTCTGAGTTGATGGCTACGCCGGTGGGTGTCTCCGAGTGAGTTCTGACTGCTCCCTGCGGGAGTTGAGGCTTAAGCAGGACGCTCGAAAAGGAAGATTCACCACTGTAATTAATGCAATGGAATCTACTGCTGAGGAGTGGTTGCCCACACCATTGGCAATCAAATCTTTGGGCTATAGCGCTCGCACGCTGAAGCGTTATCGCGACCGTAATGGTGGCTTCCTAATCGCTGGTCAAGATTGGTGCTATGGACCAACTGGTGCCAGCTCAATCAGCTGGAACGTCACCACCTGTCGTCAAAAGTTTCACGAGCGTGGGCGGCTGATGCTCGCAATCGATGCTGAGCGTAAACAGTTCGCTGAGGTGGGCTGATGCAGAGCTTGGAAGTTACTTATCTCTCGGCAATTAACTCTACGGAGCAACATTAAAAATGACCGCGAACCGAAGAACGGCCCACGGTCACGACCTGCCAAGGAGTGATCAAAGGCTAAACGAGCCCCTGCTGTTAGGGCAGGGGGTTACACGCCCCGGAGACGTTCCTAAGCCTGGGCTTTGCTGGCCGACGGGCCGTCACTATGCGCAGAACAGTGCGCAGAATTTCATCTTCGACATTGGCCAGGCACTGACCTGGGCCGAACTCCTGGGGAAGGATCCCTCGGGCGCTGACACGCGCATCAGAGCCATCTGCCGTGGCAAGGGAGCCATCAAGGGCACCCTTGCCGAAGACTGCGAGAAGATCCCTGGCTGGCAAGTCGAAGGCCGCAACATCTACGCCGTCCCGAATGGTGGTGGCGATACCGCTGACAGCATCGGTGACTGCGTTGGTCTGTTCGCCGAGTGGGACCACCTGACCCTGGCGGAGCAGATGGATCTGCCTGCCCAGCTGGGTCTGCCGTCACCCACTTTCGGCCTTTTCACCGGGGGCAAGAGCCTTCACGTCTACTGGGTGTTTGAGCAGCCGATCGAGGTAGCTCGGTGGCGTCCGTTGATGCAGCGACTGATCAATCACTGCGGCAGCGATCCTGCGGTGAAGGACCCCAGCCGGTGCATGCGATTGCCCGGTGCCTGGTACATCCGCAAGGACGGCCAGGTTGGTTTTAAGAGCGCACTCCTCGACATCATCGGCGACCGCTTCACTCCAGCGCTGTTCGAGGAGCTGCTGCCCCCGCTGCCGGACCGCCCGCATCACATCCCAAAATCGCTTTATCGCACGCAACCGACGCGGACGCTGCAGGACATCGCCGATGCGTTGAAACACATCCCGCCACGGGTGCCGGGCCACGGCAATTACCCGGTGGATCGGAACATGGCCTGGGGCCTGAAGGCTGCCTGCAGCGACGCTGGTTACGGTATGGAAGTGGCTCGGGAACTCCTCGAAGCCCACAGCCCTAACGGTTGGGACCCCGACCAGATCCTCCGCTCTGGAGGTGATCAGATCAGTGCTGGGACGTTCTGGTGGCAAGCCCAGCAGCACGGCTACCGGAGGCCCGCCGATGACTGATCTGCAGTCGGTGGTGGAACATCACTCCACCATCCCGGACGAGGCGATCAGGGATGCCGCCAAGAGCATCCGTGTCGCTCAGGGCCGCCAGCGATTCAGCTTCGACAACCTCCTGCCGTCCGATCTGGCTAGGGCGGTGGAGATGGTGACGGAGGTGTTGCCTGCCGATGCGCTGACCTCCGTGCTGACGCTGCTCTGCGGTTACAGCGGCCTGCTCAAGCTCGGCACCAAGGTGTCTCCGGATGGCCGCTACAACACCCCCGCCAACCTCTACGTCGGGCTGGTGGGACCGAGCGGCCTGACCAAGAGCCCAATTCAAAAGGCCCTCATCTCTGATCCGACCCGCCAGCTCCAGGCCGAGGAGAAGGCGCGGTTCGACAGGCTGTTGAAGGAGTGGGAGGACACCGATCCACAGGATCGCGACAAACACCCTCCCCGCCGGTGCCCGCTGCATCAGAACGAGTTCTCCCCGGAGGCACTTGGGATGTGGCTGCAGTTCTATGAGCTGGCTGGCCTCGGTGTCCTGCTGACCCGCGCTGAATTGAGCGGGATGCTGCGGGCGCTGGAGGCTGACACCAAGAAAGGTCGCGGCACAGCTGAGGCTCAATTCTTGGAGAGCTACGACGGTGACGGCTGCACGTCACTGCGTGTTGGCAAGAACGGCACCGGGGAGATTCGGAGCTATTCCAGTTGCCAAGTCTCCCTATTTGGTGGTGTCCAGGACGAGGTGTTGCGAGAGCTGATCAACGGCTCTGACGCCAGCGGCAAATTCGCCCGGATCCTGATGGTGAACTGCCCCCTGAAACCGCTGGAGCTGAAGGACGATCCCATCAGTGCCGAGGAGCAGGAGGCGTTCGAGCGGGCCGAGAGGGTCTTGGCCTTCTATGCACGTTTGTTGTACGAGCTGCCGCCCCGTCGGTATCGACTCAGTGCTGAAGCTCGCCGCCATCTCAACGGCTGGTTTCGCGCCCACCAAGTGGAGGCGCTCAAGCCTTCAACGCCGTCGGTCATCTCCGCGATGTTGGGCAAGACCAGCGCCAATGCGCTTCGGTTGTCGGTGCTCCTCCATTTGGTGTGGACCAAGGGTGAGGACCCCGCTGCTGAGATCTGTCTTGATCTCGTGCGGGCGGCCACCGCGATGGTGGATCAGGTTGTTTCGGAGACGCGGGAGTTCCACCAGCCCCCGGAGAGCATCGCCACCGAGCTGATGCGTCACATCCACTCCCTCAGCTGGGAAAACGATGTTCTGACGCACGACCTGATCACCTGGCAGGACGCCAAGGACAAGGGCACCCAGCGCATCCGTGATTGTGGTGCGAAAGGGTTCAGGAAGGCCATCGCCGGGCTGGAGGCGATGGGGTTGGGTGAACGTCTCCAGGCCGGTTCGGTCCCGGCCTTCAAGGCTCTGAAACCCTGGCCATAGACACGGTGAACAGCGGCGGACATGGGGGTTGTCTGCCGCCATCGCCCACGACGACTGGGCTACGGGTCGATTCAGACAGATGGACACGGCTTCCGGTTGTACCCCTCCTTTGGGGGGGACAGTTGGGGATGGTGTCTATCTGTCCGAACTGGGTCAGACCCATTGCACGGCAGTTGATCTCAGCAGACAGAACTCGTGTCCGAGCATGTCCATCGTGTCTGACCCCCTGCACGCTGAACAGGTGGTCAATCGCTGAGACCCATTGTCAGCACTTCAGGAGTTCCCCCTATTCGGCGAGAGGTGCGCAGAACTGGGAGCAGAACAGCTTTACGGCACGGTGGCGGCACAATGACGGCATGAAACGTCTCCTCCTGCTCCTGCCCCTGCTGCTTGCTCAGCCGGTCAGCGCAAGCATCTACGCAAATTTAGAAACAAAGGAGGTCACTGGCATAAATGATGGCGATGCATCCGTAAGGATCTCTGATGGCAAAAAGGTTGTGGTGACTTACAACCCAAAAGCAAAGGTTCCAACTGCTGTCAAGCATCTCGACAAAGGCGGCGAGATGACGGTACCAATGAATAATGCTGGATATAGATACTACTTAGAGCTATTCAAAAAACTCACGCCAGAAGCCCAAAAGCCAGAAGACGGCGACTATCTAAATCCAATTTATGGTATTAAATATGCCTTCCAATGTAAAAAAGAATTTTCAGGTCAAGCACGACTTGAGTGCGAGACCGCCTATTCGAAAAAGTATTGCTCCATTTCCGGAATGGAAGTAGATCAAAAACTAATTACAACTAAAGATTACCCTGTAGATGGCCTGCGATTAGTGCGCTGGCACCTGAATAAGCTTGAAAAAGCTGGGGATGACCCCTCGCTCACGCCTAATTCACTGAAGTGCAAAGCATCAGAAGTCACTATTGGATGCACTAGTGGCAGCTGCTGGGTATACCCATCAGGCGGTGAATATGGATATTACCCAAACAAGCGCAATAGCGTATTAATTGACGGAAAGAAATTTAGCTGGGTTGGAGAACCGCCAGAATCTATTCAACATGAGATGTGGAAGAAGTTAAAAGACGGGAGTGTTTTCGCTTATCAACTCGTTTACTGGCCATACGAAGCAATGGAAACAGGAACTGAAGTTCTAGTCGTTCCAAAAGGACTCAAAGAAAAGCTCTATCGCATGTCGCTTGTTAAGCCCTAAGGAAGAGAGCTGCCTCTTAAGACAACTTTCGAAGCAGATCAATAAAAGCGTGCTTGTTTAGTCGTGCTCCAAAGCTACGAAACGCCAAACTCATTCATCTCGAAGTGCCCAAGCATTTGATCTTGTTTCCGTTGTCCAGATGCGTCAGCGTGAATCCGCCTTTCGTTCTGTGGTCGTAGTAATTCCACTTGCCACCAAGTGTGTCAGTGATGTTCCATCTGTCCGCGTTACTGCCAACCCACCGATAAGTCATCTTTGGGCCATCATCCCAAATCAATGT
>JBMHDE010000002.1:0-16181 GCA_049889555.1 Synechococcus sp. | reverse complement strand
GTCAGCCAGTGAAGGAATCCTGCGCCAGAGGCTGGGGCAAACGATCAACCTGTGCACCCTCAACTACGGCGAGCAACAATCCATCGGTGATGCCCAGGTGTCCTTTCACAGTGCGGGACACGTGCTGGGCAGTGCACAGATTCGACTGGAGGTGAAGGGTGAGGTCTGGGTGGTCACCGGTGATTACAAGCGCTGCCCCGATCCAAGTTGTGCCCCCTTTGAATCGGTGCCATGCGATGTGCTGATCACCGAGGCAACCTTTGCGCTGCCGATCTATCGTTGGAGTGATGGGGCCACGCTGGCCCGCAATATTCAGGACTGGTGGCAAGGCGATCGCAGCCGGCCCTCACTGCTGTTTTGTTACGCCTTTGGCAAAGCCCAACGAATCCTGGCCGAACTGGCAGCAATCGGTGTTGAAGAAGAAGTGCTGTTGCACGGAGCCGTGGAGACCGTCACACGCCACTACCGGGATGCGGCAATCCCGTTGGTGCCCAGCCGGCCCGTGAGTGACATTCCCAGGAAGGAATCACTCGCAGGACGCCTGGTGCTTGCGCCACCATCCGCTCATCGCTCGAGTTGGATGCGTCGCTTTCCCTCACCTCAAACAGCCTTTGCCTCCGGCTGGATGGCCGTGCGCGGTGCCCGACGGCGCAAGGGCTACGAACGGGGATTCGTGCTCAGCGATCATGCCGACTGGCAAGGGCTGATCCGCACGGTGAAAGACAGTCGTGCCAAGCAGGTGTATGTCACCCACGGCCAGAACGATGTGCTGGCGCGCTACCTCATGGAAGTGGAAGGGATTCAGGCAGCGCCCTTGGCCGCACTCGGCTGAGTTGTGGAACGGTTTGCCCAACTCATCGATGCCCTTGATGGCAGCAGTGGATCAAAGCGCAAGGTTGAACTGCTGCGCTCTTATCTCGCTGAGGTCGCTCCTGACGATGGCAGTTGGTCTCTCAGCTTGCTGTTGGGAGAACGGCGCAAACGGCTGATCACGGGGCGGCGACTGCGTGAGATTGTGCAGACGTGCACCACGCTTCCGCATTGGCTGTTGGAGGATTGCCACAACCATGTGGGTGATTCCGCTGAAACGGTGGCCTTGCTCTGGCCCCAGCTCCATGGCCAGCTGATCAGCGCGGCGGCACCCAACGACCCAACCCTGCAGGCGCTGTTGCACCAGGTGCCAAACGGCCCGGCGCTGCACTGGTGGATGGAGTCGCTGTTGCCCAAGCTTGCGCGCTGCGATGCAAACCTCCAGGTGCAGGCGATGACGGCCCTGTGGTGTGCTGTCCCCAATGAGCGCCATTTGCTGCTCAACAAACTGCTCACCGGCGGCTTCCGCATCGGAGTGGCCCGGGGACTGGTGGTGAAAGCTGTGGCAGCAGCCTTTGGCTTGGATGAAACCACGGTGTTGGAACGGCTGATGGGGGGCGTGGAACCCACGGCCGCATGGTTTCAACGCTTAAGCGCCCCCCTGAATCAAACCCGCACCAATCGGGGAGCGGTGCCCTACCCCTTTTATCTCGCCAGTCCGCTCCAGCGCGACGGGATCATCAAGACCCCACCCGACCAGTGGTGGATTGAATGCAAATGGGATGGAATTCGCGGCCAATGCATCCGCCGCGACGGAGGGGTGTTTCTGTGGAGTCGCGGGGAAGAGCTGATCAATCACAGCGTCCCAGAGCTGGTGGAGATGGCCGAGCACCTGCCCATCAACACGGTGCTGGATGGAGAAGTGATCTGTTGGCAACAGGGTGAACCCCAACCGTTGCCGTTTTCGAGCCTGCAGCGACGGCTGGGCCGCAAACGGGTGGGAGCCAAGTTGCAGCAGGAGTGCCCGGTGCAGTTCGTGGCCTACGACCTGCTGGAGATGGCTGGTGTTGATCTGCGGGAACAACCGCTGGAGCAACGCATCCACCAACTGCAGACGTGTTGTCAAACGATCACCGGCACCAACTCTTGGCGACTGCGATACAGCAAGGGGGAAACCCTCAAAACGTGGGACGACCTCGATGACCGTCGCGACCAGGCCGGGCATGCAGGGGCGGAAGGCTTGATGCTCAAACATTTGCGGTCGCCTTACTTAGCCGGTCGCAAGCGGGGCCACTGGTGGAAATACAAACACGAGCCGATGACCCTCGATGCCGTGCTGATCTACGCCCAGGCAGGAACAGGACGACGGGCGAACCTCTTCACTGACTACACCTTTGCGCTCTGGGACCGCCACGGGGAGGATCCCCGCGACCATCAACTGGTGACCTTTGCCAAGGCCTACTCCGGCCTCAACGACCAAGAGATCGCGGAACTCGACCACTGGATTCGCCGCAACACCGTGCAACGGTTCGGCCCGACGCGGTCGGTGAAGGCGGAGCAGGTGTTTGAACTGGCCTTTGAAGGCATTCAACCCTCCAAACGCCACAAATGCGGCCTAGCCGTGCGCTTTCCCAGAATTCTGCGCTGGCGGCATGACAAACCGGCCGCAGAAGCCGATCAACTCACAACCGCCGCAGCGTTGATTCGGGAGCGTTGATTCAGCAGCGTTAGCTGGAGCGATAAACCGATCGGCCATCACCGGGAAGCAAGCTCAGGCTGAGGGGCGCAATCCGCTCGCCCACCGTGGCCTCCAGTTCGCCGGTGCCAGCGGCGTTGTTGCCCCAAAGTTCAATGCTCAGCACCGCTGAGGAGCCGGAACAGTAATCAAAGAACTGACAAGACCCGAGGAGACGATTGACGCGACGCGACTCAGAGGTGACGCCAGCGACACCCCGCTCATTGAGGCGATAGAGACGACCGTCCACCTCCAATTCAGAGGGGGGTGGGGCATCCAACGACAGCGGTAGGTCGATCTCACGTTCAACGGTCACGACCAGGGTGTCGTCTTCATTGACGACCAACCAAACCGAACAGTCGTTGTCTGTGAGGAGGTATTCCAACCAGCTGAACTCACCTTGGCGATAGACCAAGCGATCCTCCACAACCCAATCGATGGCGTCGTGTTGAACGATGTCGCCAACCTTGAGATCAAACAGTGTGGGCTGACGGTTCTACAAATCCTTTTGCTGCGCTGACGTCTTCCTGCGCTGCACGCCAATCCAAGCCACCACCGCCAGCACCAGCAGCAACAGGAACATCGTTATGAACATTGATGCCCAGCAGCCTGAACAGACGCTACGTCAGATTGAGGACCCGCGCCCGTTGCGCTGATAGTCGACCAACACGGGTTGCACCAATTTGTTGGGGCGAATCACAGTGCCGGGATCCGGGCGAAGGTCCTGGGGAAGCTCGGGGAGCTGCGCCAACCAACGGTCGTTGATCCAGCGCCCTTGGAAAGGGAGTGGCGCAAATCCACGCCTGTTGTGGTCCTGGTCCCGTTGTGCCATCACAAATCCCCACAGTCCAAAGCTCGGCACCGTGACGCTGTAACCACGGGTGGACCAACGCAACTGCTGCCACGACGCCTCAATCGACGCCAAAACGTTGGGGGTAAAAAAAGGGGTGGATGCCTGGGTGACAAACACACCCCCTGCGTTCATGCGGCCTTGCAAACGGCCATAAAACCCCACGCTGTAAAGCCTTGCCAGCGCAGGAGTGGAGGGATCGGGGAAATCCGCAATCACCACATCAAAGGAAGCATCGAGCAGCTTCAGCAGTTGAAAGGCATCGCCATGATGGATCGTGAGCCGTGGATCATCGAGGCTGCCTTGATGCAAGCGCTGCAGCAGGGGATGACGCCGGGCTAAGGCCAACACAGCCGGATCCAGTTCAATCAAATCAACCCGCTGAACGCTGGGCCAGCGAAGGATTTCGCTCAGGGCTAGGCCATCGCCAGCCCCGAGCAGCAACACATGCTGCGGATGGCCATGGCGCGCCATGGCCGGATGCACCAAGGCCTCGTGGTAGCGGTATTCATCAAGGCTGGAGAACTGAAGCTGACCATCGAGATAAAGCCGCACGTCGTCGCGTCGTCGCGTGAGCACCAAACGTTGATGCCGGCTTTGCTGACGCACAATGATTGGGTCGTCGTACAACCAACGCTCCACACGGTCACCCAGGGGAGCCACCCACCCGCTGAGCAACGCCACCAGAGGCAAGAGCAGGGACACGGGCCAACGCCAGCGCCGTAGCGACGGAAACATCCAACAGAGCAGCACCCCACTGGTGAGGGGCAAGAGACCCAAGAGGGCGGAGGTGGGCAACAGTCCGAATTGAGGCAGCAGCACCAAAGGAAAAACGAGGGCGCCCAGGAGTGAGCCGAAGTAATCGAGCGCGAGCGCGCGTGCCAAGGCGACACGCAGGTCCTGCTGGGTCTCCAGCAAGCGGGTCAGGAGAGGCAACTCCATACCCGCCAGAGCTCCAGCCATCACGGTGAGCAGCACCACCGCCAACCAAACCGATCCATCAACGGCAAACAGGGCAAACAACCCCAACGGACCCAGCAGACAAACCGGGCTGAGCAGCAGTTCCACCCAAAGCAGGGCGCGCAACAAGCTGCGGGAAGCATCCGACCTCACGGCTAGAAATTGGGAGGCCCAGCCGCCTAAACCCATCGCCGCCAGGAACGTTCCCACCACCACACCCGTGGCCAAGGTGGCATCCCCCACGAGATAGGTGGCTTGCGTCACCACCATCAACTCGAACACAAGACTGACCGCAGAGGAGAGGCCAACGGTGAACAGCAGCAGCTTTGCCTGCACAGGGCTGATCCACAGCGGTTTCACTTGACCCCGCGTGGACCACGACCCACAAATGATTCACCGCGACGACGCCCACTGAAGGACTGACCGACCCAGACCCCACCGGAACGACGACCGTTGTAGACCACACCGGAGGACGAACTGCGATGGGGAGTGCCGTCCTGGTTCAATCTCCAAGGCGTAGGACGGGTGAACGCACCAACAACCCCGAATCCCAAGATGGCGATGAGAATCAGCAGAAGGAAGCGTTCCATTAGGCCAGCGTCTCCATCGTTTGTAGCCACAGCATTTTGGAGAGTTCTGTGATCGTGACCTTCAGACCCTCCAACACGATTGCTTGGCCATCCAAGTGCTCTGGGACCTCAAGCATCACCCGCAAACGGGTTGCTTTTTTAAGCCGGAAATAAATCACACGCTTACCATAAAAGATCTGATGATTCTCCTTGAGATCTGCTTTCCAAGGCAACCTGAAGGTTGAGAAATTATCAGTGGCCAGAAGGGTTTTTTTCCATGCATCCATGATTTTCAGTGAAACAGGGTAACCACTAGCCAAAGAAGGCTGGGAGTGGGCGTCGTTATCGTGATCCGCAGAAAACTGCACCTTCACGGTCGCCTGATCGGAGAACCATTCGGTCACCGTCAGTCTCGTCTCGTCTATTGTGAACGTCCGGATAACCCGTTTCGGTGCATAGGCATGCCAACAAAAAATCCCGCTGCCGATCAGCAAAACAACACAGATTCAAATCGCAAACCCGGATTAAATGCGTTGGTGTAGACCTCCGCCACCACACCCACAGTGCTCTTCGCTGGCATCAGCAAAGCGTTTGCAGAGCGACGGCTGATGATGAGATCCTCCAACGACAAACGCAACCGGAATTGACCGGTTTGAACGGGCCTGAACTCCGACATCAAGGTCGTGGCCTGTTCCCTCCAGTAGCCAGATTCTCCGGATTCACACCAAATGCCGGATTCACTCCAGGTGCCTGTGGAGTAACTCAAGACAACCTGGTTGGAGTCATTCAAGAGCTCGACATTGACAACAGACGACGTGTTGTCGGGTTGACGATCCTTCACGACAAGGCGTGTGGCACCCAACCAGTCTTGCTGAAAGCGGAAAGGGCCTCGTCACCATTTCCCGTCCCGTGGACGGCAAGGCTCCTAGTTGACGAAACCTGCGCTGACCACCCGAGATCACCAGCAGCAGCGCTGGGACCACAGCGAGCAACAGCACCAACAGTGGCCGCGCCGTGTGCGATTTAGACGCTGCAGCCATCGGAAGGAATCGTCAGACGCCGTTACCGTAGGAGTAAAGCCATTGGCCCTTGTCGATGAATCCGCTTGTTTTCCAAGCCGTGACCATGATCGGCTGGGCAGCATTCAGTGTGGTGCTGATTTTCGGGGGAACAGCCTTGTTTGATGCGCTGACTCCGGTGGACTACCGCCTGGAGATTCGCAAAGGCAATGTGGCAGCTGGGCTGGTGGTGACTGCGGTAGTCCTCTCCATTTCCGCACTGGTGGTGACCTAACTGAACACCGATCTCGCACCGATTCAGGCCTGGTTTGAGCGCCAGGGCTGGGAGCCACTCCCCTTTCAACGCGACACCTGGCAAGCCTATCTCAAGGGTGCAAGCGGATTGATCCAAGTGCCCACTGGGTCTGGCAAAACCTATGCCGCCGTGATGGCACCCATTGCGCGGATGCTGGCCCATCCCGATGCCAATGCTGGGATCAAGCTGCTTTACATCACCCCCCTGCGGGCCCTAAGCCGCGATTTAGCACTCGCGATCCAAGACCCGATTGAGGCGATGGGATGGCCCCTGCGGGTGGGCATCCGCAACGGTGATACATCCACCAGTGATCGCAACAAACAGATCAAAACGCCGCCCCAAATCTTGATCACCACCCCCGAATCCCTGGGCGTTCTCTTGGCTGGACGCCATGCCGAACGGCTGTTTCGCGACCTCGACACGGTGATTCTGGACGAATGGCACGAATTGATGGGCAGCAAACGGGGCAGTCAAACCGAACTGTGCCTGAGCTGGCTGCGGCAACAGCGGCCTAAGCTGCAAACCTGGGCGATCAGCGCCACAATCGGCAACCTCGATCAGGCAGCCCTCCATGCCTTAGGGACCACCAGCCAAGCGGTGATCATCGGTGGAGCTCCGGCCCGGGCGATCGACATTGGCAGCATTGTTCCCGACAGCATTGATGGGTTTCCCTGGGCCGGCCATCTCGGCCTACGGCGCTACGAAGATCTGGTGGGTGAGCTGGTGCCCACCATCAGCACCTTGCTGTTTACCAACACCCGCAATCAAGCGGAGCGTTGGTATCAATGCCTGCGTTACGCCTGCCCGGAGATGGACGGGTTATTGGCCCTGCACCACAGCGCCCTGGATCGCCAGGAACGTGAAGCAATCGAAGCGAATGTGAAAGCAGGTGCGCTGCGCTGGGTGGTTTGCACGAGTTCGTTGGATTTGGGAGTGGATTTCCAACCGGTGGAGCGGGTGGTGCAAATCGGTTCACCCAAAAATCTGGCCCGACTGCTGCAACGAGCCGGCCGCTCAGCACACCTGCCCGGCGGCACCTCCCAGGTGCTGTTCATGCCCACCCATGCACTCGAACTGCTGGAACTAAGCGCTGTGCGCCGTGGTTTAAGCAACGGGCTGGTGGAGGAGCGCCACCCGCCGCTGAGGCCCTTGGATGTGCTGTTGCAGCACCTCACCACACTGGCCTGCGGCCCGGGGTTTGACCCTGAGCAAACCCTTCAAGCGGTGCGTCACACCGCCAGTTTTGCGGAACTGACTGATCAGCAGTGGCAGTGGTGCCTTCAGTTTCTTGAGCACGGCGGAGAATGCCTAGGGGCCTACGCGCGTTACCGAAAACTGGAACGGGCCGATCACGGCCGGATGGTGGTGAAGCAAACGGCCATTGCGCGATTGCACCGGCTCAACATCGGCACGATCACCTCAGCACCGTCAGTGCGTGTGCGCTTCCTGCGTGGTGCGGTGCTTGGCCATGTGGAAGAAAACTTCGTCAGTCAGCTCAAACCCAAAGACGTTTTTTTCTTTGCCGGACGGCAACTGGAATTTGTCCGCCTGCGCGACATGACGGCCTACGTCAAAGCCACCACCCGCAAGAGCACCACGGTGCCGGCATGGGCCGGCGGCCAGATGGCACTGTCGGGGCTGCTCACCCATCACCTGCGGGAGGAAGTAGCACGGGCAAGCCGTGGTGATCTTGATACCGCAGAATTGCAGGCACTGGAGCCTTTGTTTGAACGCCAACGCGACCTTTCCACTCTGCCACGGGCAGACCAACTGCTGATCGAAACATGCCAAACCCGTGAGGGCAGTCATTTGTATGGCTATCCATTTGAGGGACGTTTTGTGCACGAAGGGCTGGGGTTCCTGTTCGCGACCCGGCTGACGCGGCTGCAGCGGGGAACAATCACCGTGTCGGTGAACGACTACGGATTTGAACTGTTAGCACCGCGGCACTATCCCTTCTCCAAACTGATCGAGGATCAAATCGACAGCCTGCTGAGCAGCGACCACCTCGAAGACGATCTTGCCCAGGCCTTGAACCTGTCGGAGTTGTGCAAACGCCGCTTCCGCAGCATTGCCCAGATCGCTGGCTTGGTGGTGCAAGGGTTTCCGGGCCAAAACAAAAGCAGCGGCCAATTGCAAATCAGTGGTGCACTGCTCTACGACGTGTTTTGTCGCCATGAACCCAACAACCTGCTGCTGCAACAAGCGCGAGAGGAGGTACTCCACGAGCAACTGGAATTACCCCGCCTCAAAGCAGCGCTAGACCGCATGGCGCGGGGTGAGGTGATTCACTGCCCAATGCCCCGACCAAGCCCGATGGCCTTCCCACTGCTGGTGGAAAGGTTGAATCAACGCCTTAGCAATGAATCCATGCTGGAACGCATTCAACGCATGCAGACAGAAGCATTGCGACGGGAGGGCTAACAGCAATGATCTCCCCGCTATTGAACCAGTGAAGGGGATCGACAACTGCCTGGCGATCGCGAGCATCCAGCGTTGGCAGGAACCCCGAACGACAGCACAAAATTTGAATAATGGAGCACACAACAGATCACAGATTCATCCCTTTCCAAAGGCGGCTTGTTTTAAGTCTCGATCCAAATCAAACTCTTCAAACAAAGCCTTTGCGTCGTTCACCCTTCCATTTATGAGATGGTCGTTGATCAGATTTCTCCACCATGCCTGCAGGTGCAGTGCTTCGTGGCGCTTCCAGCTCTCAAAACCCATTCCAATGGTTGCGGGGATGACCGTTTTAAACCTCATTTATGGCATCGATGCGACGCAATCAACACCACCGGAGAAAAGAATGCTACATGCGGGTGTTTGATGAGTTACACCCTCCCAAAGCACCAAGCCAGTTCAGCGTTCGTTGATGCTTGTAGCTTGAACTATTTTCACTAGATCCTCTTCAGGGCACCTCGAATAATAAGCATTCACCGGCAATCGAACGACATTAAAAATGCCGCACCAGAAGCGGCATATGGCGCATTGTTAGACCCCTATCGCATTTGACTGGAAAGCAAATTGCGAGCTTTGGGTTCAGTGCGACGTAACTGCAGCGAGACTGCAAGTACGCTGGAGGTATCGGAGGAAGTTAAAAGTGAGATTTTTTAGCCCCCACCAGGCTTCGGTTCTCGCTAGTCCAAGTCGTCTGGTCATCTTTCCGCCCATCGACATTGTCATGCATCCAAAGACGTGCTCGACGCATGCTCTGATTGCGGATTTAATGCGATTAAGCTCCTTTGATGCTTCACGAAGTGGATTGTCGCAATCTCCTTTTTCGTGAATCAGGCTTTCGAACCCGCCGAGGTTTAACAGATCTTCAAAGCATTCGCCTGAATAGGCCGAATCGGCCCAGACATCGTCATGTTCATTCTCAGGATCAAGGAGTTTCGCGAGCATCTGGCTGTCATGACTATTGGCAGGTGTCACTGCATATCGACGGATGAAGCCATGGTCGACATCGATACAGATACTGGTCTTGGAGCCGTAATGGTTGACTCCGTTCTTTTTGACCCAGCGGGCATCTAAGTCACTCTGCCGCAGTCGATCTGGATGTTCATCCCAGCCCTCTGGAAGCCGTCCTGCATTAATTTCCTTGTTCTCGTCGCGGGTCTTGCGCTGCTTTGGCGTAGGACAAGAGTGGCATCGATGATCTAACCGCCGCGAGCCTGCAGGCCCTGCGTACGCAGGTAAGCCTCAAACATCTCAAAGAGCTCCTCGATGACCTCCGCCTTTTGCAGTCTCTCTCTGAAGAAGGCGATCGTGATTGCATCAGGAATGCTGTTCATCCCGCCAAGCCCAACAAACTCTTTGAAGGAGCGCCTGTTATTGAGCTGAAATTCAACCTCCTCATCGCTGAGATTGAACAACTGCTGAAGGATCAGCGGATCAATCCGCTTTAGCCCCGCGTTGCTTTTTCTATTTTGAGCAGAGCCTTTCTCAAGTCGTGGCCGAAACGAATCCCACGGGATTTCTTCAGATCGATGCATAAGCACTGGCTTCTTCTGATGAAGCTTGGCGACTCTGTTCTATTCATCCCAGAAACCTTTTTGACCCACAGCCTGAGTGAATCGTACAACTCATGGTAGCGGGTTTTATCTGGCGATCACGCTCTATTCGGATTCATCGAGGTGCCCTTAATTTTTAGCAAACCTGAACATTCATAGTCAATTTTAGAGCAAATGACCAAAGGCTTGATTTGCAAGCTTTTATAATACCACAATCTTTACTTTAATTCGCGATATACACCATTTCCTCTAATAGCAAAGTCTTCCATCCACAGGAAGCTATTTCCTAAAACCGTTGTGTTGACCTCTAGAGGCTGGGGCTTGCCATTGTGTGTACGAGATAGATTTTTACTAATAAAGAAATCGATGGTTGGTGTCCAGTCATCCACATCACCGCCTCCAAAGTCATTCCCAGTGCCCTCATTCGGCAATCCATCAGTCAAGAAATACAAAGTATCTGTTTCTGCATCAGCAAACGCATCTGCTACAGATTGCCAAGGATCAGTACCACTCGTACTATAAAGGCCATCAACAAAGTCTTTTGCATCTTCACGAACCTGTGAACCAAAAGGCCCAAGCTCAATGAGGCTATTGGTACCTTTAAATTTTGTTACCTCATCATTGTAAGCCGTTATTCCAATTTTAACATCCGGATCCAAAGTATCTAAAAGGTCGATCATTTCTTCTTTTAATGCCTCAATCCTAGTCTTAAAGCAAGTATCATTTTGATCATAAATAGCACACCACCCCATTGAACCCGACCTGTCTATAACAAAGCGCACATGCTTACTCGTGACAACCCCAAAAAATGGACCACTATATGGCGGACTTGTAAACAGCGTTCTAGGTTCATCGGCACGTGCAAATGCAGTAAAATACAAAGGCCGACCAACGGCTCGACTATCAGCTACAGCGCGTTTGTTGACAAAGCTCTCATTGATATAATCATCCGCATCGGTTGGATCAATAAAGCTAATCAACTTATAATTTTCGTCAATTTTAACTCGCAACGCAGGATCATATGGAGCTCGAGACGGAGTTCTTCCTGAAGTAAAACTAAAGTCAGCATTTGCTATAATTGAATTTCTTTCAGCGTCGGTTCTTTGGCCGCACTCAGTAACAAGGTTTTGATCAGCTGTAAGATCAGTCCTGCAAGGAATCGCGCCAATATTATTTATAACAGATGCGCCAAATAAGTTACCTGACGTATCATATTCGCCATTTGCCGTAACAGGCAGACCGCAACGCTCTAAAGTAAAATTACCATTTTGTACACTCATCCCATAAAGGATTGGATAATCTAGACTACTGACCTTGGCACCAAAAATAGGATTAAACGGACGACCCTGAGCAGTGTATAGATCAGTACAATCTCCAACCAAGGCTGTATGTTCGGCAGCACCAAGATCAGATCTTGCATGATCACCGACAAAAGCTTCGGTTTGATTCACCAACAGAAACTGAGCACCCTCAATTTCCGAACGCATCAAACGCAGACCAATGGTTGAATTTTCCTGCAGCGTTGTACGATCTTGAGACTTTCTGATCAAAGTTCCTGTCGACTGAAGCGCCAGCCCAGAAGCAATAATCAAGACCGCACCAATACTTGCCGCAATTAATAATTCAATTAGGCTAACAAATCCATTGACCTTAAATTTTAAAGAAATTTTAGGAGAGGAGCACTTTAATTTCATAACTTGAATCCATTTTTAAAATGATTTTAGGTGATTGTTTAGATGTCAAAACAAGCCAAGACTAACAACAAATGCTAGATTGTGAAAACTCTAAGCAACAAGTACGTGACTCCTGATGTGGGAACCTCCTTTGTATTTCTGGGAGCCGGTGTGAGTTGGGTGACTTTTATTGAACAGTTCTGGCCCTTGATATCGTTAACTCTGGACGGGGGAAATAGGGTTCGATTTCAATGTAGACCTAGGGGGTGTTCTGCCTCCCAGAGAGCTGTGTGGCCTTACATGGCAGTACCTCCAGAGGAATCGGACTAAGCTGATCTCAGCCTTCCAACCATCGCTGTATGCATGCAGAGACACCTCCTCGTGTTTGACTGTGCGTCACAGCCGTTCAACCAAGATGTTGTCGTAGCAGAACTCCGTGTCAAGGCTGTTGGAACGCTTCCAGCCGAGTACGTTCCTGGAGAACAGATCCACGATCGCCACCAGGTAGAGGAATCCTTTCTGCAGAGGGACGGTGGTGATATCGGTCGCCCAGATCTGGTCCGCTGTCCTGACCTACTTGAGGTCCACCGGAGAGGGGAATCGCTCGGATGGCTCGCCTAGAACGGTGGTGCGGGGTTTCTGGTAGATCGCCCTTAACCCTATGCGGAGCATGAGGTTTCGCACCCGATCGCGGCTGATCGGGATGCCTTCCCTGGCCAGGTACTCCACCATCCGGCGGTTACCGCTGCAGGGATCCTCCAGGTAGACAGCATCGATCCTGGCCATGATGCGCAGCGTCGATTCCCGCACCGATGTCGGCCGGTAGTCATGCGTCGATCGGGGTAGGCCAGCAGCGCACATTGGCTGCTGATACTGAGCTCAGGGTGGTCTGAATCGACCAGCTTCCGCAGTTCATGGGCGTCAAAGCAGCTGAGATTTTTTTCAACCACTCCAATTCCATTTGGAACGTTCCGGTCTGTTGGAACAGCTCAGCTTCCTTGACCTGGCTCTCCTCTTTATCCTTACTCTTCTTGCTTTGCCTCAACAGCTCACTGGCACCATCCAGCAGCTGATTCTTCCATTGACTCACCTGAATCGGGTGGATGGCGTGATCGGCGGCGATCTCCTGGATCGTCTTGCGGCTACTGATCGCCTCCATGGCAACTCGGGGCTTGAACTCGGGACTGTGGGGCGGCGCTTGCTCATGGGTGGGAGACCCCATTTCAGGAGCGGTACCCCGCCTCAGAGGCTAACAAGGGGTCCCAACCTTACCCCCCTAAGCAATCAGCAAATCCGATAGCGGCAAGTAGCATTTAATCGACAAATTGCATAAGAAATATTCAGCAAAGATGCGTCATTCCTTGTGATCCCAAGGAATAAGCACCGCGTAAAATATAGATAAGACGCGGTGGCAGAACAGCATTGCGTTCTTGGCTAATCATAACAAAAAATGAAGTCCAATCGACACGGGCAGTCGCGTGTGTTGAGCACAGACGAGCTCGATTTATTGATTTCGAAGTTGCCTGAGCAACATCACCAGATCGTTGCCGAGATTTGTCGGCGTACTGGCTGCCGCATTGGCGAGGCAACGCAGCTCACCTGGGGCATGATTTCGCAGTCTGCCGTCACGTTTCAGCGGGGGATCACCAAAGGCAAGCTGGCGAGTCGGTCGGTGCCGTTTATGCCGCAGCTATGGGAAGCCCTGCGCTCTTGGAGAGCTGCTTGGGTGGTGCGGCATGGTCGTGAACCCGTGGCTGGTGACTATCTCGTGCCAGGCAGATTTGCAGGTTCTTGCCTGAGTACACGCAGTTTTATGGATGCCCTTGAAAGGGCCGCCGCTGAATCGGGCTTAGAAGGCGTCTCAAGCCACTCATTTAGGCGTTCGGCTCTAACTAGTGCTCATAATGCTGGAGTGCCATTGAGGGTGCTTATGGCCCTGTCTGGGCATAAATCCATGTCAGCGCCCAGCACTGCTTAGAAGTAACTCCTCAGCAGCGTGAGGAAGCCGCTGCGACTTTTGCCTAATAGTTCATTCATTCCAGAAGTTCGTCTTTAGTAATGCTTTCATGTCGCAGTAGTGCAAATGTTGTACCTGCATTGCCTCTGCATATTCGTAATTCTTTGTCCAAGAACGTGATATCCAGCCATGCAGGGAAGCTTTGCTCAACCTCGCGCAATAATTTGAGTTGGCCAATTCCTGGTAATGAGGGGCCAAGCCAGCCTCCCTTTCGGAACTTGACCTCGACTCGTTTCTCGTTGATTACGTCCAGATCGGCCTGGACGCTTATTGCTCCAATTGCACCAAATGGTCCACGCAGTCTGAGTAAATTGCATCCTCTTTTCTGAGCAGGATCTAGGACTTGAAGATTCTCTAGCCATGGTGCTTGACGCAACCAAGGCTGGCTTGAACTGCTCCAACGCAAGTCCCATACACCCTCGAGAAGCGCAGAATCGCGGCTTAAATCAGCTGGCTGTGATTGTTCAAGTGCTGATACTCGTTCAGCAATGCTGGGGTCATTAGGAGTGCGCTGAAGTATTGACACCAGATCATTGCGTGCATCCGACATGAACACATCAGCGTTGAAATTGATTCTATCGGAACTAGCTCTACACCGACTTGGTTTCGCTGTAAAGGGCACTTCTTAGGGATCTGGCTGAGCTGGAGAGTCTTGAGCCCTAGATGTACCTCTTCCCTCCGGATCTCGTTCTCACGTAGACGCCGCCCCGTGGGCCGAACTCTGCAGCGCCACTTGATGTCCCTGACTCGCTAACAGTCCCTGCTGGCACCGTGTGCTTCTTGCCGCCTGCGATCACTGTTGTGCTGTCCACATAAGTCCACTCTCCAAATTCTTGTTCAATTGCTTCAAGAGCCACCTTTCGCTCTAGTGCAAGCTCGCGTAAAGCAGTTGGATCAACTGTTTTCTTGACCATGCCATCTCTGATGACCATCGCCCTATTCCGCTGAATTTCGGTCCTTTCGTGCTCTGGGTAGTCCAGTGCTTGAAGCCACTCAGCGCTTCCTACCTCGTATTGGCTCATGGCACGTCGTAGGACTATTTCCAGAAGTCACCTCTGCCTCTTTATTGCAGTGGACAGAGCATGGCAACGGGTTTGCCGGTGTCACCTTCTGGTCGCTTGCCTTCGCATCGAACAATGATCGTTCCAAACACCTCAACCGGCGGTTCCGGAGCTGTCTCGTCTCCGTAAATGTCGCTGATCATCCATAACGGTGGTCTTGATCGCGCCAGTCGGATTTGCTGCGCACGCTGCAGCATTCGTTGAAGCTCTCGGCTGTGATCCACGAGGGTTGAGGCATCTATTTCGTTCTACCGGCGGCCAATTGCCAGAGCAGAGGCTTTTTCCTTGGGTGAAAAGGAGGTTTAGGAGGGATGAATTTTCCCCCTTATCCCCCCTTGACCTCCCTTGTCTTCGCCTCTAGCGCAGGGGATTTGGGCCATGAGTGGCCGGAACTGTTATCACGTTCCAAAGGGCAAAGCCTGGGGGGTTCTTTTTCAAGAGACGTTCCAGAGAACAACCAAACAGCCCAGCTCTTAAGGGTGGTTAGTTGTGATGACAAACCATCCAAGAACCAAGTGCTGGTCTTGTGTTTGGAACGTTGATTGCCCGATAAACCAGGTGATAGCTGATAAACCCTGGAGCGTTATCGCGTTATCAGCCATTTATCAGCCACCTACGGTCTGAGATCCCAGTGCTGGATTGGGTTTGGAACGTTTTTGTTATCAGGTGTATCCACCCCTTTAGCTGTGTTGAGCCTTGAGCTCGTACCAACCGCCTTTGAGCTTCTTGAGTTGTCCGGCATGACCTGACAACGCCTTGAGCGCTCGATCCACGGTTGGAACGCTGACCTCTGGAACGAGACCGCTCTCTTCAGCAATCACGTCTTTCCGCTGCCACTTGGGTTTACCCGCAACAGCTTTGGACTTGAACCACTGAAGAACCAAATCGGTCCCGTCTTTCACAACCTCTGTGCCTTCAGTGACGACGTGTTCTCCGTTCTCCAACTTGGTGAACAAGCGCCGTCGTCCACCGATGGAGTCTTTGCGGATGATCACTTCACGCAAGTGCCTGAGAGGTTGCTTGTCTTTGCCCTGGGGCGTTTTCAGTTCAATCACTTGACCTGTTGCCTCGCTCCACGCTTTGGCACCAGCACCCTCTTTCTCGTCTGTTCCCTTGTGGTTAATCAGTACGACTGCACACCCACAAGGCATGGCTATGACCTCACGGAGCATCTTGACCATC
>JBMHDE010000001.1:0-26620 GCA_049889555.1 Synechococcus sp. | reverse complement strand
AGTCTTTGGTGACCTGGTCGACATGCCAGCAAGCAGCAATTTCCAGGAGGCGATCCGCGAGGCGCAATCGAGCGCCCTCGTCGGCCCCAACGTCGTCAATAAAGCGCTGCCCTACGTCGGCGGCGGCATGGTGCTCACCTCAATCGGGGTGATTGGTGGCCTCTCGATGATGGCCACACCGCTGTTCATGCCCCTGTTCTGGGTGGCAGTGATCGGCAACCTGGTGCTGTTCTTCGTGGCGCAAAACGTCGCTTTGAAGGGCAACAACGCCACAGCCTTGCCGCTGTTGTCGGTCTACAGCCTGATCACCGGTTTCACCCTGAGTGGTCTCGTGGCTTTGGCGGGAGCCGTTGCGGGTGTGGGTGCAGTCGGCACCGCCGCACTGGCCACCGGAATCACCTTCGTGATTGCCTCGATCGTTGGCCGTCGCATGAGCGATTCCGTTGGTCAGGCGCTCTCCGGAGTGGTGGGTCTTGGATTGATCGGCCTGATCTTGGCGATGGTCGTCCAGTTCATCGGCGGCATCTTTGCACCTGCCATGTTCCATGGCACCAGCTTTGAGCTGATGATCGCCGGATTCGGCACCGTTCTCTTCGTGGGCGCCGCTTTCGTCGACTTCTACACGATGCCCCGCATGTACCGGGATGATCAGTACCTGGCAGGGGCTCTTGGCATGTATCTGACCTACATCAACTTGTTCATTTTCGTGTTGCGTCTGATCATTGCCCTGAACGGCGGTGGCCGCCGCGATTGATCGGCTCACGCCACAGATCTTGCTCATGGATTCACCCCGGCCGCAGCCGGGGTTTTTTTATTGGGTTAAAACCCTCTCCCAACCTGGCCAATCAGGGTCAATCGGCCACTGCATCAATCGCTGCATAGATCGCCGCTTTCTGTTCAGCGCTGTAACCCCAACGCTCCAGGAAGCTCACATCCTCTCCACGGTTCTGGGCAGCAGCCTCGAGCAACGTCTCCAGGCGATTCTTGACGCGCTGGGATTCCAACTGGCGCAACAATTCGGTGCAGCGGGCATTCACCCGCTCCGAGCCAGCGGCCTGGCTGGCATCCCCCTGAGCCCTGTGATGAACAGCCATGGCGGCACTCATCGCAAGGTTGCGGGCAGTGAGATCCACCACGCCGTCGCCGGCTCCCCGCAAGGCGTGAATCAGCGCCTCCGGAAGACGATCCATCAAGGCACTGTCGCCCGCCAAGCTGACCACAAAGAAACCACGCGCGCCATCGCGACTGGCCACGAGTTCTCCCACCCGATCGGCCAGCACCTCATCGCTGATCTGCTCGTCATCCCATTGCTGCAACCATCCAGCCGCGATCTCCATCGCCTGCTGGAAGCTGGGCTCAAGCGTGGTCATCAATCCATGCGGGCACGGGGATCTCAAGCCTATGGGCTGATGAGCTGACAGGCTGGAGGTCAGCAATGGTCGCGGTGAGATGGTTGCAACAACGGTCGATCAAACCCAGGCGTTCCGTTCGGGCTTCGTGGCCTTGATCGGCAGACCCAACGTGGGCAAATCCACCCTGGTGAACCAACTGGTGGGCGACAAAGTCGCGATCACATCACCCGTGGCCCAAACCACCCGCAATCGCCTGCGGGCCATCCTCACCACAGAAACAGCCCAGTTGATCTTGGTGGATACGCCTGGAATCCATAAACCCCATCATCTGCTGGGCGAACGTCTTGTGCAGAGCGCCAGGGCAGCCATTGGTGAAGTGGATCAGGTTTTGCTGCTGCTCGAGGGTTGTGAGCAGCCTGGTCGTGGTGATGCATTCATCATCAACCTGCTTCAACAGCAGCGCCTACCCGTGCAGGTGGTGCTGAACAAATGGGACCAAGTCCCGGTGGGAAAGCGCCCAGACGCTGATGCCGCCTACCGAGACCTACTCATCAACACCAACTGGCCTCTGCACCACTGCAGCGCCTTAAGCGGAGAGGGCTGCGCCGATCTCGTGCAGGCGATCAGTGCCCAGATGCCGGAAGGGCCGCAGCTCTATCCACCCGAGATGGTGAGCGATCAGCCCGAACGGTTGCTGATGGCGGAACTGATCCGCGAGCAAGTGCTGACGCACACCCGCGAGGAAGTGCCCCACAGCGTGGCCGTGCAGATCGATCGGGTGGAAGACATGCCCTCCAAAGGCAAAGGCAAAAGCCGCACGGCCGTGCTGGCCACCGTGCTGGTGGAACGCAAAAGCCAGAAAGGCATCCTGATCGGCAAAAGCGGCGCCATGCTCAAAACCATCGGCCAGGGGGCACGCCTACAGATGCAGACCCTGATCGATGGCCCGGTGTATTTGGAGCTATTCGTGAAGGTGGTGCCCAACTGGCGCACGAGTGCCGCCAAACTGAATGAGCTGGGTTACAGCGACGATCGAATGTGACCAACCACGCACCGCAACATCGGCGTTACGTTGCCATCAACGGCAGCAAGGCGATGGACCAACTCAAGCTGCGCCAATCCCTCAGCAAACTTCCGGCCTGGATTGAGCACAACCTGCCAGACAGCCGCAGGTTTTACATCGTGATTGCCATGGTCTTCGGGATCATGGGTTATTGGGTGGGGATGGCTCTGATGAGCCGCTTCGCCCCTGAACCCATCAGCCTGGAGGCGCCGGTGCTGCCTCCGGTGGAGGGCGGTGCGAATCCGGTGCTGCCTGCCACGCCTCCAAAACAGACAACGACGGATCCAGACATCCCACTCCCACTGGAAACCACCCCGCCGGAACCTGAGCTGCAACCTTTGGCCGTGCCGGATCGCTCAGCCTTTACAGCAGCTGAAAATTGCCGGATCTGGAAGCGCACCTTCCCGGAAGCAGCCAAAAAACTGAAGCCTGGAGATGCCTGTTATTAACTCTGGCAAACCCCGAGATAGCACAGGCCGTTGTCAAAACAGCAGGAACGCTGCACGACAGAAGAACCGTGACGGAGAGGCTGAGAGAATCTGTTGATGACCGATGCCCCCCCAACCACCTCCGTCTCTCCAGTAGCGGAGGTGCCCTATCCGCCAGCGAACCTTCAGGAGTTCCTTCAACTCTGCGATGGCCGTTGGATGAGCCTACGCAGCACCTTTGCGCTGGATGACTCCGACGATTGGCACACCAGTGAGCGGGGTGAAATCACCATGCACCATCAACCCGGCGACGCGGGATCAGAGCACTTGGTGATCAGCGATAGCCAGGGCCAGGTCCTCAGCAGCCTCAACTTCGCAGCCGATGGTGTGCTGCAACGCCAAGGTGACGGCTCACGGCCGGGGTGCCATGGCCATTGGCAGTTGCGAGAGGGGGGTTGCATGGAGTTCAACATCCCGGCCAGCGATGGCGCTGTGGTGATCGAGCGGATTTGGTTTACAAAAGCCAATCTGCGCCTGCGCAGCACCACGTTGGTGGATGGGAAGGGCACCCCCCAGCAAGCGAACTTCTGCTCTGAGATCCGTCGGGTCTCAGCCCCTAGCCGTTGAAGCCTGATGGCGCCGTTTCGTCTCGATGTGCTCAGCCTGGCACCCCAGGCCTTTACTCCCTTGCTGGAGCTGGGAGTGATCGGCCGTGCCTTTGCCGCTGGTATCGCTGAACTGCATCTCCACAACCCCCGTGATTTCGCCACCGATAAATACCGCAAGGTGGATGACATCCCCTACGGAGGAGGAGCCGGCATGGTGCTCAAACCTGAGCCTGTATATGCCGCCTTTGATGCGGTGCCGGTGCTGCCGCAACGACGCGTGCTGCTGATGAGCCCCCAAGGGCAGCCTCTCAAGCAGGTGGATTTGCAGCGTTGGGCCAACAGCTGCGATCAACTGGTCCTGCTCTGCGGCCACTACGAAGGTTTTGATGAGCGCATTCGGCCCCTTGCGGATGAGGAGGTGTCGCTCGGTGATTTCGTGCTCACCGGCGGCGAACTACCGGCGATGACAATCATTAATGGGGTCGTACGGCTCCTGCCAGGCACCGTGGGCACAGCGGCCTCGCTTGTGGATGAAAGCCACAGCGACTGGTTACTAGAGCATCCCCACTACACCCGCCCCGCCACCTTTCGCGGCATGGCGGTGCCAGAGGTGCTGCGCAGCGGAAACCATGGAGCGATCGACGCTTGGCGTCAGGCGCAACGCGAACAGCGCACCCAAGAGCGCCGCCCCGATCTGCATCGACGCTGGCAAGAGCAGCAGGACCATCGTTGAGAATGCCTGAATGCGACTGAGACATGGATGCAACTGCGCATCGGTAACGGCTATGACATGCACCGTCTCGTGCACGGACGGCCCTTAATTCTGGGGGGGCAACAACTCGAGCATCCCGATGGCCTGGGCCTTGACGGCCACAGCGATGCTGATGTGCTGGTGCACGCCATCATGGATGCCCTGCTGGGGGCGCTCTCCCTAGGCGATATCGGTCAGTACTTCCCCCCCGATGATCCGCAATGGAAAGGAGCAGACAGCTTGGTGTTGTTGGAGCAGGTGGTTGCTCTAGTGGCGGAGCGGGGCTGGCAGGTGAGCAATGTGGATTCGGTGGTGATCGCTGAACGCCCCAAACTCAAGCCGCACATCGCGGCGATGCGCGCAGCGCTGGCAGCCCGCATCGGGATCGAACCCGAGCAGGTGGGCGTGAAGGCCACCACCAATGAAAAGCTTGGAGCGGAAGGCCGAGAAGAGGGCATCTCCTGCCAAGCAGTCGTTCTGCTGCAAGCGTCATGAATGGGATGCTGCCTATCGTTGGCTGGCTAATGGCTGCCGTGATGTGGTGGCTTCCACCGGCCTTTTCATCAGCGGCCGTTTCGATGACAGCCTTGCCTGCCAGTGCAGAAGCTGCCAGTTCACCCATGACCAGTTCAGCCGCTGAGCGTTCGAACTTCACCGCTCCAGCGGCCACCAATGGGACCGTGGTGGAACACCTGCGCATCAAGGTGCCGGCCGAAGCACGCCGCGTCTGGCACGACGCTGAGCAGGGCAGTTGGGAGCCCTGGCTCGCCCAGCAGGATGGTTTCCTCGGGCGAGAGCTGCTCTGGGATCCCGAAACGGAAGAAGGCATCCTGTTAATCCGCTGGGCCTCCCGTCAGCAATGGAAAGCCATCCCTGCTGCTGAAGTCGCCCAAGTGCAAGAACACTTCGAACAACGCGCCCGCGAGGGCATGGGGCTCAACGATGGCAACCCCTTTCCCCTTGTATTTGAAGGCGAGCTGCTGCCCCAGTGAACGACCGTGCCGATGTGCGCTTCGACTGGGAGCGCAAAACCAGGATCGGCCTCCATGAAGCGGTCTGGGGAGAGCACAAACACGCCGAACAGATCGCTGCGATCCTGAAGCAAACAGCAAGCCGCCGGACGCGGGCCCTCGTCACACGCGTCAGTGACGCCAAAGCTGCCGCGGTGTGCACCTTGCTGCAACACCAGGGGCTGGAGCAACCACTGCAATGGCACGATCAAGCCCGTTGCCTCAGCTACGGAACCATGCCCGCCTTGCAGCCCGCTTTGGGCGACGTGATGGTGCTGGGAGGCGGCACCAGTGATAGCACCGTTGCCTCTGAGTGTCAGCTCGCACTGCGCTTTCACGGCGTCAAGGCCGAGCTCATGCTGGATGTAGGCGTGGCAGGGCTACATCGCCTGCTAGGACAACTCCCCCGTCTCAAACCCTGCCGGGTACTGATTGCCTGCGCCGGCATGGAAGGAGCGCTCCCCACCGTTCTTGCAGGATTGGTCCCCCAACCTGTGATTGGCGTCCCCGTCTCCGTGGGCTACGGGATCAGTGCCGGAGGCCGCACTGCCCTAGAAGGGATGCTGGCCAGCTGCGCACCGGGGCTGACAGTGGTCAACATCGACAACGGCTATGGGGCAGCCATGGCAGCCCTACGCATTATGCAGCTCCCTTGCACGCACGGCGTGCAGCACCACGACGCAATGGATCCCCGGAAGCGAACCGACAACGAAAGGGGCCCAGGCCCTACATCAATCAGAAGGCTCCTGAACAACACCTAGACCCTGGAGTTCATGGCCAAGACCATGGCCATCGATAGCTTGCAGCCGACGCATCAAAGCAGCAAGATCAGCAGGATCTAAGTCGCCATCCTCCTGCCACTGCATCGAGCGGGGGTCGAGGCCAGAGGGGAACATCAACGAAAGACGGCAACCAACGATTAAGAAAAATTAGGCAGATCGCGGTTGATTAACTGGGCAAAAATCTTTAGTCAGTCGAAAGATTGTGCTCATGGCACCCTCTGCCGAAGATGCCTCAGAGGTGCTGAAGATTTGGATAGGCCGTCACCAATTCGTTGGCACTCAGCACTTCACCGGCACCATCGGGTTGCCAAATGACTTCGAGCGCCATCAGATCGGACGATGACGTGGAGCCAAGAATCCGCAGCGATTCGCGAAGACCTTCACTGGAGTCAATGCTCTTCAGTGTCACAGGGCGGCGACTAGCCACCAGAACCGTGACGACGATGAACTCATTGGTGGCATCGGCATCGCCAACAGAGCCTGCACTGGCACTCGCTGCATTGCACTGACCACCCACGTTGGTGGTGAGTTCTTCCCGCAACTTGCTGCGCTCGGTCATCGACAAACGGTTGAACGTGGATTCAGCCGCCGCAAAAGGAACGCTGCCGTTTTCAAGGTTGGCGTAAACCCACAGATCCGGTTGCCGCAACAAGGCCAGGGTGGTTTCTTGCAAAACCCTCTGCAGGCCACTCGACGAGCTGGTATCCGCGGTTGAAGCCAATTGACGCAGATCCTGCTGCACAGCCTTGGCACTGGCTAACAAACCGATCTGCAGCTGCACCAGGGCGACAGGACCACTGCTGACCGCCGCCGGGCGCTCGCCGCCCATCCCAACACCACCGCCACCGTTGCCGCGGAATGCATTGGCGATCACACCCGCGATCGCCATCAGAGCAAACAACCCCAACAATCCACCCATGCTGCCGAACCCAAAGAAGGGAAGCAGGAAGGGAAAGCCGAGACCGCCACCTCCATAACCCCGGTTGTAGCCACCGCCATAGCTGCGGTTGACACCACCGCTGCGGGGCATCGAAGGGGCGCGGAAGCTGCCACCACCGATGCGGCCACCGGAGGCGGCCCCAGTGGCTGCGGGTTGGCCCAGGACTAACCCAGCCAACAGCACCGGCACCAACAACGCGAACAATCCACGCCGAAGCGTCTGACGAATCGGGCTGGTGAAGGGGAACATCAACGAACGCTTCAACAGTGCAGAACGAATCAACGAACTCTAGGAACCGCCACCAACGATGGTGACAATCTCAAGGTTGTCCGCAGTCTGCACCACCTGAGTGGCCCAACGCTCTGGGGTGAGGATCAAACCGTTGTATTCCACCACCACCAACTTGGGGTGATACCCCAACTGCTCCACCACAACCGCCAGGGTGGGGGACTCCAGATCAAGCGTGCGCTGCTCGCCGTTCACCTGCAATGTGAGGGTTGCCATCGTGGGTGCTCCGTCCATGAGTGCTCAATCGATACGCAAGCAAACGAAACGAAACGTCAGCCCAAAGCTGCCAGTAGCGATCGACTTGCAGCTTCCGAATCGGCAGCCGCCATAATCGCGCCCACCACCGCTACCCGGGTCACGCCAGCCTCCCGCAGCTCCGGCAGCCGCTGAGCATTGATGCCTCCAATGGCAAACCATGGCAAGGTCGCATGGGCATTGGCCTGGCGAGCCCACATCAAACCCTGGGGACTTTTCTCAGGCTTGGTGCCAGTGGCGTAAATCGGGCCAACCCCGAGGTAATCACAATCTTCTTGCTGCGAAGCCTGCAACTGCTCGAGGTTATGGGTGCTGCGTCCCAGCAATAATCCATCACCGATCAACGTCCGAGCCGCATCGGTGGGGAGATCGTCTTGCCCTAGATGCACGCCATCCGCCTTCACAAGCAGGGCCAAATCAATGCGGTCGTTCACGATGAACAAAGCACCTCGGCTGCGGCACAGCTCGGCTAAGGCCCTGGCTTCTGCGATCCGCTCACGATCTTTGCCGTCCTTCGCGCGGTATTGCACCAAATTGATGCCCGCATCCAGGGCCGCCGTCACCCGTGGAATCAAATCATCACTCGGGCTGGTGATCAGACAAATCCGACTTTGCGCCAACCTTTTCCGTCGCTCGGCCCGCTGGCTGACCACAAGGATCCTCACTTCAAGGTCGTAAAGCCCATAACGGATCGCTGCTGCCGTAGTCGCTAAGGGGCCATCGTGAACGCGTCCGAATTCTTCCAACACCCGCAGCGCTTCCTGCACCCGAGCGCAATTGGCAGCAACGATCTGGCCAGGCTGTAAACGCTGCTGCTGGGCGGGGTGGGCCAAGCCTGCAGCACGATCGGTGGCCGTGGAACGGGCCTGCTTGTAGTGGAGGTGATGGCACTGCCCCAACTGCTGTCGCCAGTGCTTGAGGGGTTCCACGAAGTCGAGGCGATCCAAGCCAAAACGGCACCAATCTTCAACCACCCGCAAACCCTCGCGGGCTCGATCAAGGTTGGCATCCATCAACCGCGCCACACGCGGCTCACTGTGGAGGGCAGCAACCATCACTGTCATGGCAGTGTTGGCACAATCGCACGCCTTATTGCTGCCATGGACAACGGCGGATCTGATAGCCCGATGAACGTGTTGATTTGGGGAATTCTGCTGCTAGGAAGCATCGGTGTTTTCATCGTCTGGGGCCTGACCAACGCCTATCCCGGGTCGGGGCTTTGAGTTCAGGCTTCCGCCTTGGGTGCTCGGATTGCAAGCTTCTGCCATCAGCGTGGACCGTGCCAGCTGGGCATCGCGGCCAATTTGAGCACTGAGCTCCTCAAGACTGGAGAAGCGTTGCTGACCCCGTAACCGTTGCACCGGCTCCACCATCAGCGTTGCTCCCACCAAGGCGCGACTGGTGTCGAGCAAATGCACCTCAACGGCGGACGGTGCGTTGGGGTCCACTGTGGGCTGGGGCCCAAGATTCATCACGGCAGGGAGTCGGACATCGTCATCTCCCACCTGGGCCCAAGCCGCATACACCCCAAGCCCAGGCAAGAACTTTCGGCCATCCACCTGCAAATTGGCCGTAGGCCAGCCGATGGTATGCCCAAGCCCTCGCCCCTGCACGACCGTGCCACTGAAGCGATAGGGCCGTCCCAGCAACTGTTGCGCCATGGCCAGGTCGCCCTCGGAAAGGGCAGCGCGGATTCTGCTGCTGCTCATGGCCCCGCTGGCATCCTCAAGAATCGGCAACACCGTCACCTTGACGCCAGCCTCGGCGCAAAGCGTTTGCAAGGTGTCTGTCGTGCCCAAACGCCCGCGCCCAAACCTGAAGTTGGCGCCAACAGCGATATGACGCGCCTGCAGGGTATCGAGAAGCATCGTGCGCACGAATGCTTCGGCACTGAGCTGGGCCAAAGCTCGATTAAACGGCACAAGCACCAACTGTTCGATGCCTAGAGGCGGCAGCAGGGTGAGTTTCTCGTCGGGTAGGTCCAAACGCAGGCGTGGTTCGCCCTGCAGCACTTCGCGGGGATGGGGCCAAAAACTCACCACTGAAGGCACCCCACCGTGGGGTTCGCGGCAAACCGCATCGATCACACGTCGGTGGCCGGCATGGAGGCCGTCAAAACTGCCGAGGGCCAAGGCCGAGGGCGTGCGGGCCTGCTGTGGTGAGCAGAGGGGGATCAAAGGAGCCGTGCATCCGGCGAGGGTTGATGGCAAGTTTGGACGACTGCCGTTCATCCGCGCATGGCCGACCGCCTCGACCTCCAGTTGCTCTCCCTCGGATTGCGACGGATGGCCTGGATCCGCTTTTGGATTCAAACCGCCCTGGGCATCGTGGTGATGGGCGTACTCGCGTTCAACAACGTCGGCAGCAGCCTCAGCCGCAATGCCGATCGGGCCTTGGGATTAAGCCCTGGGCTATCGCTCACCACCTTGGCGTTTCTCGTGCTGCTGTTCAGCCTTTGGCAGGGTTGGTTGGTTGTGCGGTTAAGTCGTGCACTAGGCAGTCAGGCCAAACCCAGCCGAGGTGAAGCCGCGCGCACGATCAAGCGAGGACTGATCGCAGACCTCCTGGGGCTCGTGCTTGCAGCCATCGGCTATCAAGCGCTGGCTGGAGCCCTATTTGTGCAGGCCTCGCAGCAGACCCCTGGACTCGCCATTGGGGGTTCAGGTCTGCGGGAAAACCTGGCGATCACATCCCTCGAAATGCTCTCGGTGTTGAGCAACACCCAAGTGCTCTTTGCCCACTTGATTGGGCTGTTGTTCTCGCTTTGGTTTTTGCAAAGGATCTACCGGACACGCTGATTCGCGGACCGACTCCCCCCCAGATTGATGGCCGGCAGGGACGCGAGGCTTCCACGCCAAAACAACTCGGGCTGAATCGGTGTCAGCGAAGGGGCATTGGTCTCGATCTGGGCCACATCGGTCGGCCAATCACGCGGTCCATCACCACCTGCTTCCAAATCCATCACCGCTTCACCCGCTAGCCAGTAGTACGTGCGGCCGCGGGGGTCTTCGCGAGGGCTGAACTGTTCGTCGTAACGACGAACCGACAACCGCGTCCAGCGCAAGGGACCCATGGTCTCCGGCTTGCAGGGGGGGAGATTGAGGTTGAGCAGCAGATCATCGGGCCAGCCATCCCGCAGCGCCGATTCAGCCACATCTAAGGCCAGGTCACCAGCCCCTTCAAACTGACGCCAGCGGAAACAGACACTGCTCACGGCCATGGCAGGGAGGCCTTCAAGGGTGCCTTCCATCGCCGCAGCCACAGTGCCGGAACAAAACACATCCGTGCCGAGATTGGGGCCATGGTTAATCCCGGAGAGCACCAAATCCGGCGGAGCATCGAGCAACTCGAACAGGGCCAACTTCATGCAATCGGCTGGTGTGCCACTGCAGGCCCAAGCCGTCACCCCCTCGCCAAACAACTGATCTGCCCGTTCGGCGCGGATCGGCTGCTGCAAGGTGAGGCCATGGCCCGTGGCAGAGCGTTCCTGATCCGGGCACACCACAGTCACCTGATGGCCTCTGGCGGCCGCGGCCAAGGCGAGAGCCTTGATGCCATCGGCGAACACGCCGTCGTCATTGCTGATCAGGATCCGCAGCGGGGCCATGGCATGCCGGAGGGGTCTGCAGGGAACCTAAGCGTCATGGCTGCCTACAGTCAGTCACTGCGATCCCGAAGCCGTGAGCGCCACCGTGTCTCTTCAGCAGCTCACCGACCAGTTGGAAGCCTTGGAAACTGAGGCTGCGGCAGAGATTGCCGCCGCATCCGACGCAGAAGCCCTTGAGCAGCTGCGCGTCAGCTTGCTTGGCAAAAAAGGGCGTTTGTCCACTGTGCTCGGGGCCATGGGCAAACTGCCAGGCCATGAGCGCCCCGTGGTGGGTCAGCGGGCCAATAGGCTGAAAACCCAGGTGCAAGCCCTGCTGAGCGAACGGCTGCAGGCCGTGAAGTCTGCCGCTCTCGACGCCAAGATTGCGCGCGAAACCCTCGATGTGACGGCTGCTGCGTCCGGCATACCAGCGGGCCATCGCCATCCGTTGATCACCACCACCGAAGAGATCGTCGATCTGTTTTGCGGCCTCGGGTACCAAATGGTGGAGGGGCCAGAAGTGGAAACCGACCACTACAACTTCACTGCCCTCAACATTCCCCCCGACCACCCGGCGCGGGACATGCAAGACACCTTTTACCTCAAAGAGAATCTGCTATTGCGCACCCACACTTCACCGGTGCAGATCCGTCAGCTGGAGCAGACACCCCCACCGGTGCGCATCGTCGCCCCCGGTCGCGTGTATCGCCGCGATGCAGTCGATGCCACCCATTCACCGGTCTTCCATCAAGTGGAAGTGCTGGCCATTGATGAAGGGCTGGATTTCAGCCATCTGCGCGGCACGGTGATGGCCTTTCTCAAGGCCTTTTTCGGAGATCTTCCCGTGCGATTCCGGGCGAGTTACTTCCCCTTCACCGAGCCATCAGCTGAAGTAGATGTGCAATGGCGCGGCCGCTGGCTGGAAGTGATGGGTTGCGGCATGGTCGATCCAGCTGTGCTTGAGGGCATGGGCTTGGATCCCGAGCGCTACAGCGGATTTGCCGCTGGCTTAGGAGTCGAGCGATTCTGCATGGTGCGCCATGGGATTGATGACATCCGCCGCCTCTACACCAGCGATTTGCGCTTCCTGGAGCAGTTCTAAACCAACCGGATCCGCTGGCTCGGACCACTGAGCCAGCCCTGGATCTTGGGGCCAAGGCGCGATTGAAACAGCCTGCTCGCCACCCAGACAGGGCCTAGAGGTTTCCCATAAGCTGCTGATGCAGTGTTCAGGTCCCGATCGGTGCCCAACGTTGGACTGATCGTGAATGACGGTAAACCGCTTGCCGTAGAAACGGCCAAGTTGATTCAAGAGCGGTTCGAACGCCATGGCTATCGTGTGGTTCGAGCTAGCAGCTCCGGGGGGATGGTGGGGTTCGCAAACCCTAATCAGCATCTGCGCATGCTCGGCTACAACGCCTGCGTGCCTGAGGGGTTTGATCCATCCATGGTCCTGGCCATCGTGCTCGGAGGCGATGGCACGGTTCTATCGGCGGCCCGTCAGACCGCACCCGTCGGGGTGCCGATCCTCACCATCAACACTGGCCACCTTGGTTTTTTAACCGAGGCTTACCTCGACAAACTCGATCAAACCCTCGAGCAGGTCCTCACGGAACAGTGGTCGATCGAGGAACGCGCCAGCCTCGTGGTGAGCGTGATGCGGGGTGACCAGAGGCGCTGGGAAGCACTCTGTCTCAACGAGATGGCGTTGCACCGAGAGCCGCTCACCAGCATGTGCCACTTTGAAATCGCCATCGGCCGCCATGCCCCGGTGGATATTTCTGCCGATGGTGTGATTCTCTCCACCCCCACAGGCTCCACCGCCTACGCCTTGAGTGCGGGCGGGCCTGTGATCACACCGGAGTGCCCCGTGTTGCAGCTAACGCCCATCGCCCCCCATTCCCTTGCGTCAAGAGCCTTGGTGTTCAGTGATCAAGAGCCGGTGACGGTCTTTCCCGCAACGCCGGAGCGACTGATCATGGTGGTGGATGGCAGTGCCGGTTGCTACGTGTGGCCGGAAGACCGCGTGCTGATTCGCCGTAGTGATCATCCGGTGCGCTTCGTGCGTCTTGCAGATCATGAGTTCTTCCAAGTGCTGCGCAACAAGCTGGGGTGGGGATTGCCCCATGTGGCCAAACCGGACGTGCCGAAAGTGGAACCATGAACAACCAGTTGCCTGCCGTCCTGCTGGTGGGAGCTCAAGCTGTTGCGCTAGCACCGAGATTGGCTGCGTCTGGTTATCAAACGGTCGACTGGAGCACAGGGGCAGCAGCATGCAATCCGGCACCGGGAGCCGCAGTGGCGCTCGCGGTGGTGGCATCTGATCAGTCGGATTTGATTCCGCACTTGAGGGCCCAGTTCGGCTCCATCCCCATCCTTCTTGATGTAGTGGCCGACAACATCGAGGGGCGAGAAGTGTGCCTGAACGCCGGCGCCAACGATTTCTGGTTATCGAATGTGGGCATCCGCGACCTGCTTCAGCGCCTGAGGCTTCATCTGGCCATTCAACAGCGCAACGACCAGGGCCAAAGTCTTTTGCGAGTGGCCGATCTCTACGTCGATCCCAGTTGTCGGCAAGTACGGCGCGGCAACCGTGCCGTGGCCCTGACCACCCGTGAATACGCATTACTGATGCTGTTATTCAGTCGCGTTGGTCAAGTGGTAGCGCGTGATCAGATCCTTGCCGAGATCTGGAGCGATGAGCGCGGCAGCGCCAGCAACGTGATCGAGGTGTATGTGCGCTACTTGCGCCAAAAGCTGGAGGAAGGGGGTGAAAAGCGCCTGATTCACACCATTCGCGGCCGGGGCTACAGCTTGAGCGACGGCGTCCCTTCTCTGACCCCATGAGCGCTGCTAAACAATTAAATCCCACGGCGATGTCACCGTTATTGGTGCTGAGCGCGGCCTTCGCCGGGTTGAGTTGTCTCCAAAAAGCGGGGCTGGCAGAAACGCTGCGCATGCCGACCCGCAACCCCCAGGTGCTCCCCATCGAGGCGCAATGGTGTCTGAAATCCAGCAACACCACACAGCCGCCGGTTTGCATCAACTTGGAAGTTGCCGACAACGACAACGAACGGCGCCTTGGTTTGATGCATCGCCCACCGCTGCCACCCCAACGCGGCATGTGGTTCGATTTCCCGCAACCCGCCCCCATCAGCATGTGGATGCTGAACACCCCTGCCATGCTCGACATGGTGTTCATCCACAACGACGCCGTCGTGGCCATTGAGGCAAGGCGGCCGACCTGTCGGAGCATTCCCTGCCCCAGCTATTTCGCCGACCGCGATCAAGACGGTCGTCCCGATGTGGTGGATGGCGTGATCGAATTGGGGGCGGGCGAAGCAGCTCGCCTTGGGATTGGCGTGGGCGACAGGGTGGTAATTGAAAGCAGCAAGGCAGCAGCAGCAGCCACCCCTGGCAAAGCGCCCTGAAGTGCTGCAATGCTCTCGGCAGCTCTACCGCTTGTCTCGCTGACGGCAATACCCGCCACCAACGTCTACCCATCCCGATGAACAAGGCTGATCCCGGGAGGATTGAAGGGTGTAGGTCATGAGACCAAGGGTGCTGCAGGTGTCTTTGGCGGTGTCGACATAACCCATCGGACAAACAGGCTGGCGCTTTGGCACCACACGCTGAGCCAAAGCATCAGAAAGGCCGTCACCGGCGTCCATCACCGCCACCACACAGGCTCCAGCCATGACTTTCATCACTAGGCCCCTGAATTGGGACACGGCAATCTCAGCTCTTGATGCAGCCACGATAGGCAGACCAGTCCACCCAGACTGCGACCAATTTGCGACAAATCATGGCTGCGACCCTGCTTAACACCAAGAAGCTCCAAACCCTGAACCAAACGCTGCCGCACTGGCGCGTTGTTGACGGGCAGCTTGAGCGCTGCTGGAGCTTTCCTGACTTCGTGCAGGCGTGGGGGTTTATGAGTCAGGTTGCCCTGATCGCCCAAGCCATGGACCACCACCCCAACTGGAGCAACGTGTACGGATCAATCACCATTCGTTTGTGCACCCACGACCTGGGTGGATTGTCTGAACGCGACGTCACCCTGGCCAAGGCCATCGACCAACTGCGCTAAAGCCTGCGAGCATGGTGGTCGGAAACGCGCCCTTGCCGGTACTCTCGTCACCCCCCACAGCCATGACCGCATCCCCCAGAAGCGCTGCGATGCCGACGAGCGGCGTGCCGGTGACAATCCTCACTGGCTTCCTCGGTGCGGGCAAGACCACGCTGCTGAATCACATCCTCACCAACCAAAACGGGGTTAAAACTGCGGTATTGGTCAACGAGTTCGGTGAAATCGGCATCGACAACGACCTGGTGGTCAGCGCTGGGGACGACGTGGTCGAGTTGAGCAATGGCTGCATCTGCTGCTCCATCAACGGCGAGCTGCTGGAAGCCGTGGACCGCATCCTCGAGCGTCCGGAGCCGGTGGACTACCTCGTGGTGGAAACCACAGGCCTCGCCGATCCTCTGCCCGTCGCGATGACCTTCCTGGGCAGCGAACTACGCGATCAAACCCGGCTGGATTCGATCATCACGTTGGTCGACGCCGAGAATTTCAACGCGCAGCTGTTGGAAGGCGAGGTGGGGCGCTCCCAGGTGCTGTATGGCGACATCCTGCTGCTGAACAAAACCGATCTGGTGGACGAGGCGCGTTTACAGGAGGTTGAAGGTCGGCTCAAGGAGGTCAAGAAAGATGCCCGCATCCTGCGCTCGATCAAAGGGGAGGTGCCACTGCCTTTGTTGTTGAGCGTGGGGCTGTTCGAAAGCGATCGCGTGGTGAATGCAGCCGACGACCCGAGCTTGGACCACAGCGACTGCGATCACGACCATGGCCACTGCAGTCATGACCACGGGGATCATGGCCATCATCACAAGCATGACCACAACCATGCTGACCATCTAGCCATTGAGGGCTATACGTCGCTGTCCTTCCGCAGCGACGGACCCTTCGCCCTGCGCAAGTTCCAGAACTTTCTTGACAACCAACTTCCAGCCTCCGTGTTTCGCGCGAAAGGCATTCTTTGGTTCAACGAAAGCGAACGCCGTCACATGTTCCATCTCGCGGGCAAACGCTTCTCGATCGACGACAGCGACTGGCCTGGTGAACGCAAAAACCAGCTGGTGATCATCGGCCGCGACTTGGATCACAACCTCCTTCGCAACCAACTCCAGGCCTGTGTAGCCAAGGATGCTGGCAAGGGATTCAGGTAATGCAAATGGCAGCAATCACGACAAGCAAGACCTCGACAAGGTGTTTAAGGTGACAGGACTTCAGGAGACTGCACGGTGGAACTCCTCAGCGCAATCCTTGCCCTGACTGCGATCGGTTTAGCTGTTTGGATGCTGGCTGATTCTGATGACGACAACAGCGGCGGCGGCCTGATGGAGCCCACTTTGGTTCCAATTCCAGTGCGACATGCCCGCCGTTGAACCCAAGGCATGCATCAAGTCCAATCCCCGCCGAAGAGCGGGGATTTTTTTTGGCCACCGCAACCCATGGACGAAACGCTATTGCGTATCATTCGCATCTTTCCAGCCAAGGCTAATGAGGATCACTCTCAATAATCGATTATTGCTGAGAACCGCATCCATTGCACTGCTGGTGGCCTCGGCCTCCCTGCTCCAAGCCTGTGGAGGCCAACGGCAGCAAAGCATTGGGGTGTATTCAGGGCGGCACTACAACACCGACAAGGAGCTCTACGCACGCTTCACCGAAACAACAGGCATGCGCATCAAACTGCTGGAAGGCAAAGACGATGACCTCATCCAGCGATTGCGTTCTGAAGGGGACGATTCACCAGCCGATGTGCTGATTCTGGCCGACGCGGCCCGATTGGATCGCGCGGCCGGGCTGGGACTGTTCCAAACCATCAACTCGGACAATCTCCAAACAGCAATCCCCGCCAGCCTGCGGGACCCCAACAATCGTTGGTTTGGCCTCACCCGACGCCTGCGTGTGCCGATGCTGAACGCCGACAAAGTACAGCTTGCACAAGTCAACGACTACAGCAAGCTGGCGGACAAGGACCTGGCGGGAAAACTCTGCTTGCGGAATCGCAAGAGTGTCTACAACCAGTCCCTGGTTGCCTTCATGCTGGATCGCACCGGAGCTGAGGCCACAGCCACCTGGATTCAAGGCATGGTGGCCAACCTGGCCCAACCGGTGTTCAGCAGTGACACGCCGATGATTCGTGCCGTGGCCCAAGGCCAATGCGACGTGGCGCTCGCGAACACCTACTACCTGGGACGGATGCAAGCGGGCGACAATGGAACCGCTGATCAGGCCCTAGCCAAGCGTGTGACAGTGGCCTGGCCAAATCCGGTTCATGTCAACATCACCGGCGCCGGCGTCACCGCCACCAGCCAACAATCAACGGCAGCACGCCGATTTCTTGAATTTCTGGCCTCCAACCAAGCACAAGGTGACTATGCCGCAGCCAACCATGAATATCCCATCAAAGGCTTCGGGGATGACCCGATTCTGACGGCTTGGGGCACCTTTCAACAGGCCGATGTCTCCGCCGCAAAACTGGGAGAACTGAATCGAAAAGCCCTGGATCTGATGACTGCAAACGGCTGGCAATGATGACCACGGCACCAGCTGTCAGCCACTCCCAACCCCGCCGATGGCGTCCAGGTCGCCGGCTACTCAGCGGCTTAGCGGTCGGGCTGGCCCTGCTTGCCCTCCTACCCCTCACCGGCTTAATCGGCGCAGGGGTCAAAGGGCTGGGGGACGGTTCAGCCAGCCTTGGTGCCGATGGCCCCCATCAGATCGGTGGCACCATCGCACTTCTGATGGGAACCACCAGTCTTGGTGCCGTTCTCGGCACAGCGAACGGATGGCTACTCGCAAACTGTCGATTCCCGGGGCGACGCCTCTTACGTATCGCCCAGCTCCTGCCGCTGGCGACGCCGTCTTACCTCTTGGCAGCCACCCTGATCGACCTCGGCAGCCGACAGGGATGGCGCATTCACGGCCTGGGCTGGGGCGTCGTGGTGATGGCCCTCTGCACCTATCCCTATGTGTTTCTGCTGAGCACAGAAAGCTTCACCATCTGCGGTCGGCGGCAACTCGAAGCTTGCCGCTGCCTTGGCGTTGGCCCTTGGAACAGTTTCCGGCGCATCGCCCTACCCATGGCCCTTCCTGCCATTGGTGCAGGCATTGCCCTCATCGGCATGGAAGTGGTGAATGAGCTCGGTGCTGCACAATTGCTGGGCATTCCCAGTTTGTCTGGAGGCATCCTCCAGGCCTGGCAGGCGGAAGGCAATCCCGCGGGTGCCGTAGGGCTAGCCCTGATCACCCTTTGTATCGTGATGGTGCTGCTGGTGGGAGAACGGCGCTTACGCCGGCGCAGCCGTCGCTGGGCGGAAGGCGTTGCTGGAGGTGAATCACCTGCTTGGCAACTGCAAGGGAGCCGCGCCCTGATCGCCCAAAGCCTCGGTGCAGTGCCACCCCTGCTGACCCTTGGCACACCCCTGCTCTGGGCCGGCCTCAACCTTGATCAACTCAATCAAGGCCTCTCCGGTGAGCTGGTGATGCTGACAGGTCGCAGTCTTGGTCTTGCCCTCGCTGCCGCCACCTTGGCGATGATTGCAGCCCTGCTCCTTTCCATCGCCAAGCGATGGAGTCAGGCCACCTGGTTGCGGAGCCTCACCTTCCTGGCAGGCATGGGCTATGCCATCCCCGGTGCAGTCCTTGCCCTGGCCCTGCAGTTGTTAGGCGGTCCATGGCAAATTGCACCGCTGCTATTGCTGCTCTGGGGCTACTTCGACCGGTTTCTCGCTGTTGCCAAAGGAGGCCTGGATGCGGCTCTTGAGCGCCTGTCTCCGAGCCTTGATGAAGCCGCCACAGGATTGGGGTGCCGCTGGCCGGATGTGCTCAAACGTGTGCACCTTCCCCTGATGCGCGGACCGCTCGCGGTGGGGGGGTTATTGGTGTTTGTGGACACCGTGAAGGAATTGCCACTCACCTTTGCTCTGCGCCCCTTTGATTTCGATACCCTCTCGGTACGGGTCTTTCAATACTCCAGTGATGAGCGCTTGGCAGCTGCCCTTTGGCCCATGTTGATGATCCTCACGCTGGGACTGTTGGCATCTCTAGCCCTCGTGCCGGGACTGGAGCACAGCCGCACCAACCAACGGCCCATGAACAACTGAGCACCTGATCGCCCCACCAGCCCTGACCAACAGGCTGCGACTCAAGGGCAGACCGTAAAGCAACGCAGTCCGGTGACGATCAGTCTTGGGCCGCTGAATCGTGAGCTGGTGGCAACACTGGCAACCATCGATGCATGAGCTGCACGACCCCAGCGGCCAGCACATCAGCGACTGTCACCACCAAGCGATAAGAAAAGACCACCTCCGGCAGGGGAGCCTCTCCCACAAGACTGCCAAAACGTAGCAGCAGCACCGTCTCAAACACCCCCAAACCACCGGGAGCTGCCGGCACCACCAAACCCACGGTCCAAGCCAAGACAAATCCCGCCAGCCAAAACCCTAGAGAAGGCACGGCGCCGAGCTCGAAGGCCAGCACACAGCTCCAAAACCCTGCAAAGCGACAGAGCACAAAGACCATCTCCCAGCCCAGTGGTCCCCAGGGATAACCGCCGCGGCCACTGCCTAGATGATCGGGATCCAACGGTGCTAATGCCTGTGTGTTGGCCCGTTGGAATTGCTTCCACTTGGCCCGCTCCAACCGCACCAACAGCGGCTCTCTCCAGCGAGTCACCAACACCAATGCCGGCACAACAGCCACTAGGGCCAGCCCCGATTGCCAGCCGCCCAACGGGACCCAAAGCAGGGCAGCTACAGCCATCACGACAGGCTCCAGCAACACCGACACCAAGGCCTGATTGGTCCCCAGACGCGGTTGCAACGTGCGCAAACGGTCGACGAAATGCCAGATACCACCTGGCAGATACTTGAGCAGATTGGTGCGCAAATGCAGCGGCACCAGGGCGAGGCCATCGGTGCCATGGCCGAGCCAGAGCACCAGCTGTCGCCAAGCCACGGCATTCACCACCAGGCTCAAGCAGCTCAAGCTGAGCCCGAGCAACAGCCACCACCAGCCTCGGGCTGACAGGGTGAAATCCCGTAGGCCATGCCCATCCCTGGCCAGGGCCCAAGCCACAAAGCCAAGGCTCGCCAATGTGACCCAGAGGCGCAAACCACCAGGCAGTTTTCGCATCACAACGTCCAATCCCCCAGCGGCTTGAACCGCTCCGCCTTAGTCAACACCGCCACCCGCACCTGATCGATCGACACGTTGGCCTGCAGGCTGATGCGACGTAACTCATCGTGCTCCACCTTCAAGGAAAGACGTCCACCGGGCCTGCGCACCTGTTTGACCCGCACATCCCCCCAGGGCGACGGACAGATGCCCGCACGGCGCCACAACAGCCAGCGTCCTTGGCGGCGTTCGCGGACGCCAAGGGTGGGACCAGTCCCAAGCCATCCCATCCGCACAGCCTCCGCCCGCTCCGGCAAGACCAAAGCCGTCAGTGCCACCCCGGGCCGTCCTTTCTGCATCACAACGGGAGCCGTCGTCACCTCCAGAGCACCGGCCTGACGCAGCTGCTCAGCAAGGGCCGCCAGGTCTTCGGCGGAGGCGTCATCAATCCAGGCCTCCTGCACCACCAACTCCTGCCAAGCCACCCCCTGGTCGGAACCCTCGGACTGTGGGCTCGGCAGTGGCTCCACCTGCAACACACGCAACACATTGGGGCGATCGAGCTGACGGTGACCCAGGCCGATGCCGATTCCGCCCACCACGAAATCGCCTGGCTCGTCAAAACGATCCGCCAGCACAGCCATCAGCGCTAAACCCGTCGGCGTGGTCAACTCACCAGTGGGCAGGTCAGCACCCGACCGCAGCGGCACCCGATAACGGCGCGCCAGTTCAAGAACAGCCGGCACCGGTACCGGCAGGCAACCATGCGCGGTCTGCACAGTGCCACAACCAGCAGGTGGCGTCCGACAGACAAGCTGATCCGGAGCGAGGGCTGTGATCGCAGCACACACACCCACCACATCCACCAAGCTGTCAATCGCCCCCACCTCATGGAAGTGCACCTGCCCGGGGGATGTGCCGTGCACAGCAGCCTCAGCCGCCGCCAGGGCTGAAAAAACAGCCAACACCCGGTGCTTCAGCGAGGCGTCCATGGGGGATTGCTCGATCTGGGGACGCAGATCCCGCCAATGGCGATGGCGAGATTGGGGCGTAACGGCTTCCACATCAAGCTGCAAACCGCGCAGCCCGCCATTGAGGCCTTCGTTCACCACCAAGCGATAGGCACCATCAAGACCGAGGGCAGCAAGCGGCTGTTCAATGCAATGGCGGGGCACCCCCAAATCCAAACAAGCGGCAAGCAACATGTCACCGGCCAAGCCGGTGGGACAATCAACCACCAGGTCAGCCATCAGTCCGCGGAACTCTGAGGAGACACCGTGGTAGCCAGCGGAGCCCGCAGCAACGCGTCTGCCGTGTCCTCCAGAGACTGCCGCTGGGAGCGTAACCACTGATCCACCTCACGACGGGCACGGCGCTGTTCCCGTTGGGCCGTGTCCACGTCATGACCCGACAATCCCCATAACCGACCCAAAAGAGCCCGGTCATCGGCGCCACCACGGGCGGAGCCGTAAAGCAACGTTTCAGCGGCGATGCCAGCCTGCAAGACCCGGCTCCAGCGGCGGAGATCTTCAAGCGACATGCGCACGCTGTCGGGAATCGCAAATTCAGTGGCGCCGTTGCTGCGGACCCCGGCTTGAAGGCATGCACGGGTGCCCACCATCACCCGCTGAACAGGCAATTGATTGTCCCGTGCCAGCAACACATGGCCTGCCTCATGGCAGGCAATCCGTCGCAAACGAGCCCGGCCCCCAGGCAATGACTCGGCCAACAAATGCCCCCCTAGGCCCTCCCATTGGGATGCATCCACTGTCAGCCCCACGAGTAAACCGCCAAGCCCCACAGCAATCCACGCCGGAGAAATCCCCACCGGTGGACCAAACACAGCGATCAAGGTGGCACCCGCTACGGCAGCCCCTGCCGTTCCACTGGAGACAGAACCACGCGACTCACCACCACTGCCGGGAGGCTTCAAGGGCTCCATCAGGACTGAGCCTGCCGGGCGCGTCCCTTGCCAGTGCGGCCTTTCCCGCCGCGGGTGGGCATGGGAGCAATCGCCTCAAAACCCTCCACATGCAAGTCCTGGCCCTGACGACGCACGTTGAGATTGACGAAATGGCGGAGATGCTCAATCGGAACCACCCCTTTGAGCTGAAGCTTGAAAGGCAAAGGGCGATGGCCGTCAGCACGGGGCTGTTGACGCACCTTCACCACCAAGTCACCGCTTTCAGGGCGCGTGTAGATCAACTCGCCACGGATGGAGAAGTAATCGTCACCCTCCGGCAAGGTGTCGTGCACCGGCTCTGTTTCAGGGGCGGTTGAGCCTTCAGAGCGATCAAGGGTGCTCGGCTCCCAGATGCCAGCAATTTGAAGATGGAGGTGACCAGCTTCACGGGAACGGGGATACACCACCCAGAGGTGGGGATGGTCCATCACCAGGTGACGGCGCATCAGCGTGAGCATGCGGCCCAACACCACAGCGTCGACCTGCTGGCCTTGATCGTCCACCACGACCCCACGGGTGAACTGATTCTCGGACTCAGGCTTGTAAGTGCCACGGACAACGCCGATGGCCCGGTATTGCAGCGGTTCGGTGACCGGGGAAATCGGATGGTCGCGCATGAATCAAAAAGGGCATGCAGGAGCCCGAAACAAACTTTAGCCAGCACAGGCAAGGCCCCTCAGACTGCGTTGCACGAGTTGAAACCAGCGGCAAGCAGTGACAAGACGCAAACGATGGTGGCTGGGTAGCGGATTGGTTGTAGCCCTTGGGGTGGGTTGGCTACTCAACGAATTGATCCATGGTCAGTCCAGCGCCTCTCCCAGTCGGGTTGAAGTCGACCGCCAGGTCAGTGCATTGTTGAACCAAAGGGAACAAGGACCACTCAGCGCCGTTGATGAACGCCGGCTGCTGGAACGCCTCTTGGCCTTGGGCCGACTGCAGGAAAGCATTGTGTTGGTCGAAGATCAACTGGCTGCCCAACCCAAGGCTTGGCGTTGGCGCCTGTTGCTTAGCCAACTGGAACTGCGCAATGGCAATAGCGCCCGTGCAGAAGCCCAGCTGCAACACCTTGCCCAGCTGCAACCCGCCAACCCCGATGTTCTTGAAGCCCTGGCCCTGCTGCGCATCCAGCAGGGACGATCCCAGGAAGCGATTAGCACTGTGCAAACAGCACTGAGCAACACCAAGGCACCATCAAAACGGGTGCCCCTGGGCCTGTTGCTGGCGGATCTTCAACGCCAGAGTGGCTCCGCTGATGCTGCGCTCTCCACCTACGAGCAGCTCATCAACGATGCTCCGGACGATGTCCGCCCGAGCATGGCCAAGGCCCTGCTCCTCCAGGAACAAGGGCAACTGGATCAAGCCCTGGCCCTGCTGGCATCAGCCCGAACCAAGCAAGTCGCCATAAATGCCGACACCGAAGTCCTCGATGCCTTAGCAACCCGTTGGGGGCTGATCAGCCAAGGAGTGATCACTGGGCCGGAAACGGTTGATCCACTCAAGGAGAAAGAATCTGTGCGTCCCAGTCGATAAGAGCCGCATCGATGGCATCCACGGGGTCTGTGGCGTCATTCAGCGCGGTGGCCCGGCGCAGGCGATTCAGCAGATCGATCGGATTACTCGCATCCAACACAGACCCTCTGGGCTTACCGGGCTCTGTGTTGTAAATCTCAAGTTCGGTCCGCGTTTGATAGCCGGTCATCGGAGCCTGGGACTGCGCCAAAACTGGACTGGCGGCTCCGCAGATCAGAACCACCACGCCCACGGTCATGAGTCGTTGGATTGCTTTCATCATCGGACTCCAATGGCGCTAATGCTAAGGGTCTGTTTTGGCGAGAAGAAAGCCTGTGCTGATTGCCAGTTGGAACGTGAACTCCATCCGCACCCGTCTGGACCATGTGCTGACCTGGCTGCAGACCCACCAACCTGAACTGCTGTGCCTGCAGGAAACCAAGGTGGATGACCCTCTGTTCCCGCAAGCAGCTTTCGAACGCATTGGTTATCAGGCCAATTTCCACGGTCAAAAGGCCTACAACGGGGTCGCCATGATCAGTCGGGCCCCCCTCGATGACGTGCGCTGTGGGTTGATTGGTGAATTAGGTAGCGACCCAGAAGCCATCGACCTTGGCCAGCAAAAGCGGGTGATCAGTGCACTCCTGGATGGCGTCCGCGTCATCAATCTCTACGTGCCAAATGGTTCTTCACTGACATCAGACAAATACACCTACAAGCTGCAATGGCTTGACTGCCTGAAGCGGTACCTCGACGCCGTGCGCGAACGCGATGAACCTCTCTGCGTGGTGGGTGATTTCAACATCGGCATGGACGCCCGTGACATCCACGATCCCGAGCGTCTCTCGGGCGGCATCATGGCGAGCGATGCCGAACGCACAGCCTTGAAGACAGCACTCGGCGAGGGCATGGCCGATGTGTTCCGCATGTTTGAACCGGATGCGGGCCACTGGAGCTGGTGGGACTACCGCAGTGGGGCCTGGAACCGCAACAGCGGCTGGAGAATTGATCACATCTACCTCTGCGAGGATTTGCTCGACTTAGCCCGTAGCTGCGTGATCCACACGCAAGAACGAGGTAAGGAGCAACCGAGCGACCATGCCCCGGTGGTGGTTGACCTCCACTGGCCGCCAGACGATGACGAGGACGACTGGGGCGAAGACTGACGAAGACCTGACAACCATCCCCTCCCGAAAGGGTCGCGATCGCTTCAGAAGGCCATCATGGCGGCATCAGATCGCACGGTCACCGCTCGACGCGAAGACTCAGCACATGTGGTGGGGGTGGGAAAGATCTTGCCCGGATTCGCCAGCCCTTCCGGATCAAAGGCCAGCCGAAGCCGGCGCATTGTGGCGAGATCATCAGGGGTGAACATCCAATCGAGATAACAGCGCTTGTCTGCGCCGACACCGTGTTCCCCGGTGATACTTCCGCCGACTGCCAAACATTCGCGCAAAATCGCAGCCCCAAGCTCCCTGACCCGCTGGTTCACCCCAGGGTCGTCCCGGCGATAGAGAATTAACGGGTGGAGATTGCCATCACCAGCGTGAAACACATTGGCCACTGGCAAGCCATGGTCTCGACTGAGCGATTCAATCGCCGCCAACACCTTGGGCAAGCTGCTGCGGGGCACGACGCCGTCTTGCACGTAATACGTGGGTGAGATCTGACCAACGGCCGCAAAGGCAGATTTACGCCCTTTCCACAGCAACGCACGATCAGCCGCTTCGTCCGCGCGCCGAACACCGCGTGCTCCAGCTACAACACAGAGGTCAGCCGCTTGCTCTGACGCCACAGCCACTTCAGCCGCCTGGCCGTCCAACTCGACCAACAACACCGCTGCGGCATCGCGGGGGTATTCGTCGTGCCCGAACAGATCGTTGACCGCATTGATCATGAAGTTATCCATGATCTCCATGCCGGCAGGTAGCACTCCAGCGGCGGTGACCCGACGCACAGCATCACCAGCCGCTTCCATGGTGGGGAAATCTGCCAGCAACACACAGACCTTCTCGGGGGCTCGCAACAATCGCAGGGTGATCGCTGTGGCAATACCGAGCGTTCCTTCACTGCCGATAAATGCACCACGCAGATCAAGTTCTGGAGTGTCCACCAAATCGGAACCAAGGCGCGTCACACTGCCATCGGGCAAGACCACGTCCATGCCCAACACATGGTTACTGGTCACGCCGTATTTGAGGCAGTGCACCCCACCGGAATTTTCCGCAACATTGCCGCCGATACTGCACACCACCTGACTGGATGGATCGGGGGCGTAATAAAAGCCCTCTCCGGCAACCGCACGGGTGACCCAACTGTTGATCACCCCAGGCTGCACGGTGATCGTTTGATTCAGAAGATCAACTTTCAGGATTTCACGCATGCGGCTGGTCACAATCAGCAGGGCCTCCTGCTCCGTCACCGCGCCGCCCGACAGCCCTGTCCCACTGCCACGGGCCACAAAGGGCACGCCATGGGCGCGACAACATCGAACAGTCTCAGCGACCTCCTCAGTGGTGCGAGGCAACACCGCAAGGGGGGGCTGATGGCGATCAATTGTCAAACCATCACAGTCATAAGCAAGCAATTCCTGGCGCTTGCGCACCACCGCTCCGGCCGGAAGGCATCGGCTGAGATCTCTGTCCAGGACTGCCCAGTCGTGAATCAAAGCCGGCAAACTCACCTCCCACAACTGTGGCAGAACTGGCGTCGCTGCACGACCGCTCACGACCGCTTCAGTCACAGTTCAGTCGCAGGTGACCGTTTTGGGTCAGGATGTCGTCCGGTTCGCATCTGCCCCTTGGCATCCGTCCCCGTGACTGCTCCCACCCTGAACACCAGCCACTCCCAGGCAATCTTCAGTGCTGCCCAGAGCCTGATGCCTGGTGGCGTGAGCTC